>NZ_QLJH01000043.1 GCF_003951315.1 Sphingomonas sp. S-NIH.Pt15_0812
TCCCGCCCTCCTGCTCGCGCAGTACCGCGATGATCTGCTCCTCGCTGAACCTACTCTTCTTCACGTCCGTCTCCTCACGAAGGCGGACTCTAGCTCAAATTGGCGGAGTTTCAGGGGAGCACGTCAAATGTTATGCTTGTTGACAATTTTAGCTCAAGAAGGTGCACCCCCCCCCCAAGCCCTTTTTCAATTTTTCGCTGATTATATTTTAAGTCAGAACGCCTTATTCTACTTTATGAAATAACCTGCCACCTTCCATCCATCACTCTTATGTTCGAGCGTGATGGTCTCAATGGCACTTGGCTTGTGAGCAAAGTCGGTGCGAAACTGAATGACTTCATAATCCCCTGACGGCGCACCGGGTAGGATAGTAGCCCTTGTTACGTTCTGGAACGTCCGCGAGGAAACTGAGCCGAGCGGCAGCCGAACCGGCTGGATCATCGTTGCCCATTGTGCAGCCGAAATCTGAGATTTGAAGATGGCAGCGGCAGCCCGCCAGCTTGCTTCCCATTGTTCCTTATCCAACAGGGCCAGCCATTGACGCGCCGCACCCTGGCTCATCGAGGCAGACGCATTGACGGTGGTAACCCGCGAGCTTGCGTCCCCTGCGCCCGACTTGCCGTCAACGTGCAAGGCAGATGTGAGAACAGCCGCAGCGATCAAAAGTGACATGACCAACATTCCTCCGCTTAGCCAGGCGAACCGGTGAGCTGCGCCCTGCCAGTAGCCCGCAGGCTGAGCGGGAAGCACATCGGCTCTGGTAGTAGAGACCCCCAAAAGTTTGTCCCCTATGCCTTCGGGGTCAGTCCGCTCCGCCTCAGCTAGGATTCTGGCCGCTTCGCGGCTGCTAGCCACGCCCAATTTCCTGCGCGCATCACGTAGCCGCTCGTTGATGGTGTGGACCGATAGATCGAAATGTCGAGCGATCGACTTGGCGTCGTATCCCTTCAGGAGCAGCCGCAGTGTCTCCCTCTCCCGTTCGGTAAGCATCGCGATGCTATCGCGCATCAGGGCAGGCCACTTGCGTCATACCGTCCACGTTAGGAGGTTGCACAACGGCTCGCTACTACCTGGCGGCCAAGGCGACCCAGAAACGGCCGTTCAGTACCGCTGCAGTGCTACCCCGAACCTGACGTTGGTTCAGGTTACCAGGTTCAGTCGCGGCCGTTCAGGCCGTCCTACCTATCCTGTCTTGCGCTCGCGTTCGGATCCAAGCCGCTACCTCCGACATCGCTGCCAGCGATGCGTTTTCCTCGGCTGTCGCGTCGCCGTGGTTTATGATGGAGACTAGGCGCGAGAAGGGGAAGCCAGGCTGCGGCCGCTCGACCAGTCTGACCTCGTCGCCTGCGGCCAGTTCTCCAGTTTGCAGCACTCGGTAGTACCACCCCGCACGACCGGATTTAACCATGGCTTTCGGCAGCCGGTTGTCGTTGAAGCGAAGCGCCAGCTTGAAGCATGGCTGCCGCGGCTGACAGACCTGCAACAGCGCGCTCCCGATCCCATGCACGTCTCCGACTCGGATTTTCTCCTCATTCAAGCCATTGATGGTCAGGTTCTCACCAAAAGCGCCTGGGAAGAGGAGGTCGGCGTACTCCGGGTACTCTGACCGCCAGGCAGCGTAATGCTCGCTGGCGTAACCATAGACAGCCTTTTCTGGTCCACCGTGAACCGTAAGGTCAGCTTGCTCATCGCCCAACAGCCCCAAAGCATCCAGCCCTACGCGGTGGTCGATTGGAAGCTTGATGAAGCCGCTGGGAACACCGTTGGGACCGAGCGGAGCTGCCTGCCCGACTTGCACTGAGCGAAGGGAGATCGTCATTGCTGATCTGTAGAACGTGCCAGCCCCCACTACCAGACCGGCCGCAGTCTAATGGCCTTCTGCGCGGGACAACTGTAGCGTGCTCGACCCACAATCGGTCATTCAACCCACCCTTCCCGCTCCCCAACTTCAGACGCTTGTTCATCGTTGCGAACGACCGGCTTGCTACCGGTCATCCACTGACGAATGTCGTGACCTGGTGGGAGCGGACCGTTCGCTCCAGCTAGCCGTGACGTATAATCCGACGCTCAAGTGCTGCGTCCATTTTCAGCTTGCAGTGTGTTGGTAAATTACTACGCTTCGCATGTGACGCGAAAGGCTGCTCATGAACGAAATGCCGAACGACCCCTCCGCCAACTTTGCTGGACTTGTGCAGCTGACTGACGTGATCGTAGATCAAATACGTAAGCTAGCTCAGCTGCATGAAGACGGCATCCTGACGGATGAAGAGTTCCAAGCGAAAAAGAAAGAGCTGCTGTCACGCTTTTGATTTCGCCTGAGCTTGAGCCAAATGAGCAAAAGGTCCGCTATTTGGCGATTGCATCCACCCTACATCTTCCGGCTAGACCCAAATCCGGACATTCGCAGCGAGTTAGACGCTGCCCGGAAGCCGCCGTTCGTTCACGTCAGGCGTCGTGACCGGCGAGCCGCTGACGGTCAGCGCCGATCATCCAGATAGGCTGCCAGTTCCTCGGCCGTCCCGTTCGGAAAAGATTGCCGCAGGTACTCTAAAAATGCCGACACCCTGGCGTTGAGCAGGCGTCGCGAGGGGTAGAGTGCCCATAGCGCGACGCGCGAGGCCGGGACATCACCCCACGCAATCAGACGCCCTCCTGCGATGTCCCGGCTGACCAGAGAGAGGGGCAAGCGTGCCACGCCGGCACCAAGACGCGCCGCATCCCGGATCATCACCAGCGAGGACAATCGGAGCACCGGATCGATCGCGATTGCGCGTTGCCCATCGGCGGTGTCGATCGTCCAGCTGCTCTCAACGTCGCGGTCGCGTACCACGGCAGGAAAGATGCCGCCGGCCAGCAACGACAGATCAGGTGCAGCAACGACGACCAGTCGGTCGTGGAGGAAGGGCCGGCCCACCAGCGCATCGTCCGCTGCCGGGTTCACCCGGATGACGAGATCATAGCCCTCCTCGATCATGTCGACCGCGCGATCGTCGGTCGTGACCTCCAGTCGGACATCGGGATGGTGCTGCGCGAAACCGGCCGCCAGACGCCCCATCGCGGTCTGGGAGAAGAGAAGCGGCGCGCTGATCCTGAGGCGTCCACGGACCGCCGCGCTGCCCGATGCGATCTCGAGTGTCGTCTCCTCGAGTTCCGCGAGCAGAGCGCCTGCCCTGTCGGCCAGCGCCCGCCCCTCCTCCGTCAGCTTGAGGTCGCGCTGGCCGCGCTCGAACAGGCGCAGGTCGAGCGCGGCCTCGAGCTCCGCCACGCGGCGCGACAGCGTCGCCTTGGGCCTGCGTGCGGCGCGCGCGGCTTTGCCGAAACCGCCATGGCGGGCGACTAGCGTGAAATCGGCGAGCGCAAGTAGGTCCATATCGTTCCATCTATGAGACGGCGCGTCCAGATTGCGCGTCTATTTGCCTGAAGATGGATCACGCATCTTGCTCGGGTCAGCAAGACCCAAGGAGACACCTCATGACAATCCTCGTAATCGGCGCCACCGGACGCGTCGGCCGCCATGTCGTCGAGCAGCTCGTCGCGCGCGACGCCTCTGTCCGTGTTCTCACCCGTGACCCTACCAAGGCGGCGTTTCCGGCCGGCGTCGATGTTGCCAAGGGCGATCTGCTCGACATCGACTCCCTGCGCGCGGCCTTTGTCGGCGTAAGGACGCTGTTCCTGCTCAACGCGGTGACCGGTGACGAATTTACCCAGGCGATCGTCACGCTCAACGTCGCGCGCGAGGCCGGTGTCGATCGCGTCGTCTATCTGTCGGTGTTCGATGCTGACCGCGCCGTCAACGTACCCCACTTCGCGGTGAAATCGGGTGCCGAGCGGATGCTCGAGGCGATGAACTTCGGCGCCACCATTCTGCGCCCGACCTATTTCATCGACAACGAGGCGATGGTGAAGGACGTGATCCTTCAGCGCGGCGTCTATCCGATGCCGATCGGCGGCAAGGGCGTGGCCATGGTCGATGCGCGCGACATCGCCGAGGTCGCCGCGATCGAGCTGATCCGGCGTGACCGCGCACCCGGCAAGCTTCCGTTCGAGACGATCAACGTGGTCGGTCCCGAGACGCTGACCGGCGAGGACGTGGCAGCGATATGGTGCGACGTCCTCGGCCGCCCCGTGATCTACGGCGGCAACGATCCCAGCGGCTTCGAGCAGAATATGGCGACGTTCATGCCGCGCTGGATGGCTTATGAGATGCGACTGATGGCCGAGCGCTACGTCAGCGACGGGATGATCCCGGAGGCCGGCGACCGCGAGCGACTGGTAAGTCTGCTCGGCCGGCCCCTGCATGGCTATCGCGAGACGGCAGTCCGGCTGGCTTCCGCCTAATGTTCGGGCTGTCGCCCGGTGTCCGGCGGGTAGGTACCCGCCGGACACCGGGTTTCACACGTCAGGCGGCGTCCGCCATCCAGGCAATCGCATCGGCGCCGGCGGGTATCTTAAGCGGTGCGGACGGGTTGGTCGCGGCCTCGAACACCGCAGCTGCAACGTCCCGGGCATGGGTGACCGGCCCAGTGTCCTCCTGAAACTGTTTCATCATACCCTCGATCATCGGCTTGTAGTCGGGATCGTCGAGACCACGCAGGTGCGGCCTCGCGCTCGCGCCGAACTGCGTCGTTGGGGAACGGCCGGGCAGCACGATATGGACGCGTACGCCGAACGGCTGCATCTCGACCGCCAGGCTTTCGGTGAGCGCATTCACCGCGGCCTTGCTGGCACGATAGGTGCTGACCAGCGGCAGCGGCTTCAGCGTGACGGTCGAGGTCACGTTGATGATCACGCCCGATCGGCGCTCGCGGAAAGCCGGAAGGACCGCCTGCATCATCGCAAGCGTGCCAAGCGTATTGGTCTCGAAGAGTTGGCGCGCCGTCTCGAACTCGATGAGCTCGATCGGGACCGCGGCGCCGAAACCGGCATTGTTGACCAGCACGTCGACCGGCCCCGCCTGCGCGACCGCGCTGGCGATGCTGTCGCGGTCCGTGACGTCGAGCGGCAGGATGGTGAGCCGGTCAGACGAAGGCAGCAGGTCGGGGTTAGGCGTGCGCATCGTTGCGACGACGCTCCAGCCGTGGTCGAGGAACAGCTTTGCGGTTTCGAGACCAAATCCCGAGGAACAGCCGGTAATGAGGACGCTGGGCATGTCTTGCTCCATTGACGAGTATGGGAGCGCCGAAGATGGTTTCCCGGATCAAGACTGGCTATGGTCGACAATCCCGACTTCGTTGGCGATCGTCCTGATATGACCATTGATCCGCTTGCCGAGATCGTGACCCTGCTACGGCCCTCCGCGAGCTTCTCCAAACTGGTCGAATATGCCGGGCGCTGGCGCATCCGCCGCGACGTCGAGGGGAAGCCTGTCTATTTCGCGGTGCTGGAAGGCGAATGCCGGGTCGTGAACGCCGGCCAAGCCTCGATCGTTGTGCGGGCCGGCGACTTCGTGCTGCTGCCGGCTACTGGCGATCGGGCCATAGACGGCATTGAGAGCATGGACCCACCGCCGGACGGCGCCGTCATGAGCCCGACCGAGATCGGCGAGGGGCGGTTCCGCATCGGACAGGTGGATCAGCCAGTCAATCTGCGCATGCAGGTCGGCATCTGCAGTTTCGCGTCACCGGACGCCGCTCTGCTCGTATCGCTGCTGCCGGCGATGGTGGTGGCACGCGGCGAGCCGCGGCTGGCTACGTTGATGGATTTGGTCGGGGACGAGACCCGTAAGGCACGGCCTGGGCGCGAATTGGTGCTGGAACGCCTGCTCGAGGTCCTCCTGATCGAGGCGTTGCGCTGCGGCTCCGGTCCCGCCGCCATGCCGAGCCTCGCTCGGGGCATGTCCGACGAACGACTGGTTGCGGCGTTGCGAGCCATGCATGCGCGCCCCGCGCATCCGTGGACGGTCTCGGACTTGGCGGCCGAAGCGGCCATGTCGCGCTCCGCCTTTTTCGCACGCTTCACCAACACAATCGGCATACCGCCGATCGAGTATCTGCTCACCTGGCGGATGGCGTTGGCGAAGCGCCTGTTGCGGACACGCGACCTCGCGATCGGTCAGATCGCCGCCGAGGTCGGCTATGGATCGGCCAGCACGTTCAGCACAGCCTTCACCCGGCATGTCGGCATGCCGCCAGTGCGCTTTGCGCGAGCGTTTGACACGGCCCAATGACGGAGGAGCGGTACAGCCCTGAGGGGCGAAGACCCAGTTTTGGACGTTTGAATTTCCCTCTAGCCAACCCAACTTCTGCCGTTCGTTCAGATAATTGACTAAGCGGAAACACCTAGTGGATGGATAAACTTTTGCTCACATGGGCAAAAGGTAGGCAAGCACCCTCATCCAAGCAGCCGGCATCCAACGCCGCTGCCGACAGGACCGTAGCGGATGTCTGACGCTTGTCGGATGATGGAAGGGTGTTTCCAAGGTGCAGGCCAATTTCCACTAATCTGGCCTAAAGCATTGTACCATATGGTCATTTTTATCACTCCGTGACAGATTGCTGGCGGGTTTGCGCAGGGACGGACTGGGGGCTGGTTCGATGCAGTGGCACACATGACGCACGATGTTGGTCCCGGGCAAACCGCCACGTACCATTCCCTGCTGGATGCGCTTGCCAGGGTACGGCAGGAAGCCGATCACTACCGCACCAGCGTAGAGATGGCCCGCCATATCAGCTGGAGCGCGGATGCGAGCGGCGCTATTCGTACGGTCAGTGCTCGATGGACGGAGATCACCGGCCTCGATGTTAGCGAAGCTCTCGATAGCGGCTGGCTTGAAGCGCTTCATCCTGACGACGTGGAGCAAACACTGCGTGCCTGGCACCTGGCGCTGGAGACAGCAACGTCGGTCGACGTCGACTATCGCTTACGCACCCCTGGTGGCGATTGCTGGTTCCGTTCATGTGCGTCGCCACAGCTGGATCCTGACGGTGCGGTGCTGGCCTGGTTCGGTACGCTGGAGAACATCGACGATCGAAAGCGCGCTGAGAACGCACTGCTGGCAAGCGAAGAGCGCTTCCGTTTGGCTGCGGAGGCGGCGGGTATAGGTATATGGGACTATGACGCGCTGCTTGGCCGTGGAATTTGGTCTGACGTATTTCGCACCATGCTCGGTCTGGCTTCAAATGCGCCGGCAGAGCCTGCCACTGCGCTCGCCTTGGTCGTTCCGGAGGATCGGCCCATATTGCAGCAGCTCATCGACTCCATCAAAGGAGGCGACATTCACCCTCGCTTCGAACTGACGGTGCGCATTCGGCGAGCGAACGATGGGGCATTGCGCTGGATGCAGACCAGCGGCTGGCGGGTTGAGGCAGCGAACGGACGGATCGAACGCGTCCTTGTCACCGTGCGGGACGTCACGGAGCAGCTCACCGCCGAGCAGCGGGTTCGCTGGGCGGCAGAGCACGACCCTCTGACAGGGCTCATCAACCGTGCGACCTTTAACCGCTCCCTGGAGGAGGCCATCGCGCGGGCGGACCGATCGGGCTCAGCGACGCTCACGCTTGCATTGTTTGACGTCGACCACCTCAAGGAAACCAATGACACGATCGGACACGACGCAGGTGATGTGCTGCTATGCACGGTCGCCGCGCGGCTTGCGCAAGCCTTGGGCGACGACGTGGTTGTGGCGCGCCTAGGTGGGGATGAGTTTGCCGCCATCCTGGAACCCTCGACGAAGGAGCTTGCGGCGGATCGCCTTCAAGCAGCCTTGCGCTCCCTGCGTGAGCCAGTTGTAGCCGACGCGATTACGCTAGACTGCCAGGCAACGGTAGGATCCTCGTCATTCCCGCAGGATGGGCGGAACGCTCGTGATCTGCTAAAGACAGCCGACCTCGCACTCTATGCCGGCAAAACAAACGCACGGGGTGAACTCTCGCGCTTTCGTCCAGAGATGCGGGCGAGCATGCAGCGCCGTACATCGATGCTCTCCGTTGCGCGGATGGTTGCCCGCGACGATCGCGTGATGCCCTTCTACCAACCCAAGGTCCGGCTGAGCGACGGCGCGCTGTCCGGTTTTGAGGCGCTCCTGCGCTGGCGGCACGATACGCTTGGAATCCAGGGACCCGACACGATCGTAGCGGCTTTCGACGATCTCACAACGGCGGTCCCGCTCGGAGAGCGGATGCTCGAACGCGTCTGTGAGGATCTCGCGCGCTGGCGCGACGAGGGTTTTGCCCTCATGCGCGTGGCATTGAACCTCTCACCGGCCGAGTTCCGCCGCGACGATTTATTCGACCGCATCATGGGTCAGCTTCATCGTCATGCCTTGTCGACCGAGCTGTTAGAACTGGAAGTAACCGAGACAGTGTTCCTGGGCCGCGGGGCGGAGAGTGTGGGAGACACACTGGCGGCCTTTCACCGGGCGGGTGTTACCGTCGCACTCGATGACTTCGGCACGGGCTACGCATCACTCAAGCATCTGAGGGAGTACCCGGTCGATGTCATCAAGATCGACCGCAGCTTCGTCGCAGACCTGCTGACCGAACCCGGCGATGCGGCGATAGTCGACGCAATACTTGGATTGGCGGATCAGCTTAGTATCACTGTAGTTGCTGAAGGTGTCGAAACCGCCGAGCAAGCGGCCTATCTGCTAACTAGGGGTTGCAGCCATGCGCAGGGCTACCTGTTTGGCAAGCCCATGCCCGCAAATGAAGCTGGGATACTTCTGGCAGCATATGCGTGAAGGCCCGTTCAAAAGGGATGAAGAGGCCCAGCTGTGTCGTACAGTCAGGTTCAAGGGCACATTCCTTCGCATTGTGGTTATGACCCAGTTGCGGTCATCCACGGCCGGTTTTCACATTCCCGATTTCTGCCATCCGTTCATGTCGACCTTCCGGCATCGTCATCACGTGGCGCGATGATTGAAAGGTCGCGGCTGCTATCGGTGTTGCACGAGCTGGTTTGATGGTGCCAGCCGACCTCAAGCCGGCTGGAGCATTTCATCAGACCTGAGCCAAGCCACCATCGGTAAACAGCTCGCTGCCTGTCATGAAGCTGCTGTCCGATGATGCGAGGAAGGCGGCAGCGGCCGCAACTTCTGACGGCTCGCCGACATGTCCGATCGGCGTCGTCGCCCCCATCTCGATCATGGCACCACGGCCAACGACCTCGGCCGCCAGTTCGGTCAGGGTCGGGCCGGGCGACAGGACGTTGACCCGGATACCCGTACCCCGCAGATCCTGCGCCCAGCTACGCGCCAAGTTGCGAACCGCCGCCTTGGAGGCGCTATATACGCTGAATGCCGGCGTCCCCATGACGCCCGTGGTCGAGCCGGTGAGGATGACCGAACCGCCGCGCTCCATCAGCTTCAGGCCTTTTTGAACCGTGAAGATCGTGCCCTTCACGTTGACGTCGAACGTCGCATCGACATGGTCGGGCGTGATCTCGGACAAGGGCGACAACGCCCCCGTGCCGGCATTAGCGAACAAAATGTCGAGCTTGCCGTGCTCCTGCTTCACCGTGTCGTACAGCCGGTCGAGATCGCCAGCATCGGTAACCGATCCCGGAACTGCCCGTGCATTGCCGCCGAGCACCGCCACAGCAGCTTCCAGCTTATCCGCCCTGCGTCCGAACAGGTACACGAACGCCCCTTCGGCGGTGAACCGCTTCGCTGACGCCAGGCCAATCCCCGTGCCACCCCCGGTAATAACAGCGATCTTCCCGTTCAGTCTGGTCATAAGTGCCTCCATTCATTGGTTGCACGCAGTTGGCTGGCGGCCTACCTAAGGACAAGTATGCACCTTCTGGTAAGTACCTATAATGTCTGAAATGCCACTGGCCGACGATCCCGTCATCGCGCCCATCGCGCCTGCCTTCACCTGCGGGCTCGACGCCACGCTCAAGGTCATCTCGGGAAAGTGGAAGCCGCTGATCCTGTACTTTCTGCTGCGCGGACCCACCCGCTATGGGGAACTGAAGCGCGCCATCCGCGATGTCAGTGACAAGGTGCTGATCCAGCAACTCAAGGAACTCGAAGCGGACGGCGTCCTGCGCCGGAACGACTACAAGGAGGTGCCGCCGCGGGTAGACTACACGCTGACCGCACTTGGCCAGAGCCTCGCCCGGGCGCTTGAGCCGTTATGCCAGTGGGGCACCGACAATATGGTCGTAATGCAGAAGCTATTCGCTGAGCGTGACGGCTGGGGGCGTGGGCGCGCTTGATTGGCAGGTCGTTGCGCCTGAAGCGATGGGCATCGCACCCATCGCCACTGGATCAGCCTGACCCATCACCAGTCATTTACGGGTTCTTTCCGCCATCCAACTTCCGCCATTCGTTATCGCTTGTGAAAAAACGCTAGGTGTCAAACGTGATGGCGGCGGCCCACCACGGCAAAGGCATTTCGTCAGCTATCTGGCGGCACGAAGGTAGCGCCGGAAGGTTAGCGCTTCGAAGGAGCGCGACATGGACCAATCACAAACCAGGCATGACGGCAGCGGTGTCGACATCGCGTCAAATGTCACCGTAACACCGGCGCAGGTGCCTGGCCTCGACGGATTGCTGGGCTTGGCGGTTGGCGTGGTCGTAATCGCTGGACTTTTTTTCGCCAAGGACGTGTTAATCCCGATCACGCTAGCGGTACTTTTGTCCTTCGTCCTTTCACCAATCGTCGCAGCGCTACGCCGGCTTCGAGTGCCACGCGGCTTCGCCATCATGCTGGCGGTGCTGAGTGCATTAGCGACTTTGGGCGGCATCGGCACCATGGTCGGAATGCAGGCGGCCTCTCTCGCCAACAACGCCCCGGCGTATTCGGAAACGATCCAGGCAAAGCTCGATCGTGTCCAACACTTTGCCGCTAATCAGCTTCGCATTCTGACTCCAGCCACACCCATGCCAGCTCCGTCTTCGATCGATGGCGCTGCGGTCAGAGGCACCCGAACGAACCCACTGGAAGTCAGGATCAGCGAGCGAAAGACACCGATACTCGAACAGGTCGGCGGCTATCTGGAGCCGATTGTCGCTCCCTTCGAAACCTTCGTGATCGTTCTGGTCGTCGCCATCTTCATCCTGATGCAAAAGGAGGATCTGCGGGACCGGCTCATTCGACTGTTCGGATCCTCCGACCTGCATCGAACCACCGCCGCGATGGACGATGCCGGCAAAAGGCTCTCTCGCTACTTCCTCTCACAGCTTGCTGTGAATGCGAGCTTCGGCTTGATCGTGGGTATCGGGCTGTGGCTGATCGGACTGCCCGTCCCGGCTCTCTGGGGTATCCTTGCCGGCGTCTTGCGCTTCGTTCCGTATATTGGGGCACTGCTTGGTGCGACGCTACCGCTGGCGATCGCCGCTGGTGCCGATCCCGGCTGGACGACGATGCTGGAGGTCGTCGCGCTGTTCGTCATCCTCGAACCGCTGATCGGCTATGTCGTGGAGCCTCTGCTCTATGGCCACTCGACGGGCCTCTCGCCGCTTTCCGTCGTGCTGGCGGCGGTGTTCTGGACATGGATATGGGGGCCGGTCGGCCTCGTCCTGTCCATGCCCCTGACCCTCTGTCTCGTTGTGCTCGGGCGACATATCCCTAGCCTGGAATTTCTCGACGTCCTTCTCGGCGACCGGCCAGCTCTAACCCCGGTCGAAAGCTTCTATCAGCGGATGCTCGCAGGCGATCCGGACGAGGCGCTCGCCCAAGCGGAAACCCAGCTCACCGAACGCTCACTGACGGCCTATTACGATGAAGTAGCACTTCCGGCGCTCAAGCTCGCTGCGGCCGATGTTGCACGCGGCGCGATCGATCGCGCCAAGGTTGGTCGTATCGTGGACGGTATGTTGGAACTGGTCGGCGAACTGTCCGAAGCCGACGACACGGCGAATGCCGCCAATACTCCCGAGCCTCCGCTCAACCCAGTGCCAGAGGTCGCTGCGGGGTTCGCTGAAACTGCCCCCCATGTGCTTCCAGAAGCACCGGCCGACTGGCGCACGGAGGGGTCAATCCTTTGTGTCGCAGGTCGAGGCATCTTGGACGATGCGGTGACCGCAATGATGGCGCAGCTTCTTACCAAGCGCGGCTTCGGTGTCCGCCGGGTGACCCATGACGCAGGTTCGCGTGCCAGTATTGGCAACCTGGATGCATCGAACGCGCGGCTGGTCTGCGTCTCCTATCTCGAGATCGGCGGAGCGCCTTCTCACCTGCGCTACCTCGTTCGACGGCTGCGTGCGCGTACCGGTGCCGCTCCTATCCTGGTCGGGCTTTGGCCAGAAGGTGAAGCAGCCTTGAGCGACTTGCAGATCCAACGTGCGCTCGGTGCCGACCACTATGTTGGTTCGCTGGGCGGTGCTGTGGAAACATGTATAGCAACCGCTACCACAGCGCGGGGAGAGGCAACTGCGTAATTTGGGTAGCAGAGTAGGCGTTCAAGCCGTCCGTCTAAACGAATGGCAGCTTACCGGAGTGGGTTACCCTGAACCGACTGGCCGCTCTCCACCACCCATGAGATTATCGCACTGTAAAAACTGATGAGTTTAGACGCCGGCAAGGTCCATTCAGGCCTCTGGTTTCCGTCTAACCGCCTACCGAACCTAACCCGCCCTCAAGATCGCTTGGACTGGCAAAGGTGGTCCATGACCGCCGTCGTGGAGCAAGGCATCGTCGTGCATGCAGAAAATAGTCAAAGGCCCGTAACTTTATGTCATTACGATTGGCTTTGAAAATCATGGTCATCCAAGAGCGGCCATACCAACCCGGTTGAAGCCACAAAAGGCACGTACAGCTCATGAGATATATAGCAGCGCCCCTCCTTCTTCTCGTCAGCACGCCAGCTTTCGCCGACAGCACCCCCGCCGATCTGGTCGATCCCTTTGTAGGAACTCTTGCGGATTATGGCCAATTGTCGCCCGCGGCAGTGGCGCCGTTCGGGATGATGCAGCTGGGGCCGGATACCGATCCTATCAACCATGCTGGCTATGATCATGCCGCGACGCGGTTGCGTGGCTTTTCCCATACGCGTGGTGTCGGCGTCGGGTGCGGTGGTGGTGGTGGCGATCTGCTGGTCTCGCTGCGTCGCGCCGGTGCGACCGGGACCGCCGCGATGGACAAGCGCAGCGAGACGGCGCGGGCCGGCCGTTACAGCGTGCGATATGATAACGGCATCCTCGCCGATGCGACCGCGACGCGCGGTGCCGGACTGCTGCGCTTCACCGTGGCGCGAGCAGGTGACATGGTCCTCAGGGTCGATCCGCGCCATCAATATGCCCGGCGCCTATCGGCCGCGTGGCGCACCGATGACAGCGACGATCTGCGCGCGGAGCTGGTCGCGGGCACCGTGTGCGACAAGGGCCGCTATCGCCTGTTCACCAGCAGCCGGATCACGCTGAATGGGCAGCCACTGCATCGCACGATGACGCGCGAGGGCGATGTCGCGACGCTGCGCATCGCGATGCGCGCCGGCGATGCGATTGAAATTCGCACCGGTCTGTCGAGCGTCGATCCGGCGGGAGCAGCGCTGGTCCGCGACCGGGAACTGGCAACGCGGCCCTTCGCGACGGTGGCTTCGGCAACGCGCACCGCCTGGAACGACGTGCTGGGCCGCGTCGCGGTCGATGGCGACTCCCGTGAGCGTGCGCTGTTCTATTCTTCGCTCTTCCGTGTCTTCCAGACCCCGGTTGCGATCGACGATCCAGACGGGCGCCACCGCGAGAATGACGGTAACATCGCCCGCTCCGCTCCTGGCCAGACGCGCTATGCCAGCTGGTCTCTATGGGACAATTACCGCACGCAACTGCCGCTGCTCGCGCTGTTGCAGCCGCGGCGCAGCGCCGATATCGCCCGCTCGCTCGCCGATCTCTACATGCGCGGCAAGCCGCAATGGGCGACGATGAACGAGCCGTTCCTGACGGTGCGGACCGAACATGCCGGGATCGCCCTGCTCGATCTGCGCCGCAAGGGCATCACCGGCTTCGATGCGCGCGCCGCGCTGGGCGGCATGGTCAGGGACAGCGCGACGCTGGAACGCAATACCCCCGATCAGCAGATCGAGGCGGCCTATGACGATTGGGCAATCGCGGCTCTGGCATCCGATCTGGGCGATCACGATACGGCCGCCGCTTTTCTGGCAAAAGCCCAAGCCTATCGGCCGATGTGGCAATCGATCTTCCAGACACCTGGCGCGGACGGGGACACGGTGAAGGCACGCGGGCTGTATCAGGGCACGTTGTGGCAATATCGCTGGGCGCCGGTGTTCGATCTCGACTGGCTGGTGCAGACGGTCGGCCCCGCGACGTTCGAGGGGGAGGTGCGGCACTTCTTCGATGCAGGCCTGTTCAACATGACCAACGAGCCGGATATCCATGTCCCCTGGCTGTTCGCGGTGCTCGGCGAGCCGCAGCGGACCGCCGTTCTGGTCCGCACGATCATGACCCGGCCGATCGCGCATCCCTATACCAACAGCGGCAAGCGGCCAACGCCGTTCGTAGGTCGCAGTTTCGAGCTGGCGCCGCAGGGGTTCGCTGATGGCATGGATGACGATGCCGGCGCGATGACCGCCTGGTATGTCTTCGCCGCGCTTGGCCTCTACCCGCTGGTGCCGGGCGAACCATGGTATGTCGTCACCACACCGGCGGTCGCCAATGCCCGGATCGATCTGGGCAATGGCCGCGCTTTGGCAATCCGGCGGGTCGGCCCCTATGACGGTACGATCGTCAGCGTAGACTGGAACGGCCGAACGCTGACGGACTGGCGGGTCGAACATGCGACGCTGCTGCGCGGTGGCGCGCTGACCGTGACAACGCGAGCGCGATAGCGCCTTTGCGGCAACACCATTGTCACAAACGACGAACCACTTCCCTGAAAATGGATGACGTTTCACGGATATGTCGCAAACTCCCGCAAAGGGCCGCATCCTGACGACCTGAGGGGGAATGATGATCGCTTCTACCAAGTTCGCGCTGCTGCACGGCACCTGTCTCGCCCTGCTCGGCGTCGCCGCCTTTCCTGTCACGGCGTCCGCGCAGACGACGCCGCCCGCCGCCACCCCTGCGGCCCCCGCGGATGCTGCGGCCGAACAGACGACCAGCGCGCCCGAGGACGATAACGGGTCGGACATCATCGTCACCGGGTCGGCGCGTCGGCAGCGGCGCTTCGACGTGTCCTATGCGGTGAACTCGCTGGGGCAGGAAGACATCAAGCGGCTGGCCCCGCTCAACTTCGCCGATCTGCTTGGCAAGCTGCCGGGTATCCAGGTCGAGGCGACCGGCGGCGAAGTGCAGAACGTCACTCGTATTCGCGGCATCCCGACCGATGACGGCTATGCGGTGTTCCAGCAGGACGGCCTGCCGCTGTTCCATGACATCAACGGCAACTTCTTCCGCGGCGACAGCCTCAACCGCTACGACCTGATGACCGAGCGGGTCGAGGTGGTGCGCGGCGGCCCTGCCCCGATCTTCGCCTCCCAGGCAGCGGCGATCGTCAACAACATCACCGTCACCGGCGGCGATACCGCGCGCGGCAAGGTGCAGGCGACGGTGGGCACCACGGATCTCTACCGGATCGACGCGGTGCAGTCCGGGCCGCTCGGCGGCGGCACCTATTATGCGGTCGGCGGCTATCTGCGCCGCGATGGCGGCCAGCGCGACAACGGCTTCCCCAATGATCGCGGCGGCCAGATCCGCGCGAACATCAAGCATGAACTCGACAATGGCTCGGTGCGGGTCAGCGTCAATTATCTGAACGACCACAACAGCTTCTACCTGCCGATCCCGGTTGCCGATCCGCGCAATCCGTCGGTGTCGCTCAACCCCTATATCAACTTCTTCAATGGCACGCTCAACTCGCCCGCTTTCCGCGGCGTGACGCTGAAGTACCGCGACGCCGCAGGCGTGACGCAGAGCGAGACGCGCGATCTGGCCGATGGCCGCCATATGGAATATGGCAATATCGGTCTGCAATATGACGGCGAGTTCGACGGCTGGCAGCTTGCCGTGCGCGCGGGCTTCACCAAGGGCCGCCTCAACTTCGATGCGCTTTATTCGACCTCGAACCCGGTCGATGCCAACACCTTCGCCGCCAGCTTCCGCTCGGCCGCCAACACCGCGTTCGGCACCACCGCGACGCCGGTCGCGCAACTGGGCTATGCCCTGTCGGGGACCAACGGCGCGACCGCCTATGATCCCTATGCGGCATCGGGCCTCGTCGTGCAGGGCCAGTATCGCGGTGTCGGCTCCAGCTTCTACTCGGGCCAGGGTGATGTCAGCGTCACGCGTAAGTTCGATACCAGCATCGGCACGCACGATCTGCGGATCGGCGGATACGGATCGTCCTATGGCCTAACTAACAAGGCAGTTTATCAGGATTACCTGATGGAGGTGCGGGGCCAGCCGCGTACGCTCGATCTGGTCGCCTATTCGGCCACCGGCGCAGTGCTGGGCTCGGTCACCGACAAGGGCGTGCTGCGCTATGGTACCACGCTCAACCAGGGCAAGGTCGACTCCACCGTCTATGCGATCTACGGCAACGACACGTGGGAGATCACGCGAGGGTTGCGCATCGATGGCGGCATCCGCCACGAATGGTATCACATCGACGGCTATGGCCTGACCTCGACCTCGGTCAATCTGGGCGACCCCACCACCCTGGCCGACAATAGCGTGCGCAGCTTCGACGGGGCACGCCAGTCGCGCAAGGACAGCCCGGTCGCGACCAACTGGACGATCGGCGTCAACTACGACGTCAGCACGAATTTCGGTGGCTATACCCGCGCTTCGCATCTGGAGGTGCCACCGCAGTCCAGCAGTTATTACGGCATCAACCCGGTGCTGGTGAAGACGCAGGCCGATCAGTACGAAGCCGGCCTGAAGGCGTCGTTCGGTCGCAACTATCTATATCTCACTGGTTTCTACACTAAGTTTGATCCGTTCAACGCCTCGTTCGTGGCGTTCAACCCCACCACCGGGCGCAACGATCAGGCGGTACCCTTCATCGGCCAGGCCGAGGTGAAGGGCGTCGAGGTCGATGGCGCGATAGTGCCGGTGCCCTGGTTCTTCGTCTCGGGATCGTTCACCTATCAGGACCCCAAGTACAAAAATCTGGAAAATAGCGCCGGCGCCGACCCCTCGGCCGTCAACGGCAAACAGATCATCCGCGAACCCAAGGTATTCGGCAATGTCCGCCCAACCTTCTCGTTCGATGCGGGCGGCAGTCAGGTCGAAATATACGGCCGCTACGAATATGTCGGCCGCCGTTATGTCGATCTGTTCAACAATACGCGCCTGCCGTCGTACAACACGTTCGGGCTGGGGGGCACGCTGACCTATAACGGCTTCCAGTTCCAGGTAGTTGGCGACAACATCTTCAACAACAAGGGGCTGACTGAGGGCAATCCCCGCACCGACCAGCTCGATGGGCAGACCTCGCGCGATGCAATCTATGGGCGTCCGATCTTCGGCCGCAGCGTGCGCTTCATCGTCAGCAAGTCGTGGTGAGACGCGGCGTGGCAGCGGTGCTGGTCGCTTCGTTGACCGCCGTGACTCCAACACCAGCCGTTGCCGCGCCGGTCCGCGACGCGCAATTGGCGGCGATGGCGGCGCGGCTGTTCCCGTCGCTTGGCGGGCACCTGCCGATCGATCAGGTGCGCCAGCGCCGGATCGATGCCTGTGCCGGAGCTGCGCCCTGCGTGGTCGAGGCGGCAATCTGGCGTGACGAGGAACGGGATGCCCTCGCCCGCAGCGCCGGTGCCAAGGCTAACGACGTCCGCCGCGAGGTCGAGGGACTAAACGAGGTGCTGCGCATCTATGGCGTCGGCAAGCTGCCGCGCTATCCGCTGATCGATGGTTCCGACGAGGCGTTCGGCACTCCGGCCTTCGCGGCGGTGGTCGCCGATGCGGTCCTGCTCGCCACCGCGCAGGCGAGTGATCCGGCGGTCACGGGCGATCCCAGCCTGTCGCTGGCGCTGGCCCTGCTCGACGCCAATGACAAAAACGCCGCAATCGCGTTCGAGCCGCTCGACCAACGCTACAATGCCGGCGCAGTGGCCAAGGCACGACGCTTAGACTGGTCGCGCTTCCCCAACACCGCGATCATCGCGCTGGGGGTCGGTCCGGAGGATCCCAGCACCGCGCTTAGCGCTCGTGGCAAGGCGAATGTCCGCATGGCCGCCGAGTTGTTCGCCCAAGGGCTGGCCCCGTTCATCATCGTCAGCGGCAGCGCGGTCCACCCCCGCGACACGCCGCATGTCGAAGCGATCGAGATGCGCCGCGCGTTGATCGAGCGGTTCGGTATCCCCGCCGATGCAATCATCGTCGAACCCTACGCCCGGCACACGACCACCAACTTGCGCAACGCTACCCGCCGACTGATCGCCCTGCGCGCACCTCTCAATCGCGACACGCTCGTCGTCAGCAACGTCGGGCATATCGATGCGATCGCCAGCCCCGCGTTCACGGCGCGCAACCAGCGCGAGCTGGGTTACCAACCCGGCCGGATCGGACCGCGTCCGTCCCCGAACACGATCACCTTCCGTCCCGATGCTACCTCTCTGCGGATCGATCCGCTCGATCCACTCGACCCCTGATCATAGGTTGCCAAGGCCAAGAGTTTAGCAATGGATAGCGCCGCCTGAAGCTTGGAGCACGTGATTACCGCCAGTAGCTGCGCCACCTCGTGCTGCCTCAGGACCACCAACAGCTTGCCCGCCGGCTCCGGGCAGTCTCGAGCGTTTGGGTAAAGAAGAACCGCAGCGCCGCCACGATGGCATACAGGGTTGGCGCCAGCATGCTCAGATCACACTGCTCCATCCGGAAGCACGGCGCCTCTTCTGCCGTCGAGGTGCCGGGCGGCCGCCCTAGGAGCGTCATGAACCGCCCGACATCGCGGATAAAGTGGCGCTGCGTCTAGTTTCCGGAATGGCGCATACCTATCACGTCGATAGGACGCTGGCGTAGGTGTCTGACGGCAACAATCGTGGCAGAGATGGCCATGGCAGGGCTCCTTTCGTGGGACCCCATGCTTTGCCTGCCGCCCGCACTATTCAACCAGTGTACTATGCCGACAACGTCATCTCAACCGTGTCCCGCACGCCCTTCCGCGCAGCGAGTTCGTGCATCCACCACCAACAGGCGTTCGAGGCCTCCGCCTGGCCACATAAGCGAACGGTAGCTTACGCTCGCGGCTTCCCGAAAGCGGACCGACCGCAGTCCACCAACGACGGTCGTCGGAAACCTCATCCCCGCCCTCTGAACGAACGGCAGCTTACCGCGGTGGCTCGCCCGAAAGCGGACAGGCCGCTCCCCACCACCGTCGGGCATCCAAACACTCAACTCTGTCGCCTGAACGAACGTCCACTTTCTCGCGACGCTCGTCCCATAGCGGTCAGGCCGCTCTCCACCATAGCTGTCGAGCCGAACGTCCCGCCCCCTCCCTACCCCACAACGGTGTGAGGTCAGCGGATCGCGACAACCTTGACCTCAACGGCATCAGCAATCTTCTTCCAGTTCTGGTCGCTAGTCCATGCGGGCAGTCCATCGCGCCGTGCCAGTGCCAAGCAGAAACGATCGCCAAGGCTAAGCCCCGCCTCGGCTGTCGCCGCTCGCAGCCGTCCAGCAATTTGCGCGAGCGCCTTGTCGGCCGGCACCACAGTCAGTGGCAGTGGATCGAGCATGGCATCCACCTCGCGCTCGGGCATACCGGCATGGACGAAGTGACTGACGACCTCGGCATAGTTGACGCTGCTCACCCGCGCCCCGCCGACCTCGGCCGCGACCTTTGCTGCTCCGCGTTCGCCCTTGAGCATGGCAATGATCGCAGACGCATCCAGCACCACGCTCATTCGCCGCTCTCCTCGCGACGTCGGGCAAGGAAAGCGTCAACGGATGCGTCGGGGTTACCGCCGGTGTACTGCTTGGCCAGCGCCTGAGCGCGTGCCACCGCTTGGCTTGCCGTCCGCAACACCACGCCATCCTCGGTTTCATCCAGGTAGACTGCACCGCCGCCACTCAGACCAAGACGCTTCCGGACATCCGCAGGCAGGCTCATGCGTCCGTTGGGCGTGATGTTAATTTGCAACGTCATATCGGCACACCCGCCCCTGTGGATTACACTAGCATTGTATAGCTAAGCTGGCCGCCTTCGGCAACGAGCGGGTCTTGGTGCTACGATCCCATTGTTATGTCTCTTATACCGTCGTGTGGTATGGCGCCACGACCGTGCCAAATCACCTATTTCAGCAGGTACGTTTTAGGTATGCTTCCATCGGATCTGCACAGACTGGTGCGTTTTGGCTCGGCAAATCACCTATAAAGTCTCGAGCTTTTTACCCCCTTGGTCCGGCTAGGGTCTAAGCTAAGGAGGACCATACGGTACCCACTTAAACGGCACCTCTGGTGGCCGGAAATTGGGCGTCAGCCCAGCGTCGTTCACGGTTCGCGACCGTCCCACAAGCGATCGGCAAACGGGAAAGGATCAGTCTTTTCCTAACCTCCTCTTACCCGTTGATGTAGAAGAAGGTGCGCCTCCTGTCAGTGAACCTTGCAGCGAGGCGATGCGATCGCCTCGTTAGCGGCCCGCCGGATCGAAGCCACCGGGTCAGTCACCTTTGCTAGTTCAGGTGCTTCCACTCGAAAGTGCTCAAGACCGCTGCCCCATTGGTGACGCCACCACGTATTCCCGGAGCGTGCGTCCATCTGGGACGACATGCTCTCGGCATAGCGAAGCAGTTCGTCAGGCGGGATCAGGTACCGGCCGTCGGCAACCGCGTGCGACAGTTCCTTTGCCAGATCCACGTTCGCGACCTTCGACATGTCTGCCATGCGATGGTTCAGGTCAGCCGCGACGCCTCGCTTGGCAGCTTCCCACTCATCCCCAGTGAACCCCGACATGATGAGGCCACATGTGACCCTGCGTAAACCGGCAACAGCCGGCTCCCAGCGACCTTCCGCGAAGTTGTCCCATAGCATGATCTGACGCTGACCCTGCTCGCCATTCTCGATGAACATGCCAACCTTTCCAGGCGGGGCGGCTGGCTGACGCGCGGCAAGGCGCAGGTTGATCGCACGCGCGACGATCAGGTCCATAAGGTCGTTCTGCGCCTGGCGACCACGCGATGAGGGTGGAGCAGGCGTGGGTAGTACGACCGTCACCAACGCCGAGCGGCGTCCCTTCGGAAGTGCGGAGAAGCTGATCG
>NZ_QLJH01000044.1 GCF_003951315.1 Sphingomonas sp. S-NIH.Pt15_0812
AAGCAAGGGTACTGATCGAGGCGTGGCGCCGTCACTACAACACCGTCCGGCCGCACAGCAGCCTGGGCTACCGGCCGCCCGCACCACAAGCGGCGACACCGCCATTGCCGGCCTCCGGTTCCGCTTCGCTCCACCTACGACCGGCAATGGCGGCGGAGACGACAATGCACTAACTAATAACCCGGACCACCCGATGGGGGCTGCTCACTTACGTCGGTTGGCGACACGTGCGCATTGCACGATCGCTGGAGGCTCTCAGACGTAACAACGCTTATATTTTTTGGGCTGATCCACAAGGGCCCCCGCAACGCCGATCGCAAACGGGCTGAACGAGACCGCTGATCCTCGAGGCCCAGATGCTTGGCACCGTAAAAGAGCTAAGATGAGGCAACCTCTGCTCACCCGACCCTGCACGGCGCCAAGAGGCTTAGCCACTTTCAGTGCGATCTTTCCCGCATAAGTCGAACGCCTTGTCGCACATCCGATTCAGCCTGACTCATCCGCCTTGCGACACATCTGTTAACCGGCATGATTCCGCCATGGATCACACCATCACCCATGCCTGCGGCCACCTGCAGATCCACCATGTGTTAGGCTTCACGCAGCAACAGTTGCGCAAGGTCGCTCGGCTGGAGAGTGCACCCTGCGATAGTTGTCGACGGGCAGCCAGACAGGCGAGCAGCACGGCTTGTGGCGCGGAACAGGCTGCAGCGCTTGCCCACCTGGCGCTGGCAAGCCTCAGTGGCAGTCCGCGTCAGGTCGCCTGGGCCGAGAGCATCCGGGCCACTCGCCTCACCAGTCTGCTTGCTGATCATGACAATGGCACCCCGGATGCCTGCCGTTCCTGCGCTGCCGTTGCTGAGGCCAAGTGGTGGATCGATCATCGGAACCTGCCGTCAGCCGACCTTGCCGCTTGCGCGATACGGTCCGCTACGATGGACACGAGAACGGTTGCTCCTGCTGCCTGAGGCACGGTCGACACTTCAATATATGCCGATATGGGCATTGGCACCCCCTGCCCTTGCCGCATGCCTCATGCTAGAGGCATCGTCATGCTGAAATCGAAAATGAAGCGGCTCGACCAGGCTCGTGACCAAGCAGCGGTGCGTCTTGCCGAGATTGAATCCTCGCTCCTGAGCCTGGGGGACGAGGATCTGCTTGATATTGCCGATATATTTCGCGACCAACCGGCGTCACCGATTGCTCAAATTGTCTTGGCGGAGATGACAAAGCGCAATATCAGCCTCTAGTGCGCGCTGTGCGGACGTGTCGACGTGAGTATGATGTATGACTGAGCAGACCAATATTGTTGAGCTGGCGACCGAGCTGACCATCGCCTGGCTGAGCAATCCCAGCACCCGCACCAGCTCCGAGGACGTGCCGGCCTTCCTGCAGTCGATGCACAATGCCCTGGCGAACCTCTCCTCGCCGGACGCCAGCACGCCGGAAGCGAGCAATGAGGACGTGATCCCCGCCGTCAGCGTCCGCAAGTCGCTGGCCTCGCGTGATCACATCATCTCGATGATCGACGGCAAGCCGTACAAGACGCTGCGCCGCCACATCGCAGCACAAGGTCTGACCCCGCAGGAGTACCGTGAGCGCTTCGGCCTCAAGGCCGACTACCCGATGGTCGCACCCGCCTATAGCGAGAGCCGTAGCGCCATGGCCAAGACGATCGGTCTCGGCCGCAAGCCCAAGGCGAAGGCAGGCGACGCGGCGGAGTGAATGAAGAAAGGGCGGGTCTACTCCACCCGCCCTTGTTCAAGGCGCGACAGCTACAAAGTACCACTCATGCATTAAGGCGTTTAATCCTTGTCTATCGACACCAGAGCGGGCGTCGCCATAAACCCGATTTTATAATTTGAGTGCGGCAGCGTGCAGCGACAGAACCTGCCCTTGAGTATCAATGACCCGACTATTCTGGACGCGTGAAAAAGACATCGAACTGGCCAGGCGCTACGTTGACGGCGACAGTGTCGACGACATCTGCAAAGCGTTTGGCGCCACGCACAGCATGGTCAAGGGGCGGCTCAATACGCTTGGCGTTCGCCGACGGGTCACCAAAAATGCTGCCGATCGGCACGGCAACGCCGCTTTGCTTCTTGGTCAGGCTCTGCGCACGGCAATGCCTACAAAAACGGACACCTTTGCAGAAGACCTGCTGAAGGCCCTCGATACCGTCAACAAGGTTTAGCGATCCCTTGCAGCCTCCATCGCCGACGTAGAGAGATGAGGCACTCTGAACATCCAGGGGAAGTCAGAGCGCCGAACCGGAGCGGCAAGCTGTTCGGTTCACAGCCTTTATAGGACAACGGCCGCTTCCCCTGTCGAACGGGCGCTATTTTCCATGCACCATGCCAGGTTTTTCAGGGCGCTGTCTCAGGATGGTACATCGGTCGCTACAGCTTCCGCCTGATCCGATGTTTCGTGGTCCGTCCGACCGACGAGCTTGGCGCGGTGCAGCGCCGTTACCCGTTTGACCTGAGCGATGCTGCATCCCGCCAAGTCAGCTGTCCTCGCGATGCTCATGCCGGCCTCACGCAGGCCGATGATACGGCGATGGTGCGCAAGGTCAGGCTTGCGACCGGTATAGCGCCCTGCCCGCTTGGCGATCTCGATCCCCTCACGCTGTCGCTCGCGGCGGGTTTCATAGTCGTCGCGTGCTGTCTGCAATGCGACGCGGAGCAGCATGTCCTGCACCGCTTCCAACACGATGCGCGCGACACCAGCGCTGTCCGCGACCAGATCCGACAGGTCGACGATCCCTGGCACCGCCAGGCGTGCGCCCTTCCCTCGGATCGTTGCCACCAGCAGTTCGGCCTCAGGTAGCGGCAAGCGGCTGATCCGGTCGATCTTCTCGGCGATGACGACCTCACCGGGTTGAAGGTCCTCCACCATGCGTAGCAGTTCGGGCCGGTCGG
Source organism: Sphingomonas sp. S-NIH.Pt15_0812 (assembly GCF_003951315.1). GTDB lineage: Bacteria > Pseudomonadota > Alphaproteobacteria > Sphingomonadales > Sphingomonadaceae > Sphingomonas. The sequence continues at coordinate 2,922 of NZ_QLJH01000044.1, forward strand.
ACCGTGCGCCCGACGCCTTCTCGCGGTACACGGCTGCTACATAGAAGCCCGCCGCCCGCGCCCCGGCTACGATCGACTCCTGCCGCGCAAGATCCTGCTCGTCGGTGCTGACCCGCAGGTACACCCGCGCTGCCCTTACCACATTGCTGTTTTGCTGGTTCGTCATCATGCCTCGGCTCAATCAGGTATACCCATTATAGCCGGCGAGCGCTTGATCGGCTTAAATGCCTACGTCGCCATCCATCGTAGCTTGGCCAATCATGGCGATCACATTTAGCCGGGCGGTCACCGTTGTTTGGCGCCTATATATATAATGCCTACAGGAACCCCTCACCGGCATGCTCGCGGAAGCGTTCATGGTCCCGCACGTATTCGGCAACCATGTCGATCGAAGCGTGACGGCTATGCTCGCGCATTTTGAACAGGTTGGCGTTCTGGCGACCAGCCTCGGTCAGGAACCCGGCGCGCAGCGAGTGGCCGGAGAACGATGCCGGGGGATAGCCCGCTGCATGCGCGGCGGCTTTTACGATCAGTGCCACGCCTTGCGCGCTCATCGCCTGTTCGGTCAGCCGCCCTTGGGGAGTAAGCTTGCGGAACACCGGCCCGTGCGCGATTCTCGCCTGATCAACCCAGGCGCGATAATGCCGGACGGGTTCGAGACGGCGACCATCGGGAATGGCGACGCTGTGGCCTCGGCCTTCCTGGTCGGTCTTCGATGTCGGCACCCGCACCAGTAATCCGCGCGCATCCTCCGACACGCGGGCCACGGTGATCGCAACGAGTTCAGAACGACGAAAAGCGCCGGCCATTCCGATCGCCAGCAGCGCACGGTCACGGTATGCGCGCAGATCGTCACCGGTGATCGTGCGCAACATGTCACGCAGCACGTCACCATCGGCAGGCCGCTTCCGCGCGGAGGGATCATCGCGCTTGTCACGCCGGATCGCCCGCATCGCCTTGTCAAGCCGGGCGGCGTCGGGTTGATGGGTTGGCGGATCGATTCCCGCCGCGCGGTGCGCGAACACGATCGCGGCAAGACGCCGGCTGATCGTCGAGCGCCCGAGCGGCTTTGCGACCGCTGCCCGCCCCCCGCGCGATGGCTGCGGCGTCTGGGGAACGAAGCCGCGTTCCGCAAGCAGCGTCAGGAACGCGGCGACGATCGCCGGCGTCGCTGGCAATGATCGATACCCACTCTCCTCACACCATGCACAGAATAGACGCCAATCGGATTGATAGGCACGCAGCGTCGCCGCAGCCGATGCTCGCGCCACATAATCGTCAACGCGGTCGCGATCATCCGGCGCGAGGTCCGGCAGGTACGCGGCGATCGTCCTGGTATGATCAGCGACAACGAGACCAAGTGCGCCGCCTGTACCCTTATCGTCGTCCTGTGACACGTAAGTTTATCCTATCACCAAGGCGATGATCATGACCCGTTCTGCCGCCGCTGACCGGTGACCCAACCCCCAATTTTGCGCCGTTAGCTATTTAGCAGGAATGACGGTTATCGCTAGAATGGTTTCCCGGACTCTCCACCTTTCTGACCTCATTCCGGTTCCTCTGCTTTTGCTAGTTTTTCGGGACTCACGGGTCTTGACCGTTACCCGGGTTTTCCCTATTTCATTGATATCGGCTTTAAGCCGGTGGTGCTTCCACTACGATCCGCGCGTGCAGGCTGAGCCGCAAGCGCGACCGAGCCCCCCGCGTACAGGCAGCCGCCTGCATGTGATCGAGATCCCGCTGCGCAGGTAGCAGCCTGCAACGCATCCACCACAGGAACACCCGCTCATGGCGACGAGCATGGAAATCGTACCTTCAGGCGAATTGCAAAAGCAGTTCGGCCGATACTCCGACGAGGCAATGATCCGCCCGGTCGGCGTTAGTCGGAACGGCCGCGTGCGCTTCGTCATGGTCCCCGTCGATGAATACGAACGCCTGCGCCGTCGTGAGCGCGTTGCAGGTCGCGTGGAGGATCTTGATGACGAAACCCTCGAAGCCATCCGCGACGTCGAACCCGGCCGCGGCGCCCAAGACGCCGAAAAAAGGCTCAACGCTGCCGCAACCGGGTGAAGTCCTGAACTACAGCTACTTGTGGGAATACGAGTACGTTAAAGGTCGCGATGAAGGTATAAAGGACCGGCCTGTCGCCGTCGTGCTGGTGACCCGACCGAAGGATGGGATTGATCAGGTTCACGTCGTGCCGCTGACCACCAAGGCTCCTACTCGCGATCAGTTGGCGATCGAAGTGCCGGCCGCCGTTCGGCGTGATCTCGGCCTGTCAGGCGATCGGTCGTGGATCATCATCACTGAGTGGAACCGGTTTGCCTGGCCCGGCTATGACATCCGACCGATCCCGGGACGCGAGCCCGCTGTCAGTTATGGCTACCTACCGGCGAGCTTCTTTCGGCGGGTTCGTGATGCGATCGTGGCTGCTGGCATCGGCCGTCCAGTGGATCGCGACTGACGCAACTGCCAATCACCGAAATTAGACGTCCATCGGCCTTGCAATTCGTGCTTTCGACGACACTGGGTTTGATAGCTAAGGACATCCAATCGACCCGGTTCCGGTCGTTAAGCATCGCCCGAGCAGCTCCCAATAGCAGCCATCCGTTCATCTTTGCGTCGCCGCCTATGCAACCTACCAAGGCGGCTGGCCGACTGCAGATCTTCTAAAGTGACGTTTCGCGGCGATACCCGATGGCCGTTGGAGCGTGACAGGCAGCCGCCACGTCGTCCGAGGTTTCAAAGGCTCAGGCCCGGGCGTGTCGTCACTCGGCTTCCGCTTTGATCTCTTCGTCGAACCTGTCGAGGAACGCATCGCGACTGATCTCGCCCATGTCGACCGACTTGGCATTGCCGGCTGCGATGACGGTCACGTCCGTGATGCCGATCACCTTGAGGATCAGGCGCAGATACTGGGTCGCGATGTCGCGGTCGCGGATCGGCGAGCCCTCGGTGTAGACGCCGCCCGAGGCCATCAGCACCGTCGCCTTCTTGCCCTGAACGAGGCCGCTGCCGTCGAAGCCGAGCGTCTGCCCCTTGCGCACGATGCTGTCGATCCAGGCCTTAAGCGCGGCGGGCACGTTGTAGTTGTAGACCGGCGTCGCGATCACGAGGTGGTCGCAGGCGAGCAGTTCGGCGACTAGTTCATCCGACAGGCGCAGTTCCGCCTTCATCTCGGGCGAGTGCTGCTCAGGCGGGGTGAAATACGCCTGCAGCCACGGCGCGCCGATGAACTGGAGGTCCGTCTCCATCAGGTCGCGATCGACGATCTCGCCGTCCGGATGCGCCGCCCGCCATTCGGCAACGAAGCGGCGGGTGAGACCGCGCGAGATGGAATGGTCGCCGCGCGGGCTGGTTTCGACGACGAGTAGCTTGGTCATGCGTTTTACTCCTACAAACAGTTAGCCGAAGCGGAAGCCCGAGATCGGCTTGCCGAGTGCGTGGCCGTGGAAGTCGACGGCACCCGGCTCACCAGAGGCGGCGCCGGCTGCGATCATCAGCGGCAGAAGATGGTCCTCGTGCGGCTGCGCATCGCGCGCGCCCGGAGCTTGATCCCAGTGGATCAGGGCGCCGTCACGAGTGTTCCCGTCGATCATAGTCACCCTAAGCCAGGCGTCGAAGGCCTCCGCCTCGGGATCGACCGCGTCGCCGCTGAAGAAGCCGCGCATGTTATGATAGCTTTGGCCGCTGCCGATGATCAGCACGCCCTCGGCGCGTAGCGGTTTCAGCGCCTGCCCGACCGCGAGATGGGCCGCGGGGTCGAGGCCGCGCTGCAGCGAAAGCTGAACGACCGGTACGTCTGCGGCCGGCAGCATGACCTTAAGCGGCACGAACACGCCGTGATCCCAACCCCGCGACGGCTCGCTGCCGCTGGCGATACCCGCTGTCGAGAGCAGATCGTTGACGCGGGCCGCGACCTCGGGCGCACCAGGCGCCGGGAAGGTAAGCTGGTAGGTGTGCTCCGGAAAGCCGCCGTAATCAAAAAGCAGTGGGGGGCGCGCGCCCGCATTGACTGTCGGTTCGCGCTCTTCCCAATGGCCAGAGACGATCAGGATGGCGCTCGGCTGCTCGTCCAGCCTCGCCATGAAGGCGCGGAGATGGTCTTCCAGCTCGCGCCAGGTATTGCGCATCGGACCTGGCTCAAGGAAGAAGCAGGGACCGCCGCCGTGGTTGATGAAAAAGGTCGGTTGCATCACCGCCATATGGCTTCCGCCAATCCAGTCCGGGAGCTATGAAGTTGTGATGCTCTTCATCAGTCTGGCTTATGGATGATCGGTAGCCTCACGCTCGATCAGCTTCGCGTTCTGGTGACGATCACAGAGACTGGAAGCTTCTCCGCCGCAGGACGCCGGCTCGGTCGCGCGCAGTCGGCGATCAGCCAAACGATTGCGACATTGGAGAATGTGCAGGGAATTGCGCTGTTCGACCGGTCGGCTTTCCGGCCGGTGCTGACCGAGGCGGGACGGGTCCTCGTCGCTCAGGCACGCTCGGTGCTCATCGGCGCTGCCCGGTTCGAAGCAATGGCGGCCGCGACGCGCGACGGCATCGAGCCCGAGCTGGCGATCGCGATCGATCCGCTGGTTCCGACCGAAGCCTTCATCGACAGTTTGCATGCACTACGTGCCGAGTATCCTTGCCTGTCCGTCAGCTTCTCAACCGAGGGGCTGGGCGGTGCCGAGCGGCGACTTCGGCGCGGCGACGCGGCGCTGGCGCTGTGTATCCTGCTGCCGAGCGTGCCCGAGGACGTCATCGCCCTGCCTCTGCTCGGCATCGATCTCGTACCGGTGGTATCCGCTGATCATCCGCTCGCGCAGCTCGGCCGAGCGGCGACCCCCGCGGACCTAGCCAACCATGTCCAGCTCTTGCTGTCCGACCCCTCGACGCCGGATGGGCCGAGCTACGGCGTAATCGGCTCGCGGTCCTGGCGCTTCGTCGACCTCGGCCGCCGCCTCGACTTCCTGCTGGCGGGCATGGGATGGTGCCGCATGCCAGCAGGCATGGTCGCGCCGCACTTGGCCGCAGGCAGGCTCGTGCCGCTTGTCATTGAGGACGACCCCGCCGGAGCTAACGGAACGCTAACAATCTATGCGGCGCACCTGCGCGACCAGCCGCTTGGCCGTGCAGGTTCTTGGCTGCTTGCCAACCTGCAGAGCCAATTCGCTCCTTGAACAACTTCAACTACGACGCAGACGAGACCCAGTTGCGGTCATTCGGCGCAGCATTGATGCTTCCCAACGTCTGCCGCCTAATCGGATGACCAAACGTCTGACAGTGGGGGGGGGGGACCGGCCGTCCGCTTTCAAGAAGTCGGCCTGCGATAGCGGAAAGTGCACCAGGTGCTTCAACGAGTCCGTTGCTCGAAGATCAGCAATGTGGACGTGGCAGTCGCGCACAATTTGCCCGCCGCATCGTAAAGTGTCGCTTCAGAAAAGGCTGCGCGACCACCGATGGAAATCAGACGGCCGACCGCTCGGATGGTACCGCTGCGGTCGGAAAGGGGCCGCAGGAACGACACCTTTAGTTCCAGCGTCGTATATGCCTGGCCCGGCTTTAGCGCGGTATGCACCGCGATACCGCAGGCACTGTCTAGTATGGAGGACGTATAACCGCCGTGAGTAAAGCCCATCGGGTTGTAGGATGAGCCATCGGGCGTCGCCTCGAAGACGGCGTGCCCACGGTCAGCCTCGATCAGCGACATACCGAGCTTCACACCGAAAGGTGGCTGTCGCCCGGATGCCAGCAAAGCGCGCACTTGATCCAGGCCAGAAAGTGAATCCTCTTTCGTTTCGGACACGTCTCGTCCCTCCAGATAATGGTTTGATATCAGCGGCTGGCGAGTTGCGGCGGGCTCCAGCCGCCACCCAGCGCACGAAATGACGCGACCGCACCGCGACTGGCCGCAGCACGGGTCAGAATGGCGCTGTCGCGCGTCTCCAACAGTCGTCGGTCGGCATCGAGCACTTCGATCAGGCTGACGACGCCGCCTTTGTAAGCGCGATCGGACGTGTCACGGGCCCGAGTCAGCGCGACCTCGCCGCTTGAGAGCGTTGCCGCGCGAGCTTCCTGTTGCACCAGGGTGGAGAAGGCGTTCTCGACATCCTCCGATGCCCTGAGAACGGTCAGGCGATACGCAGCGAGTGCTTCGGCGTTGCGGCCACGTGCCGCCTTGATCTCGGCATCGACGCGGCCGAAATCGAATAAGCGCCAGCGCAGACCGAGCAGGCCGCTGGCCTGCGTCGCATCACGGGAAAACACGCCTCCGATCGCCGTGGTGGCGGTGCCCAGCAGGCCGCTGAGACTGAACTTGGGGTAATATTCCGAGATGGCGACACCGATGCGTGCGCTGCTGGCTGCGAGCGTCCGCTCGGCCGCAATGATATCGGGCCGACGACGCAGCAGCGCTGCCGGCCCGCCCGCCGTCGATATCCCGGGAGGGGCAGGTATCGGGGCAGGAACGGAGAATTCGGTTCGACTGGTGCCGGGTTGCGCGCCGACGAGAACGTCGATGGCGTTCATCGCCATGTCGAGGTCGTTCTGAAGCGCAGGCACGGACGCCTTGACCTGTGCCGCCGCACCTTCGGCCTGCCGCAGCTGCAGTTCCGCCGCGATGCCCTTGCGATATTGGAGATCAATCAGATCGACAAGGCGTTGCTGCGTCTGTGCCTGTTCCTTCGCAACGGCGAGGCGTGCCTGGAGCGACCGGATCAGGATGTAGGTGTCGGCGGTCTGGGCGGCGACGGACAGGCGGGCCGCGACGGCGCTTGCCGCCGACGCCTCCCAATCGGCGCGTGCGGCATCGCGCGCCGCATCGCGACCGCCAAACAGGTCGAGCTCCCAACTGGCGTTCAGATCGAGTTGATAGATTTCCGTCGACCGATCGAAACCCGGGAATGCGTTCGCGATCCGGCCCACTGGTGTCTCGAGGGATTGGTAGTTCCCGCCTACCTGCCCCGACACCGTCGCCGACGGCAGCAGCGCGGCGTTGGCGTTCTTCAGGGCCGCGCGTGCCTGCAACACCCGTGCGCGTGCTTGCTGTAAATCGAGGTTCTGCGCCAGCGCGCGGTCGACGAAGCTCACCAGCAAGGGGTCGTTGAACGACCGCCACCAGTTGGCCATGTCGACCGTATCGCCAGCTGTGTAGCGCGCGTCTACGGCCTGAGCGCCGATGAAGGCTCGTGGGGCTGTGGATATCGGCGCGACATAACGCGGACCCGTCGCGCAACCGCTCGACAGAGCGGTCAAAGTCACTGCAAAGGCCGATGATCGAGCAAAGCGCATATTTCGTGTACCCTCGTTTATGACTGATGTACACATTGGTCATAGGTTGTCAATTAGTGCGTATCGGCTATGTTGGTTGGATGACCGATCTATCTATCCCCGAGGGCAATGCGCGCGGGCCCGCCGAGCACAGCGTGCGCGACCAGATCATCGAAGCCGCTAATGACTGCTTTGCCCGTTACGGATTCCAGAAGACGACCGTCTCTGACCTGGCCAAGGCGATCGGTTTCTCGAAGGCGTATATATACCGGTTTTTCGAGTCGAAGCAGGCGATTGGCGAGGCTATTTGCAGATCTCGCCTCGACATCATCGTGGTGCGCGCTCACGCCGCTATGGAAGGCAGCACCAGTGCGAATGATCGGTTCAGACGCATGTTCAAAGCCATTACGGCATCCAGCGTAGAATTGTTCTTCGACGATCGCAAAATCTACGAGGTTGCCGCGCTTGCTGCCTCAGAAAATTGGGAAACGGCAAAAGTCTATACCGCAACGCTGCTGTCGATGATCGAAGATGTCGTTAAGGAAGGGAGGGAGACAGGCGAATTCGAGCGAAAGACGCCCTTGGACGAGACGTGCCGCGCCATCTCCTATGCCATGATGCCGTTTACAAATCCGCTGCACCTGGAGCGTAACCTCGCACTGATCCCCGACGGTCAGAACGAGGTGACAAGCCTGATCCTACGCAGCTTAGCCCCTTAGATCGACTAATGACTGGTTGACACATTGGTTACTTGAGTACATGCCGTGTCTTCGCCAACGAAGGAATGCGCGTGTCGACTCGTCCATCAGGTCTTGCTCTGGCTGGCCTCACGCTTCTGTCTGTCGCCGTTTCCGGCTGCGGTAAGAAAGAAGAGGATCCCCGTACCCAGCCACCCTTGGTGCGGGTTTCGACCCCCGCACTGGCAAGCAGCGCGACACGCGAGTTCACCGGGATCGTTGCTGCCCGTGTGCAGAGCGACCTTGGTTTTCGTGTCGGCGGCAAGGTCATCCAGCGCCTGGTCAATGCCGGCGAGACGGTGCGGCGCGGCCAGCCCGTCATGCGGATCGATAGTGCCGATCTCGCATTGGCAACGCGCGCTGCGGTCGGGACCGTTGATGCGGCCCGTGCGCGCGCAATTCAGGCCGTGGCGGACGAACGGCGATATCGTGACCTGGTCAGCGCGGGCGCGGTATCGGCATCGGCCTATGACCAGGCACGGGCCGCGGCCGATAGTGCGCGCGCGCAGCTTGCGTCTGCGCAGGCGCAGGCCGGTGTGGCACGGAACGAAGCCAATTACACCGTACTCCTTGCCGACGCCGATGGCACGGTCGTCGAGACTTTGGCCGAACCCGGTCAGGTCGTAGCGGCCGGTCAGATCGTCGTGCGGATCGCGCGTTCGGGGCCCCGCGAGGCTATGGTGCAATTGCCCGAGACGTTGCGCCCGACGATCGGTTCGGTGGCCAGGGCGCGCATCTTCGATGGCGCGACCGGCACCGCGACCTTGCGTCAGCTCTCGGATTCCGCAGACCCGGCATCGCGTACGTTCGAGGCCCGCTACGTGCTGGGGGAGCAGGCCGCGCGTGCGCCGCTAGGCTCAACCGTAACCATCGCCATCGAGTCCGCCGACCGGTCGGCCAGCACGGAGGTCCCACTCGGCGCACTGCGGGATCTTGGACGTGGTCCCGGGGTCTGGGTGATCCGCGACGCGAAGCAACCGACTCTCGCTTGGCAGGCGGTTCGGGTCGCAGCTGTCGGGGACGAAACCGCGACCATCGTCGGCGGGCTGAAGCCCGGGCAGCGCTTCGTCGCGATGGGTGCGCATATGCTTCATCAGGGACAGGCCGTCCGGATCGCGGCGCCGGCACCGGGAGCCACACGATGAGCGACCGCAACAATGACAAGGGACATGGTGGTTCGGATGCCGAGCCCGGCCGTTTCAACTTGTCGGCGCTGGCCGTCCGCGAGCGTTCGGTCACGCTGTTCTTCCTGATCGCCATCATTCTCGTCGGGGTCTTCGCGTTCCTGAAGCTCGGCCGCGCCGAGGATCCGAGCTTCACGATTAAGGTGGCGACCATTGTCACTGCCTGGCCGGGCGCCACCGCCGAGGAGATGCAGGATCAGGTCGCAGAGCCGCTGGAAAAGCGGATGCAGGAGCTGCGTTGGTACGACCGCAGTGAAACCTTCACTCGACCCGGCCTCGCCTTCACCACGCTGACGCTCAAGGACACGACTCCTCCGAAGGAGGTCGAGGGCGAGTTCTATCAGATTCGCAAGAAGATGATGGACGAGGCCCCGTCCCTGCCGCGCGGCGTCGTCGGGCCGTTCGTCAACGACGAATATTCCGACGTGACCTTCGCGCTCTATGCGCTGAAGGCGAAGGGCGAACCGCAGCGGTTGCTGGTGCGCGAGGCCGAACAGCTCCGCCAGCGCCTGCTCCACGTGCCGGGCGTCAACAAGATCAATATCGTCGGCGAACGTCCCGAGCGGATCTATGTCGAGTTCGCACAGGAGCGCCTCTCCACCCTGGGCGTCGCTCCGCGGGCGATCTTTGATGCCCTAAACAAACAGAACCTGATCACGCCTGCCGGCTCGATCGAGACCAAGGGTCAGCAAGTCGCGATCCGTCTCGATGGAGCGTTTGACGATCTGGAAAAGGTGCGCGACGTGCCGATCGTCGCTGGCGACAAGACCTTCCGCCTGTCCGAGATCGCCAAGGTGGAGCGGGGCTATGAGGATCCGGCCAGCTTCATCGTCCGCAACCAGGGCGAACCGGCGCTGATGCTCGGTGTCGTGATGCGGGAGGGCTGGAACGGCCTCGACCTCGGCAAGGCACTGAAGACGGAGGTCGAAGCGATCGGGTCCGAACTACCCACCGGCATGACGCTGACCCGGGTGACCGACCAGTCGGTCAACATCAGTGAATCCGTCTATCAGTTCATGCATACCTTCATGGAAGCGCTCATCATCGTTATGGTGGTGTCGCTCATCAGCCTGGGCTGGCGGGTCGGCATCGTCGTCGCGGCGGCCGTGCCGCTGACGCTGGCCGTGGTGCTGGTCGTCATGTGGGCGACCGGACGCGCGCTCGACCGCATCACGCTTGGCGCGCTGATCCTCGCCCTCGGCCTGCTCGTCGACGACGCGATCATCGCGATTGAGATGATGGTCGTGAAGATGGAGGAGGGATACGACCGTATCCGCGCTTCCGCCTATGCGTGGAGCCACACCGCCGCGCCGATGCTCGCCGGTACGCTGGTGACCGTCATCGGCCTCATGCCCGTCGGCTTCGCGCAGTCGACCGCGGGCGAATATGCCGGCAACATCTTCTGGGTCGTCGGCTTTGCGCTGATCGCCTCCTGGTTCGTCGCGGTGATCTTCACGCCGTACATGGGCGTGAAGCTGTTGCCGGATATCAAGCCGGTCGAGGGCGGGCACGCCGCCATCTACCAGACGCCGCGCTATCAGAAGGTTCGCGGCTTCATCGCCTGGGCGGTTCGGCGCAAGGTCGTGGTAACCCTCACGGTACTTGGCCTGTTCCTGGTCTCCGGCGCGGGCATGGCGCTGGTCAAGAAGCAGTTCTTCCCCGCGTCCGATCGCCCCGAGGTGCTGGTCGAGGTGCAGATGCCCAAGGGCACTGCCATCGCCCAAACTGGTGGAGCTGCGAAGCAGGTCGAAACCTGGCTGCGCAAGCAACCCGAGGCGACGATCGTATCGACCTATATCGGTCAGGGTGCGCCGCGCTTCTTCCTGTCGCTGTCGCCCGAACTGCCCGATCCCTCGTTCGCCAAGATCATCGTGCTGACTCCTGACCAGGAAGCTCGCGAGGCGCTTTCGCTCCGTATTCGCCAGGCCGCCAGCAACGGCCTCGCCCCAACCGCACGGGTCCGCGTGACCAAACTGACTTTCGGCCCCTATTCGCCGTTTCCGGTCGCCTTCCGCGTCAGCGGACCCGACCTTGCGAAGGTGCGCGAGATCGCCGCCAGGGCGCAGGCGATCATGCAGGCCGATCCGTCGATGCGCACGGTCAACGCCGACTGGGGCGACCGTGCCCCCGCCCTGCACTTCGTGCTCGATCAGGATCGTCTCAGGGCGCTCGGCCTGACCTCAAGCGACGTCGCGGAGCAACTCCAGTTCCTGCTGACCGGCACCACCGTGAGCCAGGTGCGCGAGGACATCCGCACCGTCGACGTGGTCGCACGCTCGGCGGGCAGGGACCGGCTCGATCCTGCGCGGATCGGCGACTACACGCTAACCGGCGCCCAGGGACAGCGCGTCCCCGTCAGCCAGCTCGGCAAGCTCGAGGTGCGGATGGAAGACCCGATCCTCCTGCGCCGCGACCGCCTGCCGACGATCACGGTGCGCGGCGACATCGCCGATGGCCTCCAGCCGCCCGACGTCTCGACCGCGATGCTGGAAAAGTTGCAGCCGCTCACCAAGCAGCTGCCCAGCGGCTACAGGATCGACATGGCCGGCTCGATCGAGGAGGCAGGCAAGGCGAACGAGGCGCTGGTGCCAATCTTCCCGATCATGATCGTGTTGATGATGGTCGTCATCATCCTTCAGGTCCGTAGCCTGTCGGCGATGGCGATCGTGCTGCTGACCGCGCCGCTGGGGCTAGTCGGCGTGGTGCCGACCCTGCTGCTCAGCGGACAGCCCTTCGGTTTTAACGCCATTCTGGGTCTGATTGCGCTGGCCGGCATCCTGATGCGCAACACGTTAATCCTGATCGGCCAGATCCGCGACCACGAACGCGACGGCATGAGCCCCTACGATGCCGTGGTGGAGGCGACCGTGCAGCGTTCACGCCCGGTCATCCTGACTGCGCTCGCCGCAGTGCTAGCGTTCGTGCCGCTCATCAGCTCGGTATTCTGGGGATCAATGGCGGTGACGCTGATCGGTGGCACCCTGGGCGGCACGATCCTGACGCTGCTGTTCTTGCCCGCGCTTTATGCCCTGTGGTTTAGGATCAAGGCACCGACTGGAAACGAGCGTCGCGAGAACCCTACTCCCGCCAATGCGAATGCGTAAGGAACGGCCATCGCTCAGAAGGAGGACATCCGCGATAGCTGCACCAGTGAGTTTGACCCAGTTGCGGACGTTACACAGCCTGAGCCACGCTCCTAACATCGGACGTTTGTTCATCAAGCCGCTATGCTGTTGACAATGTTTGCGAGCCAGCTGGCATGATGAGCGAGGCACCACTGCGAACGGCGCTATGTTGATCAAGGTTGTCGTTGATCATCCGAAAGTCGGCGTGGAGCAGATCGCGGTTGATGTCGATCCTCGTCCAGCCGGCATGACGCACGTCATGGAAGCGCACGTGAGGATTGTTGCGGTTGACGTCGCCGAAACGCCCGGCTGGCGGAGGGGCCGCGCCGATGGCCGACGTCACGAGTTCGGCGCCGACTGCCTTACCATCAGCACTCCTGAGATCGTTGGCCCAAAAGGAATGGACGTCGCCGCTTAACACGACCGGGCTCGTCACGGCAGATTGCTGCAATTCCCTCACCACCCGGTCCCGATTGGCGGCATAGCCATCCCACTGATCGCTGAAGGTCGCCGTTCGTGAGCCATCCAGCCACAGCGGCGCAAAGAACACCTGCTGCCCAATCAGCGTCCACGGGCGGCGCTCGCTCGCGAGGCGATCCGACAGCCAGCGCTCCTGTGCGCTACCCATGATCGTGCGCCCGGGACTGGACGCTTCCGCGCATCCGTTGAGCCTGACGTTCCGTGCGAAGTTGGGCTCGGAACAGGGTGGCGTACTGCGATACTGCCGGGTGTCGAGGATCGAGAGTGATACCAGGTCGCCCCAATCGACTGACCGATATAAACGCGGTTCACGACGATTGCGCCACAGGCTGGGTCGGATGGGCATGTGCTCGAAATAGGCCTGATAGGCTGCCGTACGGCGTGGCGCGAACAATGCGGGTGGCAGCCCTTCGCGATTGGCGAGGCCCGCGTAATCGTTCAAAACCTCATGATCATCCCAGGTCATCACCCATGGACATGCCAGATGCGCCGCCTGAAGGTTGGGATCGGTCTTGTAGAGGGCATGCCGCTGTCTGTAGCCCGCCAGATCACGCGGTTCCGGCGTGCCGAAGCTGCGAACGTGGGGCAGATCGGGATAGCTCTGCTCGTAAATATAGTCGCCCAGCTGCAGGATCAGGTCCGGCTCGGCGGCGACGATGTCACGATAAGCGCTGAACCAAGCCTGCTCCCAATGCTGACAGGACGTCACTGCCAATCGCAGCCGGTCGGCCACCATCGGTAAGGTCGTCGCTCGGCCGACAGGGCTGGTCGCGCCTAGTGCATGGAAACGATACCAGTACGGTTTTCCTGCCGTTAGTCCTTCGACCTCGACATGCACTGCGTGAGCGCGCTCTGGAAATGCTCTTCCCCGCCCGCGATTGAGGATTGAGCGGAAATGCGGGTCAGTTGCTACCTCGTAACGGACGTCGATCGTTGCCGCTTGCAGCGGCTCGGCACTTGGCCCGACCAGCCGTGTCCACAGGACGAAGCCGTCTGTTGTCGGATCCCCGCTTGCCACGCCAAGTCCAAACGGATCCGTGTCGGCACGCGCATGTGCATCGAGCGCCACCGACGGCATGGCTGCCAATCCCGCCATGGCGGCAAGCAGCGCGCGGCGGTGCCACAGGTAATCGGGTGCCATCATGCGGGTCGCCCTAATCGTACACGGTGACGAAGCGGTGACAGGACTGCAGCCAGTCACGAAACCGTAGCGAAATCGCAACGGAAACGACCCAGGGCGTCGCTACGCGGCACGCAACGATCGTCGCACAAGCGACGGCTCTCCACGATTTCAAGACAGTGGGACTTCCATGATCCGCCAAACCATGCTGCTCGCCTCCGCGAGCGCGCTCTTCGCCATGTTCGGCATCGCGCATGCTCAAACCGCAGCGAACGATCAATCTGCGTCCGCTGACGCGCAGGATGCCGGTGTGGAGATCGTAGTCTACGGCAGCGGGAAGGTACGTCAGGAACAGACGGTCTCGCGCAAGGCGATCGAGATCCTGCCGCCGGGCAGTTCGCCGTTAAAGGCGGTCGCCCGCCTTCCGGGTGTAGCACTGCAGAGCTCCGACCCCTTCGGCTCCTACGAACTCGGCACCCGCCTGTCGGTGCGCGGGTTCAATCAGAGCCAGATGGGCTACACGCTGGACGGCGTACCCCTCGGCGACATGTTCTACAACAACCACAACGGCCTCCACATCAGCCGCGCGATTGCAGCGGAGAACATCGCGCGGGTCGACGTGTCGCAGGGCGCCGGGTCGCTGGGCATTGCCTCCACCAGCAATCTTGGCGGCAACCTGGAGTTCGTGTCCCGGGCTCCCCCGCAAGAGCTCGGCGGCGAGGTGGCGCTTACCTACGGCATGTACGACACCGTGCATCTGTACGGGCGGCTGGACAGCGGCGAACTATCAACCGGCACGCTGTTGTCGATCTCTGGGGTGATCCATGACGCCAGCAAGTGGAAGGGCTTCGGCGGCCAATCCGGCAATAAGGTCAATGGCAAGATCGTCCAGAAGATCGGTGACGCGACGCTGACGGGATGGTTGAACTACTCGCTTCACAAGGAGCGCAACTACGCCGACTTATCGCCAGCGACGCTGTCGCGCATCGGCTATGATCTCGACTTCCTGCGCCCGGACTATGCCACAGCGATCCTGCTGTCGCAGATCAGCGCCAACCAGACTGCTTCCGCAGCGCGGCGCCCCCTGCCCTTCCCCACAGCCGGCGTCGCCTTCCCAACGCCATACACCAACGTCAACGATACTTATTACGACAGCGGGGGCGTGCGGCGCGACTGGCTGGGAGCGGTGACGCTGGACGTGCCGCTTGCCGAATGGCTGGATGCAAGCGCCACCTATTACCACCATTGCGACAAGGGCAGCGGCGGCATCTACACGCCCGCCGTCTTCTCGCCTGATGGCTTCCCGCTGTCGGTGCGCACGACCGAATATGGCATCAAGCGGGACGGAGGCCTCGCTCGTGCGACGGCAAAGCTTGGAGGTCACACGATCCAGATCGGCTATTGGCACGAGGACAATCGAGCCAGCACTGACCGCAACTATTATGCCGCAAGCCTCACCAATCGACCAGACGTCACCGCATTCCTGACGAACCCGTTCCGCAGCGACTTCCTCACTGATCTGACCACTGTCACCAACCAGTATTTCGTCAGCGACACCTGGAAGATCCTCGACGCACTGACGATTGCCGGCGGCTTCAAGGGTGCACGCGTCTCAAACGGCATTACGACAACCTTCGGCACTCCATTCATCAATGGCAAGATCGCCGCCAAGGACTGGTTCCAGCCGCAGATCGGCGCGACCTACCGCATTGGCCAGCAAGAGCTATTTGCTAACTATGCCGAGAACATGCGCGCCTACATCAGCTCGTTCCGCGGCCCCTTCGGCACCACGCAGGTGGGATTTGAGGCAATCCGCAACACGCTGAAGCCCGAAACTTCGCGCACAGTGGAGGCCGGCTGGCGGTTCGATCTTGGCTCGGTGCGCGGCGTCGTTGCTGGCTATGATGTCAAGTTCAAGAATCGGCTACTGGCGGCGTTCAGCGGCGCCAACATTCTCGGCAACCCGAGCATTCTCCAGAACGTCGGCAGCGTCACCAGCCGTGGTGTGGAGGTCGCGGCGACATACCAGGTAGCCCGTCCGCTCGCACTGATTGCATCCTATTCGTACAATGACAGCACCTACGATGACGATACGGTCAATGGCGTCGCATTTGTGCGCACGAAAGGCGTGCGAACGGTCGATACCCCGGCCCATCTCGGCAAGGGCGAAATCAACTACGACGATGGCCAGTTCTTCGGCAATCTCGCGGGTGCCTATACGTCCCGTCGGAACGTCACCTATACCGGCGATGTAACGGTAAAGGGATACACACTGTTCGACGCTGCGATTGGCTATCGCTTCCCATTGGACAGCACGTTCGCTGGCGTTGAGATCCAGATCAACGCCGTGAATTTGACGGACGAAAAGTACATCGCTGCACTCGGCTCAGGACAGTTCTTCAACAACGCGAGCTCATTGAACAACACCCTCCAGGCGGGTTCGCCACGGCAGGTCTTTGGCACACTACGCCGCAGGTTCTAAGTGCAAGGCGTTGGGCGACGATGATCATCCGGTGAGCAGAGCCATCTTTTTCTGCTCACCGATATACGACCCAAAATCGGCCGCTCAGGTCCATTAAGTAGCTTCTCGGTATCGGACATACGTTCATAGCGGTTCGACGTGCCGGTTGTGTCGGCGAACCGGTTGTGTGGGCGTGCCCGCGACGGCACCGGCACGCCCAAGCACTCACATATCCGCTGCGGTTGGGCGTACGATCACCTCATTGATGTCGACACCATCGGGCTGCTCAATG
>NZ_QLJH01000045.1 GCF_003951315.1 Sphingomonas sp. S-NIH.Pt15_0812
AGCCTTCTTCTGTCATGCTCGCGGCGAGCGGTTTCGGTCCAGCCCATATGATCCCCGTGGTCTTCGCAACCCTCGGTGAATCACAACTGGCTGAAATCGCTCAACCTAATTTCCGGTTGGGCTCTAAAGACGGTGCCGACGATCGTCCTTTCGGCATGTTCCGGTCACTGGCCTTGATCGGGGCGAACGGCAGCTACCGCGGGGACCAGACGTTCGCTGGAGTGAACGCGAACGGCAAAGTTTGGTGGGCACTGGCCGGAAGGTCATGAGACGAAGCCGACGTTTCGAACTGGGTCGCTAAACGGCGGTTTTTACACAATCGGACGCTGCGATTACCCATCCCGTGTGCCAATTCCAGTTGTTCGTTCATTCCGGGCATTGGCCATTGTAGAACGTCGCGGGATGAGGGTCGGCGCTGCCATCTGGATCGGCTCGCGTGGCCTACTGCGGCCCGAGATGAGCAGGTCGAGTGCGGTCAAGGCGATCTGGTCGAAGGGTACGCGAAGCGTCGTGAGCGGCGTCGGGAGGCAGCCCACGATCGGGATATCATTATATCCGACCAGCGATACGTCCTCGGGCACTCTCAAACCTAGATTGATCAGCGCTGACATGGCCCCAATGGCCGTATTGTCGTTGACGGCAAAGATCGCCGAGGGCGGTGAAGAAAGACGCATCAAGGTCAGGGCTGCATCGGTGCCCGCATCGATGCTGAACGTTGAATCGACGATGAGATCCGCGTCCCGGTCGATGCCCCGTTCGGCAAGGGCCTGAAGATACCCCTCCTGCCTCCCCTTCGCACTGGATGCATAGCCCGGTCCCGCGATGATCCCGATCCGCCGGTGACCCAGGTCGATGAGATGCCGGGCCGCCAGATAGCCGCCCAGACGGTCGTCGCCGATGGAGGACAGGCTCTTGCCGTCCGTCCTGAGCGCCAGCACGAACGGGACGCCGCGTTTGGCCAGAATGTCGGGCAGATCGTCATCGTCCCGCGCGGTGGCCAGGATCAGTCCATCCACGCCACGCTGCAAGAGCGACTCGGCGGCCCGTAGCTCACCTTCGACCTGCTCGTCGGTCGTCGCGACCAGCGCGATACGACCGGCCCGCGCGCAGGCCCGGGCGATCGCCTCGTACAGCATGGCCATGACCGTGTCGGTCAGCCTGGGCACGATGACGCCGATCGTCATCGTCTGCCCCCGGCGCAGGCTGGCCGCCGACACGTCGCGAACATAACCGAGCTGTTCGGCGATTTGGCGCACCTTGCGCGCGGTGTCGTTGTCGGACGACGGCAACCGTTCGTCGAGGATGCGCGATACCGTCGACTTGGACACCCCCGCCGCAGCCGCAACGTCGAGGATCGTCACCCTGCCCGATTTGACGTTGCTATCCATGGTCGCAATTCCCTGTCGGCGCAGCGGTCAAACCCGGCCGCCCGTGCGTAAAATGCCGCAATCGGCGGATTGACTCCAGCAAAATTTGGATCGATAACGGGAACGTTCCCGCCAACGTTCCAAAAAGGGCGGGTGAGAGCAGGAGAGAGAATTATGAGCCGTCATGATCCCGAGCCCCGCGTCGCATCGCGCCCCGCCCCCGAAAAGGTCATGGACCTGCGTGGCCTCAACCCCGCCCCCGTCACCGTCTTCACCAAGGACGGCCAGGTCGATTATGAGCAGAACGCCAAGCTTGCCCGCTGGCTCGTCTCGGTCGAGGGCGTGAAGAGCCTTGTCATCCTGGGCCATGCCGGTGAAGGCACCTTTCTGACCCAAGCCGAGCAGGTGAAGCTGATCGAATGTCTGGTCGATGCGGTCGATGTGCCGATCATTGCGGGCATCACCGGCGAAGGCACCGAGGTGGCCGCGCAAGAGGCACGTCGTGCCGCCGATGCCGGTGCGACCGGCGCCCTGGTCTATCCGAGCCATGGCTGGCTGCGCTTCGGCTATCAGTTCGGCGCGCCTCAGGATCGCTACAAGGCGATTTACGAAGCCTCGGGCCTGCAGTGCATCCTGTTTCAATATCCCGACGTCACCAAGGCGACCTACAATCTTCAGACCCAGCTGGAGATCGCGGCACAGCCGGGCGTCGTCGCGACCAAGAACGGCGTTCGCAACATGAAGCGTTGGGACACGGAGATCCCGGTCCTACGCAGCGAATTCCCGGACCTGCAGATTCTGACCTGCCACGACGAATATCTACTGCATACGATGTTCGACGTCGACGGTGCGCTGGTCGGTTATGGCAATGTGGCGCCCGAACTGCTCGTCCAGCTCATCGAAGCGGGCAAGGCCAAGGACTATGTCCGCGCTCGCCAGTTGCATGACCAGCTGCTGCCCGTCACCAAGAACATCTATCATCGCGGCAGTCATATGGAGGGCACCGTGGCCCTGAAGATCGCGCTGCGCGCACGCGGGATCATCGACAACGCCACGATCCGCTCGCCGCTGCTCGACCTGACGCCGGAGGCCGAGGCGGAGATCGAGGCCGCGCTGAAGGAGGCGGGCATCGTCTGATCCTCCATGGCCGGGGCCCTGCCACGCAGGGCCCCGGTCGACCACCGCCGGTCCCGTCCGGCTCATATCCCAACGACAACAGACGCGCCGGTGGCCTTGCCGCAAGAGCGTGCCAATGGGAGAGATTGCTATGAACGCATCCATTGCGTCGGTCGGCCGATTGGCCGACGATTATGCCATGGCGAAGAGCCAGGTCGATAGCGGAACCCTGATCGCGCGCCTTGAGCGCCTGCCCGTCACGCGGCCCGTGCTGTGGGCGCGCGGCTGCGTCGGGATGGCGACCTTCTTCGATGGCTATACCACGATCGCGCTCGCCTATGCGCTGCCGATCCTGGCCAAGGAATGGGGGCTGGCCCCTGCAACCACCGCAGCGATCATCTCGTCCGGGTATCTGGGCCAGTTGTTCGGGGCAATATTCTTCGGCTGGCTGGCCGAACGTATCGGGAGACTGCCGGTACTGGCAATCTGCATCGCTATCTTCGCGGCGATGAGCGCCGCCTGCATCTTTTCGTGGAGCGCCAGCTCGCTGATGCTGTTCCGCTTCCTGCAGGGGATCGGGACGGGCGGCGAGGTCCCGGTGGCCAGCGCCTATGTCAACGAACTGTCGGGCGCCAAGAAGCGGGGCCGCTTCTTCCTCCTTTACGAATTGCTGTTTCTCGTCGGCCTGACCGCGGCCGGGGGAATCGGATATTTCCTGGTGCCGTCGCTTGGCTGGCAGGCGATGTTCGTCGTCGGGATGGTGCCGGTTCTGCTCGTCATGCCGCTCCGATTCTTCCTGTCGGAAAGCCCCCGCTGGCTCATCACGCGTGGCCGCTTGACCGACGCCGACAAGGTCATCTCGAAGCTCGAGGCCAGCGCCCTCGAACATGGTCAGCCCCTGCCGGAACCACGCGTCGTTGTCCCGGCCGCTTCGACACCAAGCCATCAGGAAGGGTCGTGGCGTGAATTGTTCAGTCCGCTCTACGGCCCGCGCACGCTGCTCCTCTGGGCGATGTGGTTCGGCGCCTATATGATCAACAACGGGCTGCTGACTTGGCTGCCGACGCTCTACAAGACCGTCTTCAACATGCCGATCGATCAGGCGATCGGATACGGGTTCGCCATGACGGGCATCGCTTTGGTCGCCTCCTTCCTCTGCGCGATCACGATCGACAAGGTCGGTCGGCGCAACTGGTACACCGGGGCGCTGCTGTTCGCCGCTATTCCGCTGCTTGCGCTGTGGTGGCTGGGTGCCACAACCCCGGTCATGGTGTTCGCATTGGCGACACCCGCCTTCGCCGCGCTTCAGACGGTCACCTATTCGCTCTACCTCTATTCGGGCGAACTCTATCCAACCCGATTGCGCTCGCTTGGGGCGGGACTGGGATCGGCGTGGCTGCGCGCCGGGTCCATCACCGGTCCCTGGGTCATCGGCCTGATCATGACCAGCGGATCGGTCGCGCCGGTCTTCCTGACCTTCGCCGTGGTGGTGGCCCTGACCGGACTGGTCGTGCTGCGCTGGGCCCCCGAGACGACCGGGCGGGCGCTGGAAGAAGTCTCTCCGTAACGAGCGGCCGGAGCGCGGCACGGCCTGCGCTCCGGCCTGTCGATCGGCACTGACGCCGCGCTTGCGGCCCCCGTCTGGAGAGCATTCATGATCACCGACTTTCGTCGCGGGCCCGTGCTGGCCGGCGCGCTCCTCATCGCGTCGCCCGGCATGGCGCAAAGCGCGACCTCGACCGCAAGGGAGGCGGGTCCGCCAGCACCACAGGAACCACAAGCAGCGGCGAAGCCGAACGCCACGGCACCCGCGATCTTCCTCAACAATTATCCCAAGCCGCAGGTGCAGGGACCGCCGGGTAACGGCAAGCCGCTCCGAGGCCCCCTTTCCGAGCTCGGACGATCGCTCGCGGATCGCGGCATCTATCTGCGGCTGCTGGCTGTCGACGAGTTCGCGGGCAACGTCACCGGGGGACAGGGACGCGGGACGGCCAACTCCTATGCCCTGCCCTTCGGATTCGACCTGGATCTCGATCGTCTCGTCGGCTGGAAGGGCGCCGCCCTGCACTACAGCATGAACGTCTCGCAGGGGTCGTCGCTGTCGGTCGATCATACCGCCAATGCGATCGGCTTCCAGACCCGCTACAAGGCGGTCCAGAACCTGCGCCTCGCCGCGCTTGCGTTCGAACAGAATTTCTGGGGCGGCAAGGTCAATATTTCCGGCGGACGCGTCGCGCCGCTGACCTTTTTCAACCAGTCCAACATCTATTGCACCTTTCAGAGCAACTCGGTGTGCTTCAACCCGGCGGTCGTGCCGATCCAGGATCGCGCCCTCGGCTTCTTTCCCTACAACACCTGGGGTGGCCGGATCAAAGTCGCACCCACCAAATCCTTTTATGCGCAGGTCGGCGTCTTCGAGGCCAACGCGTCGCTGATCCCGACCAACGGCTTCGACTGGTCGACCGGGGGCTCGACAGGACACCAGACCGCCGTCGAGATCGGGCTGCAGTCCGGCGATCCGAAAGCCCGGCATCCCTATCACGTGCGGATCGGCGCCTATGGCAACACATCCGACGTCAGCGACCCCTATCTGAACACCCGTGGGTTGCCCCGGATCGGCCGGGGTGCAGCGGGCGGAACCGCGCTGATCCACGATGGTCAGGCGGGGGTCTATCTAATGGGCGACGTGGCCGCCGCGCATATGGGTGCCGATCCCAAGCGGCCGGTTACGCTGTTTGGCGGTGTCATTAGTGCGACCAACGATTACGTGCCGTTCAAAGCGCAGGCGCTGGCAGGCGTAATCGTCACCGGGCCCTTTTCCAGGCGTCCGGCCGATACCTTCGGTGTCGTCGGCAGCTATATCCGGCTCGGCGATCGCCAGCGCCAGTTTCTCCAGGCATCGAGGGCCTTGGCGGGTGGAACCGACCAGGTCTTTCTGGAAGAGGGCGTGTTCGAGATCAACTATGGCATCGCGGCCTACCGCGGCGTGCGGATCAGCCCGAACATCCAATATGTCGTCAGCCCGGACAATTTCGCGAAACCACGCGCAGTGAAGCGGTCAGGCAACATATTGGCGTTCGGCCTGCGTGTCTCGATCGATGGCGCCGCACTGTTGGGAATACCTGCGCAGCGATGACGGCGAACAAACGTTGCACCCCCGGCGACGCGCTCGCACCGATGAAGACGGGCCGAGGCCATCGCATTCGCCATGTCGCACAAGAAATTTCGTCCGGCCACGCCATGTTGGACATGCGCAATTCTTGCCTTCGCTTTCTGCGGTATCTCGACGAACTGGCTGGCCGAGAAGGACTTACATCGACACAGTGGATGATTTTGGACGTGCTGTGCAAAGCCGGCCCCTGTAGCGTCAGGACATTGTCAACACATCTGGCCCATGACGCCGGCGCGATGACCCGCGTCTTGGATTCGCTCGAGTCCAAAGAGCTGATCGAGCGACGACGATGCGTGGCCGACCGTCGCATTCTGTTCGTAACGATTTCTGCTTCAGGGAAGGTCGTCGTGGCTCGCCTTGCAACGGCCGTCGGTTAAGACTTAGAAGCCAGGCATTTTCTCAATTCGACCACGTCGAAGTGGATCGTCACAGGCAAGGTTGCATTTAGCATTTCCACCCTGACGCCGATTATTCGCCTCGTTACCCATTTCGTTTGGATGACCCAGAAGCGGTCAGCCAGTGGGCTCATTGCGGCTTTCGGTACCCGCTAGTCGTTCAGCTTTATCAGCGAGCGTTCGGTCGGTCAGATCTGGGACTTAGCGGTCGTTCCCCCACGACATGCCGAATGACCGGTTTCGTCAGGAGCCGACATTCGGCGTTTTAGCCCATCGCCCTGTCCTTTTCGCGGCAACTGAGCCGAAAGCAACTTGACCTCTCGGACATCGCACATTCGAGGGACATTGGTGTAATCCGACATGTCGTGTCGAGCACTTCGGCTTTTGCCGCGGCTGATCAGTAGTCCGCCTGACGTGCTCCCCATTTTCTTGCCGCGGATAAGTTAGCTTTGGTGTCCTCATGCCCGTGGCGAGGGCAGCTGGTGAACTCGGCGGGTGCCATGCCGCCGGGGCTGCTGTGCGGACGCACAGTGTTGTAGTCTGTCCGCCATGCCTCGATGATCCGTCTCGCAGCCAGCGAGGGGAACAGGGGCTCGTTGGAACTGTCAGGAATGTCGTGTGTGTGCGGGCATAGTGGGAAAGAAGGAAACCCGATATGTCCCGACGCAAAGAACCTGCGATACCGAACGAGCTGCTGGACCAGTTGCTGGCTGGCAGTGATGCCGGTTCGGCGCTGGCTCAGGGCGGCCTGCTGGATGCGCTGAAGAAGGCGCTGACCGAGCGCGCGCTGAATGCCGAGATGGATCATCACCTGGCCGGGGAAGACGGCGCGGGCAACAGCCGCAACGGCTCCGGTCGAAAGACCATCACCTTGTCAATGCCCAGATGTTCGGCAATGGCGGCACCTGCCTCGCGACCACCCGTCATCAAGTTCACAACGCTGGTAGGTAGTTCCGCCTCCCGTATCAGTTGACCATCCGGATCAAGACAAGTGGTGCACTCAGGGCTGATTTGAATACGACGGTGTTCCCGCAGGCGAGCGCGGGTACGATCTTCCATGCGGTGACGGGTGCCGGGCCATTCCATGGGATGATTGCCCCGACACCCACAGCCCCTCGCAATCCGGGCTGCCCGCAATGCGTCCCGAAAAGCCTTATTCATTCATATGCTTGATTGTAGCCTAGGCGCGTAGGTTCCCGGCTGACTTTTGAAGTCGGATGGAAAACGATAGTTGCTCAAAAGAGCGGACCCGCAGATCCGTCTGATTTGGCGAGACCAGCTGTCGCTATTGCGGCTGCAGGTTCGAAGCCTAGGGTGATACGCAGTCCGGGTCGGGTACTGACAATATGTAGCGACGCATTAAGTCGCGACGCCGCAGAGCGGACGATGGCGAGGCCGAGACCGCTTCCCTCGCTGTCGCGTGCGCTGGAAAGACGGGTGAAGCGTTCGCCCAGACAGACAAGCTCGGCATCGGGCAGACCAGGCCCGTCATCAGCAACCACGATCTTGGCTCCCCTCCCTTCCTCGCACGAAATGGTCAGGACCACCTGGCCACCGCGACGATTATAGCGGATCGCATTGTCGAGCAGATTGGAGAGGATTTCGAATAGCAACGTACGGTGGCTGGCAATGACGATGTCAGCGGGCGCATCGAGATGGATCTCCACCCCCGCCTCGATCGCCTGCGCGATGCGGCGGTTGATGACGGCGACGGCGACCTCCCGCAGGTCGACCCGCTCGCGCGGGGGGGCGCGGCCCGCTTCCTCGGCCCGCGCCAGCGCCAGCAGTTGCGTCACCAGATGTTCCAGCCGGTCGGCGGCATCGGCGATCTCCCCCAGTGCGGTCGGGCTGCCCCGCCGGGCCAGCGCCACCTGCACCTTCAGCACCGCCAGCGGCGTACGCATCTGGTGCGAGGCATCGGCGGTGAAGCGCCGCATCCCGGCGGTCGCGCTGTCCAGCCGGGCGAGCAGATGGTCGAACGCATCGGCCAGCGGACGAAGCTCGACCGGCAGCGGTCCGGTATCGAGCGGCGACAGGTCTGGCGTAGCGCGCGTGTCCCGCGCCGCCACCGCGCCGCGCAGGCCCGCCAGCGGCCGGAGGCTCCAGGCCAGCGCCGGGCGGATCAGGAATAGGGCGACGCCCACCAGCAGCAGCTCGCCAAGCACCAGCGCGATCATCAACCGTCGCTGCAGCGCGCGCCGGCCGTCCAACGTCTCGGCCACCTGCACGATCACGGGTGCGTCGATCCGGGGCAGCGCGCGGCGCACCTCGGCGATGCGGATGTCCTGGTCGCGGTAGCGGGCGTAGCGGAAGCGCGATGTGTCGGGCGCCAGTTCAGTGATCGCGGGCGCAGGCAGGTCGGCATAGCCGGTCAGCAGCCGCTGCCCCACCGCGATCCGGTAATAGACATTGTCGCGCTCGCTATTTTCCAGCATCCCGAACGCCGCGGCCGGAAGATCGAGCGTCACCTCGCCGCGTTCCACCTGCACCGTCTCGGCCACCGCGCCCAGCGCCCCCCCCAGCACCCGGTCGTTGGTGCGGCGGACCACGTCAGCGATCAGCGTCGCCCCTGCCAGCCCTAGCAGCACCGCGATCCCCAGCATCGGCGCCAGCATCGCCGCCAGCAGCCGGGTGCGCAGCGCCAGCGCACTGCCGCGCGCGTCCTTATTGGGCATCGAGCATGTAGCCGACGCCGCGCACCGTACGGATCGTCGGGCCATCGGGGGCCAGCTTGCCGCGCAGCCGGGTGATGTTCACCTCGAGCGCATTGGGGCCGACCGGCTCGTCATAGCCGAACACCTCGGATTGCAGCGTCTCGCGCGGCACGATCTGCCCAGCCCTGGCGGCTAGCGCGTCGAGCACTGCCCATTCGCGGCGACGCAGGTCAAGCGTCCGCTCGCCGATCTGTGCCGTGCCCCGCGACCGGTCGAGGACCAGGGCCCCGAGGACCAGCTCGGGGGTAGGATCGCCGCCGCGCCGGCGTCCGAGCGCCCGGATGCGTGCCTCCAGTTCTGCCGGTGCGAAGGGCTTACGCAGGTAATCGTCCGCTCCCAGATCGAGCCCCCGCACCCGGTCGTCGAGTGCATCGCGCGCCGTTAGCATCAGCACCGGCACCCGGTTGCCCTGCCGCCGCAGGGTCTGGAGGACGGCGAAGCCGTCGATGTCGGGCAATCCCACATCGAGCACGACCAACGCATAGGCCTCCCCCGCCACGACCATCAGCGCGTCCTCGCCGGTTGCGACATGATCGACCGCATGGCCCGCCGCGCGCAGCAAGGCGATGATCCCGCGGGCCAGCGCCGCATCATCTTCGACGATCAGAATCCGCATCGCGCGGCACGTCCGTGAAAGGTGGATGACAGCTTGCCCGGATAATCCATGTCATTGAGCTTACCCGAACTCAGAGGCGGGAAGCGAGAGGACCTGAACGATGCGAACACTTATTCTTTCGATGGTGATGCTGGGCGCGCTCGCGTCGGCACACATCGATGCGCAACGCCCGGCCAGTTACCCCCGCTCCTATGACGCGCTGGTCGCCGAAGCGCGCGGCGAGCGCCTGGTGCGTGTCTACGGCAATGCCGACACCGTCGCGATGCGGCCGCTGATTGCCGCCTTCCGCCGCGCATATCCTGGCGTCGCGGTGCGCTATGACGATTTGCAATCGTCCACGATCTACGACCGCGTCGTCGCCGAGGCGCGCGCGCATACGGCCGGCGCCGACCTGGTCTGGTCCTCGGCCATGGACCTCCAGGCCAAGCTCATTAACGACGGCTATGCGCAAAGCTATCTCAGCCCTGAAAAGCCGGCGCTGCCGAGCACGGCGGTGTGGAAGAATATGGGGTACGGCGTCACCGCCGAGCCGGTCGCCTTCGTCTTCAACCGCCGCCTGATCCCCGCCGCGCAAGTGCCGCGCACGCACGAGGCGTTAGAGCGGCTGCTGCGATCCCGGCGCGGCGCCCTGACCGGCAAGGTCGCGACCTATGATCCTGCGCAGTCCAACGTTGGCTATCTCTATCTGACCGAGGACTTCGCGATTACCCGCGACACCCGCTCGCTGGTGCAGGCCATTGCGGCGACCCGACCAATGCTGTCGCGCACGACCGAGCCGATGCTGGACGCGGTATCCGCAGGGCGGATCGCGATCGCCTATAACGTCGTCGGCCCCTACGCCCTGACCCGGGCGATGCGCGACCCGCGCCTGCACGTGATCTTCCCACGCGACTATACGATTATCGCCTCGCGCGTCGCGTTCGTTGCCCGCGATGCCCGGCACCCGGCTGCGGCGCGGCTGTTACTCGACTTCCTGCTGTCTCGCACCGGGCAGACGTTGCTCGCCAAGCAGTGGCTGTTGCCGGTGCGCGCCGATGTCCGCGCGCCCCGCCTGTCGCCCGAACAGCAGCGCCCGATCCGCGTCGGACCGCAGCTGCTCGTCAATCTCGACACGATCAAGCGCCGCCGCTTCCTGGCCGACTGGCGCGCCACCCTTGCCCAAGAGGTTCCCAAACGATGATCCCGATCCGGACCGCCACTGCGCTGGCCGCCTTGCTGGCCGCCACCCCCGCCCTCGCCCAGACGCCCAGCAGCGAAGATCTAGCCGCCCTCGTCCGCCAGCAGGCTGCTGAAATCGCGACCCTGCGCGCTCGGCTCGATCGGCTGGAGGGCGTCGCGAGCGCATCCCCCGCCGCCGCCGCACCCACACCCGCCGACGCCCCCAGTCTGTCCGGCACACCCATGCCGACGCCGCCTGCGGCGCAGGTTGTTCAAGGCGATCTGGCATCCCGCGGCACCGTCACCCGTCCCTTCGCGCCGCAACTTGTACCCCCCGGTCCCGCCGAGCGCGACGTGACCCAGGCGCGACAGGCCAATGCGGCGGGCGTGACGACCGAATGGGGCGCCGGCCTGCCCGTCTTCCACTCGGCCGACGGCATCTACACCTTTAAGCCGCGCGGCCGCATCCTGACCGATGTCAGCTCGACCTTCGGATCGCGCTACAACGGACGCAACATCACCACCACCGGCATGCGCGCGCTGCGCCTCGGCCTGGAAGGCGGGGTCGGCACCCACTTCTTCTATCAGTTCGAATCCGACTTTTCGGAGAACGAGGTCGATATCGTCACCGCCTTTATCGGCTGGCGCAATCGCATCCGGCCGGGCCTGGATTACGACGTGCGCGCCGGGCATCTGTTCAACGATCGTGGGTTCGAAGGATCGACAGGATCGGACTCAACTCCGTTCATGGAGCGGACCGCCGTCTCCACCGCGATCATCCCGCAGCGCGGCTTCTATGGCGTCGGCATCATGCCGCGTCTATTCTGGAAGACGGGCCATGCCTCGCTGACCGTCACCGGTGACCGGATCGACGGCAACCAGGCGACCAACGACAGCCGCACCGTGCTGGGTCGCGCGCACTGGAACCCGGTCAAGGGCGATCGTTCGGTGCTGCATGTCGGCCTGTGGGGGTTTGATGAGGCGCTATCCTCCGCTGCGACCACGCTGACCCGCAACACGGTGATCGGCGGCCGCTTCAACGGCGCGCTGCGCGTCTCGACCGGCACGCTGCTGGGCGGGCGAAGCACCACCGGCTATGGCGCGGAGCTTGGCGGCTATGTCGGCCCGGTCTGGGTGATGGCGGAGGCGGGCGAGCGCCGCGCGCGGCTGACCGGCGACCGTCCCGACTTCCTCAGCAAGGCGTGGAGCCTGTCGGGTGGCTGGTTCCTCACCGGCGACCTGCCGCCATACAACCCGCGGCTCGGGAGCTTTGGCCAGCCGCGCGTGCTGAAGCCGATCTTCGAGGGCGGGCCGGGCGCAATCGAGCTGACCGCGCGCTATGAAAATCTTGATTACACCAGCCTGTTGACGGGCGGGCGCGGCTGGGCCGCTACGGCGGGCATCAACTGGTATCTCAACAGCTTCACCCGACTCCAGTTCAACTGGGTGCATTGGGACACCGACAATCGCGCCGGCACCTTCACCGGCCCCGACAGCGGCGAAACCGTCGGCACCCGCCTCGCCGTCACCTTCTAAATGCCTTTTTCTCCTTTCTCGGAGCATCTCCCGATGGACCTTGCCCTGCTTGGCTTCCTGATGGTCGCCACCTTCATGACGCTCATCATGACGAAGCGGATGACCCCGCTCGTCGCGCTGATCGTCGTGCCGACTGCCTTCGCGCTGCTCGCCGGCTTCGCCTCCGGCCTGGGCGACATGATGATCGATGGCATCAAGAACCTCGCGCCGACCGGCGTGATGCTGCTGTTCGCCATCCTGTTCTTCTCGATCATGACCGATACCGGGCTGTTCGACCCACTGGTCAACCGGCTGCTGCGCGTAGTGCATGGCGACCCGCTGGCGATCCTGATCGGCACGGTGGTGCTGTGCGCGCTGGTCAGCCTGGATGGCGACGGATCGACGACCTACATCATCACCATCGCCGCGCTGCTGCCGCTCTATAAGCGCTATGACATGAACCGGCTGTATCTGTGCTGCCTGCTCATGAGCACCAGCGGAATCATGAACCTGACGCCCTGGGGCGGGCCGACCGCCCGCGCCGCCAGCGCGCTGAAGCTCGATCCCGCCACCTTGTTCCTGCCGCTGATCCCCGGCATGATCGCGGGCCTCGCCTTCCTGATCGGTCTAGCGATCTGGTTCGGCCGCAAGGAGCGCCGCCGCATCGGCCATGTGAAGTCGAACGAGCCGACCGCCTTCACCGGCATGGCCGTATCGCAGTTCCCTGAGGCGCGCCGTCCGCACCTGCGCTGGTTCAACGCCGCGCTCACCCTCACGCTGATCGCCGGGCTCGTCTCGGGCATCCTGCCGCTGTCGGTGCTGATGATGCTGGCCTTCGCAGTGGCGATGATCGTCAACTATCCGCAGGTCGCCGAGCAGAAAGAGCGGATCGCCGCCCATGCCGGCAACGTCCTGTCGGTCGTGTCGCTGATCTTCGCGGCGGGCATCTTCACCGGCATCCTGTCGGGCACCGGCATGGTTGAGGCGATGAGCAAGGAAGTCGTCGGCTTCATCCCCCCGGTGCTGGGGCCGTATATGGCGCCGATCACCGCGCTGCTCAGCTTGCCCTTCACCTTCTTCATATCCAACGACGCTTTCTATTTCGGGATGTTGCCGATCCTGGCCGAGGCGGGCGCTCACTACGGCGTGTCGCCGATGGCGATCGCCCGCGCCTCGCTGATGGGCCAGCCGGTCCACCTGCTCAGCCCGCTGGTGCCCTCGACCTATCTGCTGGTCAGCCTGGCGGGGATCGACCTGGCCGATCACCAGCGCTTCACGCTGGTGCCCGCGACGGTGGTGTGCGTGGTCATGACGCTGGTCGGGATGGCCGTCCTCGCCTTCCCGCTGGTGGGCTGATCCGATGGAAACGCTCTGGCAGCATATCGTCGCCGATTTCTCCGCGCTCGGCTCGCCCGCCGCGCTCGCCACCTTTGTCCAGGTCGTGATGATCGATGTTCTGCTGGCCGCCGACAATGCCATCGTCGTCGGCGCGCTGGCGGCAGGGCTGCCCCCGGCGATGCGGCGCAAGGTAATCCTGGTCGGGGTCATCGCCGCTTTGATCCTACGCATCGGCTTTGCGCTGATTGTGACGCAGCTGCTCCAGATCGTCGGGCTGGTGCTGGCGGGCGGATTGCTGCTGGCCTGGGTCGCGTGGAAGATGGGACGCGAGCTGCGCGCCGGGGGAGAGGGAGACGATCCGCTCGCCGAGCAGGCCCCGCGCCGCTTCTGGGCCGCCGCCTGGGCCGTCGCGGTCGCCGACATCTCGATGAGCCTCGACAATGTTCTGGCGGTGGCAGGCGCGGCGCGCGACCATCCGGGCATCCTGGCAATCGGCCTGATTTTATCGGTCGCGTTGATGGGGCTTGCCGCCAATGTCTTGGCCCGTGTCATCGAACGCTATCGCTGGCTCGCCTATGTCGGCCTGCTCGTCATCCTGTGGGTTGCGGGCAAGATGATCTGGGAAGGGCTGACCGATCCGACGCGTGGGCTCCTGACCCTGTTCGCCTGACGCATCCGCTCACCTCACTTTCCGGAGACATGGCCATGATCCGCAACGCGCCGCCCCTCGTCTTACTGCCCGCCATGGGGTGCGACGGACAGCTCTGGGCCCGACAGATAGTCGACCTCAGCGAGATCACTCATCCTATGCTAGGGGACCTTACTGTCGACGATACGCTTGAGGCGATGGCGGCGCGCGTGCTGGCGCATGCACCGCCGCGCTTCGCGGTCGCGGGGGTAAGCCTGGGCGGATATGTCGCGCTGGAAGTCATCCGCCAAGCCCCCGAGCGGGTGCAGCGGGTGGCGCTGTTCGGCACCCGCGCGTCGATGCAGATGCGCCCGCGCACCGTCGCCGAGCAGGGACTGCTCGCCACCGCACCCCATGCCGATCCGACACTGACCCCAATCGTTAGCGGCCCGGTTCAAACGATGGCTGAGCGCGTTGGTGGAGCCGTCTTCGAGCGCCAGCAGCGCGCCATGCTCACCCGGCCAGATATCAGCTCCGCTATCGGCGCAGTGTGCGTGCCGACGCTGGTCGCGGTAGGGGATCGCGACCGCATCTGCCTGCCCGATGACGCCCGGGCACTTGCTCTGCGAATTACGGGTGCGCGCTTCCACGAAATTCGCAATTGTGGGCATCTTTCCCCGCTCGAGCGTCCCGGCGAAGTCACCGAGCTTTTGCGGGACTGGGTGCAAAGCTGAAAAAGGATGGGAATGGGCAACGTACGCCCTGCGGCCCTGCCTGCGATGCCGTACAGCTAAACCAATTGAGATTGAGACCCATAATCGGCCACTCAGGACGGCTTTCCTGGTTCCCCACTCCTGCCTTTCATTCATCTGCGTCGACTCTTCGCGTCAGAGGCGACGAGCCACTAGCCTGTTAACCCTTTGTTAACACTTTTACGTCAGCCTCACTGTCATAGCAGTTGGTGGTCGATGATGAGCAGCGCTGATGAACTGATGAACGAAATCCGGGTGGCAATGCGCGTGGCGGGCATGACGGAGAACGCAGCCACTGCTCAGATCATCCGCTCCTACTTAGCGGAGCTGGAGGATCGATTGCGCTGCTGCAAGGGAGGCGTGACGAAGTTCGTCTTCTGAAATCTAGATGCCGGTTTTGGCTATGTTCCTGAAGATTGTGACCCCATGCGCCCACCCTGGCCGACCAATGAAATAGCGCGACAACAGGCTCTTGACGCCTCAGGCCTCACGCAACGTCCGCCGTCCAGCGAGTTCCAGCGGATCGCAGAGCAAGCAGCGCTTCTTGCCGCTACGCCGATCGCAGCCGTTTCGTTCGTGGATCGCAACCGTCAATGGCTGGCGGCCCGGGTGGGCATCAGGGACAGCGAAGGACCAAGATCAGAATCCTTCTGCGCCTTTGCGATCATGCGCCCGGGTGAGCCGCTGATCGTGACCGATGCGACGCAAGACCCACGATTTGTTGATAATCCAGCGGTGCTTGGTGCGCCTTATGTCCGCTTCTATGCCGGCATTCCCCTGGTGGACGCGGCAGGCTTCGCACTTGGCGCCTTATGCGTCGCGGACACCTCGCCGCGCTTGCAGACCTTTGACGTGTACGACCTCAGCCACCTGGCAAGGCAGGCAGAACGCCTCATGTCGCAACGATAGGATGGCGACGGGAGCGACCTACCATGCGCGGGGTATGCCGCCCACCCGCTTCGCTGCGGCCGCCTCGACGTCATTCAAATCCGCCTGGGTCATCACGCCAGCGGCAAGCATCTTACGCATCAACTCGTCAACCAGCGCCGACAGGAAGTGAACCTCCGCTCGTTCCGACCCGGCATCTTCCCCATCAGCATTCACAATCATCGCGGCATTTCCTCGCAGTTTTACTAGGCCCAAGGTAGATCATCCCAATTTTTCGAGATCACGTTAGATTTACATGATTGTCAAATCACTCATATAACGAGCTTAATGCTCGACGAAATCTCCCTCCGGCAGGTTAGTAACAGCCGCACCACTAAATTGCGCCTGGCTATCCCGGCAGCTTCGGCGTGAAACAATAGCACCGTTCCGTAGAACATCGACCCCGGCTGTAAAGCTTGGTGCATTACGCCCCGCGAAGCCGGTTCGGATCGTGCGCTCGTACACCACGTAAGTCCAGGCTCCGTTTTGGAGGACTGCCTGCAACTCTCCCCCACCTGAATAGCCGGTTCGTGCGAGGTGGCCTCTGGTCATATGAAGCTTCACGCGGCCATGAGCGGACGCTCGATACATCAGATTCGGCCCCGAGCGCCTGACAGAGATCAGGTCACCGCCGATGCGACAACGAAAGGCTATCTGGTCGGATGCGAGGGCGTGGGACGCCAGGAAAGCGACAACGAGTATGGGCATGGTCAATTAGCTTTGCCTATTACGCTGGATGCCCAGACCGTTATGATTTTTCTTGGTCTGACACACCCGACTTAACGGGCGCAGCTCTACAAGCCAGCCCGATCAATCATCAAGGCGATCTCACCCGACAGGCCTACCGCGTCTTTAGGTACAAAGCGATTGAGCACCGTTTGCACACGCTTGCGAGCTACTTGATAGGCCGTGTGACGGATCGTACGCGTCGCGTTGGTCCGCCATGATCGGCTCTCGCCAAGCAGCGCCTCCCACTGGCTTTTTCTGCCTCTAGACCGGTTTCCGGTCCTTCTGAATCATTGAGGATTCCCACAGGCGCGGTTTTCTGATTCAGGCTTCTTGTCGGATTGGAGGCCGGCACGGATGCCGCGAGTGCTGTCACAGGACCTTCGGGAGCGGGTGGTCGCCGCGACTGATGGCGGGATGTCGTGCCGAGCTGCGGCAGCACGGTTCGGGGTGAGTGCGGCAAGCGCGATCCGCTGGCGGCAGTTGGTCGTTCGG
The DNA here is from genome assembly GCF_003951315.1 of Sphingomonas sp. S-NIH.Pt15_0812. Taxonomy (GTDB): domain Bacteria; phylum Pseudomonadota; class Alphaproteobacteria; order Sphingomonadales; family Sphingomonadaceae; genus Sphingomonas. Next base: position 16,920 of record NZ_QLJH01000045.1, read on the forward strand.
CACGGTAGGCTGAGCTGCCCCCCTCTGAGTGGTCCATCGACTATGACAGTCTGGACCAAGGAAGGGACGACGAATGCCTGCCAAGAAGCACAAGCCCGAGGAAATCATCGGGAAGCTGCGCGAGGTTGAGATCATGCTGGGTCAGGGCGGCACGACCGCCGAGGCCTGCCGGCGGATCGCCGTCAGCGAGCAGACTTACTATCGGTGGCGCAAGGAATATGGCGGCCTGAAGACGGATCAGGCGCGTTGGATGAAGGATCTGGAGAAGGAGAACGCCCGGCTGCGTCGTGCGATCTCGGATCTGACGCTCGACAAGCTGATCCTGCAGGAGGCAGCAAAGGGAAACTTCTGAGCCCCGCACGGCGCCGACGCTGC
>NZ_QLJH01000046.1 GCF_003951315.1 Sphingomonas sp. S-NIH.Pt15_0812
GCGACGCGGTTCTCCAGGCGGTATCGGCGGAGATGCGCAATCGCTTCCGCGACGGTGACGTGGTCTGCCGCTATGGCGGCGAGGAGTTCACGATCATCGCGCCCGGCACGAACGCGACGGCGCTGCTCAACCGGGTCGAACAGGTGCGGCTGGCGATCGCCGAACTCAATATCCGCGCCGGGGGACAGAGGTTGGGCGCCACCAGCATGTCCTTCGGGATCGCCACCTGGAACAACACCATGGACCGCGATGGTACGAGCCTGATCAAGGCCGCGGACGCGGCACTCTACGACGCCAAGCGCTCTGGTCGCAATCGCGCCAAGGTCAGCCTTGTCGAGACTCAGCAGGCCGCGGCATGAGGTGATGACAGGCTAGGTGGCCGCCAGCAGCCTATGGCTTGCCGGCACCATCTCTCCTGCTTGCGCTGTAACTATCAGCGGTCCCGTTCAGCACGCTTGCGATCGGCCTTGCGAGCACGGCTGATTGCCGCTGCCCGCTCGCGAGCGCGCTTCTCGGACGGCTTCTCATAGTGCTGACGCAGGCGCATCTCGCGGTAGACGCCCTCGCGCTGCAACTTCTTCTTGAGCGCGCGCAGCGCCTGGTCGACATTGTTTTCGCGGACGATGATCTGCATGGGCGGTGAGGCTTCCAACAAGCCGCAGTGGGTGCGGCGACAATGGTGGTGCCTGTATGGCGGCGGGGCGGTCAAGCCAAGTGACGTCTGGCGATTTTACCTCAGTTTCGAAAGCTCGTGTGGGATAATTGGTCCGGTTGGCGATTGATCGGCTGCCACCTGGCTGAGTTAGCAGGTTTCCTTTTTAGGCGAGGTGGATAATTGAGCTCACGGCCTCGACAAGGAATCGTCGATTGCGGCATGAGTGATGATCTGATGCCAATTCGTCCCGAACATGTCTTTCTGTACCCGATTGACTGGCAGCATATCTCGCGCTTCATCCGTTTCAAACGGGCAGGGGGCGTTTGCGAGCATTGTCGGCGACCGCATGGCAAGCGCGTCTTTCATCTCGGAGATGGCCGATGGTGGGATGCAGAGCGGCTCTACTGGCGGTGTTCGAGGGGCAGGCGGGTAAAGCGTCCTACGGAGGACATCCTAGGCTTGGGCAGATGGACCAAGGTGGTGCTGGCCTGCGCCCACCTGCACCACAATCCAAGCGACAGCGCCTTCGACAAGCTGGCAGCCTTGTGCCAGCGCTGCCACATGATCCACGATGCTCCCGAGCATCGCCGTCGTCGCTGGTTGAACGCGCATTGTCGGCGGGCGCTGGGCGATCTCTTCCATGGCCCATACCCTGAGCGGGGTGCCGATTGGATCACGCCAACTCCCTTCAGCATGCTGGACAACTAACGAGAGGCTCCTTGGCGTACGTCATGATAGCCAAGCCTTTATGCACCTCGCCAGACGAGACTTGGTTGGCTGGTTCTGGGGCTTTGGTGACGTGGCTCATTCATGAGCGTGGGAACGGCGAAAACGGGTAGAGCATCGCTGACGATATCGGCGGTTGCCGTCTCTCCCGGCAAGCGGCATCACAAGCGTCGATTATCAGGGGAAGCGACGATGGCGACCAAGAAGGAAGCCGGTTCTGAGAAAGCGGCAGAGACGCAGACCAAGGCAGGTACGGGTATTCATGCCGCCGTACAGCCCTCCAAGGAGCTCGGTGTGATCGTGGGCAACGATGCCCTGCCGCGCAGTGAGGTCATCAGCAAGGTCTGGGACTACATCAAGTCCAAGAACCTGCAGAACCCTGAAAACAAGCGCGAAATCCTGGCCGATGCCGATCTCCAAAAGGTGTTTGGCCGTGACAAGTGCACCATGTTCGAGATGAACAAGTACATCTCGCAGCATCTCACTAAGGCCTGACATCAGGCGGGGTGGGCAACCAGGCCCACCCTGTCTTCACCTACCTACCGTATCTCGGAACAACCTGCGCGCCGTTCTGTCGCGGCCGCGCCAGGCTCTCTTAGCGGTTCCGCTCTGCCAGTTCCAATTTCAAGCTGACGATGGCGGGCTCAAGCACGTCAGCCTGTTCGTAGGTCGGTTCACGCTGGATCCGCCTCGCCTCCTGGATCAGTTCGTTCCAGTAGGCGACAGTGTCTTTGTAAACGGGATGGCCGCGCAAGCGACGGGCGCTGGCAATCGCGTTGTTCAGGTTGTCCAGGATGGGACCATGGAATTTCATCGCGCCCACGTAGCCCGGTGGTGCTTCGAATAGAATGGCAAAATTGCCCAGCTTTGTCTCGTTATGGAGGCGCGGAAGGTAAGTGGTTGAGGATGGACTGGCGTCGAGAGCGGACGGTCTGCATTCGGGTGAAACTGGTGGATTGCGGACTGGCCGCTTTCGGGCAGCCGCGAACGTAAGCTGCCATTCGTTTATGCGGTGGGGCAGGCACCTCGAACGCGTGTCGGTGGTGGATTAGGGTCAGAACCCATTGATGTGAGCGTTGCGATTTGATTCAGGCTCCACGAGGAGACCGGAATGAGCGACCTGTTTTGGCTGACGGACGAGCAGATGGAGCGGCTGCGACCGTTCTTTCTCAGGAGCTATGGCAAGCCGCGCGTGGATGACCAGCGGGTGCTGAGCGGCATCGTGTTCGTCAACAAGAACGGGCTGCGCTGGCGAGAAGCACCCGCCGCCTACGGTCCGCACAAGACGCTCTACAATCGGTGGAAGCGCTGGGGTGACGCAGGCGTCTTCTTACGCATGATGGAGGGGCTGGCGGCGGCAAGTGCCGAGCCGAGGACGGTCATGATCGACGCGACTTATCTGAAGGCGCACCGCACGGCCTCAAGCCTGCGGGTAAAAAAGGGGATCTCGGCCGCCTGATTGGGCGCACCAAGGGCGGCATGAACACCAAGCTCCACGCCGTTGCCGACGCGAACGGCCGCCCCTTGAGCTTTTTCATGACGGCCGGCCAGGTCAGCGACTACATCGGAGCGGCGGCCCTGCTCGACGACATGCCAAAGGCGCAGTGGCTGTTGGGTGATCGCGGCTATGACGCCGACTAGTTCAGGGACGCTCGACAAGCCAAGGGCATCCAGCCCTGCATTCCAGGTCGGCGATCACGCAACGAGCCGGTCAGATACGACAAGCGACGCTATCGACGACAGAGCCGCATCTAGATCCCGTTCGGTCGCCTCGAAGACTGGTGCCGTGTCGCCACCCGCTACGATCGCTGCCCTACCGCCTTCTTTTCCGCCATGCCCTCGCTGCCACCGTCATCTTCTGGCTGTGATCAACGAGTCCTAACCCTAAGACAGCGGTTCGAGCGCGTGTTCAGCCATTTGGAATGCAACTTGGGTCTACAAACGCTTAAATTGCGAGGTCTTGCCGGAGCTGCGGAACAGTTCCATCATGGCCGCCGCGGCCTTCAACCTCTAGCTACTCGCGAGACAGACCGTGCCGGCCTGCTACGTAGGGCATTTTACCGATCATCGGTGATAGTAGCCGTCCACACGCGGCTCCCAAGCAGCCGTTTTCAACAGCCTCGAGGGTTTTAGGGAGGAGCTGCGCCCACAACGTGGGAACGCTTTTAAAAGCCCCGTTGGGCTTCCTAAAACCGTGCTCGGTTCATAGTTCCCGAAATGTCCTTGCTTTTGGCGCCACTAAGGCGCCAAATCAGAATCATGGGAATGCTCGCTCATAAGACCGACGACAGGTCGCGTCAGAACCTTCGTCTCGATCCAGACCTGTGGGCCGGGATTGATCGCGCCCGCATGAAGCGGCCCGGCAATACCTCACGGAACACTTGGATAGCGGAAGCGATCGAGGAAAAGCTGCGGCGTGAAGCAGGCGATAGCGCTAATGCGTGATTTCTACGAGTTTTTTGCCGGCGGTGGCATGGCCCGCGCCGGTCTTGGCGAGGCATGGAGCTGCCTATTCGCCAATGATTTCGATCACAAAAAAAGCCGTATCTACCGAGCTAATTGGGGTGAGAGCGAACTGAAAACCGTTGACGTTGGCAAGCTGACGACGGCCGAACTTCCTGGCCGAGCTGACCTCGCATGGGGCTCTTTTCCCTGCCAAGACCTCTCGCTGGCTGGTGGAGGTGCCGGATTGAAAGGCGACCGGTCTGGCACCTTTTGGCCATTCTGGAAGCTAATGAAGGGTCTCATCGCCGAGGGCAGAGCACCTCGAATGATCGTTCTCGAAAACGTCTGCGGTACGTTGACCTCGCATGGTGGCAAAGACTTCGCGGCGATCTGCGGAGCCTTGCAGCAAGAATTTTATCGCTATGGCGTTCTCATTATCGACGCAGCCGCGTTCGTCCCTCATTCCAGACCACGTTTATTCGTAGTTGGCGTTCGCCAGGACGTTGCAATCCCCGCTTATTTAATCGCCGATGAACCTTCGGCACCGTTTCACACCCGCACCTTGCGAACTGCCTATGACAAGCTTCCCGTAGAAGCGAAGAAGAGCTGGATTTGGTGGAACCTGGCTGCGCCGCCTCCCCGGAAAACGACTTTTGCGGAGTTGATCGAGGACGCGCCGAAGAGCGTGTCTTGGCATACGGAAGACGTGACCAAGCAGCTGCTTGCTATGATGAGCGAGGTGAATCGGGCGAAGGTCGATGCCGCCAAGAATATGGGGCACCGAATGGTGGGCGGCATCTACAAGCGTACGCGGCTGGATGAAACGGGCCGCAAGGTTCAGCGTGCCGAGGTCAGGTTCGATGATATCGCTGGTTGCCTGCGAACGCCGGCGGGCGGATCGAGCCGCCAGCTGATCCTTGTAGTCGAAGGCGCAAGCGTGAAGTCGCGGCTGATTTCCAGCCGAGAAACAGCGCGCCTTATGGGCTTACCCGACGAATATGAGCTGCCGAGCAATTATAACGAAGCCTATCACCTGACCGGCGATGGAGTCGTCGTGCCGGTTGTGCGACACTTGGCCGAGCGGATTTTTGAGCCGATTCTGGATTACGACACCCGTCTGACAAAGGCGGCGGCATGACAATCATCCCGTGCTTGCAGAATGACGAATTGCGAAAACGGATCGAGACCTACTCGGAGGTCTTGAAAACCGAGGCGCACAAGCTGGGCGATCACGGTTTAGATGAAACCGAGTTCTACAACAGCGGCCTTTTTCGGGGTGCGATCGAGCGCATTCGTGGCCAGTTTTCGGCGACGATGGGACCCAAGCGTGAGTTTGCCCGCCATGTCCTCAACTACATGCAGGATCGTGGCTTTATCACAGACTGGCAGTCGGCTGGAGAAGCCAACCGTCACGACTATTCCGTTACCATGCCATCTGGCCGGATTGTCGCTATCGAGCTGAAAGGCTGTCTCGACGGCAACAACACCAATATTTTCGATAGGCCGCCACAGGCGCACGAGTTCGTCATTTGGAGTGTCTGCACGAATCCAGGTGCCAACCCGCGACACAACGCATGGTCGGGCATACATACGCGGCTAAGCGCCGAGATTATTTCCCGGCAGGAGAGGGTGGACGGTACGATCATCTGGGACATGGTGTGCGGAACCCTTGGCCGGCCCTGCCCAAAAATCGCTGGTGAGGAAAAGCCGCGTGTCACGGTGCTAGGACCATACGAGTTGCCGCCACCCTGTATCTACGTCTTTCCAGCCACGGTGCCATCACCCCGCAACAATCCGCATCCTCCCGCGCAGCAGCTTGGCGACGTGCATTTTCTTAAAGCGCTGCATGATTGCTTTCAGGGCCACAATGATGAAGTGAACTACGTCGATTTTGCGGTCGAGTATCGCGGAGTTGATACCGTTCGGAAAACGACGGTGACGCGCGGTGGCGCACCGGTCATGGAGTCGGCGCCTACGGCGATCCGGCGGACCTGACCAGTGCGAGATCAGGTCGGGGGGTTGGGTGGCGATTGATTTCAGTTTCCGGAGGAAAGGGGTTAGCAAGCTGACAACATCTCCCGGTGTCTACATTCTGGCGGACCTAAACAATGTGCCAGTCTATGTTGGGCAGTCGACCAGCAGCATCCGAGGCAGGGTGCAGCGACATCTCACATCGGCCAGATCAGACGTGATCGCAAACCGCCAGATCGACGTTTGGGAGATCGCCTTTGTTTGGGCTTACCCGGTAAAGACCAACGCAATGATCGGCCCCCTCGAAGCTGTCCTGTTTCATCATTACCATCCTAAATCACGGCTGATGAACGGTACCGTTCCAGCTAAACCTTCACGTCGGCCGAAAATCCCAAAGCCGGCCGACGTTGTTCAAGTCATGAGCGATGAGGAAATTGCTGAGAAGAAGGGTCCGGAATTACGTTTGCCGCGCCAGGCGGCGCATTACGCTCAGCTCGTCAGCCACTTCGTTTCAGTGAAGAATTCAGACCAAGTCGCGACCTCCATGGATGCCCATTTTGAGCGACTTGCAAAATATCATTCCGCCATGCTTGGTCTGTCAACGCCAGAGAAAAAATGAATTTCGAGGCGAACCGCAGCTGCATCATGCGAACCGTTAGGTGTTTGATCCCGCGGTTTGATGGTGCGATCCTTTCGTTGGAATGGAAGGAAGCCGCATGGGACAGGTACGTCATGGGTGCGCCACGACCACGCACGCCGTCCGAGCAGCAATACAGCGATCGCAAGCTTCGCTCGCGACGCTGAGCCGTGAGCTGGGGATCAACCCGAAGACCGTCGCGAAGTGGCGGAAGCGGGCAACGGTCGAGGATCTGAAGACCGGCCCGAAGGCCCCTCATTCGACTACCTTGACCGAGGCTGAAGAGGCGATGGTTGTGTCGTTCCGACGGCACACGTTACTACCGCTCGACGATTGCCTCTACGCCCTGCAGCCGTCGATCCCGCACCTGACCCGATCAGCGCTGCATCGTTGCCTGCAGCGGCACGGCATCTCACGGTTGCCGGATGTCGAGGGCGACAAGCCGAAGCGTCAGCGCTTTAAGCGCTACCCGATCGGCTTCTTCCACATCGATATTGCTGAGGTACAGACTGCCGAAGGCAAGCTCTACCTGTTCGTCGGCATAGACCGCACAAGCAAATTTGCGGTCACGCAGCTGGTCGACAAAGCCGACCGACGGACAGCGTGGGAATTCCTGGAACACCTGCTGAAAGCCGTGCCGTACCGAATACACACGATCCTGACCGGTAACGGCATCCAGTTCGCCGACCAGCCGCGCAACCGCAACACCGCCTGGTCGCGCCAGATGCGCTTCGACATGATCTGCGAGGCGAACGCCATCGAGCACCGACTGACAAAGCCAAACCACCCGTGGACCAACGGCCAGGTCGAGCGGATGAACCGAACGATCAAGGACGCGACCGTCAAACGCTTCCATTACGAGAGCCACGACCAGCTCCGGACGCACCTCGCTGACTTCATGGCAGCTTACAACTTCGCCCGCCGGCTCAAGACGCTCAACGGCCTTACACCCTACGAATACATCGCCAAGATCTGGACGTCAGAGCCAGATCGGTTCATCCTCGACCCGATCCACCAGATGCCGGGACTGAACACCTAGGCACGATAGCTCATCATCGTAGCTGCGTTTTCTACGTCTGTTTTATAGCTTCTTAGAAGCACTAAAACTTCGTCTGCCAAGCTACGCCATTCATCAGAACTTATGTCCAAATATTCACCATGAGCTATCTTATTGCGCCTTTTCAGCAGAGACTCATCTATCAGGTTGGCCTTGGCCTCGTAGGGAACATGGCTAATACATAGTGACGACGCAATATTAAAGAATACTGTAGAACTTAAATTTGACTCAGTGTTGACCGCGCCAGAAAAATCAACGCTGAACCGTTCAGACATTTTCGTTGTTAGGAATGACAAAGCGCTTAAATTGCCCTCGTAGTTCCCAGACTCACGAAGGGTGTTAAGGTACGCTTTCATACCCATAACCACGAATGGAGCCTTTAATTCAGAATAATATATCTTCTGATTATTCAAGTACTCTACATACGCCAAAGACGATGCTTTTACAAATCCCTCCCAATGGGCATAAAGCACTGCAACTCCAGCTCGTATAAGAGTCGATTGAGATAAAGATTTAGAGGACTTTACACCTGTTTTAAGGTCGGCGACCTCTTTAAGTCGCCAACCCATTTCTTTATCAAGACGATCCTGTAAATGGCTAAGCGTTCGAATCTTCATATATCAAGGACGCAAAAATGACTGCCCCATGGGCAGTAAGTTTACTAACCGAGTGGTGCCACGGGTACCGCCACCAGAATTATTCCTAAAAGTTTGATCTGCCCAAAGGCTTTGAGCCTTGGAAATTATAAAATTCTTTCGTGCTACACCATCCATGCCTTCGATAGCATCGATGTTCCTAGCAACACCAGGGGCAAGAACCTCAAAGACAGAGATCAGAAACTTACCTTTGAAAGCGGTTCCATCCCATCGCTTAAAGGCGTCTGACCCAAGCGCATCATTAAGGACTGTAAAAACGCGCCTAAACAATTCACCTTGAGTCTCAAAATCGAAGTTCTCATCACTAGCCATCTGAATCAGTGAACTGTCTAAGTACTCATGAACATCAAGTGCCTTATTGTACGGTGTGTTCAAGAATGACAGAAAGCGAAGGGCTAGTTCAACATGGCCTTGGCTTTCAATTGCTGTATCAGTCTGAGCAGTTGTCTCTTTGAAAGGATCAAAGATGGCTAGATCCATGATCCAAGAATGGAAGTCAGGGTTAATCATAACTGCGATGCAATTCCGTACTTCTTGTTCAGATAGACGCTCTCCACCTGTATTTAGCCGCTGGAAAAGCTCATATTTAGCTTTTGCATCGCTCTCTTTCTTAAGTATTTCAATGCGCAAGCGAGCTCTTTTTACCTGAAGCTGCTGAGCCTGACCTATTCCATCATCAGAATCTGAGGAAGAAGGTTCCCACTTTTTTCCTTCCAAAGAAGGGAGGTAATTCGTTCCCGCGAGCGTCAGAGGCATAGGATTAGCGCCTGCGCCCTGAAGTAAGCCTGTAAACTGAAATACAGTCGAGAGCCGTTGAAGGCCGTCGATTAGCTCCCAGATGCCGTTTTCATCCTGAAAGACGAAAATGGGCGGAATAGGGATACCAAGCAATAATGACTCGATGAATCTCGTCTTGTTAGTCTCATCCCATCGGAAGAGACGCTGATAAGCTGGGTTTATACGAAGCTCGTTGTCTCGATAGAGATTCATAATCTCCCCGATGGACATCTCATACCCATCGGAAATTATCTCTGTACGTGCGAGTGCAATTTCCTCTGACAGCGGCATCAGCGATTTCTCCTGTTGGCTGAAGAATGCAGCATAACAACCGCTAAACGCAAGGTGTTTAGGTGTTCAGTCCCAGCATCTGGTGGATCGGGTCGACGATGAACCGCCTGGCTCTGACTGAGCTGCTGCCGGTCCGATGGATACCAGGTTAAGCTACCTGCGCCTGCCGTTCGAAGTCCATGGCGCTGAGATAGCCCATCTGCGGCTTTCACCATGAGCGAATGGCAGAAGTTGGGAGCGGGCACGCACCCCGGAATGACCGGTTCTGGGTCCAAGTGACTGGTTTCCCCCCGAAACTGGAACGTCATAGTTCGCTTGCAGTCGCCGCTGCTCTTTATCGCTGTACAAGATCCTGCAGGCGGTCTCCGAAGCGCAACCAGCTTCCGCTGATGTGTAAGCTGTCAAAAAGCTCGGCGGGCGTGACCGCCAGCAGCGCGATAAACTCCCCGCTCGCATCGGTCATGTCGTATCGCGTCCGCAGGTCGGCAACAAAGCGGTTGTGATAGTTCGCCAGCCAGATCAGCTTGCGGCGCTCCTTACCGCTCACTGATTGGAGCTCGGTCTCGATCAAGTCACGGTGGCGCATCAGAAATGAGAATTGGCCAATCTCGCCCTCATCGAACTCTCCAGCGTCTGCGGCTGCGAGGTAATCAAGAAAATAACAGCCATCTTCGCCCACGGCAATGTAGCGTCGGGCCATCTCCAAGTCGTTTTCGTCGAACTGTCCTTCCTGCCAGAGGAACGGGTCATCGAGGAACGCCTCGACCGCCGCCTCATCGATCGTGATCCGTGGATAAACCGCCTCATTCTGCTCGATTTCATAGGCCCGCACCATCGCCGGTCCGAACACCGGGCCACTACCGTCGATGCCGACATGAACATCGCCAATAGTAAGGCCGCCGCGAATCAGGATACCTCGATTCAAACACTGGATCTGGGCATGCATGAGGTTCAGTAGTTCGTAGAGGAAAGGACCGTCCTGCGACTGAGTCTCCGTCGTTCTGACGCGCACGACGGCGTCAGACACCGACTCGGAAAAGGACTGGCTGTAAAGCCGCAGTTCGTCCAATCGGTTCGATATGGGCTCTTCGTGTCCATCGCCGCGTGTGTAGTTCCGTAGTAGACTCAAGATCTCAAGGATCTGCCCAGCGTCGCGGGTGGCGAGTAGACGGCGGAAGCCGAGGATGTCAATGAACGTAACAATGGCCTTCTCGTACCCTGAGGGGGCCGGGATAGGGTCTGTAGGCGTGGTAGCCATTAGGTGCGCATCCTCTAGAAGATAAAGATTTTTGTCGAGCCGAAATCGAATTTTAGCAAGATATGGATTGCAACCATTGCGCAAGGATGTCCACGCAACGACCTGTTGAAGCCGGCTAACCGCTAAGTTGCCTAAGATCTGGCGGTCCGGCAAGGTCCTCATGTCGCACGAAATTGGGGATCTGGGCTTGCTTTCGCCGTGCTCCCGAGTTTGATACATGGCGGGTCTCTAGTACCGGCAAGAGGGCTCTGGGAGACCGCTTCTGGTCCAGCCTGCTCAACCTTACATCTACGCTCCCTTGCTCAAATTTAGGTTGGCTGCCGCAGACTGAATGGCGTCGGTAACATCTTGAACTCCCTCGATAAGCCACACCGCGTCCTCAAGCAGGAAGCGCCAGCCGTTGACGTGTTTGATGTGCATTGCCCGGCTTACGACTGCTGCATGGGGAATGATGGCCGCACGGCGTACAGCGAAGTCGGAACTGAAAAGCACCGCCGCTAGGTAATCAAAGGCTTTGTCGGGCAAGCCGCGTAGTACGCCGAGCTGCCGCTCTCCAGCCCTATTGTTGCGCAGCCTGCGGGCCTTGATTTGATAGCGTGTGCCTTGATTGTCCTGGGCGTCGTAGCCGGTCGCCGAGTTCACCGTCAGCTCCCAGCCGAAAGCTTTAGCAAAGAGATGCTCTGCATAGTCGCCAAGTGGCGCATTCCCAGTCCGGACCACCTCGTGGCGCCGGAGCTCTTCGACTGCAGCCGCCTGCAAACGAAGGAGCGTCGTCGCGCTTGCAGCTCGCAAGAACGGCCACTCAGCGCCGAGCAGGGAGGGCGGATGCGCTACCCCAGTCGCTGAAGGTTGCGGGCTCGCTGTCTCACCCGGCGTGGGCCGGCTGACGTAGACCGACTCTGGAACTAGTCGACGCAGTCGGTTGCCTACGTTCATCCGCTGCTGTCCTGCGTTCAGGTGCGCGTATTTCGCTGCATCCACCCCGAACTCGGCAGCGACCGATGCCAAAAGCCCGAGGTCCAAAAGTCCGTCACGGCCAGTTGTGCGCGCCCGTAGCCAACGGTTGAAGGGACTGTCGCGCGTCTCCGCGTTCCAGGCCTCACGTTGCTCCGGTGTGAAGTGCATTGCCGCTGGACCTCCCCATGCTAATCGAAACTACCTGCCTATCGAAGTGGAAGGCTGCCGACGAGAGTGCGGCTATCCGCGAGCGGGTGCCCAGACGGCCGTGAACGAGCGGCCGGTTTCAGGAGGCGCTACAGCGGCATTAGATGACTGCTTCTGGGTCCTCGCCGCGGCGAGGCCATTGGCGGGTGTCGACCAAATCACGCCGCTCCGATACGGTGACGGGAATGTCCGCCCACGTCAAAACCAACCATTCGCAATGCTGATAGCTGCCGGGCAGTAAGGTGCCTACCTATACCTATCAGGAAGGAGTATGGCGAAGTACAAGGAACACTATCAGGTTTAACGCAGCAAAGACGATGCTGAAGTGAATGCGGAAATCGTGGCGACGACTAAGCGCAAGCGCGGGGAACCCACAATGCGAACGGAAGCGGTGACGCGGTAGCTACCCAAGTCTTCTGAGGTTCCAGGATCTCTTCCAAAGTCTATTTTCTAACCTCAGACTTGGCTTCTTCTGGATCTTCGGCATCGCCACCGTGATGCGTGATGGCTTCGTAGATATTGCCGCCGTGCTCGATCAGCTTGTCTGCCTGCTCGACAACCGCGCTCGATGCAGCAATCGCTACGCCGATCGCGACAATCGGCTTCTTTGCCTTTTGGAACCATGAGCGGGCGCTGTCGGTCTGACCGCCTTCCATATTCTGGCTACGAGCGACCTCGGCGGCCATCGATCCGTATGCGCGTGAAATGCCGTCGATACCAATGAACTGGTAATTGCCTATCGCCCAACGAAGGTGGTGTAGCTGACGGATCACAAAGGCCCTCAGGGTCGCGTCATCGATCGCATCTGTTGCGCTCTCGATCAGCTTATCAACTGAAGCAGTCCATGCCTTGAGCGTCGCCTTGGGCATGTCGCGATTCGCATTAGGCTTTAGGACGTCATCGAGTAACGTCAGGAGACGGAACGAGTCCGCTTCCTTTTTTAGCTCATCCGTGGTTAATACTTGTAGTTTCGTGACCTCGACATAATTCTGGAGGGTACCTGCCGCCCCAAGATACATTTGCTTGCTGGCATGACGCAGAGAGCTATTTTCGATCTCATCATGCAGCGCAGCTAGACTTCGTGAGATAGCTCCCAGCGCGAAATAATATTCGTCGCTCGAAATTTCAGCATCGAACAAGGCGGCCCAAGCCGTTCCCATATACCGGTTTTGACCACCGGTAACGGCCCGAAAAACCGAAACTACCTCCGAAGCGCGAGTGTGGTGATTGATTTCGACTTCTTCCGCGTCAGCCATGTTCGCTCCCTCTGCCGACTAGATAGGCACAGTGGAACAAGCGAGCAACATGCGGCTCACGGTTGAGCGTCAACCATGCGTCAGCTTTGATAGAAGCGCGTCCGTCCTGCTCTCAAAATTGATGAGCAGCCTGTATTAGCGGGTCATAGCGGCGCGACCAGCTCCAAAACCGATGTCGGCTTCGCGCGAACTGGTGTCCAGAAGCTGCCAGGTTGCAATCAACCTATCTCTGCCGTTGTATGGTGCGCATGTGGCAGACGTCGGATGTCGGCTATGGGCAAAATCTGCCGTTCGAAACATCGCCGAAGAACAGCACAAATGTCCTACTCCTGGCCGTTTCCACTACGTCAATGTGGCTGCGTAGCCCTCGGAGCATGTCACATTAACGAGCGTCCGAAGCTGGGGGCTGGTCAAGCAGGTCTGAATGACTGCATGTGGGTCACCAGCCATATGAGCCATGTCCGCATACGATAAAATCTGCGGCGTGAAGGGCCTCGCAGCAGGGCATGGTCGCCTCCGGAGACTTCTTCCTGTTCTGGACGTTCAACGGCAAACAGGCTGAAGGAAGCAGGAATGGCTCGGCTCTATCGGCTGGCGATCGCGTGGTGCGTGGCCATTCTTGGAGGGTTTTTCGCGGTCGCCGGTGGTGTTTTGGCCTCGATGGGCGGATCGCCCTATTACGTGATCACTGGTCTCGCGATGGTGGTTAGCGGTGCGCTGCTCGGCCGTGTGCCCCGGCTCGGACGATGGCTGTTCGTTTTGGTATGGCTGGGCACGCTCATCTGGGCGCTGTGGGAAGTTGGGCTAGACGGATTGCAACTTGTCCCCAGGTTGGTAGCGCCGACCGTGCTGCTGGTACTGGTACTATTGACGGGATGGCGAGCGGGGTCGTGGCGCTCCGGTGCCCGCGTAGTTCCCGCCGCTGCGGCAGTGCTCCTCCTACTCGGCGTAAGCGGTGTTCTGGTGCATGGCGACGGGGTAGAAGCACAAGGCGCGGCCCGCACCGTGACACCGCCTGTCGCCTCTACCGGTGAGGCAAATGGCGATTGGCGCGATTACGGCGGCACCCTGTCGGGGCGGCGCTACTCGGCACTGGCGGATATCACACCGCAGAATGTCGGGCAGCTGCAGCTCGCCTGGACGCAGCGGACCGGCGACCTGCCGGTGGCGGCGGAAACGCAGGAGCATAAGCGCGAGTATCATTCGGAGGCGACGCCAATCCACATCGGCGACACGCTCTACACTTGCACGCCACACTCCTTCGTACAGGCGATCGACGCGACCACGGGCAAAACGAAGTGGAGCTGGCATGAAGACGCGCCGATCGCCGGCAACAATTATCTGGTCTGCCGCGGCGTTACCTACTTCGAGGCACCGGCAGGCACGCCATGCCCACGTCGCATCTTCGCACCGACCTTCAACGCTCGGCTAGTGGCGCTCGATGCGGACACAGGACGGCCATGTCAGAGCTTCGCTAATGGTGGCGCAATCGATCTGCGCGCCAACATGGGTACCTCCAAGCCGTCCGATCAGATCGGCACGACGCCACCCGTGGTCGTCAATAATCGGTTGATCATCGGGGAGCGGATCATCGACAATGTCAACCGCAACATTCCATCGGGCGTGGTGCGGGCCTATGATCCGGTGTCGGGCGCTCCGGTCTGGGCATGGGACGTCGGTCGCTCGCAAGACGCCATCGCGCCGCTGCCGGAGGGGCAAACCTACACGCGCGGCACGCCCAATGTCTGGGGCGCGATCACTGCTGATGCCGCCAATGGCATCGTCTATCTAGGGACGGGCAATGCCTCACCCGACTATTGGATCGGCTATCGCCGGCCATTCGACGATCGTTTCGGCTCATCCATCGTCGCGCTCGACATCGCCACTGGCAAGCTGCGCTGGACCCGCCAACTCGTCCACCGCGACATGTGGGACATGGATCTGCCGATCGGCCCGTCGCTGTTCGACTATCGTGCACCTGACGGGCAGGTCACCCCCGCTCTGATCCAGACGACCAAGATGGGCCAGGTCTTCTTTCTGAACCGGCTGACCGGCGCGCCGATCGCCGCGATCACCGAAAGGCCGGTGCGCACCGACGGCGCGACGCCGGGCGTGCGTGTGTCGCCGACGCAGCCTTTCTCGACCGGCATGCCGAGCTTCACCCCGCCGGCACCGACCGAGGTTGCCACCTGGGGCGCGACGCCGATTGACCAGTTATTCTGCCGCATCGATATTCGCCGTGCGCAGGGTGCAGGCATCTACCAGCCGATGGGGCTGAAGCCGATCATCGGCCATCCCGCCTTTGACGGCGTCACCGATTGGGGCGGCGCAGCTGTGGACCCCGTCCGCGGTATCATGACCGTCAACACGATGGAGATGCCGTTCAAGCTATGGCTCATGCGCCGCGACGATCCGCGGGTGGCGGCGCTTATGAAGCAGAAGCAGGGCGGCGAAAACGCCATGCAGGCGCAGCTCCAGACTCAGTATAACACCCCCTATGTCGCAGTAGTGAAGGCCTGGGTCGGCATCTTCGGTGCGCCCTGCGTTGCCCCGCCCTGGGGTCATCTGAGTGCTGTCGACCTCGGCACACGACGCGTCCTTTGGAAGAAGGTGCTGGGGACTGCGCGTGATACCGGCCTGTTTGGATCGCATCTGGGTGTGCCAATCAAGACCGGCGTACCGAACCTCGGCGGCTCGATCATCACTGCGGGCGGTCTTGCCTTCATCGGGGCGACGACCGACCAATATCTCCGCGCTTTCGACCTCAGCACCGGCAAGGTGGTGTGGAAGGCTCGGCTGCCAGCCGGTGCACAGGCAACGCCGATGACCTATCGCGGGCGTGACGGGCGGCAATATGTTGTCATCACCGCTGGCGGCCACGGTGCGCTAGGAACGCGGTACGGCGACTATACACTGGCTTATGCTCTGCCGAGGAGCTGATACGATCCAACCGACACAGGCCCCGGGCACCGGACCGATTGTACGCTCACAGGCGCCTGTCTTCACCGATGGCAGGACAGGGCGAACGACGGCCACGACCACGATGTGCTCAAGACCTTGCTGATGCATCGAAGCCTGGCAGAGGCCTTAGGTGTTTGATCCCGCGGTTTGATGGTGCGATCCTTTCGTTGGAATGGAAGGAAGCCGCATGGGACAGGTACGTCATGGGTGCGCCACGACCACGCACGCCGTCCGAGCAGCAATACAGCGATCGCAAGCTTCGCTCTCGACGCTGAGCCGTGAGTTGGGGATCAACCCGAAGACCGTCGCGAAATGGCGTAAGAGGGCGACGGTCGAGGATCTGAAGACCGGGCCGAAGGCCCCTCATTCCACCACCCTGTCGA
>NZ_QLJH01000047.1 GCF_003951315.1 Sphingomonas sp. S-NIH.Pt15_0812
CTGTGGCCGCTGCCACCCCTCCGGCGGTCGGTCGGGGCGGGGGCCGAAGCGCTCGGCATCGGGCATCCGGCGTTGGGCCACGGGCGGGCCACGTTCACCGGCCGGGCCGTCGTCGCGCCGCTCGACCTGCTGCGCCAGCGCCGAGGCGGGAAAAAAGGCGACCGCCGCCAGCAACGATCCGATCAGCGTCCTCATCCGTCCATTCCTTGTCCGTCGGCGCACGGGCCGACCCTGATGATGGACAGGATGTGCCCGTTGCGGGACGAACGGAAGCTGAATTGTGTCGTCAGCGATCCGACAGCTTTGCGGGGGCGACCAGGGCCGGCACTGCGCCGGCCGCCTCGGCCGGGTCGATGCCGGGACGCGCACCGGCGGGGATCACATCCTCCCCCCGCTGGAGGCGGCCGGCGCGGCGCACCGCCTCGACGATGCGGGGATAGATGCCGCAGCGGCACAGATTGGTGAGCGAGGCGCGGATCACCGCTTCGCTGGGATCGGGGTCGCGCCGCAGCAGCCCCGCCGCCGCCATGACGAAGCCGGGGATGCAAAAGCCGCATTGCCCGACCTGTTCGGCCAGAAAGGCGAGCTGCACCGGATGCTCCCGTTCCTGCGACAGCCCCTCGATGGTGGTGACGCTCGTTCCCTCGACCTGCGCGATGCTGGTCCGACAGCTTCTGACCGCACGGCCATCGACATCGACCGTGCACGCCCCGCACTGACCGGTGCCGCAGCCATATTTGGTGCCGGTCAGATTGGACGCATCGCGCAATGCCCAGAGCAACGGGGTCTGCGGGTCGAGGCGGTACTCGACTGGCTGGTTGTTGACGGTGAAGCGGGTCATGCGGACGAGTTCGGCGCGTCAGCGTTCCAGCAGGCGCGGCATCAGCTCGACGAAGTTGCACGGGCGGTGGCGACTGTCGAGCTGTTCGCGCAAGATGCCGTCCCAGCCATCGCGCACCGCGCCGGTCGAACCGGGCAGCGCGAAGACATAGGTGCCCCGCGCGACGCAGGCACAGGCGCGCGACTGGACGGTCGAGGTGCCGATCTTGGCGTAGGACAGATAGCGGAACAGCTCGCCGAAGCCCGGTATCATTTTGTCGGCGATCCGCTCGATCGCCTCGGGCGTGACGTCACGCCCGGTGACGCCGGTGCCGCCGGTGGTCAGGATCACGTCGATGCTGGCATCGTCGACCCACTGGTTCAGCCGGTCGACGATCGCATCCTGATCGTCCCGCTCGATCGCCCGCTGCGTCAGGATATGGCCGGCGGCGGTCAGTCGCTCGACCAGCGCGTCGCCCGAGCGATCCTCCGCCGGCCCGCGCGTGTCGGAGACGGTGAGCACGGCGATGCGAACGGGCTGAAAGGGACGGCTGAGATCGATCGCCATCAGCGGACGCCGCCCGGCTCGGCGGCGGAGAAGGAGATGCTGGCCTTGGGACGCTGCATCGCCATCGCGGCGGCGGCGGCGCGTAGCGCATCGGTGTCGCTGGGGGCGGAGGAGGGCGCGGTCGCGCTGGCCGGCGCGGCGGCCGCCATCACGACGGGCGCCGGCGCGGTGGGAACCGGGCGCACCGGGCGGCTGATCGTGGCATAGCCGATGTTGCGCGACGGCATCCGGACCGCCGTCGCGCCGGACAGACCGGGGAAGCGTGGCCACATGCCCTGCGCCAGCGCATTGCGGCTGGCCGATCTGGGCTTGCCGTTCTGCGCCTCGTACATCCAATAGTTGCGCAGGACCGTGGTGACGTAGCCGCGCGTCTCCCAATAGGGGATGCTCTCGATATAGAGGAGCGGGTCACCATTGTCATGGACCAGGCTGTTCCACTCGCCGACTGGCTTCGGCCCCGCATTATAGGCGGCGATCACCTTGGGCAGCAGGCCGCCGGTGATCCCCATCATGTCGCGCAGCCGCTCCAGGTGGCGCTGGCCGATATCCATGTTGGTGGAGGGGCGCGACAGCGCGTTCTTGTCGATCGGCAGGCCCCGTTCGCGCGCGAAATCAACGGCGGCGGCGGGCATGATCTGCATCAGGCCATACGCCCCGGCCGGGCTGGTCACCTTGGAGCGGAAGCGGCTCTCCTCCAGCGCATGGGCATAGACCAGCGACTTGTCGACGCGCCAGCCGCTGTCGGGGGTCCAGTTGGGAGTCGGGTAGCGCGCCTCGGGCAGGGTGGTGACGCCCTGCGGGCAGTTATGTGCCAGCCACAGGGTGGTGGCGGGCAAGTCGAGCGTTTCGGCCAGCCGGACCAGGCTGGCGAACTCGGCCGGGTTGCCGATCCGCGCCTGCTGGCGGATCACATCGTCGGCCAGCTCCGTCTCGCCCAGCTCGACCAGCGCGGCGGCGACGCGGATGTTGGGGCGGCGTTCCAGCGCGGACCATTCGGTGGCGACCAGGCCATGCCCCGGCTTGACCTGGTTGCGCAGGCCGAGGGCCTGGCGGGCGAGCTGGCCATAGAAACTCTCGCGGAACTGCGCCGCACTGGTCAGGCGCGCCTGCACCTTGTCCGGACGGGCGCAGACGATGTCCGCGCGGGCGGCCCAATAGAGACCGGCGGCGCGCAGATCGACATCGTTGGCGCGGGCGGCGACATTCTCGAAACCCGTCTCGGCGGCATTGCAGTCATTCTGCCGCCACGCGGCGAGCGCGCCCATCCAGCGACCCTGCACGGCCCAGTCGCCATAGCCATTGGCGGCCAGCGCCCCCAGTTCGCGCGCCTTTTCGTCATTGCCCTGGAGATAGTACATCCAGGCGACGCGCGCCTGCCATTCGGTCTGCGCCTCGCTGGACAGGCCGGAGGTGGCGATCAGCAAAGCTTCCGCGCTCGCGCCGTCATCGCTCTTGATGAAAGGCTGCATCCGCGCCAGCAGATCGGCCGCGACCTGGTCGCTGGCGGTCGGCTTGGTGCGGACCCGGCGAGGCGCGCCGTCCTGCCAGATCAAGCGTTGCTGCACCGGCAGCGGCGGTAGTTCCGATGCGCCACGTGCCTGCGCCAGCCGGCGAAGCTGCTCCGCCTCCGGCAGTTCGGGCGCTTCGTTGAGCAGGGCGACTAACGGCGCGAGTTCGACGCGCGGCGAACCCTTGGCGGTGTAGAGCTCGGCGCGGGCGATGGCGTGGAGGGGGCCGGGCGCCATCGAGTCGAGCGCGATCTGCGCGTCGGTCCAGCGGCCCTCGCGGATCGCGGCGAAGACCAGCCGGTATCCGCTGCGCTGCGCGGCATCGAGCTGGTCGGGGATATGATCGAGGCGGGTGCCGATGGCCGGCGCGGGATTGGGTGCGGGCGCGGCAAGCGCGGCGGCCGGGCAGGCCAGCGAACAGCCGGCGAGCAGCGCCGCGATCGTCAGGTTGAGCCTCATTCCCCCGCGTCTCCCATCAACAATCTCAGGTCACGCCAGCTTTCCGCCTTCATCGCGGGCCGCTCGATCAGCAGCCGAGGATGCAGGCTGGCGACGACCTGGGTGATACCGTCTTTATGCTGAAATTGATGTGGCCGTCCGCGCGCCGCGCCGCGCTCCATCCCCAGGATCGCACGACTCGTCGCGTCGCCGAGCAGCAGCAGTCTTTTGGGTGCAACCAATTCAACATGATGGCGCGCGACCTCGCCCAGTCGGGCCTCCACTTCGCGGGGCATCCGCCCGGCGATCGGCCGCCGGGCACAGACCGCCGCGACATGCACGGCGTCGCGGGAGAGGCCGATCGCGGCGAGCATCCGGTCGAACAAGCGACCCTGGATACCGGCGAGCAGGGCACCGGCATCGCCATCCTCCCGGTCCGGGCAGTCCAGCAGCACCATCAGCGCCGCATCGGTCGGGCCGCTGGCGGCGACCGCCGCGCCGCTCCATCCGGCATCGGGCGCGTCCGGCCCGGTCCGCCATGCGGCGAAGGCCTCCAGCGTCGCCGGCAGGGCCGGGACGGGCGGCGGCGCATCGGCGGCTGCAGGACGGGGCGGCGGCGGGGCGGCGAACCAGTCGCGCGGGACATCGTCGACCAGCAGGTCGACGCCCGCGTCGGCCCACCAGTCCAGTGCGCTGGCGACGAGCGCCGCGTCGAAAGTCTGATATGCCCCCATCACGCATTCCCTTGCGCAAAGGTTGACGTTTTCGTCAATCTATCGGATCGGCAGACAGGACAGGACGTTGCCGCCGTACGCCTGTCGGCGACGCCGCCGGCGCGGACAGGCGGAACGTTACGGCAACCGCCGCTGGCGGACCGGATCGGGAGTGGATGGAATGAGCGAACGCGAGTCGATGCCCTATGACGTCGTGATCGTCGGTGCCGGGCCTGCGGGCCTGTCGGCCGCGATCCGGCTGAAGCAGCTCGCCAATGAGGCCGGCAGCGAGATCTCGGTCTGCGTGCTGGAAAAGGGCTCGGAAGTGGGCGCGCATATCCTGTCGGGCGCGGTGATCGATCCGCGCGCGATGGACGAATTGATCCCGGACTGGCGCGACACCGACTGCCCGCTGGCGGAGACGCCGGTGACGCAGAACCATCACTGGGTGCTGACGCCGAAGAAGAAGTTCAACCTGCCGCATCTGTGGACGCCGCCCTTCCTGCACAACAAGGGGACCTATACCTGCTCGCTCGGCAATCTGTGCCGCTGGCTGGCAGGCCGCGCCGAGGAATTGGGCGTCGAGATCTTCCCCGGCTTCGCCGCCGCCGAGATCCTGTTCGACGAGCAGGGCCGGGTGAAGGGCGTCGCGACCGGCGACATGGGCGTCGCCCGCGACGGCACCCACAAGCCCGACTATCAGCCGGGGCTGGAACTCCATGCCAAATACACCTTCTTCGCGGAGGGCGTGCGCGGCCATCTGACCAAGGAGGTGATCCGCACCTTCGACCTGGCGCGCGACAGTCAGCCCCAGGTCTATGGCCTGGGCATCAAGGAATTGTGGGACATCGCGCCCGACAAGCATGAGCCGGGCAAGGTGGTCCATACGCAGGGCTGGCCCTTGACCGAGGTGCCGGGCGGCGGCGCGAATGGCGGCGGCTGGATCTACCATCAGGCGAACGGCCAGGTGTCGATCGGTTTCGTCACCTGGTTGAGCTATACCAATCCGCACCAGTCGCCCTTCCAGGAAATGCAGAAGTGGAAGACGCATCCGGCGGTCGCGGATCTGCTGAAGGGCGGCAAGCGCGTGTCCTACGGCGCACGGGCGATCAATGACGGCGGGTTGCAGGCGATCCCGAAGCTGGTCTTCCCCGGCGGCGCGCTGATCGGCTGTTCGGCCGGCTTCCTCAACGTACCCCGGATCAAGGGCACGCATGGTGCGCAGAAATCGGCGATGATGGCCGCCGAGGCCGCCTTCGCTGCGATCCAGGCCGGGCGCGAGGCGGACGAACTGACCGCCTATCACGAGGCGTTCGAGGGGAGCTGGCTGAAGAAGGAGCTGTCGATCGTCCGCAACGTGGTGCCGCTGGTCAAGAAGTTCGGCGACCTGCTGGGTTCGGGCCTGTCCGGCGTGACCATGTGGGCGGAGCATTTCGGGCTGAAGATGCCCTTCACCCTCAAGCATCACCCCGACCATGAGAGCCTGTGGCGGCAGGATCAGGTCAAGCCGCCGGTCTATCCCAAGCCGGATGGCGTGCTGACCTTCGACCGACTGTCTTCGGTGTTCCTGTCGAACACCAATCACGAGGAGGACCAGCCGGTCCACCTGACGCTGCGCGATCCCAATGTGCCGGTCGAATACGACCTGCCCCTGTATGACGAGCCGGCGCAGCGTTACTGCCCGGCGGGCGTGTACGAGATCGTCGGGCAGGACGAAGGCGATCCGAAATTCGTGATCAACGCGCAGAATTGCGTCCACTGCAAGACGTGCGATATCAAGGACCCGACCCAGAACATCAACTGGGTGGTTCCGGAAGGCGGCGGTGGTCCGAATTATCCCAATATGTAAGGTGCTTGGTCTGGCCGGTTCGGCGCTGGCGCTCTGGCCTGTCCCAGCGTCGGCGGCGATCGCCGACAGCCGGCCGCTCGCGACCTATCTGGCCGCGCGCGCGGCCGATGCCGAGGGGCAGGGCGATGCGGCGCTGGCCGCCTATGCCCGTGTGCTGGACGATGCGCCGACCGACCGGGCGGTCGCGGCCCGGGCCTATCGCGCGGCGGTGGCCGGCGGCGATGCGGCGCTGGTCCGCCGTGCGATCGCGATCCTGGGCAAGGAGGCCCCCCCCGATGCGGCGCTGTTTCCGCTCGCCGACGCGGCGCGGGCGAATGATCCGGCCGCCTTCGCCAAGGCGCTGACCGGGCTGGACAGCGGCATCCTGCGGGTCATCGCGCCGGCCCTGCAGGGCTGGCTGGCGGAAACGGGCGGACAGGACGGCGTGGCATTGCTCGACAAGGTGCCGGCCCGGTCGCTGGCGGCGCGTTTCGCAGCGGAGAACCGGGCGCTGTTGCTGGTCGCGCGCGGCAAGGTCGATGCCGGCGTCGCCGCGGCCGAGTCGGTGCAGGGGCCGACCGGCCGTTCGCCCGTGATCCGCGCCATCGCCGAGTTGCTGGTGGCCGACCATCCCGACCGGGTGGCGGCGCTGCTGGACGATCCCGCCCTGGTCGCCCAGGCCAGGGCGAGCGCGGCGCGCCCGACCCTTGCCTTTGCGACCTCGCGCCTGCTCGTGCGACTGGCGCGCGAGCTGGATGGCGAGCGGGGCAGCGTGATCGGTCTGGCCATGGCGCGCGCGGCGTTGGATTGCGATCCGACCTATGTGCCCGCCCGTCTGGTGCTGGCGACGCAGATCGCGCGCAGCGACGATCCGGATCGCGCGCTGGCGCTGCTCGATCCGATTCCGCTGGACGGCCCCTTTGGCGAAGCGGCGCTGGCCGAACGCTTCCCGCTGCTGGCTCGCACCGACCGCGATCCCGAGGCGCTGGCGTTGGCCCGGCGACGGGCGGAAGCCGGAACTGCGGATGGCGTCGACCGGGCGCGCTATGCCGGGTTGCTGGTCCAGGCGGACCAGGCCAAGGCGGCTTTGCCCTGGTACAAGCGGATGATGAAGGACCCGCGGTTCGCAGGCAATGCGACCGCCTGGCTCAACTATGCCGCCGGGCTGGACGCGGCGGGCGACTGGAAGGGCGCGCGCAAGGCGCTGACCCATGCGCTGGCGCTGTCGCCGGACGATCCGCAGATCCTCAACTATCTCGGCTATGGCGAGATCACGCATGGCGGCGACCCGGTCGCGGCGATCGCGCTGCTGGAGCGGGCGCACCGTCTGGCGAAGGACGACGCCTCGATCGCGGATTCGCTGGGCTGGGCCTATCACCGGACGGGCGACACGGCGCGCGCGCTGCCGCTGATCGAGGGCGCGGCTTCCGCCGAGCCCGACAATGCCGAGATCGCCGAGCATCTGGGCGATCTCTACTGGACGGCCGGTCGCCGTTACGAGGCGCGCTATGCCTGGGCGGCGGCGTCCGTGACGGCCGAACCGCGCGATCTGGCGCGGCTGGCCCACAAGCAGGCGGAGGGATTGTGACGATCGTCGAGGACGCGCCCGCCAAGATCAACCTGGCGCTGCATGTCCGTCACCGCCGGGCCGATGGATATCACGCGCTGGAGACGCTGTTCGCCTTTGCCCGGGATGGAGACCGGATCGCGGTCACGCCCGCCGAGCAGGACAGTTTCGCGATCGAAGGGCCGTTCGCGGCCGGTCTGGCGAGCGAGGGCGACAATCTGGTAACCCGCGCGCGCGACCGTTTCCGCGCACAGGTCGCGCCCGTGCGGCCGGTCGCCATCACCCTGACCAAGGCGCTGCCGATCGCGTCGGGCATCGGCGGCGGCTCGGCGGATGCGGCGGCGATGTTGCGCGCCCTTGCGCGGCTGGCGGATGTGTCGGTCGAGGCTGTCATGCCTGTCGCGATTGCGCTGGGCGCGGACGTACCGGCCTGTGTGCTGGGACGCACCAGCCGGGGTGTCGGCCGGGGCGACGAACTGGTCGAACTGGACGGCTTGACCGACATTCCGTTGCTGCTGGTCAATCCGCTGGTGGCGGTGTCAACCGCCGCAGTCTTTGCAGCGTGGGACGGGGTCGATCGGGGCGCGCTGGCGACGGGCGATCCGATGGCGGCCGCCGTGGACGGGCGCAACGACCTGGAGCCGGCGGCGCGTGCGGTGGCACCGGTGATCGATGCGGTGCTGGCGATGCTGGCGGCGCAACCGGGGGTGCGCCTCGCCCGGATGTCCGGGTCGGGGGCGACCTGCTTCGCGCTGTTCGACGATGGGGCGCAACGCGACGCGGCCGATCGGACCATCGCGGCGGCGCGTCCGGATTGGTGGCGTCTGGCGTCGCGCCTCGCATGATTCGGGTGGTGCGCGACGGCGCGTTGGCGACGATCATGCTCGACCGGGGCGGTGCCCGCAACGCCATTCCGCTGACCGGGTGGCAGCAACTCGCGCAAGTGGGACCGCTGGTCGAGAACGCATCGCTGGTCGTCCTGCGATCGGCGGACCGGGTGTTCTCTGCCGGTGCGGATTTGGACGAACTCGCTCGGCTGGCGGCGGAGCCGGAACGCCGCGCCCCCTTTCGGGAGGCGATGCGCGCGGGCATCGATGCGATCGCTGCGCTGCCGATGCCCGTCGTCGCGCTGGTGGAGGGCGGCTGTTTCGGCGCGGCGGTGGCGCTGATCCTCGCCTGCGACTGGCGGATCGCCGGCCCCGATGCCTGTTTCGCGGTGCCGCCCGCCCGGCTCGGCATCGGATATCCGGCGGAGGATGTCGCCCGGCTCATGGCCCAGGTCGGACGCGGGCAGGCCGCGCGATTGCTGTTCACCGCCCGGACGATCGACTCGGCCGAGGCGTTGCGGATCGGACTGGTCGAGATGGTGGCGGAAGCGCCGAACCTGGCGGTGGCCAATGATCCGGCGGCGCTGCGCGGATTGAAGCGGGTGCTGACCGATCCGACCGATCCCAACCATTCGGCATTGTTCGAGAACAGTTTCGACAACCTGGCCTTTGCCCGCTTCGCCGCTGCCCGGATCGGACCGACCGGGTAGCATAAAAATCGATGTTCCACTCTTGTTCCTGTAGAACGGAAGTCGTACATGGTGGGTGACGCGTTGCCCTAGGGGTGCGCTTGCTTTAGCGATGGGAGCCCGTAATGGCCGCGAACCTGAAAGTGATCGACACCGGCATGGCAACCGCAAACACCGACCGACAAAAGGCGCTCGACGCCGCGCTGGCGCAGATCGACCGTGCCTTCGGCAAGGGCTCGGCGATGAAGCTCGGGCAGAAGGAGACGATGCAGGTCGAGGCGATCTCGACCGGTTCGCTGGGTCTCGACATCGCGCTGGGCGTGGGCGGTCTGCCGCGCGGCCGCGTGATCGAGGTCTATGGCCCGGAATCCTCGGGCAAGACGACGCTGGCGCTGCACGTCATCGCCGAGGCGCAGAAGAATGGCGGCACCGCCGCCTTTGTCGACGCCGAGCACGCGCTCGATCCCGTCTATGCCAAGAAGCTGGGCGTCAATATCGACGAACTGATCGTCTCGCAGCCGGATACCGGCGAGCAGGCGCTGGAGATCGTCGACACGCTGGTCCGCTCCAACGCGATCGACGTGCTGGTGGTCGACTCGGTCGCCGCCCTGGTGCCGCGCGCCGAGATCGAGGGCGAGATGGGCGACAGCCATGTCGGCCTGCAGGCGCGATTGATGTCGCAGTCCCTGCGCAAGCTGACCGGCTCGATCAGCCGTTCGCGCTGCATGGTGATCTTCATCAACCAGCTGCGCATGAAGATCGGCGTGATGTACGGCAATCCGGAGACGACGACGGGTGGCAATGCCCTGAAGTTCTACGCCTCGGTCCGCCTCGACATCCGTCGCACCGGCGCGATCAAGGATCGCGAGGAGGTCACCGGCAACACCACCCGCGTCAAGGTGGTGAAGAACAAGGTCGCACCGCCCTTCAAGCAGGTCGAGTTCGACATCATGTATGGCGAGGGCATCTCCAAGATCGGCGAGATCCTCGATTTGGGCGTCAAGGCCGGGCTGGTCGAGAAGTCGGGTTCCTGGTTCTCCTACGACTCGATCCGGATCGGTCAGGGCCGGGAGAATGCAAAGAACTATCTGCGCGACAATCCCGAACTGGCCGACCGTCTCGAAAAGGCCATTCGCCAGCGTACCGAGAAGGTCGCGGAGGAAATGATGGTCGGACCGGACGGCGAGGACGACGCCTGATCCTTCGAACGGCCCGCCGGTGACGGCGGGCCGTTTCGCTTCGGAGCCGGGCTGACGCGAGGAGATGGGATGACCAGCGCAGGCAATTGGACCGGTCGCGTCGGCCATGTCTGGGCAGCGGAATGGCGCCGGACCGATCGAAGCTTCGCCGATCTGGCCCGGCATCTCGACGCCGCCATCGTGCACGTCGCACCAAACACGGGACAGGCGCTCGATATCGGCTGCGGTGCAGGCGCGACCAGCCTGACCTTGGCTGAGGCTCGGCCGAAGCTGGCGATCACCGGCATCGATCTTTCCGACGAACTGGTGGCCATCGCCCGGCAGCGGTTGGCACACCGACGGTCGAGCGATCCCGGCGCGGCTCCCCATTTGCGCTTCCTATCGGGCAATGCTGTCGCGCTTGTTCAAGAGGCGGGGCCAGCGGATTTGGTCATTTCCCGGCACGGACTGATGTTCTTTCCCGAACCGGTGAACGCCCTGGCGGCGATCCGCACCGGTGCGGGCGAGGAGGCGAGCCTGGTCTTTTCCTGCTTCGGCGATCGCGCCCGCAACCGGTTCGCCACGATCGCCGATGACGCGACTGGTTCGACGGCGGCTCTTTCTCGCGACTATGCTCCCGGCCCCTTTGCCTTTTCCGATGCGGATCAGGTGGCCGAATGGCTGGCGGCGGCGGGCTGGAACGAGGCGACCGCCGCGCAGGTCGCCTTCGACTATGTCGCTGGAGAGGGAGCCGATCCCGTCGCCGATGCGGTGTCCTTCCTGTCGCGGATCGGCGCGGTCGCCCGGCCGCTGGCCGAAGCGACGGCCGCCGACCGGCCGATCATGCTGGCCCGGCTCTCCGCGATGCTGTCGGATCATCGCATCGGCGATCGGGTGATATTGCCTGCCTGCGCCTGGATCTGGCGGGCGAGGAACGTGTCGGCGTCATCGAACATCGCGCCGGACCGCTTCCGCCCGCCAATGCGTTAGGAGCGATCGCCGACGCGGACGACCGCGATCATGAGAGGGGATCAGGCATGACGATCATCGTCCATCATCTGGAAAATTCGCGTTCGCAGCGCATCCTCTGGATGCTGGAGGAACTGGGTCTCCCCTATGAGGTCAAGCGCTACGAGCGCAACCCGGAAACGATGCTTGCCCCGCCCGAGCTGCGTCGCGTGCATCCGCTCGGCAAGTCGCCGGTGCTGGAGGATGACGAGACGATCGTCGCGGAGACCGGCGCCATCGTCGAATATCTAGTCGAGCTGGCGGACGGCGTGCTGGGGCCCGGCGCCCACCGGTCGGAGGTGCTGCGCTATCGCTTCTGGCTCCATTATGCTGAAGGGTCATTGATGCCGCCGCTGCTGCTGAAGCTGGTGCTTGGCCGGATACCGCTGCTGGGCAAGCGGGCAAGTGCCCGTATCCAGCCGATGATCGACCGGCATCTCGCCTATGTCGAGCAGGAACTGGCCAGCCGCCCCTGGTTCGCGGGCGAACGGATGACCGCCGCCGACATCATGATGAGCTTCCCGCTCGAAGCCGCGCGTCATCGCGCCGGTCTGGATGCCCGCTACCCGGCTACCACGGCCTGGCTGGCCAAGATCCACGCCCGCCCGGCCTATCAGGCCGCACTCGCGCGGGGCGGCCCCTACGCCTATGCCTGACCTTCCCAAATCCCGTCCCGCCATGCTAGCATTGGTCGGACAAATGACGGGATGGAGAGGTCCTGATGCAGGATGAACATGGTCGAATGCATAGCCGCCGGACCTTCCTGGCCGGGGCGGGTGGCGGTGTCCTCATGGCCGGTACGCCGGTCATGGCCGCCGCTCAGCCCGAGGCCAGGCCCGTGCCGGTCGGCGCGCGTCCGACACCCAGCCTGCGTCCCTTCGATCTCAAGGACGTGACGCTCGGCGAGAGCCCGTTCCTCCATGCGCAGCGCAAGACCGAGGCCTATCTCCTATCGCTCGACCCAGACCGGATGCTCCACAATTTCCGAGTCAATGCTGGGTTAAGGCCACGGGCGCCGGTCTATGGCGGTTGGGAATCGGAGCCGATCTGGGCCGACATCCATTGTCAGGGGCACACGCTCGGCCATTACCTGTCCGCCTGCGCGCTCGCCTATCGGTCGACCGGCGACGTGCGCTATCGCAGCCGGATCGCGCACATCGCCTCCGAACTGGCGGAATGCCAGGCGGCATCGCGGTCCGGCCTGATCTGCGCCTTCCCCAAAGGGGCCGCCGTGGTCACCGCGCATCTTCGGGGCGAGCCCATCACGGGGGTTCCCTGGTACACGCTGCACAAGGTTTACGCGGGGTTGCGGGACGCGGCACTGCTGGCGGACGACGCGACCGCACGGACGGTGCTGCTCCGTTTCGCCGATTGGGCGGTCGTCGCGACCGCGTCGCTCAGCGATGCCCAGTTCGAGACCATGTTGGAAACGGAACATGGCGGCATGAGCGAGATTTTCGCCGACATGTACGACATGACCGGCAAGGCAGAGTATCGCGATCTCGCCGGCCGGTTCGCGCAAAAGGCGGTGCTGACGCCGCTGGCCCGGCAGCGCGATCTGCTCGACGGACAACATGCCAATACGCAACTGCCCAAGATCATCGGCTTCCAGCGGATGTGGGAGGAGACGGGGCAGGAGGAGTATCGCACCGCCGCGCAATTCTTCTGGAAGACGGTGGCCACCACCCGCTCGTTCGCCACGGGAGGGCATGGCGACAACGAGCATTTCTTCGCGCCCGCGACCTTCGCCGATCATGTCTTCTCCGCCAAGGGATCGGAGACCTGCTGCCAGCATAATATGCTGCGGCTCACCCGCGCCCTGTTCCTGCACGATCCCCGCGCCGACTATGCCGATTATTACGAGCGAACGCTTTATAACGGCATCCTGGCCTCGCAGGACCCGGACACCGGCATGGCGACCTATTTCCAGGGCGCGCGTCCCGGTTATATGAAGCTGTACCACACGCCGGAGGACAGCTTCTGGTGCTGCACGGGCACTGGCATGGAGAACCATGTCAAATATCGCGACTCCATCTATTTCCATGATGACGACGCGCTCTACGTGAACCTGTTCGTGCCGTCCTCGGTCCGCTGGGACGCGAAGCAGGCGACCCTGACGCAGACCACCGCCTTCCCCGACGCGAGCGCGACGCGGTTCCGCTGGACCTTGCAGCGACCAGCCGCGATGAGGCTGAAGCTGCGCCATCCCGGCTGGAGCCGCGATGCGGTGGTGCTGGTCAATGGCGAGGAAGTCCTGCGTTCCGATCGGCCCGGACGCTATCTCGATCTCGCTCGGACCTGGCGCGATGGCGACCAGGTCGAGCTGCGACTGGCGATGACGGTCGCGGCGCAGCGCTCGCCCGCCGCGCCCGACATCGTCGCCTTCACCTATGGACCGCTGGTGCTGGCAGGGGCGCTGGGGAAGGACGGACTGGCACCTGGCGTCGACATCATCGTCAACGAGCGGAAATATGGCGAATATAACGCCTCGCCCTTCATCACGCCGACACTGGCCGGAGACGCGGAGGCGATTGTCCGGACGATTCGCCCGACCGCGCGCGCCCTCGAGTTCGAGACGGCCGCCACCGACGGCAAGCCGATCCGGATGATCCCCTATTTCCGCATCGCGCACGAACGCTACGCGACCTATTGGCGGCTCGCCATGGCCTGAAGGGGGCAGGGAAATGCGGACGATCGGCCTGATCGGCGGCATGAGCTGGGAAAGCTCGGCCGAATATTACCGGATCATCAATCGGCGGGCGCGGGACCGGCTGGGCGCCCCGGCCTCTGCCCGGTGCATCCTCTGGTCGTTCGACTTCGCCGAAATAGCGGCGTTGCAGGCGGCCGGGGACTGGTCGGCCCTGACCGAGCGCATGGTCGCCGCCGCCACGGCGCTCGAGCGCGCCGGGGCGGGGATATTGGTGATCGCCTCCAATACCATGCACCGCATGGCGGACCAGGTCGCGGAGGCCGTGTCCGCCGAACTGATCCATATCGTCGACCCCACGGCCGAGCAGATCAAGGCGGCCGGTATCCAGCGCGTGGGCCTGCTCGGCACCGCCTTCACCATGGAGCAGGATTTCTATCGGGGGCGGCTGGCGGACTACCATGGCCTGGAGGTACTCGTGCCGGACGCCCAGGACCGCGCGACCGTGCACCAAATCATCTATGACGAACTGGTCGCGGGCGTGGTCCATCCCCGGTCCCGCACGGCATATCGCGCCGTCATCGCCCGGCTGGCGGACCGGGGCGCGCGGGCCGTGATCCTCGGCTGCACCGAGATCATGCTGCTGATCGGCGCGGAGGACAGCCCGGTGCCGCTGTTCGACACGACCCGCCTCCATGCCGAGGCGGCATTCGACCGGGCGCTGGCCTGATCGGCGTCAGGCGCGACAGCGTATCCAGGCGCCATAGGGATCGCACTCGGCCAATTGTCGTGTCCGGCCGTCCGGCCAATGGGTCATTGTCAGACGGACCGCGTCGCGCGCCGGCGTCCACTCCAGGCCGATTACGGCCAGGGGATGCCGGTCATCGGCGCGCGCGCCGGCCGGTTGTAAAGCTGCGACCACGTCTCGGCGTTCGTCCGCCGCCAGATATTGCATGACCATCGAGTGGAGCACGACCCGGAGGCATCCGTCCACTTGTACCGTGGCAAGCCGATCCGGGAGCCAGGCACCGGCGCTATCCTGATCCAGTCGGGGCGGATGACGCCGGGCGATGGCGAGCGCGCGGGTCAGTCGATCCATCGGTTGGACCTGATCGACGAACAGATGGTCGAGCAGGCGCTCGCAGGCGGCGGCATCCTCGATCCGGATCGGCGCCAGATCGACGCCGCGCGCGGTCCGGACATCCAGCGTGGTCGCCGGCGGGGGAGGAGCACACCCGATCGGGGGAATCGTCAGTTCGGAAGAGGGATCGCCAGCAATGGTCCCGCCCAAATTGTGGCGGTAGCGGCCGAGATTGAGGTTCAGCCCCGCACTCGCACCGATTTCGAGCAGGTCGACCGGCATCGCGAATATCTGGCCAAGATGCGGCAGCACGGCGGCGAAGGCGGCGGACCGAGCGACCTCGATGGTCTGGGTCGGGTGCTTCGGGCGCTCGGCGATGGCCAGGTCGCCCATCGTCAGGGGGGTGCGTGCCGCATGGTCGACATCGACCGTTTCTCCACCAAACAGGGCGGCGAGCGGCGCGATGCCTCCCCGTCGCGCCAAGGCATGAAGCGCGCTGTGGAAGCGAATCGCGACGGCCGCGCTTGCCCGGTTGCCCGGCCGCTCCGCCATCATCGTTGCGGTATATGGGGCGACCTTCAAATGCCGCGCCCCGGCAAGCAGCAGAGCCGCGACGAAGGGCGAGCCGAAGCCATGGGCGACCCGTGCTTGATCCTCCAGATAGGCGCGGGCCGCCGCCAGGCCGGCATCGGATGGGTGTGGAACAGCCATGGCGGACGGTTGACGAGGAACGATGATGCGTCCTTCCGACGTCAGAAGCTGGTCCAGGCGTCGGCGTCCGCCAGTCGGGCGGACGATCGGGCGGGCGTGACAGGTTCTGCGGCCGCATGGCGTGCGGCGACCGGGGTGCGGCTGGTGGAGGCCGGGCGGCCCGTATCGAAGCGCGATGGCTTGACCGTCAGTTCAGCTACCTCACACGTCAATTGCCGGGCGGTGGCGGAGGTCCGCTCGACCATGGCGGCATTTTGCTGGATGGTGCGGTCCATCGCCGTGATCGCGGCGGCGATCTGTCCGATCGCGGTCGACTACGCCTCGTCGTCGGCGGCGATGTGTTCGGCGAGGGTGCTCGCCTGTTCATTGGCTTCGCTGATCGCTCCCATGTAGCGAACGCAGCGGCCGACGACCTTCAACGCAATGACCTAGTATCTCAGCGTGCACGTACCATCGAG
>NZ_QLJH01000048.1 GCF_003951315.1 Sphingomonas sp. S-NIH.Pt15_0812
AACGCCGGGCGCTCCTGCCAACTCTCCGCAACTTGGCGTGCTTGGCTCCAGCCCAATTCGGTCAGCTCGATCGAGGCGAGGTCGTCGCAGGGCATGCCGGCGTTGCCGGTGCTCTGGCCGTGGCGGACGAACACCGCCCTCATGCAGCCTTGGCCTCCTTGGCCGCCAGCTCGCGCAATCCCTTGTAGAGCGTGGTCCGGCTGACTCCGTAGCGTTCCGCCACGGCGGTCACAGTCGCGTCCGGATCGGTGAGCAGCAACCTAGCCTCGCGGAGCTGCTTAAGGGTGAGGGCGGGGGGCCTGCCGCCCATCCGGCCACGGGCACGGCCCGCCGCCAGCCCGGCACGGGTGCGCTCGCTGATAAGGTGACGCTCAAAATCGGCGAGACTGGCGAATATATTGAACACCAGCTTGCCTGACGCCGTGGTGGTGTCGATCGCCTCGGTGATGCTCTCGAACGCGATACCGCGCTGCCCAAGCTCGTTCACGGTCGCGATCAGATCAGGGAGGGAGCGGCCCAGCCGATCAAGTCGCCACACCACGAGCGTATCGCCCGCGCGCAACGCCTTCATGGCGTTCGCCAGCTCTGGCCGGTCAGCCGTCTTGCCCGACGCATGTTCAGAATAGAGCGGCTCGCATCCTCGCGCGTGGAGAATGTCGAGCTGGGGCGCGAGGTCCTGGTCAGTCGTGGACACGCGTGCATAGCCGATCCGGCGCGTGCCAGGGTCGCCAGGGAGGGGGTGATTAGCAGCGTTCAACATTCTTCTCGCGAGAGCCCATTTCTGACCTTAGTTTCTCGCACGGGTTGTTGCACGTTTCAACGCCAAAGAGGACGGCTCTAACCTATGCCGCTGGTAGCGTTCAACAAACGGCCGTTTTATGGACACGTAAAAGCACACGAGCGCCATCAGCCATCGTAAACAATCGCCACTTGCACGACAAACAGCACAACGATATTGTTGTGACCATGTTGCCGTCCCTTATCGAGGCCCCAGGCCACCTAGAGGGAATCCTACCGCCCGGACTGCATCACGTCAGCCTACGGGAGGTCCGAGAGGCGTTCGCCTATAATGACCATCGCGCTTGGCTGTTCGCCGGCTTTATCGCCGCATGTCGCGATCTACGCGAATTTGGATGCGGCCGAATTTACCTGGGCGGAAGTTATGTCACCTCGAAGGAGTACCCTGGAGACTACGACGCATGCTGGGACCCTGTTGGGGTTTCAGATCAGGTCAGCGCACTCCTGTGGGACGACACCCAGAGGTTAGAGCAGAATCGCAAATATCGCGGCGATCTTCTTGTTAGCGCAGCCGGGGATGGGCCTGAATGTAGGCATTACCAGTTCCTATCGAAAGACAAGGCGACCGGCCTCCTTCGTGGAATGATTGGAATCAAACTTAATATGCTTGAGATACTAAACGTATGATCCGGAATGATCAGGAATACAAGGTAACTAAGACCGCACTCATTTCATATGAGGAAGCGCTTGCTGACTTCGACATTCTAAAGTCAATCGAGCGAGGCGTTGCACCCGTTATCGCGGAAGCCCAACGAACATCCTATCAGCGCCAAGCTGCCGAACTTAGAGAGCAGATTGAAGCATACGACGCCCTAAAAGGCGGAGAAGCGACCGAGTTTTCGATGTCCTCTTTTGCGAGCATCGGCAAAGAACTGATCTCGGCCCGAATTGCTAAAGGCTTAACCCAGAGGGAGCTCGCAGGCCTAGCCGGGCTCAAGGAGCAGCAAATACAGCGCTATGAAAAGGATGCATACGAAACTGCAAATCTCCGACGCTTGGAATACATCGCAAGAGTGCTCGACGTAAATTTTGTAGGTAAGATAACTGTAAAGCCTGCATCCGATGCGTTTGCCTCTGATTTCCTGAATTCCCTCGACCCCAGCCAATTCCCAATTAGTGAGATGAACTCTAAGGGTTGGTTCGACAACAGACTTGACCTTCGGCGAGCATCTGTTTCTGAAAAGAAACGCGCTTTGGCAGTTTTCTTTACGAATTCAGGCGTCACCCAACCATCGAATGCTCTTCATAAGAAAACGGCAGGTCCAGGATCGCGCGCCAGGCAGGCTGCGTTGCTTTCGTGGCAGGCTCGTATTTTGTCGAAAGCGCGCCGGAAAACCGGGCTCGCTAGACGTTATACGCCGCTGACACCGGACATGATAGCTTCTCTGGTATCGTTCAGTCGATTACCCGATGGTCCGGTCTTGGCGGTAGATATGCTTCTTTCTCACGGTGTAATAGTCGTTTTTGAAAAGCATCTTGAGAAGACTAAACTCGATGGAGCCGCAATGAGCCTTGATGGCCGGTATGCTGTAATAGGCATGACCTTGCGTCATGATCGTATTGATAACTTTTGGTACGTGCTTCTACATGAACTTGGTCACGTCACCCGTCACTGGGGGCCGTTATTAACCGACGGGTTTTTGGATGAAGAAGGTGACGACCTATCAGAGACGCTCGAGTCCGAGGCAGACGAATTCGCGACCAATGCAATCGTATCGAACGAGGCTTGGGCCGCTTCCTTTGTTCGGTTTACTAAGTCACCGGAAGCTGTCATCGAGTTTGCTGAAAAACGTAACATTCACGAAGCTCTTGTTGCTGGCCGTATTAGAAGAGAGCGCGCAAACTACGCAGAGTTTTCGGATCTGATTGGCAGCGGTAAGATTAGGTCACTCATAAAAAACTCGGGTCTTATGGAGTAGGACATGCACGTTCGTGATGCCTTGTACATGCCACAACTCAAGTGGAAAGCCGGCGAGTGCAAGGCATTGGGAACCGCGCGAAACGCGATGTCAGGTCGACTCCTTCCGGCCTTTCGTATCCCACCCTCGGGAGGGTTTGATCCAGACGAACAACGAGTTTTGACTCCTCTCGAACACATCCGATCGTTCGGTGCGAGGCTCAGCGCTAGCTGGGGAAGGCGGCTAGTGTTTGTTGATGCGAGCCTTGTCGATGACGACAAACATGCGACCGCATGTCACCGTCACCCCCTCACGGAACTGATCGAACGAGCTTGGCTGGAAGGCGCTTTCGCAGCGCCCGTCGTCAGCCTACAGAGTTCATCGTCTTATATAGAGGCAGTTAACCGTTATACCTCGGCAAATCGGGATTGGCCCATCTGCCTGCGCCTATCCCTATCTGATATGGAGCGCCTGCGTAACTTCGTCGAACTCGAGGCGGCCGTGAAGGCGTTTGGAGCATCGGTCCACAATACCGTGCTCCTGTTTGATGGTGGCGCCCTTCATATTCCCGATCCAGAACCATTTATTCACCTGGTGGCCGAACGATTTGCAGTTCTGGCGCCCCGAAACACGTGGGCACGTGTCTTCTGGGGAAGCACCTCTTTTCCAGAAAAGCCAAACCTAAAAGCAGGTGTGGATGGGCGGTTTACTCGGTCTGATTGGTCGCTTTATCAGTCTATCGTGAATAGTGGGTCTGAGTTTCCGTCCGTCCCCATGTTTTCAGATTATGCCTTGGAGTTCCCCTCTAATTACAAGCCGGTCCGGGTTCCACCTGTCGCACATTTCAGATATTCGACAGAGACAGATTACTGGATATATAAAGGGCAGAGCACGAAAAGGCCCAACGGCTTCGAAACAATATTTCCTGTTGCTCGAAGACTTGTAGATTCTGAGCAGTTTTTTGGTGAATCGTATAGCATGGGAAACAAATTTATTGCCAATCTGATTTTAGATGGCGCGAAGACAGGAAACGCTAGCACGTGGCGCTGGGCCTCCACAGATCATCACATTTCGTTGGTATTGAACCAGCTATCGATTTTGCATGGGGTCAGGGATCAAACCCTTGCCGAAGTGCCGGCACCTTTGAAACAGCTTCAACTGATTTAATAATCCACCTGGGGAGGGCAGACTGAATGAAGCTGGCAAAACTGCGTGCGTCCTATCCGTTAGATGGTACGCATCGCCCGATTTTGATGACCGAGGTAACTCGAATGACCGGCGGCTTAGTGTGCGTCGCGGGCATCGATATCCATGCCGGCACCATGGCTCGCCCTCTCTATCCAAATGGGAATAATTGGCCCGAGGCCGAGTGGTGCCCTACAGACATCATGGTCGTAGGGAATATCATATCTGTTGAACGTCACCCACGGGTTCCGACCCTGTACCCACACGCCACAGAGGATATGTCGGTAGTTCGCGCGTTTAAAAGTGGCGACATAAGCAAGAAGTCTTTGCACGATGTATGCCGAGAGCTACATGATGCGTCAATATCGAGTATATTTTCACAAACCGTAATAGACGGTAAATATATAAGTGACGGTACAAATTGTAGATCACTTGGCTGTATCGAGATAACGCCAGACCGCATTCACCCTCACGTTTTTTACGATAAGCTCCGAATCAACATCCATGACATCGATGGACGTTACTACGATCCTCCAGTAACTGAGCTTGAAACAAAAAACACCGGTGATGCGAATGCCGGCTTAGCCGCACTACAGGCTCGGCTAGCAGCTCACGATCATGACTATCCAATAATTTTGAGGATAGGGCTGACCAGAGGTTGGGTTGGACCTGATCACAATTGGGATCCAAAGCGATGCACAATTCAAATTAACGGGATAGTAGAGCGAAATTGACGATAATGGGTCGCCTATTTACAATCGGATACTCCGGCCATAGCGCTGAATCATTTATTAATCTTGTTACACAAAACAAGATTGATGTAGTATGTGACGTTAGGTCTACGCCATTCTCAGCGTATAAACCTGACTTCTCTCGCGCGCTTTTTAAGGCTCACTTAAATAGATCAGGAGTTAAGTACAAGTTCCTAGGCGACCTACTCGGAGCTCGTCCTACAGATAGAACATGCTACGTCGCTGGGCAGGCGACTTATGAAAGAATATCAAATTCTTCATTTTTTCAAGAAGGGCTGTCTCGAATAAAGATAGGAACTCGATCCCTAAACCTTGCCCTTGTTTGTTCTGAGCGCGATCCCATTGAATGCCATAGGGCGATCCTTGTGTGTCGTAACCTCCCTGATATGCAGGATCATATTACTCACATCCATACCGATGGAAGGTCTGAGTCTCAGCCTGACTTAGACGCAAGGCTTGTCGATATGTTTGGTTTAACGCCCCCACCACTTCTTCAGGAAGAGGGTGACTGGTCCAAAGCCGTCTCGAATGCGTATAAAAAGCAAGGCGAAGCAATAGCTTATCGGGAAAAATATCCTCGCGATAACAAGGATGAGCAATCATGAAATTGTTTACTATTGGCTTCACCAAAAGCAAGGCCCGAGAGTTTTTTGGAAGACTGGAAAGGTCTGGTGTTAGACGCGTGTATGACACCAGGTTGAATAGGGCATCTCAGCTTGCTGGCTTTGCAAAGCAAGATGACTTATCGTTCTTTTTATCGAGAATTGGCGAGATTGAATACTCTGTAGAAGCGCTACTAGCTCCTACCGCAGATATGCTCGATGCATATCGAAAGAAGGAAATGGGTTGGCCCGAGTACGAGAGGCGATACCTCGAACTGCTTGATGCCCGTAAAGTCGAAAAACGAATAGATCTATCTTCATTAAATAATGGGTGCCTGCTCTGTAGTGAGGCAACTCCCGAGCATTGTCATCGGAGGCTGGCGGCAGATTACTTAGCGAAATCTGTTGTAGATCTGGAAATAATACACCTTTGAATCCTTCACTAGGCCCTAGCCGCCTCGGCCGCTATGTGTCCCGCGAGGGTAGCAACGAACGTTTTGAGACTGGTTAGCTCCGACATATGGCAGAATTCGCCCGTTGTGGCAGCTTTGCGTGGTGAGGCGAGAACCGCCGCAGCGCTGTAGAGCTGCTCTTGGACAAGGCGCTGGCAAAGTACGTCGTAGCGTTTGA
The DNA here is from genome assembly GCF_003951315.1 of Sphingomonas sp. S-NIH.Pt15_0812. Classification (GTDB taxonomy): domain Bacteria; phylum Pseudomonadota; class Alphaproteobacteria; order Sphingomonadales; family Sphingomonadaceae; genus Sphingomonas. The sequence goes on from NZ_QLJH01000048.1 coordinate 5,866, forward strand.
GGTAAGATGCGTCCTGGAACGCCTCAAACACTGGAAAATGAGGAGATCGATCCGTCACCTTCCGGCGAGATTCCGGAGCATCCTCCACCATCATGAGCCATCCGACAAATGGCCGGGGCTGCTGACCGAAAGCGCCTTCCCGATACGCCGTCCAAAGGTCGTGCGCGGTGCCAATCGCTTCCTCGGTACGGTTGTTGAAATTGTTACCGAACGAAGGTCCTACCTGGCTTTTCAGCTCGATCGCAGCAACCAGGTGCCCGCGATGGATGACAAGCACGTCCCATAGCTTTGTCGGCCGGAAATAGCCCGGCAGCGTAAGCACGGCGCGCCGCTGGTGAACGTCGGCACCTTGCAGCCCATTCGCCTCCACCAGGTCTATCAGGAGGGCAAGGAAGCCGTCCATATTCTTGCCAGAGGTCACGCCGGCACGCTCGCCCTGATCGGCCTTTCCCGCCTCGATTTGAGCCTGCCGGGCCTTCTCGCGATTGCCCCAAAACGCCATCGTGGCTTCGTGGGCCTTCCGTTCATAATCAGCTAGATCGAGTGCCATGTTATTCGCCGTTCCCCCCGAGTGCAGCTTGCTCGGCCTCTGACAGGCCGTAGAGCTTGAATACGGCGTGGTTACACGCCGCTATGTCCTGCCGCTCGGCCGCGTTGATCAGCTCGCGCTGTAGGACCTGCGACACCGTCCCCCATTCCGGCAATCGGATGCGGCGGAGATACTGCGCTTGAAAGCGGAGATAGCCGCCGCGCATTTGAGTCGAGTAGATAGCGACGAATAAGCGCGCGATGCCTGATAGCAGCACCGCTTCCAACGCCCGGACGTTCCAGGTATCGGATGTGATGTAGTAGAGATTGTGATGCGGGTAGAGCTTGCCGCTCTCATACACCACATGAGCCTTGCCCTTAATGTCGGGAATGAGAAGCTTCGGCTTCGCTGTGATGGCGGGGTAGATGCGGTCAATTGTCCGATACCAATTGGCCGGCGATTTTTGAGCGACATGCCGTCGCTCGATCTGGTCGCGCCGGACTTCTAGGTAGCGAGCGAGCTTCGGGAACGCGGCCAAGTCCACCAAACGTCCATCGTCGGCAAACGGGTTTATAACCCCATAGCCCCGCCACACGACCTTGCCGCTGTCGATATCGCGCGTCATAGCCAACGGAAGCTTGCGGCTGGGTTCAACGTCTAACGCATCATACGGACCAATGAAGGCCTTATCGGCGCCGGTCGCGACGCCAATACCGACCTTGCATCCCGCATCCTCGATTGTCGGGAACCCTGCTTCGAGCCGTCGTACCAGTGCGAGCTGATCGGAGGATTCCAATATCCAAGGCTCCGCGCCGGCAGTCACGCCGTACAGCTCGCGAACCCCGCTTGCCGGGTCGGGCACGCGCTCACTCGCGATATAGGTCGCTAACGCGCTGAGTGCGGCGTGGTCGATCGCCGGACGATGCGCGATGCGAGTAGCGGTCCCCTTGTCGCGGCCTATAACCGTGATCGCGGGATAGGCTACGACATCGACGTGAAACGCTGGCGTGTTCACCATGTCGATGTACGTTTTCAGGTGATAATGGCTGGCCACTAGCGAGCGAAGAGGTCCGCCATAGCGGTTCTTCATCCACCTATCAGAACATATGAAACCGCATTGGCCACCATCGGCCAACAGCGCCAACGACCGCTCGATAAAGGGGACGTAGATGTCTGCGCGATCGTAAATCGTCCGATAGCGCGCGCGGTATTCTGCCATCAGCACATCAGGAATCAGCTCCTGACGCACATAGGGCGGGTTGCCGACAACGACGTCAAACGGGCCATCGAACTCGGTCAGGAGAAAGTCCCCTTGGACAAGCCAACGGTCGGCTAAGACCCTTGCCGTATGATCGGGTAAGCCCGCTCCGGTTAGCTGGTCTACGACGCTGGCCGTGGTGCGTGCGATCGATGCGCGGTGCAGCTCTACCGCCCGGATGGCATTTCCAAGGTTAGTAATGGGATCCGGCTTCCCCGCACGCTCCCACGCGTGCAAAAGTCGATCGATCACCGGCAACAGAAAATCACCATCGCCGAACGACGGTTCCAATAACCGCAGCTCGTACAAAGGACGATCGGCGGTATAGCCGGATAGATCGAGGATAAAGTCCACCACCTCGCGCCGGGTGAAGATCGCTCCCCGCTCCTCAATACCAGCGTCAGCCATCGTATCGACCGCTGCCGATATGGGGCAAGGGCTCGGAAAGGTGGTTTGGCGAAACGCCGGTGTTATCGTCGCCGTCGCCATTAGATTAACCTTACCTGCTGCTCGACCTGCCTACTCCCGACAGGGACAACGTTGAGATTTCCTGCCCGCTTTTTTGCCTGAGCAAGGTCATAGGCGAGCTGGTGCTGAAGCCACCCCTCAGCGTCGGTGCTGAAGGCCTTTGCGAGACGAAGCGCCATCTCGGGCGAGATGCCGCAATGGCAATTTACGAGATTATTGAGAGCCTGACGGGTGACCCCGAGCACACGCGCGCCATCTGCAACCGATAGCCCATGGGGCTCTAGGCACTGACTGCGAACGAGCTGGCCAGGGTGAACAGGTTCGATGGGCATACAACAAACGATTCACGTGCCTCGAGCCGCCGTCAAGAGACAAGTTTCCCTTGTCACATATCTCGAGCCGAATGTTTTTGTGCCCTCTATGACCGCTCACTGACGAGAACACGAAGCTGAGCCAACGTGAGCCATGGCTTCGCGGCATGGACCATGCGGTGGCAGTTCGCACAGAGCAGCGCCAGATCGGACACTTTGGTTGTTTCGCCTTGCGACATGGCGTGAACGGGGTTGGTATGGTGCGCCTCGATATACCCGGCACCACGTGGGCCATAGGTAGCCAGAAAATCGAAATCGCAGGCTTCACACTCGAGCTTGCCGTGTTTCTTCAGAGCGCTCATTTTTCGTAGAGCGACGATCTTCCTATCGCGCTCAAGGTGCCTGTGGAGGCGGTAACTCACCCTACCCTCTTTGGCCTCATAGCTTTCAATTTCATCGAGAACGTCCTCATCAAGATCGGCGGTGATGCCCTGCCGGATAGCCTCCGCTGCGATGGCGAGGGCCTGCCGATCGTCGGCAAACTCGTCCCAGACCATCCTATCTAACTTGCTCGCCGAATTGAGACCCTTGCCACCACCAGCGGTAAAAACCGGGTCCAGGCTGCGAAAGTTCATGAGTTTCATGGCTACACCGTTCGCGTTGCGAAAGGTGATCAACCCTGCCCCGCCTGCCATTTCTCGGAGAAGCGCAGACAGCGCTATTACGTCTGGATGTGTATCACCGGGGTCTCGGCCACCATGGCGATGATAAAGGTCGAGAGCGAGGATCAGCTCTTCCCGAGACCATGATGGGTTGCGCTTCGCAAGCGTCACCGGCGGCTCGAAGGAGAAGCCCAGGGCCTCCAACACGGGCACGACGTAGACGAGGCCACCGCTAAACTCATTGAAACGAAGCGCAGGAGGATTTCCTGGCAAATAGCCAAAAGCCGCACCAATAATGGCCTTGCTGTCGTATGGTTTACCCTCATGCCAGAGTTGATACCTGGTTGCTCGCCCATAGCCATACTTAGCTAGGAATGATTTCTGCCCCAGCTCATCATACTCGGCGAGCGCAGCGAGCACCGCTGGCCGTGTTACATTGCTAGTAATTCGTTCGATTGCCATCCCAGGTGCCCCGTTCTCGACGGCATATCGCGTCGAGGATCATACGTCCGCTCTTCCCATATCTCTAAGCTCTGATCCGTCGCGTGAAGTAAGCTATCCGATCTCCTCAAACCTCTCGACGCGGTCGATCGAAGACCCGCCGTTGTCGATTGCCTTCCAAGTAAGCGCCGCATCACATGCCGCCGCATCATCGGGGTGATGCCCCTCATAGACGCTCTCAACCCTATTATCGTTGGGGAAGAGGCTGCTCACGGTTACCTTCCATAGCCTGTCCATCATTGTCCCGTCTCCTCCGCCGGTTGATCCCGCCTATCGTCCACATCCGCGATCCTTGCTTGCGGTCTGACGTTCCTTGTTGCGGCTTGCGCTGATCCTCTCGCGCATCTCGGCCTGCCGCTTCGCCGTTGATCCGGACAGGCTCCCGCGCCTGCTCAAGGTCAATCATGCTGCGCGGCTGGAGATTCAGGCCAACAAGGCGAAAATAGCTCGATGCACTTTCATTGACGCTTGCCGCCAGCGCCTCGATCGTTGCCTTCTCGTCTGGCAACACCCGTGCCCTGATAGCCGGACTACCCTTCCTCGTTGGCGCTTGTCGTTTTCCCATTCTGCCTCTCTGAACGCGGTAGCGGTGGGTCTCGCCAGAGCAGGATATCCGTTGAGCAGCCCCGCTGCGAATAAGAGAAGGTGATGTGATTTCGCCGGCTTGCCGGTGGGGTCACTTCACCTATCTTGCCCTGACTTTGCCTCGTACATAACCGACGCATAGCTGCTTCAAAGCTGATGCAGATCTCGGTCATATCTGGGTCAGCGCCCGCACAAACGTGCGACCCGTATCAGCCACCACAGGAATGGCTGTTTTCCGCGCTTTTTGTCACAATCGCGCGGGGTTTGTGCGAGATATGACCTAAGTTTGAAGCAGTTTTGTGCCGGATTTGCGCACGCCCAGACCGGATACCCCGGCAAGGCCGTGGTCGAGTTTAAAAATGCCGAATCGTCGGTAAGTCGGGAGAGTGGGGTCGGACTCGGCTGAAGACGAAATGATCCCTGAGCGGTATTGTCTCTGGGCCCAGAGGCCTTCGCTGGCGAAAAAGAGAGGCGCGCCGTTCAGCGTAAATGGGGTAGCGGCTTACTTGCCACGGCGTTGCTGTTTGGCGACACGCGCTGCTGCTTTTTCCTCGTCCATAAGCGACTGTCGAACCTGGCGAGCACCAAATAGAACCTGCTCCAGCCCTTCCCGGCCGGACCGGTCGACGATAGCAGCGATCATCGCCATGCCAATCACGACAGGCTCCGCTTCGAACTCCGCTTCGATCGTATCGAAAGTGGCTGAAAAGCGATCACCCATCACCTGCAAGTCGGTCAGGGTCGTACCATAAGGGGTGGTCATATCGTCGCCTCCTTCTGAATTGGAGGCGATACCCGGCCCGAGAGCCGGGCGTTGGAAACCCCGCACAAGCACAAGGCGCTGCCGCCTTTGGGCAGAACCTTGGACATGCGCGACAGCCGCCCGGCCGAGAAGCTCTCGACCGGCGCCTGTGGTATGGGGTTTCCACGCCCCACGGCCGGGACTGACCGAGCCGCATTATCACAATTGCAAATGCATGATCGGGGATCAAGGAATACCAAGGGTGAGCTTTGGGGTATCTTCTTACCCCTTCACCGGCTTCTCAACGCCGACAGGTACACACTGACCGATCAGTTTGGTTTTTTCGCAAACCTGCGACCGTAGGCCGTTCTAGCGATGGCGAAAGACGGCACGCAACGAAAACCTATTGGCCCTGCGAGCCGATACCGCATTAATTCCGCAATTCCACAGTAGTTATCTACATCTGACCTACCCCAAGGCTCACTTCTGGCTCTTCAGATTCAGTGATTCTTCTAGATTCAAGATTCATGCTCCTAAAATTGCCGGAAAACCGCCAAAAACTAATTGTATTGGTGAGTTTATGGGCCGGTTCGCGTGAGTGTTTGGGTACGCTAGGGTGAGCTTTGGGGTCGATTGAAGTGAGTGTTGGGGCCGGGTGCGGTGAGCTTTAGGGTACTGCCAAACCTGACGGTGAGTTTCAGGGTATCTCCTCACTTCAAGCCGGGGAGCTATGCAGATTGCTCAACTCACTTTTGGTGATAAGGTGAGCGCCACGATATCACCTGCTCACCTTTGAGATACGCAATGTCCCAACCTGCGCCCGTTGAAGGATCGTTCCGTACCCTAACCCAGCGCGGCAAGGGCGATCCGTTCAATCCCTCACATTATGGTGAGATCGTAAAGCCCGGCGAGCTGGTTGATATTGTCGAACTGAGCCCCCTCACCCTCGCCGATCGCCGAACCTACAATCTTCTCATTGCCAATGCTTGGGACAAAATTGGCGAGCCGATCGTCCACCGCATCGCCAAATCGGCGCTGAAAGGCACACATCAGGGCAATGAGCGGATCGAGGCATCGCTGCTCCGCCTGATGGGCACGATCGCCATCGTCACCATCCGCAAAGGCGGTAAGAGCTACAAGCGTCGTGTTCAACTTCTCGGCCCGAGCGACGAAAGCCTCGAAAAAGACGGCTTCCTCCACTACCGCATCCCCGAAGAACTAATTGAAATACTGCGGAACAGCGAAGTCTATGCCCGGCTCAAGACGCAGGTCATGTACTGCTTTGAGTCTAAGTATGCCCTCTGCCTATATGAAATGATAGAGCGACGGATTGGCCTTGAATATAAACAGACCGAGGAGTTCACGATTGAGGAAGTTCGGGGATTACTGAACGTGCCTACTGGCAAGCTGGAGCGGTTTGCCGACCTCAACAAGTACTGCCTCAAGGTGGCAGTGGAGGAGATTAATAAGCTTTGTCCCTTCTATGTCGATTTTACTCCAATCAAGAAAGGCCGCAAGGTCGAACGGGTTGCGCTGCACTGGTTTCCCAAAACCTCCAGCGGCAAACGCGACGCGCAAAGCCTGATTGACCAACACAGCGTTGTTCGTCGCGCCAAGATGCGTGGGTTAGCAGCTGAGCTGCCGGTACTGGTGGATTTCAGCATGCCTGCTGAAAGGTGAGCCCGTACCCCAAAGCTCACCGATATATCCGCTGCCAAATTTAGCGGCTAAAATCCCATGCTCACAGGTCAGCATGTTAGCGGGTCAGCACATTCACATGTTCACACGTTCATAGCACTGATACGCCGGCTGAGGGCGGGATGACGCTCCAAGCCGGAAGCCGCGCCGTTTGGGATCGAATAGCGAGACGGTCTAAGCCATTTCGAAAGGTGTGATATGGGACAACCCTGCCGCTCGGAACCGCGATTGAGAACGTCGGGTTACGATAACACCGGCCATTAGGGATCAGCCAAACTATTTCCCCTAGTCCTGAGCTGGCGGACATTCTAGAACTGCACCTTCCAAATTCTTGTAGCAATCGGTACCAATAGAAGAGGCGAAATCGGCCTCGAAGCTAAAATCGTTTACTTTAGCAAACATGAATCGAGTCGCCATAAAAACTTGACCGCTGTTCTCACTATGAACCATATCTTCATCGAACAGAACAGGAGATATCTTGTTTGACATAAAGTCAAGGCGATCGCCCCAAGCCAGGCTTCTCGGGTAGAAGTACATGATTAAGCTAGGTGTGAGCGGGAATGAAGCGTACACATCCTCAAAATTTCCCGGCAGACGCCTCCACTGCCGATTGTCGTTAGTTCGAAAAGCGATAGGATTATCCGAGGTCTTGAATTCTATGCTGCTTAAGTTTCGCGCAAAAATCCAGTTAGAATCATGAAATTTTTTGGCAAGATCGTTGACTATATCCAAATTCCATAAAAGCTCGGTATGCGCGATGCGAAGGGCCTCTTCCGATATTTCTTTGCTTCCATCCGCGTTCGGTAAGGCACGCAAAATTTCTCGTGTGTCGGCTGTCCTGAGATACTGAAGTGAAAGATAACGAGAGACAATTTCTCGGTTGATCTCCGGGATTGGAATTTCACTCATAGGGGTCAAATCGGCCAGCCAATTGATCCAATCCGCCGTAATCAGATTAACCTCTCCTTCAATATGGGAAAATTGCTTTTCCATAGCAGACCAGTCGTGCCCATCCTTCTCGTACTGAGACAGTCGGTAGAAATAAGTTTCTGCAGCGATAGAATTTGATTTTGTTGGAAAGGATCTATTTGTCGATTTCTCCCATGCCCAAATCTTACCTTTACCGCTAGAAAAGCGATTTAGATAGAACTGTGGAACAAAGTGGTGTAGTTTTGCATCGCCCATCAAGGTTATACTTTATATATACAATCAGAACTGCATAATGGCGCAGTGTTTAACAGTAGGCAATCAGGCATTCTAGGTTTTTAGGGCCTCCTTTTACGTCGGCGGCGATCAACACAGCATGGCGAGTGGAACGGTTCGTGTTGACGTAACCGATGCTACCTCGGAACGGCGTGAGTTGGTCGGCACCTGTCGTCCCTATTGGGAAGGTTCAGGAAGACAGCCGAGCGTTCCCGACCGATCGCACGCATCACGGCCGACCTGCTTTCCCATAACCTATTCCCAAATGGGTTTTCTCGAAATCGCCCGATGGACATGGAGAAACGGGACGCTACCCAAACGCTCGTTTGGTGACGATCGCTGGTTTCGCTCCGGCGCGGTCGATCCGCACACCTACCCTTACCGCTGTCTATACACCGCAGGCGGCAGCCTTAACGTACGATTTTGCCTTTCTCTCACCGGCCCTCGTGATGATAAGGACGATTACTGCCTCACCGTTCTCCGAACGGATGCTTACCGTATTGTCGCATGAGAAGGTCGATCGCCTCCCCCATCAGGGCTTGAAGCGTAGTACCATTCTCAGCCGCGAGGACGTTCAAGCCCCGACTGACCTCCGGGCTGAAATAGGCACTGACGGCCTTCTTGCCTTGCCGTGCTGTCGATCGGACTGGCGATGAACCCTCCGAAGCCGGAACCGGGGCGCTCAGTTCCACCTTCGCGCGCTCCGCTCGCTGCTGCCTCATTGCGCCGAACTTGCTCATATCAGCCCCGCTTCTTCTTACCTTGCTTACTTGTGGACAGGTTCACACGTTCGCGCGTCCACGTCCATAGGGCAGCGATCTCCTCCGCTGCCTTTCCCTCCGGTTCGACCTCCATCGCGGTTTTCCCCTGCGCCGTACTGTGGTGATAGATCGCGCGTAGGGTGAGCATGACAGGCGCGACTGGAACGCCCATGCCCTCGACGCCCTCACTGCCCTCGATCAGCTCACGCGCGTCACGATAGGTAGTCGGCGCTCTCTGGGGACCACCCATGAACATAACGAAGGCCGGCTTGCCAGCTGCCTTCACCAGCTCAGCCGTCGTCTCAACCGCCGTCAGGTCAAATGCCTGAGGGCGACACGGGATCAGGATCAGGTCCGCAATCTTGCACGCCTCCCGTGCCATAATGTCGGCATGTGGCGGCGTGTCGACAATTACTAGATCAGCGCCAAGATCGGCAGCCTGCTGCACCTTGCGCGGAAGGAGCGTGGGAGAAGCACAGTCCACCACCTCCGGCTCCACGCCGCCTCGCCAAAGGTTCCACTGACTAGCGGTCGCTTGTGGATCAGCGTCGAGAATCAGCGTGGAAAGCCCCGCAGCGGTAGCAGCGCTGGCGAGATGAATGGCGAGGGTAGTTTTACCCGCGCCGCCCTTCTGACTGATAATGGATATGGTTCGCATGTCGACACCTGAACCTGCTCGCGTGTGAACACGCTCACTAGCGGACATATGTGCGTGCTTACAAGCTCACATACATGGCTTGTTAAACCGACACTGCCACCCCGCATTCGTCTGCTCGAACCGCACCACCTCGCCGTTACTGATCGCCGGTGGCTCACCCTTGCGCCAGAAACGTAGCATCTTGCCGCGATCATCCAACTCAGGCTGAGTGACGGTGGCGCGCACCGCCTGAATGAATTGTCCGTGGCTGAAAACATAGATTGAACCGGGTAAAGGCAGGGCGGCGAGCCGGGACAACGCCGCCTCGGCCCGACGTAGCAAAGTGCCAAAGCTCTCCGCACCCTCACCGTCACAATAGGCGGGATCGGCTTCGCTCCAGTATCGCTCCAGATAGGGCATCCGCTCGCCGCTATGCGTACCGTTCCAGCGGGAGGGCTGAAGATAGGTGAACTCCTCAATCGGCCATACCTCCACCGGCACGTCGCAGAACCGCTCGATCGTCGGCGCCGCCGTTTGCTGCGTGCGAAGATACGGCGAGGTTACGATCAACGCCGGGCGCTCCTGCCAACTCTCCGCAACTTGGCGTGCTTGGCTCCAGCCCAATTCGGTCAGCTCGATCGAGGCGAGGTCGTCGCAGGGCATGCCGGCGTTGCCGGTGCTCTGGCCGTGGCGGA
>NZ_QLJH01000049.1 GCF_003951315.1 Sphingomonas sp. S-NIH.Pt15_0812
TGTCGCGCAAGTCCATCGAATACGGCTTCGCCATGCAGACCGGCCTCCTCCGCCAGCCTGCCCTTGAATCAGATCAGCGCCTCCATGGAAATCCCCATCGATTCAGCCCCACGTCATCCCGCTCTAGGGAATGGACTTTCATGGAGGCGCGTCGGGTTTCCGCTTTCGGGGCCGGGAGATCGGCTTCGCATAAAGCCGATCTCCGCGTGGACCCGTTCAGCCCGACATCACCGGGCGGCCCGCGCCTGTTTCAGGCTGTCCGCGGCGTAGAGGGCGCAACCGGTCCAGATCAGGCCGAAGGTGACGATATGCACCGGCCGGAGCGGCTCGCCGAACAGCAGCACGGCCTGCGCGAACTGGAGCGTCGGCGCGATATATTGCAGCAGGCCGAGCGTCGCATAGCGCATCCGCTTCGCCGCCGCCGCGAACAGCAGCAGCGGCGCGGTGGTGATCGCCCCCGCCGCGACCAGCAGCAGGTCGGTGCGCGTGTCCCCGCCGAACGCCTGGGTCCCGACCATCTGCGCCTGCACCAGCACCGCCATGGCGGGGAGCGCCAGCAACAGCGTCTCGACGGTCAGGCCGCCCAGCGCGTCGATCGCGGCCACCTTGCGGACCAGGCCATAGAGGCCGAAGCTGACCGCGAGCACCAGCGAGATCCACAAGGCGCCGCCGCCCGCCACCGCCATCACCACCACGCCCAGCGCCGCGACGCCGACCGCCAGCCCCTGGCGGCGCGACACCCGCTCGCGCAGCACCACCACGCCGAGCAGCACGTTGAGCAGCGGATTGATGAAATAGCCCAGGCTCGCCTCCAGCACATGCGCGTGCTGCGTCGCCCAGATATAGACCAGCCAGTTGATCGCGATCAGCGTCGCCGAGGCGCAGAGCAGCAGCAGCGTCCGCCCCCGCGCCGCCGTCCGCAGCGCCCCCAGCCGACGGCGCGCGACCACCACCAGCACGAGCAGCAGCACCGACCACAATACCCGATGCGCCAGGATCTGGAGCGCCGGCACCCCCTCCAGCAGCTTGAAGTAGAAGGGCAGGAATCCCCACAGGATATAGGCGGTGATGCCGAGCTTCAGCCCGTCTGTCTGCGTGTCCCGATCGGTCATGCGGGGCTGTGTCGCGGATGCGGTGCCGGGCTGCAACCTGCTTTGGGTTGGCCGGAGGCAAGCCATGGCTTGCGGGGGTGGCTTCCGCTTCCTAACCCGGCGGCATGGACCCCTTGCCCGAATCCCTGCCGGCCGATCCGCTGACCGCCGCCGCCGAACTGGCCGAACTGGCGCAGGCGATCGCGCGCGCCAACCGCCTCTATCATACCGAGGATGCGCCCGAGATCAGCGACGCCGATTATGACGCGCTGGTCCGGCGCAATGCGGCGCTGGAGACGGCCTTTCCCGACCTGGTCCGCGCCGACTCGCCCAGCCGCCAGGTGGGGGCGGCGCCTGCCGCGCATCTCGCCAAGGTCGCCCATGCCCGGCCGATGACCAGCCTCGACAATGGCTTCGCCGACGAGGACATCGTCGAGTTCGTCGCCCGTGTCCGCCGCTTCCTGCGCCTGTCCGACGACGAGCCGGTGGCGCTGACCGCCGAGCCGAAGATCGACGGCCTGTCCTGCTCGCTCCGCTACGAGCAGGGCGTGCTGGTCCAGGCGCTGACGCGCGGCGACGGCGCGATCGGCGAGGATGTGACCGAGAATGTCCGCACCATCGCCGACATTCCGCAGACCCTGCGCGGCGACGCCCCCGCCGTGTTCGAGGTGCGTGGCGAAGTCTATATGTCCAAGGCGGATTTTGCCGCGCTCAACGCCCGGCTGCTCGCCGAGGCGGCGGCGGTGGGCAAGGAGGCGCGCCAGTTCGCCAATCCGCGCAACGCCGCCGCCGGATCGCTGCGCCAGAAGGACCCCGCCGTCACCGCCGGCCGGCCGCTCCGGTTCCTGGCGCATGGCTGGGGCGAGGCGAGCGCGATGACCGCGACGACCCAGGCCGAGCTGGTCGGCCAGATCCGCGCCTGGGGCTTTCCCGTCGCCGACGCCTTCGCCCGGGTCGAGGATGTGGCGGGCGCGCTGGCCGTCTATCGCGCGATCGAGGCGGAGCGGGCCGACCTGCCGTTCGATATCGACGGGGTGGTCTACAAGCTCGACCGGCTCGACTGGCAGGCGCGGCTGGGGATCGTGGGGCGGACGCCGCGCTGGGCGATCGCGCACAAGTTTCCGGCGGAGCGCGCGCAGACGACGCTGGGCGCGATCGACATCCAGGTCGGGCGCACCGGCGCGCTGACCCCGGTCGCGCGGCTGGAGGCGGTGACGGTGGGCGGCGTCGTCGTCACCAACGCCACGCTGCACAATGCCGACGAGATCGCGCGGCTGGGGGTGCGGCCCGGCGACCGGGTGGTGCTGCAACGCGCGGGCGACGTGATCCCGCAGATCGTCGAGAACCTGACGCGCGACGTCGACCGGCCGGCCTTCGTCTTTCCCGATCACTGTCCGGAATGCGGATCGCTGGCGACGCGTGGCGAGGACGAGGTGGTGGTGCGCTGCACCGGCGGCCTGATCTGCCCGGCGCAGCGCGTCGAGCGGCTGATCCATTTCGTCTCGCGCCACGCCTTCGACATCACCGGCCTGGGCCTGGTGCGGGTGGAGGACTTCTTCCGCGACGGGCTGATCGCCTCGCCGGCCGATATCTTCCGGCTGCATCGTCATCGCGAGGCCCTGGTCGCGCGCGAACGCATGTCGGAGCTGGTGGTCGACAAGCTGCTGGCGGCGATCGACGAGCGGCGCGGCATACCGCTCGACCGGTTCCTGTTCGCGCTCGGCATCCGCCATGTCGGCGCGATCACCGCGCGCGACCTGGCGCGGCGCTTCGTCTCGGTGCGGGAGTTCGCGGCGATGATCCGCCAGGCGCTGCGCCTGCGCCGCGCGACGGTGCCCGCGATCGGCGAGACGGAGCGCAAGTTCGTGCTTCGCCGCGCCCGCGCGTTGGTCGGCGCGATCGATACCGCCGGCATCGGCCCGGAGGTCGCCGACGCGCTGCTCGATTTCTTTGCCGAGGCGCATAATCGCACCGTCGTCGCCGATCTGCTGCGCGAGGTGAAGCCGGTCGATGTCGTGCACGAGACGCGGATGTCGGATGTGTCAGGAAAGACCGTCGTCTTCACCGGCTCGCTGGAGACGATGAGCCGCGACGAGGCCAAGGCGCAGGCCGAGGCGCTGGGGGCGCATGTGTCCGGATCGGTGTCCAAGAAGACCGATCTGGTGGTCGCCGGGCCGGGTGCCGGTTCTAAGCTGAAAAAGGCGTCGGATCTGGGGGTTAGGGTCATCGATGAAGCCGAATGGGCCGCGATCGTGGCGGCGGCGGGATAGGCGTCCGACACAATCCCGCCGCAAATCCGTTGCGCTTTTGCCACGCCGCGTAACCGATTGATCCTGGTCGCGGAACCATCTCGAGTCTGTAACAGAACCGACATATTGTCCCGGCAGGGCGCGACTGTCCGGCCGCAGAGCCGTCAGTGTCCGAGCAAGAAAAAGCTCAAAGGGGAATATGATGCGGAACAACCTTTTCCTGGGCGTGGCGGCAGTCGCGCTGATCGCGCCGGCGGGCGCGATGGCGCAGGAGACGACCACGACGATCCGTGGCACCGTGACCGCCAATGGCGCGCCGGTCCCCGGGGCTGCCGTCACCATCGTCAACGTGCCGTCGGGCACCACGGCGAACGCCACGACCGATGACAAGGGCAGCTTCAACGCGGCCGGTCTGCGCGTCGGCGGCCCGTTCACCGTCACGGTCAATGCGCCGGGCTATCCGTCCAAGCAGGTCACCGACATCTTCACCGTCATCGCCCAGCCCTACGACCTGCCGGTCGAGCTGTCGGCCGATGAGGGCGCGGGCAGCGAGATCGTCGTGACCGCCTCGTCGATCCGGGGCGCGGGCACCCAGTCGCTCGGGCCGTCGACGGTCCTGACCGCGGCGCAGATCGCCAATGTCGCCACCATCAACCGCGACGTGCGCGACCTGATGCGCCGCGATCCCTTCGCCCGCCTCGACTATGCGGAAGGGTCGGGCCGCGCCGTGTCCTTCGCCGGCCAGAACGCCCGCTTCAACCGCTTCTCGGTCGACGGCGTGCCGATCACCGACAATTTCGGCCTGAACCCGGACGGCCTGCCGACCCGCCGCTCGCCCGTGCCGCTCGATGCCATCGGCCAGTTCCAGACCAAGGTCGCGCCCTATGACGTGCGCGAGGGCAATTTCCAGGGCGGCGCGATCAACGCCATCCTGAAGTCGGGCACCAACAGCTTCCACGGCACCGGCTTCTATTCCTATTCCTCGGACAAGCTGACCGGCAAGAAGACCAAGGCGGGCCCCGGCGTGCCGACCGGCCGGGTGACGCTGCCCAGCTTCAAGATCGAGAATTACGGCGCCGAGCTGTCGGGCCCGATCATCAAGGACAAGCTGTTCTTCATGGTCGCGGGCGAGCGCATCCGCGCCGGCACGCCGATCGTGGAAGGCACGGCGGAGAACAACGCCGGCACCGTCATCCCAAGCCTGTCGGGCCCCAACGGCTTCCTGAGCCAGGCGACGGTGGATTCGATCAGCGCCACCGCCCAGTCGCGCTACGGTTATGCGACCGGCGGCATCCTGAACAATTCGGACGATCGCGACGACCGCCTGACCGCACGTATCGACGCCAATCTGTCGGATACGCAGCGCGCCTCGGTGACCTATCTGTACACCAAGGATTCGATCCGCTTCAACCAGAACACCTCGGTCACCGGACCGGGCCTGGGCCTGGAGTCGAACGGCTATATCGGCTCGAACCGCCTGCACACCGGCGTGTTCCAGCTGAACAGCGACTGGTCGGACGAGTTCTCGACCGAAGTGCGCGCCTTCTACAAGGACTATAAGCGCGGTCAGGACCCGATCCTGGGTCGCGGCTTCGCGCAGTTCCAGGTCTGCACCGCGCCGACGTCGGACCGCACCGCTCCCGGCAGCGCCGGCAGTGGCGCCTCCACGGCCTGTGCCCCCGGCTATGCCACCGTGTCGTTCGGCCCGGACATCTCGCGCCAGTCGAACTCGCTCACCAGCCGCACCTATGGCGGCCTGGTCCAGGGTCGCCTGACCCGCGACAATCACGACCTGCGCATCTTCGCCGACTATCAGGACACGAAGATCTACAACCTCTTCGTGCAGCGCACCGCCGGCGACTATTATTTCGACTCGCTGGCCGACTTCCAGGCCGGCAATGCCCAGCGCCTGCGCTACGGCAACGCCACGCCGTCGCTCGATCCGGCGGATGGCGCGGCGCAGTTCCGCTATCAGTCCTATGCCTTCGGCATCCAGGACAATTGGCGGGTCACCGACTGGTTCACGCTCGACTACGGCGTGCGCTACGACATGTATGGCGGCCACAGCCGTCCGGCGTTCAACCAGAGCTTCCTGAACCGGGTCGGCTTCCCCAACACCGCCTATATCAGCGGTCGCGGCGTGGTGCAGCCGCGGATCGGCTTCGAGCTGAAGCCGGTGCGTGACCTGTCGGTGCGCGGCGGCGTCGGCATCTTCGCGGGCGGCTCGCCGGACGTCTATGTCTCGAACAGCTTCTCGAACACCGGCTTCCTGACCAACTCGGTCGACATCCGCCAGAACAACGACGGCAGCTACACCGCGCCGGGCACCGCCAATGCGGCGGCGGCCAATGCGGTGGGTTCGTCGGCGCTGGTCAACGTCAACGGCACGACCATCCCGGGCACGGTCAACAGCTACCTGAACAGCCTGACCACCTCGACCAGCTCGCCGCCGCCGGTGAACGCGCTGGACCCGAAGTTCAAGCTGCCGTCGCAGTGGCGCAGCACGCTGTCGTTCGACTATGCGCCGGATGCGCTGGGCGGCTTCAACTTCGGTGCCGACTTCTTCTACTCGAAGGTCCGCAACCAGGTGTTCTTCACCGACGCCCGCGTCCGTCCGAACGGCCTGCTGACCCCGGATGGCCGCACGCGCTACAGCCCGATCACCAGCTTCTCGGACAACAACTACGACCTGCTGCTGACCAACACCAAGAAGGGCCGCAGCTATGTCGCGGTCGCGCGCGTCGACAAGACGTTCGACTTCGGCCTGTCGGGCGGCGCCAGCTTCACCTACCAGGACATTAAGGACCAGGCGCCGGCGACCTCGTCGACCGCCAACTCCAACTATGGCAATGGCGCGTTCTTCGACGCGAACGGGGCGGCCTATGGCATCTCGAACGACCAGGTGAAGTACAACATCAAGTACAACCTGACGTTCAGCCATGCCTTTGTCGGCGACTATAAGACGACCTTCGCGCTGTTCGGCGAAACCCGCATCGGCCGTCCGTACAGCTACACGATGCAGGATGCGTCCAACAACCGCAGCCCGGTGTTCGGCACCGTGCAGAACCAGAGCCGCTTCCTGCTCTATGTGCCGACCGGCCTGGACGACGCCCGCGTCTCCTATGACAGCACCGCCACGCGCGACACGCTGAACGCGCTGATCGAGGCGACCGGCCTGAAGAAGTATCGTGGCCAGATCGCGCCGCGCAACGCCTTCAACTCCAAGTGGTTCACCAAGATCGATCTGCACGTCGCGCAGGAGCTGCCGACCGGCCTGGGCGGTTCACGTATCGAGGTTTTCGGTGACGTCGAGAATGTCGCGAATCTCTTGAACAAGAATTGGGGTCAGCTGCGCGAATACGCCTTCCCGTACACGCAGGTCGCGGCCCGCGTGTCCTGCCTGGCGACGCCGGTCGCGACCGGCACGACCGCGGCAGGCGTGACCAACTCGACCCAGGCCTGCGCCCAGTATCGCTACCTGGCGCCGAACACGCCGCCGACCGACACGATCTCGTCGCGTCAGTCGCTCTACATGATTCGCGTCGGCGCGCGCTTCACCTTCTGATCGCGCGTCCCTCGGGACCGATGATCGGGCCGCCATCCCACGGGATGGCGGCCCTTCTTTTTTGCGGCGCTTTTGCGCGGGGCGGGCGAGGCGTATATGCGTCGCCACGACGATGGCTACGCTACCCGCCCCCGCTTCTCCGAGCACCAGCACCGCCGAACGCCGGCTCGCGCTCAACGTGCGTCCTTTCTTCGAGGACAAGGCGCGCGCCTTCTGGACGCTCCAGGCGGTCGGCTGGGCCGGCTATCTGGTGCTGCGCGCGGTGTCGGGGCTGTCCAACGGGTTCTCGCTGGAGATCATCATCCCCGCGATCGTCTCGGCGATCGTCGGCTATTGCATCACGCTGCTGCTCTCGACGCTCTACGGCGGCTATCGCCGCTTCCCGCGCCTGATCGGCGTGGTGCTGGCGCTGGTCACGCTGGCCGCCGCCACCGCGCTCTATGCGACGCTGGAGGCCTATACCTGGTCGTTCCTCAACTCCGCCAAGCCCAGCGTGTCGCTGGCCAAGGTGATCGGCTATTCCTTCTTCAACCTGACCGTGCTGGCGGGCTGGTCGGCGCTCTATTTCGGCATCAACTTCTACCTGATCGTCGAGCAGCAGATCGACGAGATGCGGATGCTGGAGCTCCAGGCCTCGACCGCGCAGCTCGCCATGCTGCGCTACCAGCTCAACCCGCACTTCCTGTTCAACACGCTCAACTCCATCTCGACGCTGGTCCTGCTCAAGCAGACCGAGCGGGCGAACGCGATGCTCAGCCGGCTGTCCTCCTTCCTGCGCTACACGCTCGCCAACGAGCCGACCGCGCATGTCACGGTCGCGCAAGAGGTTGAAACGCTGAAGCTCTATCTCGAAATCGAGAAGATGCGGTTCGAGGATCGGATGCGCCCCAAATTCGATATCGACCCGCGCGCCGAACGCGCGCGGCTGCCCTCGCTGCTGCTCCAGCCCCTGGTCGAGAATGCGATCAAATATGCGGTCACGCCGCAGGAGGAGGGGGCGGAAATCTGCATCACCGTGCGCTTCGCCGGGGATCGGGTGCAGATCGCCGTATCCGACACCGGGCCCGGCTTGCATGAGACACGCGTTACGCCAAGCCTTTCAACCGGCGTGGGGCTCGCCAATATCAGGGAACGCCTGGTGCAGGCCTATGGCCCGGACCAGCGTTTCGAAACGCGCTCCATGCCCGCTGGGGGATTCTCGGTCGAGATCGAGATCCCGTTCCAGCTGGAAGATGTGAACAGAGAGGCCGCATGACCATCCGTACCATCCTCGTCGACGACGAGCCGCTCGCGATCCAGGGGCTCGAACTGCGTCTTCAGGCGCACGAGGACGTTGAGATCATCGAGAAATGCTCGAACGGCCGCGAGGCGATCCGCGCGATCAAGACCCACAAGCCCGACCTGGTCTTCCTCGACATCCAGATGCCCGGCTTCGACGGCTTCTCCGTGGTGCAGGGGCTGATGGAGGTGGAGCCGCCCTTGTTCGTGTTCGTCACCGCCTATTCCGACCATGCCCTGCGCGCCTTCGAGGCGCAGGCGGTCGATTATCTGATGAAGCCGGTCGAGGAGAGCCGGCTGGGCGACACGCTCGACCGGGTGCGGCAAAGGCTGGCGGAAAAGCGCGGCGCGGGCGAGGCCGACCGGCTGAAGGAAGTGCTGGCCGAAGTCGCGCCCGAGGCGGTGGACGACATCGCCGATGGCGGCGACCATGCCGCCAACCGATTCGAGAAGCTCATCAACATCAAGGATCGCGGCCAGATCTTCCGCGTCGATGTCGACACGATCGAGCGGATCGACGCGGCGGGCGATTACATGTGCATCTATACCGGCGACAATACGCTGATCCTGCGGGAGACGATGAAGGATCTGGAGAAACGGCTCGACCCGCGCCGGTTCCAGCGCATCCACCGCTCGACCATCGTCAATCTCGACCTGGTCAAGCAGGTCAAGCCGCACACCAATGGCGAATGCTTCCTGGTGCTGGGATCGGGCGCGCAGGTGAAGGTCAGCCGCTCCTATCGCGACGTGGTGGCGCGCTTCGTCCACTGAGGGCCGGGGCGGGGGCGGCCGTCCGTTCCCCGCCTCAGGCCGCCAGCCCGTGCGGCGGCAGGCCGGCGATATCCTCCATCTTCGACGCCAGGTCGAAGCAGGAGCGTGCGGCCATCTTACGCAGCACGCTGACCCGCTGGTTCTTCACCGTGCTTTCCGCCTTGGACAGGCGCTGGGCGATCACCTTGCTGCGCATCCCCCGCGCCAGCAGCGGCACCAGCGTGCGTTCCGCCGGGGAGAGGCTTTCGAACGCCCGCCGATTGGCGCGGGCGGTGGCGACGCGGGCGGCGGCGGCGGCGCGTGACAGGCCCTGTTCGACCGTGCGGACCAGCGTGCGCGGCGAGACCGGCTTGACCAGGAAATCCATCGCGCCCGCCTTCATCGCGGCCAGCGCATCCGTCACCTCGGCGCCGCCACTGGCGAAGACGATCGTCAGCGCCGGGCGGGCGGCGACCATTGCCTGGAGCGCCAGGCCGCTGCGCCCCCGCAACCGCACGTCGAGCAGCAGCACGCCATCCGGCTCCGCGACCTGCGCCAGGAACGCGTCGGCGCTGTCGAAGCCCTGCACGGCATGTCCGCGCGCGGTGAGCATCGCCGCCGTGCTGTCCCGGAAATGGTCACAGCCATCGACGATGTAGACGGGCAGTTGCGGCATGGGAGCTTGGCGATCCATACGTCTTTTATAGGACGAAGTGTCGGCGTTCCTTCGACATTCCGGTCGACAATCCATGCAGGGTTCCGCAGACGCTGAATGCCGACAGGCAGGGGGCGTATTCGGTCTGTGGCTGGCCGGCGCGAAGCCGGTCGCCGGGGCAAAGGGGAGGAAGGACAAGGCATGACGATCGCACTGGCGCTGACGCTGCTGATGATGGCCCCCGCTGCCGCCGCTTCCCCTCCGGCCGCCAGGGCGGATGTGCCCGTCGGCGATGCGGCATTCCGCACGGTGTCCGAGCGCGAATATGCATGGCGCAAGACGCTGACCGGTCCTGACGAGGATTCGTCCGCCAGCCTGAATGCGACGCTGCCCGATGTCGGCCCGGCGGCGCAGGCGGCGATGACGAAGCGCTGGACCGAGACGATGGCAGCGCTCGACCGGATCGACCCGGCCACGCTGTCGCCGGCGGCGCGCGATGACTATATCGTCTATCGCGGCCAGGTCGCGGCCCTGCTCGCGCGGCAGCGGTTCCGGGAATTCGAGAAGCCGCTGAACGCCGATACCAGTTTCTGGATGAACGTCGGCGGCATGGCGCGGGAAACCTATCGCGACGAAGCGGCGCTGCGTCGCTATCTTTCGCAACTGGCGAGCATGCCGCGCTACTATGAGCAGCAGATCGCCAATATGCGGGCCGGGCTGGCGCGCGGCTTCACCCCGCCGCGTGTCACCCTGCAGGGGCGCGACGCGGGCGTGGCGGAGGTCGTCAAGGCAGGGACCGGCGAGGCTTCGCCCTTCTACGCGCCGTTCACGACCCTGCCCGCGACGATCCCGGCTGCCCGGCAGGCGGAATTGCGCGCCGAGGCGAAGCGCGTGATCGCGCAAGCCGTGGTTCCGGCCCATCGGACGTTGCTGGCGTTCCTGCGCGACGACTATATGCCGAACGCGCAGACCCGGCTCGCCGCCTATGACCTGCCGGACGGCCGGGCCTATTACCGGTCGAAGATCCGCGAATATGTGACTCGCGACCTGTCGCCCGAGGAGATCCATGCGATCGGCCTGACGGAGGTCGCCAAGATCCGCGCGCGGATGCAGGCGGTGAAGGCAAGCGTGCAATGGCAGGGCGACCTGGCGTCGTTCCTCGACCATCTGCGCAGCGACCCGCGATTCTATGCCAAGACGCCGCAGGGCCTGCTCGACCGCGCCGCCTGGATCGCCAAGACCTTCGACGGCAAGGCATCGACCTATTTCGGGCGGCTGCCGCGGATGCGCTTCGCGATCAAGCCGGTCGCCCCGGACATCGCGCCCTTCTACACCAGCGGGCGCGGCGGGCCGGGCGTCTATCTGGTCAATACCTATGACCTGCCGTCGCGGGCGCTCTATTCGCTGCCCGCGCTGACGCTGCACGAAAGCGCGCCGGGGCACGCGTTCCAGATGCCGTTCGCGATGGAACTGACCGACCTGCCCGAATATCGCCGCAACAGCTATATCTCGGCCTATGGCGAGGGCTGGGCGCTCTATTGCGAGGCGCTGGGCGAGGATATGGGGATGTACGAGACGCCCTATGACCTGTTCGGGATGCTCAGCTACCAGATGTGGCGCGCGGCGCGGCTGGTGGTCGACACCGGCCTCCACGCCAAGGGCTGGACGCGGGAACAGGCGCAGGCGTTCCTGCGCGACAATACCGCGCTGTCGAACCACGAGATCACCACCGAGGTCGACCGCTACATCGCCTGGCCGGGACAGGCGTTGAGCTATTATATGGGCGAACTGGCCTTCCTGGATGCGCGGGCCAGGGCGCGGCGGGCGCTGGGTGAGAGGTTCGACTATCGCGCCTTCCATGACGCCATGCTGAGCCTGGGTTCGGTGCCGCTGCCGATGATCGACGCCCGTGTCGACCGTTTCATCGCCGACAAGGGCAAGGGGCCGTATCCGCTGCCCTGAGCGATCGAAAAGTGGCGCGCCCGAGGTGAAAGCGATGGGCACTCAGATCATTGGGAAATTCGGGTGGCGAGGGCGGCTTAACGGTATTTTCAGCCGACTACGAGTCGATCAGCCATGGTGACGGGAGGTCGATAGCCCTCGCACGTTACATTGCTTGGTCTCAAATTCAGGGCGGCTCGGTTTGGGACGTTGCTGCCGTTCCTTGAGGCTCCGCTGTATGGCGGCTTCCGGTGCATAACCCGCCGGTGCGTTAGCGACCAAATTCTGACGCTCAGGGGCGACTGCGCTCAAGCTTTAGGTGCGGCAACCTTTTTCGGTTTCACGGTTGTGCTCGGATAGCCGAAGGCGAAGAAGAAATGCGATACGCGGATTGACCCATGCGTCAGGGCCAGCGCGGTATCCCGGGTGTGTTCGGTATCGAAATCAGCGGCAGGAAATAGGTTTGATGGTTTCGAAATTGGGTCGCCCGCAGCGGTAGGAATCAAGCGCAGCGTGGTTCCGAGTGCCGTGTCCTTTAGTGTGTCGCGAATCTGCGGCACGACATCGGGCTCCGGATCGAGCAGAACGCCAACCATCGCCGCGACAGCCTGTTTGCCGCTGTAGATGCCGGTAACAAATCGGCCGAGGCCCTGATCGCGCAGATAATGATCGCGGTGCTTTTTCTGGTGACCAAGACGCTTGAACTCGAAAACAAGCTGAATGCCCTGCGTCGCATCATTCCAGCCATAGACGATGTCGGTGCGCCGTTCCTCGACCCGCTCGCTCGTCGCCGGATCGACATCGCCGATTACGCTTTCCGCCGACCACATGCCGAGCAGACCATGACGGGGCGCGACATGATTCTCGACGTAGATTTTCAGCGTCTTGGTGAGCGCCCCTTCCTTGGTCTTGTGATTGAAGTGCGGCAGTTCGCGCGCGCTCAATTCCTTCCAGCCTTCAATGAACGCATCGACTGCAGCGGACGCCGGCTGGATGGGGAATGCTGTGAGCCAGCCAGCCGTCGCTGTCATGCGGCGATCACTGGCTTGCCGGCGCCACCGGCCGATTGGACGTCACGCACGATCCGGGTCGCATCGCGCAGCGCCTGACGTACGGTCCAGCTTCGCTTGGTGATCCTCCAGCCCGAAATAGGTGAAGATGGCTTCGTCGAGTTCGTCGCGGATGGCCTGATAATGGGGCGCCTGTTCGATCTCTTCGAGCCCGGCGATCGCATCGACACGCGCGGCCACCTGCGCGATCGCCTGGACCGCTGCGTCGGGATCGGGGGCATGTTCGGGCGCGAAGAACGGGAAGGGCTCGACGTCGGCCAGATCCAGGCTGTTGCGCTCGCACAGCATCTTCCAGCCACGCATCATCAGGAAATAGCGCGCCAGCGTCGAACGCAGGTAAACCGCCGCGAATTTGAGGAGCGCAGCGTCTTCCTTGGGGCCGGCGATTACGCCGACGCTGTGGGTGAAGCTCGCAGGCTTGTCGTAATAGACCGCGCGGATATTCCGCTCGCCGCGCGAAAACCTATCCGGGAACACGACGCGCGGTCCATTGAATACGGCCTGCACTTCTTCGCTGAGACCGACGACTGTCGTAAAATTGGCGGGCCAGGCCGTCAGCAATGCAGGGTGCAGGACGGATGAGCCGGCGCTCAGCGCAACGATCGGGATGAAGCGGTGCTTGCGCAAAGGGGCCGCGTCCACAGCGTCCCGGCTCTTGTCCTGTAGATGAATGCCCTTGCGATTGGTCCAGCGGCGCGTCTTGCGCGGGCCGCCCCAGAAGTAACCGAACGTGCCGCGAACGCTTAGCCGCGACCAGATCGCCAGGTCGCTGGCGTCGCCCCACATCATCGTGACGAGAAGTTGCGGATCCTCGGCGACCGAGCGGGTCTGGAGCTGGTGCCGGTCGGCAGACTGCATGGTCAGGCGGCCGAGGGCTAGGCTAAGATCGGCCTTGGGCACGAGATATTCGAAGGTCTCGCCGAACGGCACAAGATCGCCGGTGTTCCGATCGCGCACGCCGCCCAGAAACCCATGGCACGTATTTTCGGCGGTCGGGAACAACAGCCCCTGCAGGTCACCGAAATTGATCAGCCGTTCTGGGCATCAACGACCGGAGTTGGTCGACACCTGTTATCCCGAATGGAAACTGCCAGCGAGACAGCCGAGGCATTCCCATTGGGATGGAGTAATGGGAATACGCCTCAGTCCCCCGTGAGCATATGCCCCGCTTCCAGATCGAAGAAGGCGGCGCGCAGAGGAAGGGTCGCCGCGCCGATGGCCGCCGCATCGCCATCGATCGTCGATGGAAGGATCCGCGCGGAGGGTCGGTGGAAGCCGCGCCGCTCGGGGTTGGTCAAGCGGATCCGCTGGGCGATCCGCGACGCAAGCGACGCGGGCAGGCGACCGCCCAGCACGATGGCTCCGGGGTCGATCGTCGCAGAGATGGCCGACGCCACCAGGTTGAGCGACGGCAGGCAGCGGTCCAGCCAGGCATCGACGGCGGGGTGGCCCGCGTCGAAGTCCGCCAACATGGCGTGCAGGTCGGGGAAAGGTCGGCCATGCTCCCCGAAGGTCATGCGCAGCGCCTCGAGATTGGGTTGGGGCCAGTCTGCGGGCAGGATCGACGCGAATTCGCCCGCATTGCCGTGCCCTCCGCGCAGCGGCAGCCCCTGCGAAATGATCCCGCCCCCGAAACCGGCGGAGAAATAGAGATAGGCGAAGTCGCGCGACACGCGCCCATGGCCCAGCATCGCCTCGCCGATCGCGGCGACATTTCCGTCATTGTCGATCCAGACCTTCTCGCCCAGTTCCTCGGCCAGGATCGTGTCGAGCGGCACCAGTGCCCAGGGATCGAGCAGCCGGGGCGGGTTCAACCGGGCGCCGTCGCCGATGAAATAGCCGGTGACGCCGACCCCGATTCCGATCAGCGTCGAACGATCGCGCCCGGCGTCGGCGATCGCGGTGTCGATCATCCGGCGGATCTGCTGGCATGCGGGCTGGATCTCTGTGTCGGACAACCGCTCGCTCGCACCGCTCCGCACGCGGCCCGCCAGGTCGAGCAGAACGAGCGATACCGCGTCGGTCATCACCGACAGGCCGACCGCGAACGCCGCGTCCCCCTCCAGCGCCAGCTTCGCGGCTGGCTTGCCGCGCCCCGCCGCGACGGGCAGCGCCTCGTGCAGGAAGCCGCGCGCGATCAGCGGTTCGACCAGACGGGTGATCGAATGCGGGGCGAGGCCGGTCAGGCGGGCGAGGTCGGCGCGGCTCGACGGCCCCCGGCGCGACAACAGGTCCATCACGACACGCTCATTGGCGGTCGCGGTGCGGCGGCCATCTTTACGAAGAAAATGCGTCGGATAGTCGCCTGCGGTGATCGCGTTCATGCGGCTGGCAAGCCTCGGGCAGGCGGTCGTGTCAAGCTGGGTGAAAGCAGTAAAAGGGCGGTGATGACGCAGCCCGCCGCAACCACCAGGACGAAGGCGACATAGCTGCCCGCAGTGAAGGTGGGCACCCGCCCCAATCCCCCGGCC
>NZ_QLJH01000005.1 GCF_003951315.1 Sphingomonas sp. S-NIH.Pt15_0812
GCCGCTCGCACCCGCGACGACCTGTACCGCGCCATCGGTGCCGCCATCGACACCTTCACGCCTGCCGAGTGCGCCAACTACTTCGCCGCTGCAGGATATGATGCGTACTGATCGGAATCTGCTCTAGGGTCCGGACTCATAACCACCAGATGACTGCGGCCGCTAAGGCGATGGTTGCCATGAAGTTTTTGATGTTGCGATCAAAGGGGGTTGCGATGCGCCTCCAGTCCTTGAGGCGGCAGAACATGCGCTCGATGACATTTCGCTGTTTGTAGATGGTGCGGTCGTAGTCGTACTGGACCTTGCGGTTGCGCCGCGGCGGGATGACGGCCTGGGTGCCGCGCTCGTCGAGCCATTCGCGCAACGCCTGGCTGTCGTATCCCTTGTCGGCGACGAGTTCGGCGGATGGTGGCAGTGCAGCGATGCAGGCCTTGGCGACCTTGCAGTCGTGGACGTTTCCCGGCGTCAGCAGGAGGACATGAGGGCGGCCCCTGGCGTCGCAGACGGCATGGACCTTGGTGTTCCGACCGCCTTTGGTGCGGCAGATACCATGGGCCAAGCCCCCCTTTTCCGCCGCCTGCACAGCGGTGCACCTTGATGCAACTGCTGTCGATGAAAGGCCGGTCCGGTACACCGTCCGCACCTGCGAGCGCGCTGAAGATGCCATCCCAGACACCGCGTCCGGCCCAGCGCACGAAGCGGTTGTACAGCGTCTTCTTCGGCCCGTACACGTCCGCGCAGTCCGCCCAGCGCCCTCCACAGCGCAGCGCATGCACGATCCCGCTCAGTACACGGCGATCATCCACCCGTGCCTTGCCGCGCACGTCGGTCGGCAGCAGTGGAGCGATCCGCTCCCACTGCGCATCCGAAAACCAGAAGAAATCTGACATCGCACCACCTCCCCACAGAGGCAGTGAATCACCATCAGGCACACAACCAAAGACCGTTATTGGCTCCGGACCCTAAAAAAAGCCGCCGGCATCTTTGCGGAGATGCCGCGGTGAAGTTCGCCTTTATGGAGCAGCATGGGTCCACCTGGCCGGTGAACGTCATGTGCCGCATGCTCGGTGTGTCGCGCAGCGGCTATTACGACTGGCGCGCTCGCGCACGGAGCGCGCGATCCTGGCGTTGCTCACCGACGTGCGTCGTCTCCAGGCGCGCCATCAGGGACGATACGGAGCGCCCAGGATGCATGCCGCCCTGCGGGCGGAAGGCCATCGGTGCAGCCGTGGCCGCGTCGAGCGGCTGATGCGGCGACACCGCATCCGCGCGCTGGCCGGGCGCCGGTTCCGGCCATGCACCACCGACAGCCGCCACTATCTGCCGGTCGCTCCGAACCTGCTGGCACACCGCTTCGTGGCAAACGCACCGAACCGGATCTGGCTTGCGGACATCACCTACATCGCCACCGGCGAGGGCCGGCTGTATCTCGCGGCCGTCCTCGACTTGGCGACCCGCGAGATCGTCGGTTGGGCGATGCGCGACCATATGCGGACCAAGCTGCCGCTTGCCGCGCTGATGGTCGGGGAGCGGGCGACGATACGGTTGTCGCAGCGAAAGGCTCGGCGTTGGCGGGCCGGGTGGCGGCAGGGGGCGGCATTCTCGAAATCGGGGGCCTGGATGCCGGCGATGCGGATGTGCTCGCCGGTGCGGCACCAGAGGGGCTAACTCCGTTGTCAGCGCGAATCATGGAGCAGGTGAACGGCGTCAGCATGAACAACTTACAAATCGCCTGACCTGCTTATCGCTGGACCGCTTTGCGCTACGTACGGGAACGTGATCCGGATGTCGGAATGCTCCACCCCGATGGCGCGCGTCCGCATGAAGATCAAGGTTGGGTGTTCAGAAGGTCGGCTGAACCGATGCCGCTCCCCCTCGCGGCCACGAACTACCCCGCAATGCATCGTCAGCAGACTTGAGCAATTCATCCCCCCGGTACGGCTTCTGCAGGACCGGCACGTCCTGATAGGCGCCGTTCAAGCCTGCCCGGCCGTAACCGGTCGCGAAGATGAAGGGGGTCCCCCGGGCCCGCAGCAGATCGGCGACGGGGTAGCTCCGGTCTTCGCCCAGATTGACGTCGAGGATACCAAGCTCCACCTCGTCGTCATCCGCCAGCATCATGGCCTCGTCCAGGCGCATCGCGAGAAGCACCTCGCATCCCGCGTCAAGCAGCAAGTCTTCCGCCAGGGCCGCAACCAGGCTCTCATCCTCGACGAGAAGAATGCGACGGCCATTGAGGGAATGGGGGGGCATCATGGTCATGACGCTGTGCCCGTCGCTGTTTCTGATATGGCGACGTCAGCCCTGCCCGGATGCGGAAGACCGAGATCCATCTGGCACACCAGCCCGGATGGACGGTATTGGAGCTGGATTGATCCATCGAACTCCATGGAGACCTGACGCTCCAGAAGACGCGTGCCAAAACCCTTCCGGGTCGGCACCTCGACTTGCGGCCCGCCGACTTCCTCCCAGCGCATCGCAAGGCGCTCGCCTCCCGCCGCCTGCCGCCTGACCTGCCACTCGATACGGACCAATCCATCGGGCACCGACAGGGCGCCGTATTTGACGGCGTTGGTGGCCAGTTCGTGGATCACCATGGAAAGCGAAACCACCATTTTGGGTGCGAGCGGGTGATCGACCCCGTCGAGTTCGAAGCGACCGGGCGCTTGGTAGGCGGCAATCGCCGTCTCGATGGCGGTATAGAGGCTGGCTCCTGTCCACCCCTCCTTCGTCAGGACATTGTGCGCGCCTGAAAGGGCAACCAGCCGGCCTTCAAAGGCCTGTCGCGCATCCGCGTCGGCTCCCTTCAACGACTGGTAGGCGATCGACTGGACGGCCGAGAGCGTGTTCTTCACGCGGTGGTTCAGTTCGTCGATCAACAGGCGCTGACGCTCCCGCGCGGCCTTCTCGTCGCGGATATCGCGAACCTCGATGATCGTGCCGATCGTTCTCGACGCCTCGTCACGAATGGGGCTGGCGGTGAAGGCGACCGGATAGAAGCTCCCGTCCTTGTGGACGAAGGTTTCCTCCCCCTGGGTCTGGTTATGCTCGGGGAAGGCGCGATCGATCGCACATTCGGCAAGCGGGAAGTGCGAACCGTCCGGTCGCGTATGGTGGACGATGTCATGGAGCGGGCGATCCAGCGACAGCACCTCGTCCAGCGTGAATCCGGTCAGCTTCTCGGCCGCGCGGTTCATGTAGATACATTGCTGCCGCTCATCCATCAGGATGATCGAGACGGAGGCGTTGTTGAGAACGGCATCCAGTCGACGTTGCGTGTCGCCAAGCTGTCCGACTTCAGCACCGCTCGCACCCTTCAATCCCATGCCTGCCCCTCGAACTTGTGTCGCCATCTTCCAACCATATGGGATTATACAAACCTCGCAACCGGTTAGACCCTGGATGGTTGCAATCGGTTTAAATGCGTTGCCTGCGAGGTCGCGTATGAGGGACGATAGTGCACCAACGCGGTGCGCCGCGAACGACACATACCTATGAAGTTGAGCAGGATGGCACCAAGCCAGATGAAACCGCATCGGTATGTGCAACGCCAAGTCGGCACCCAGGCACGATGCTCGGCGCCGCGTCGGTGGACGTGCTTGCGGAGATTGTCACCGGTCAACTCAGCGGTGATGTCTTTGCCGATCCGCTAACCATGCGCCTCCTGCACCTCGACGCCTTTGGCCTCCCGAAGCGGGTCGAGGCTGATCCTGCCGTCGCCACGCCAATCTGCGCCCGGTCGACGTCGCGCCCGATCACACCGATGCGGATTAGCCGGGCGATCCGTTGGCGTATGGGGGGTGCCGATGCGTGGCCGTATGCCCCGGCTGATGCGGCATCCCGTGGGGGGCATCCAATCGCCTGGGCATTCGACGTCGACTGCGGTGGCGACCCAGGGGGTGGTGCCGGATAGTCCGTCCGCCCCGCCTCTGCTTTCCGCTCTTATGGAGGCGGTGGCCCGGCGAAATCTATCCCGCCCCGGCGCCAGGCAGCGAACCGAACCTGTGTCCTACCGCTTCACCACAGGCTGATCGACCAACCGTTCCAAATCCTCCCTCACCGCCTCCAACGCGATGACGATGTCGATTACCTCGCCTCTGAATATCAGATCGATGGCCGCAACCAGACCGTCGTTCAGCTCGGCCGACGCGGGCATCAGCGTGCAGCATGGATGTCCGGATGTGTTCTCGTCAGCGGATGATCGCCAAATCCGATCCACCTGCCAACGCTTATCGCGCGATAGGCCTGCATTCCGGATGTGCTATGGCATTGCAGACAAGCAGAACGAGGTCCTGCACTGGACGATTCACATGCCGCGTAGCAAGACCATCCCTGCCATCGACCGCCTGCTGTCAAGGTCATTACAGTATAGATTGAGTCAACCACTGCGTTTCGTCGTCGCCACGGCTGCGGTCCTGGTAGTGGCGTTGTTCCGGGCGTTCGTCGTGACGTCGATCCTGCCGTGGCTGCTTTTCGTTCCGGCAATCCTGGCGATCGGCCTGATGCTGGGACGCGTGCCCAGCGTCTACGCCTGTGTCCTGGCAACGGCCGTCGCAGCCATCTCAATCGCAAATCCCGATCAACCATATTGGCTGACCGACGTGCAATGGGTCGCCAGCCTCATCTTCCTGGCGATTTCCGTTGGCGTCGGGATGCTTGCGGCCGAACTCCACGCAGCCTTTGCCCGCGCACAGAGCCTGACCCTCGAAAAGGACGACGCGCTCGCCCGTTTGTCGGATCGCGAATCCTTCCTCTCCAGCGTCCTTGCCAGTTCGACCGACTGCATCAAGATCCTCGATCTCGACGCGCGCCTGACCTTCATGTCCGAAGGTGGGCAGAAGATCATGGAGGTCAGCGACTTCAACGCGATCGCGGGATGCCCCTGGCCCGATTTCTGGCAAGGCAGAGGCAATGTGGAGGCGCGCGCCGCCGTCGCCGCCGCAAAGGCAGGCGAAAGCAGCAGCTTCGTCGGCAATGCCTCCACCATGGCGGGTACGCCGAAATGGTGGCACGTCGCCGTCAGCCCGGTACGCGGGCCGGACGGCGCCCCGACCGGCATCTTGTCGGTGTCCCGTGACATCACGGCCATCCGCGAGGCGCAGGAGGAAAGCAGTCGTCTGCAACGCGTGGTCGAGAACAGCACCGATTTCATCGGCCTGGCCAGTATGGACGGCACCGTCTTCTCCCTGAACGATGCCGGCCTGGACCTGGTCGGCCTGGACCGGTCGGCGCTCAATGCCGTGGTCATCGCCGACTTCTTCCCGCCGGAAGAGGCGGAGATCGTAGAGGCGCAGGTGCTTCCCGCCGTCCAGAACGAAGGCAATTGGTCCGGCGAACGCCTGTTCCGTCACTTCCGAACCGGCGAACTGATCCCGGTCTTGTACACCGTCTTCTCCGTGTTCGACACGGACGGCACCCAGATCGGCTACGGCACGGTCACGCGCGACAATCGCGAACGCCACAAGGCGCGCGAACAGCAGCAGCTGCTGAACGACGAACTCAGCCACCGGCTGAAAAACGTGCTGGCGGTCGTGCAGTCGGTCGCGGCGCAGACCCTGCGGCAATCGACCGATCTCTCTGCCGCGAATGACGCGCTCGCGGCGCGCCTCACCGCCCTGGCGCAAGCCACGGATGTCCTCACCGCCAAATCCTGGGCGGCGGCCGATCTGCACGAGATCATCCGGCGGACCCTGGCACCCCATGGCTTCAGTGATCGCATCCGGATGCAAGGACCCGCGATTGTGCTCGATCCGCAGATCACGTTGGCCTTCGGACTGGCGTTGCACGAGCTGGCCACGAACGCCGGCAAATATGGGGCGATGTCGACGGACGCTGGACATGTCGATCTTACCTGGAACGTGACGCATGGATCGATCGGCGAAAAGCCACGTTTTCGTCTTATATGGCAGGAGGTTGACGGGCCTATAGTGCGCCCTCCAACCCGCCAGGGCTTCGGGCAGCGGATGATCGAACGATCCCTGCGCTCCTACTTTAAAGGGACCGCAAAGCTCGACTTCCCGTCGAGCGGTCTTGTGTTCACCTTGGACGCCCCGTTGGGCGACAATGGGAAGGTTTGCGAGTAAGCGTCATGGGTCAGAGCAAGCCTATCACCACCAGGTCCATCCTCATCGTCGAGGATGAGGCGTTGATCCGGTTCGACCTGATCGACTTCTTCGAGGATGCCGGCTTTCGCGTGTTCGAGGCGGCCGATGCGGACGAGGCGATCGAAATTCTGGAGCGGGAACGCACCATCCGCGTCGTCCTCACCGATATTCAGATGCCCGGCTCCCTGGATGGCCTCAACCTGGCCCATTATGTCCGCGACCGGTTTCCGCCCACTGCACTGATCGTCACCTCGGGCGCGCTGAGCCCGCGCCCGGCCGATATGCCGATCGACAGCTTCTTCGTTCCGAAACCGATGAACACCCGCAACGTCCTGGCGCAGATCGAACGGCTGATCGGCTGAAATCCTAAAACTACGAACATGGTGTACCAGGGCGGAGACCTCCTCCGCCGCCCATCATGTCCCCTCATGGGAGATACAGGGCGTGAGCCGATCCTCACGCCCCATGTCCCCGTCAGAAGGCGACCCGCACCGAAAGCGAAGTCGTCCGCGCGTTGATGGTCCGCGCCGGCACGATGCCATTCGCCGGGATCACACCATCCTCGGCCTCGGTAAAGCCCAAGGCGTTGAACAGGTTGTTGCTGTTCAACGAAACCAGGATACGGTCGGTCGCACGGAACTGCGCGAAGGCGTTCACCACCATATAGCCGGGCAGATTCAGCTGGTTGCTGTCCTGCGCATAGCTGCTGGTCGTGCCGACCACGTTCGCGCCGATCGTGACGCGGTCCCGATCGACCTGCGGCGTCGCCTGGAAGATAGCCGGGCCTGACGGCGCGGCGGATTGCCGACCAGGCCGCGGTTGAGCGCATCGCTGACGATCTTGGCATCGGTCCAGGTCGCACCGCCGGTCATGTTGAACGGGCCGACGCTATACGCCCCGTCCAGCTCCAGCCCAGAGGCGCGATATTCACGATCGATGAAGACCTGGCGGGTCGCTTCGTAATTCTGCTCCGCGGTCCGCGCCCAGAAGCCGGTCAGGGTCACATGCATGCCCTTCTTGCGATATTTCAGGCCCAGCTCCGCCTGGCGCACATGATCGACGGCGGCATCGCGATTAATCAAATGGCCATCGGTCGTGCTGACCGCCGGGCCGAACAACATCCGGTCGGCATTGGCGCCCCCCCCGCCCGGCTATAGCGGACGAACATGGCGAACGGCTCCGATACGCGGAAGTTGATCCCCGACGAATAGGAGAGATAGTATTAACCGCAATCGACCGGCGTCGGGCTGGTCAGCGGGATCACCGCCACACGCCGCTCGGCCGCCGAGATCACGCCGTCGCCGTTCATGTCCCGCGCCGTGGTGCCGACATGACCGCCGCCCATATCCGATCCGAAGATCGATCCGCGTGCATTGCCGAAATCGTAGCGGACGCTGGCGCCCAGCGCGAAACGCCCGACCTTGTCGTTCAGCGACCCGGACGGCGCGTTGACATTGTAATCGACGCGGTCGCTGCGAAGACAGCAGCCTCCGAAATAGTCCGCCCCGAACGCATAATAGCCGTTCTGAGTCTGCGGCACGCCCGCGGCCTCGACCACATCGACCAGCGCCGCGCGACCATCGTCGCGCACGTCCATCAGCGTCGAGGTCCACAGCCAGTCGGTATCGATCGTCTGGCGCGACTTGTAGAAACCGGCGGTCATGGTCAGCTCGCCCTTGCCGATGTCATAAACGCGGCTGGCGCGCAGGTCGTTGGTGACAATGTCGAGGCTGTTGAGCTTGGTGTCGAACACCACGACGCGCGCAAGCAGACTGTTGCCGTTCGGCCCCGACGGGTTCGTGATCGCCTGGCCGTTATTGGGGCCGCTGACATAGCGCAACGTCGCTCCCGCGCCGCCCAGTGCCGTGCGGTCGCCGCCGCGCCGTCGACCGCCGAGGGGAAGTTCGAGATGAACCGGCCCGAGATGTCCAAGTAGCGGAACCGATCGGTCACGGTCCATCCCGACCCCTCGAAGCGCGTCTCGACCACGAAGGCGTTGACCATCGGATGCTGGCCATCGCGAATATCGTCGACCACCGGATTGTTCTGGCCATCCAGCGTCACGTTGCTGGTGTCGTAGCGCGACAGCAGCGCGTCGCGGGCGATGCTGAATCCCGGTACGATCCCGTACCGTGGATCGGCGTTGGTGCCGGTCACGTGCACGGGGTTGGGCAGATAGGCCGCCGACCGATCGTTCAGGAACTTGCCGTAGAAGCGCATATAGCCGCCACGGAATTCCTTGGTGACGTTCAGCTTGATCTGGCCGCCCTTCGTTCCGTCATAGCTGACGCGGCGCGGCCCCTGGACCTGGTGATAGAAGCCGCCGATATGGAAGCGCAGGGTGTCGGTGAGCTTGGCGCCGTAATCGAAGTCGAGCCGATACTCGCCACAGTCCAGGCCAGCGGTCGCCATGATCGCGCCGCCCGGCACGTCACCGGTCTTGGAGATCATGTTGATGACCCCGCCGGACGAATTGGACGAGAAGGTCGAGGCGGAGCCGCCGCGAATGGCATCGACTGACGACACGTTCGTGTCGGCGCGCAGGAATGTGCAGGAAAATGTCGGCATTGTCGAAGGTGATGTCGCGGAATTCGAGCACCGGCAGGCCGTCTTCCTGCAACTGCAGGAACGTGGCGCCGCCCGACGCGATCGGAAGGCCGCGGATCGCGATATTGGCATTGCCGTCGCCGCCCGAGCTTTCCGATCGGATGCCGGGGATGTTGCGGAAAATCTCGACGGTCGATCGCGGCCACGTGCGACGGCGGTGACTATGATATCCTTGCCAGCCGTAGTCTCCTCACCGGCTTGGTCGTTTGTAGATGCGCCATCCGGTGCAGCTTGCGCCTGCGCTTGCGCAGGGATTAGCAGGGCGAAAGGAATGACTGACAGTAGCAGATTATGATGAAGCACTTGCCCCAAGGTATTTTAGCGCCGTCTATCGAGGAAGCACTTGCGACAGATTAAATCCTCGTAATTTTAAAGGGTAGTTTATGGGTCAATATCGCTGTTGATACAGCTGTAATCGTAACATCAAATTAGTCAAAATCGACATCACATTGTTGAGGGCGGGATTCATTCACGAAATACTGCCGTTTGGACGGTATATTCTACCGGCCGATGCTCAAAAACGCTGCCTGCTGACTTACCTCGGCAGGAGGGGCGGGATAATGTTTGACCATAGGATCGTTTTCGGGATGACGCGCCATCCGTCGCGGCGGCAACCTCGAACGCACCCGCCATCAGAAGATGCGATTGAGGGAGGCCAGCCAAACAGAAATTCGCCGTGACCTGCAACCGGATCAAGCAAGGCGGTGCATCATGGCGCGACTTCCACAACATGAACCAAATTGGCTTCTAAAACGTCCATTCGAGGCGCTTGTCGCAGATCAGCCAATGGGCCTATCTAGGCGGCTTGGCCTTCAAGATTGTGGTGACGATGCCGACTGCTCATTGCGTAGCCACGATCGACGGTATCATCCTCACCGCAGATCGGGGGTTTCTCGATCTTGTCGGATTGAGCGAGGCGGAGGTGATCGGCGCTTCGTACCGCACCATCACCCACCCGGACGATCTCGACCGAAGCGCGACGATGCTGGCCTCTCTCGTCGATCGCGCACCGCCATTCCGCCTGCAAAAGCGGTATATCCGACCGGACGGCACCATCATTGCCGCGAACCTGTATGTCACCCGGTTCACCGATGCCGATCGGCTCGTCAGCACGATCTTCTGGAATGATGACGGGCGGACACCGCCGCCAGCGCGGTTGTGGGAAATGGCGCTGCGCATCCGGCGCTTGCACGAGGTGCGCAAGGCGGCACTGGGTGACGACTTGTCGACGGATCCGGTCTGGTCTGTACTGAACTGCGTCTACCTTGCCGAGGCGGAAGGGCGCGTCGTCGGCGTTTCCGATATCGCGACCGAGACCGGCCTACTGCCGGCGATCGTGGAACGCTGGGTGAAAGTCCTTAGCGATCGCGGGATCGTCGAACCCTGCGCGCTGGCACGGCGAAACGTCCAACTGACCCAAGCCGGCATGTCGAAAATGGAGGCGATCCTGTCATCCGCGTACGAAATGCCGGTCTCGCGCTGACGCTTCGTCGACCAGGCAGATCACGCCGTCCAGATAGGCGGCCGCGACCGCGCAGCCTTGCTCGTCCAGGATCGCGAGGGCGTCGCGGAGAAGGTCCGATGCAAGCTCCAAGCGTGCTTGATCTTGCTGGTTCACCTCTGCCTCCTATCTGCCGCCACAAGGCTACCATTGTCGGGATTACAGCGGGATAGCCACGATATGACAGGCGCCAACGCACATCACCACTTGTTATCGACAGGCTGCGCAGAATCACCCCGCCGCCTGGCCACCCTTGCGCGTCGGGAACACCGGCCCGCGCACCGTCATCCGCTCCGCCGGATAGGGCCGCTGGAGGGCGACCACGTCCTCATAGCTGCCGGTCAGCCAGCGGTCCCAGTCCGCCTCGGGCAGGATCGTGATCATCGCCTTGGGGTGGATCGGCGCGACCAGATCGTTCGGATCGCAGGTCACCATCGCGAAGCCGGTGCCCTTCGCCGCCGGCTGCCAGAAGCCGGCGATCGCGAACACCGGCTGGTCGGGCACGGCGAACCACATCTCGCCCTTGATCGGCGGCCCGTCGCCGACCGGGTGCTTGTCCGGCGTCCACTCGCAGAACTCGGTCAGCGGCACGAGGCAGCGGTGCCGCGGCTCGGCGGCGAGCCGGCGCCATTGCGGCAGGCCCAGGTTGCGCACGTTCGTCATCGGCCATGACGCCGCGCCGCCCAGCACATCCCACAGCATCAGGTCGACCACCCGGGCCCCGCCCGCCTCGCGGACGACGAAAGCCTTGCTCTTGGGGAACAGCTCGACCGGATCGCGGTTCGGCCGCACCACGCCGTCCGCCCAGCCGGCCCCGAAGCGTTCGAACAGCGTCTCGGGCTCGCTGGCCAGCCGGGCGCGGTTGCACATGCGATCAGCGCCGCGCCGTGACCGGCACGGACGCGCGACCGGGTGGCGGTGCGTCGCGCGCGGCCGGCGGCCCGTCCGGGGACGCGGACAGCCGGGTCGCGTGGAGATGCCGCAGGATCAGCGCCAGATCGCGCTCCGTCAGCCCAGAGGCCGCATCGATCACGTGCCCCTCGGGCAGCGGTTCGACCCAGGCCGCCAGGCGGTTGCATGCTGCGCCCAGCGCCGCGTCGGAGGAGTCGTCGAAATCAGCCATCCGCGAAAGGTACGGCGTTTGAGATGGGGTTCAAGGTGCGAACGGTGCCGACGGCGCGTACTCGCGCACATCGCTGCAACGGCGACTGCCGCCGCACACAGCCTGCTATAGAGCTTTGATATGCCGACTAAGCTATGATGGGATGAGCCGTTGTGCAAATCGTTTAATCTGACGTGGGCGATGAGGAATGATCGCTGATCGCGCGCCATACTCGACGAAGTGGTGGGGCGCCATCACCGCATGTTCGTCGACCCGCACGAGGCGAACAGCCGTTCCTATGCCGATTTCCAGGGTCGGCTGCGCGCGGGCGAATTCTTCTCGGCAGAGTTTCCCCGCGTCAGCAAGGCCGGCAAGCGGATCTGGATCCAGGGCGTCTACAACCCCCTACTCAACGCGGATGGTGTTCCATTCAGGATCATCAAGTTTGCCACCGACATCACGAACGCCAAGCTCAAAAGCGCCGATCACGCAGGCCAAATGGCTGCGATCGGTCTGACGCAGGCAGTGATCACCTTTGACCTGAACGGGATCATCACTTCGGCGAACAAGATATTCTGCGACGCGGTGGACTATGCCGAACATGAAATCGTCGGCCGGCACCACCGGATGTTCATGCTACCCGAAGAGCGGGACAGCGTCGGCTATGCCGATTTCCGGAAAGCGCTCAATCGCGGCGAGTGTCTATCCGGTGAATTCTGCCGACGGACTCGGTCGGGTCGTTCCATCTGGCTCTAGGCGTCCTACACACCGATCCTTGATCCGAACGGCATAGCGTTCAAGGTGTGAAATATGCCAGCGACATCACGAAACGCGTCGAGGAAAAACAAGGGTTCAATCTACTCTCGCTGGTCGCTGACGGCGCCGAGAATTCCGTCGTCACGGACCGCGACCGGCGCATCATCTATGTCAATGAAGGCTTTCGCCGCCTGACCGGATATACGGATGCGGCGGCGACGGGCAAGTCGCCTGGTCGCATCCTGCAGGGTGTCGCAACCGACCCGGACACCATCGCGCGGATCAGGAGCAAGCTGGCGAATGGCGAAGCCTTTTACGATGAGATCTTGAAATATAAAAGCATGGCGAGCCCTATTGGATTTCGCTGGCAATCGATCCGATGCGCAGGGGCAAATCGAGAATTTCATTTCGATTCAGGCCAACATCACCGAAACCAAGATGCAGTCTCTGCAGTTCGACTTGAAGCTCAAGGCGATCGGTGCCTCCACCGCCATGGCGGAATGGAACGACGATGGGATATGCCAAGCGCTAAACCCGGTTCTCGCGGATCGCGCCATGCGGCCATTGGCGAAGATCCTATCAGGCGACCAGATCGCGCGCGTGCTTCGCAACGAGGTGGTGCGGTGCGAAGTCGCATGGCCTGATTCCAGGGGCCACGACATGTGGCTGGACGCTGTGTTTTCGCCGATGATCAACCTCGAAGGTCGGATCGACCGCATCCTGATGCGTGGCGTCGATATCACGCCACGACGTCACACGGTCGAGGAGACGTCGTTGGCGATGCGGCAAATGCTGGATGGCGTCACCAACATCGTCGGGAAGATCGACGTGATCGCCAGAATGACCAATCTCCTTGCCTTCAACGCGGCCGTGGAGGCGGGCCGGGCCGGCGAAGCGGGCAGTGGCTTCAAGGTAGTGGCGGAGGAATTGCATAAGCGCGCAGCGCAGGCTGGGGAAGCAACCACGGAAATCAACGTACTACTCGAGAACAGCAGGGTCCAGATCGCGCGCCTCCGCGACGGCGACACCGCCGATCATGGTTCGCCTATCAGGATCGCTGGGTGACTCGCCCCGGAACGCGTTCTTCGAATCCATCGATAGGGCACACCATCAAATTCGGAGATCAAACAGTTAGGCCCAGGCAATCTTCATAGCGCGGCGACGATAGCGCGCCGCGCCGCCGATCAGGCTGAATCCGACCAGCATCATCGCCCAGGTGGCGGGTTCCGGAACCGTGCCAGTGGCTTCGTCATAGGTCAGGGTCAATGTGCCGGCGGCCCAGCGCGCATCCGGCGACACCGAAATATCGTCCAGATCCTCGAAATATTCCAACCGCAGGATGCCGTCCGCACCGACCATGAAATCGAGGCCCAGCACGACGAGATCCGCCGAGCCCGTGTAGCTGGCCGTCCCCGGATTGTTGTCGTTGCCGCCGGGCGTCAGGGTCAAGCCGGCACCGCCATCCGAACTGGTCAACCCCACCGACGTCTCCGACAGGTAGCTTGGATCGAATGCCGTGATCGTCACGGCGTATGCCAGGCCGGTGACCCGCGATGCGGCTCCGATGTTGAAGATTTGCACGCTATTCTGCGCGTCGCCGAATGCGGCGAAACTCTGCGCGCCCGCGACGTCGACGATCAGCGTTGCCGCCTCGGCCTGGGACACCTGCAGGGCCGCCGTCGAAAGGACGCCGGCGATCACGTAACGGATGATCTTCCCCATCACATTCTTCCCTGTTCGGCCCCGCTGGTTGTCCTCAAGGGTCAGTGACGATCGAGATCGATCGATACTTGCCAACGCTTGGGGTCGAGTGCCGACCGCAATCATGCCACAAGCACCGATTTTCTCAATGAATTTCTGTTAACTATCAGCCACTAAAGCGCCGTCACCTGTATCAGAACGGGATGGTTCAATGCTGCGCATGCCGGACGATTGCCTCGCATGTCTCATGCGTCTCCAGGATGGCGGCGCCGTCGACCGGCCGACGCTCGCTCGCCGCAAGCAGGAAGTCCGCGCACATCGCCTCGAAACCGCGTTGCCGCCCGACCGATGTCCAGTCGGCCCGTCGATGCGAATGCTGCACCCCACGCGCTTCGATGCGTTCCGCGAGGTTGAGCACGGTGTGGCGCGCCCCGCCGCCCATCGCGTCCAGCCGCTCCTCGTCTAGCCCGCTGTCACGGTGCATCGTGCCGATGGCGGTAAACCCATCGCCAGCGAGCGTGAGGGTGACGGCGTGCAGCAGGCCGTCCACGACATGGGTCTCGACCGTGCGTCGGCGGACCGCGCCAGGCACGAGGAACAACAGTGTATCGACGACATGGATGAAGTCATCGAAGACCACCCGCCGCGGCGCGTCCGGTTGGCGAAACCGGTGTTTCTCCATGAGGATGAGGTTCGCGCCGATGCCACGCAGAGCCATATAGTCGGGGGCGAAGCGTCTGTTGAAACCGACCATGAGCGGAACCGCACGCGCCGTGGCCGAGGCCACAAGCGCTTGGACGTCGCTGAGATTGTCCGCGAGCGGTTTGTCGACGAAAGTCGGGACACCGCGCTCGATCAGCAGTCTGACAAGGTCGGCGTGCGCCGGCGTCGCCGCATGGACGAAGGCGGCATCGAAGGACGTGGCGGACAACGCATCCGTCGCATTGGCATGCCGATGCTCGATACGGAACGCACGACCGACCGCGTCGAGAACGACCTGGTCGCGCGTCGCCAGATGAATGTCGAGATCGGCGCGCCTGGACAGCACCGGAAGATAGGCTTTCTGGGCGATGTCGCCCAGACCAATCAGGAGGACCCGCATATTGTCTTTCCTTGGTCCGGCATGATCGCGGCCCTTGACGACATGCGGTACCGTCATCGTTGCGCTTCCCGCAACCGGCCGCCGGGGCAACCCCGGACGAACTGGACTCCAGAGCCAGCCAGTTCATCCTTGATCCGATCCGCAAGGGCCTGATAACTATCCGGCGGCCTCTGCATCGATCCGGTCGATCATCCGCAGGACCTGATCGATATCGACGGCAAAGTCGTTTTCGCCCTGCTGCTCGCCGACCACAAAGGCATAGCGAAGGCCGATCGCGTCGCACAAATCCTTGATGATCAGTTCGAAACGATGAGGTGGTTGTATCGTCAGCACCGCCCCGCCGCGCCGCGCCCAGAGCGCGCCGTTCAACATCTGGCTGCCCTCGACGCCGACCACCAAATCCGCGTCGACACAGGTTGCGAGTATGTGCGACACCGGCGTCTCAGCGGGATCGAGGACGATGAAGCCCTGCGCGGCCAGGGCCTCCGCCAGCGCCGCTTCGTTGACGAGCATCCGCCGCTTGCCCGTCGCCCCGCGCAGCAACATGACGCGCTGTCCGCGGCTCGTCGGATACCGGTCCCGAGCCAGCGCGCGCAGTCGCTCGTAGCGATCCTGCTTGTCCGCATTCTGACCGAAATCGTCGATGACGATCAGCCGGTCGACCCGCGCTTCCGGCGTGACGGGAATGACCAAATCAAGCTGCGCGGCATAATCGCGTTGCGATGCCGTCGGTTGGGTCAATACCGACAGCGGTGGCGCAAGGGACTGGACCGCAAGCTGGCGGGGCAGATCGTCCATCAACCAGTGGCCGAAATAGCGGCAACCGATCCAGGACGAGGCCATCGACGCGTGATCATAATGCGGCGCCATCAATGATGCC
Organism: Sphingomonas sp. S-NIH.Pt15_0812; assembly: GCF_003951315.1. Taxonomy (GTDB): domain Bacteria; phylum Pseudomonadota; class Alphaproteobacteria; order Sphingomonadales; family Sphingomonadaceae; genus Sphingomonas. Next base: position 15,754 of record NZ_QLJH01000005.1, read on the forward strand.
ATCACGGGCGCCGGCTCCATCCCAACCTGTAGATAGGTGCGCCAGGTGAAGATCTGCCCGCGCGCGATCACGGCGTCCTTCAGTTCATAGGCGATCGTCGGGGCATTCTCGACCGGTCCCCCCACCACGCGCCGACGCTCGGACGCGACGTCGCGTATCGCGGAGCCCACCCCGGTGATCCGGTCGAGATCGGCGGGATGGTAGAGTGCCGCCGGACTGACGGTCCTTGTACCAGGGGCGATCTCCCAGCGCCGCGTCGCTCCATGGCCATGATCGTTGCGCAGCCCCAGCTTCGGCCGCAACCGGCTGACGAACGGTTTGAGACGTGACAATAGCGCAGTCCGACGAGCGTCCATCCAAGCATCCTTCGTTCGCATGATCGCCGCGGCAGGACGCGTATCGGCGACACCGGTCATGGCTGGCGACGGGTTTGACGGCTCGCGCGATGAAGAACAATCACCTTTGCACAATACCTTGCATAGGTTTCCTCAATTGTGTGGAAGCCCGGCGGTCAGGCGCCGATATAGGGAAGCAGCTTGTGGAACAGCGCCTCGCGCGATCCGACCTGGAGCTTTTCGTAGATGTGGCGGATATGCACCCGCACCGTCCCGATCGAGATGTGCAGCGCCACCCCCGCCTCCTCGGCAGTGCAACCGTTGAACAGCGCCTGCACGATGCGGCGCTCGGCTCCGGTGAGGTGAAACAGGCCTTGCAACCGATCACCCTCGATCGTCTGGGTCGGCATCGCGGCACGAAGCGTCAGTCCGATCAGCGGTTCCCCCGCTTCGCTGCGAAGCTGGATCGCGGCGCAGAAGAGATGCCGGCCGCTGGCATGAGGCAGGCATATCCACGTCGCCTCACCATGCACGGATTGCACGATCCAGCGTAGCAGGTCGGATCGATGCGTTCCCCCGCCAGCCATGCAGCGCTGATTGATAGGTCGGGTGGCCAACTCCTCGAGCAATTCCAGCGCCGCGGCATTGGCCCAGAGTATAGCGAACTGATCGTTGATGATCAGCTTGGCGCGCTCGTCATGTTCCGCCCACAGCGAAAACATGCTGGCTCGCGCAGATGTCGCCACCTGCTCCATTATACTGACCATATATGTTCCCCCTTGAATGACGGCTGTTCAGACGACTCAAGGCGATCGCAGTGTAGGAATCTCGACCGTCACAACCCGATCCACTGCTATGCTGCTTTGGCTCGATTCCTGGTAAGACTGGAACAGACATAACGGATCGTTCCGGCGTGATGCACTTCCCTCGACGAGTCCATGAGTCGTATTCGCCTGATTTCGAACGGATTATGCACCGATTATGGGGATGAAAATCCCCAGATGGGCGGACCATTATTAACACCTGTCCCATTTTGAAGCATTTTTATAAAGACCTCGTCATCGAAGACTTTTTCGACGACCTACCCAATGTGTGAGATTTCACCATCGAGGAATTCACCTAGCGTTCATGCGACGCCAAGGGGTTCGTTCCCGAGGGGTCGCAAAGGGAAACCGCCGGACAAAGGGCGGGTGAAACCACATAACAGGAGAAAATCGATGAAGGGTCTGATCATCGCTTCGGCTGCCATCGCAGCCGGGATCGTCGCAGTGCCGGCATCGGCGGAAACGCTGAACGTTCAGGGTGTCGTCGCGCCCTACTGCAACGTCAACCTGACCAACGTATCGAGCGGCACCGCCTCGGTCGCCATGGCCGGCGTGCAGACGGTGGCCAATCTGCGGCTGTCCTGCAATGCCGTGTCCGGCACCAAGTTCATCCTGCGCACCCAGAATGGCGATCTCCTCCAGACCATCAACGGCATGGAGCACCGGATCAACTATGACGTGAGCGTGGATTCGGCCAGCGACAGCGCGTTCAACATTCCCGCCCACGACACCTTCCCCGGCAGCAATACCGAGGATCGCAACCAGTTCACCCGCTCCAATTCGGGCTATACGCAAGCGGTGGCGAACGGCATTCCGCTGGTGCTGTCGATGAACCTGAACGTCGCGGTGGACCCGAACAACACGCCCACCTCGCGCAACTATCCGGCCAATGCCGCGCCGGCCGGCACCTATGCCGAGGTGTTCAGCTTCACCGCTACCTCGGTCTGAACCACCTGATCGAAAAAGGGGAGACGCCGCGAGCGGCTCCCCTTTTTCAGAGGTGGAAGATGGCGGAAAAGGGGGACGGGACATGCGAATTTCAAGGACGCTCATCGCGGGGGCGCTGCTGATCGCCGCCTGGCCGGCGACGGCCGTGGCGCAAGGCTATCAGGTCCAGCCGATGCTGACGACGATCGCGCCATCGGGACCCAAGGCGCGGGTTAGCATGATCATAAAGAACTCGGGCGCGGTCCCGATCTCGCTGGAGATGACCCCGTTCCGCGCCACCGTGAACGAGGCCGGGGCGGCCACCAGGGTCGATGAGGAGAAAGACGTGCTCGTCTATCCCGCCCAGACCTCGATCGATCCGGGCAAGGAGCAGACGGTGCAGATCCGGTATATCGGCGATCCTGCCCTGACCGAGGCGCGCATGTACGGCGTGCGCGTCTCGCAACTGCCGGTCAGCGCGCCAGGCATGGCGACCGCGACCAGCAGCTCGGGTGCGGCCACCGACGTGAAGGTCAGCTTCAACTTCCTGAGCCATATCATCGTCTCGCCCGAGGATGCCAAGGCGGTGCTGGCGGTGGAGGATGTCGGTCGCGCGCCCAATGGCGACCTGATGCTGCGCATCACCAATAGCGGCGCGGGAATCGCAGTGCTGACCGCGTCCGATGTCCGGCTGACCGACGCGGCCGGCAAGCGTAGCGAACTGAAGCCCGAGGATTTCAAGATCGGCGATTTCTCGGCCTTCATGCCCCGCCAGACCCGGCGGGCGACCATCGCGGCAAAGGACCTGACGGGGCTGACCGGCCCGATCAAGCCCGTTCTCACCGTCCAGTGACCTATGGCACGCGTCGGTGCGCGCCGGCGGATGGCGCGCCTCGCGATGGCGGGCGCCTGCGCGTCGAGCGTCGCGCTGGTGCCCGCGCGGGGGCATGACCTGCCGCGCAGCGATGACGCGGCGGCCGCGATGCCAGGGTCGCCCGTCGCGCCGGCAACGGCGGCCGGTGCGGCGGCGGTGCAGAACACTGCCTCGCCGCTCGGACGGGTCGGGCCGGTGCGGGTGCCGCTGGAGGTCTCTTTGCGGGTCAACGACGCGTTCCTCGGCACGATCAGCGTCGCGGTCGATCCCAAGGGCGCCGGCGAGATCGATGCGATCCGCTTCCTTGCGCTGATCCGGCCGGTCGTCGCCGCCGACCTGTACGCGGCGATGGAGGCACGGGTCGCCGGGCGGCCGAGGGTTGATTTCGTCGAGTTGAACATCGATACCTTCGTGCTGCGCTTCGACAGCTTGGCCCTGGAGGTGGTCGGCACGCTGGCTCCCAGCGCCACCGCCGCGAAGGCGCTCCGCTTCGCGCCGCAACAGGAGGTGCCGGTGCCGTCCAGCTTCGACCAGCCGGCCCGGTTCGCCGCCGGCGTCAATATCGGCGCGGGCCAGCGCTACGTCTATGGCCGGGGGTTCGAGCGGGTTCGCGCCGACTTCAACGGCATCGCCAGCATCGGCGGGTTCGAGGGAGTGACGCTGACCGGCGGCGCGACCTATGATGGCGAGCGCTGGCTGCGGCGCGAGCTGCGCGCGACGCATGACGAATTCGAACGCGCGATCCGCTTCACCGCCGGCGAGTTCACGCCCAGCTCCACCTCGTTTCAGGGATCGGCGCGTATCCTGGGGCTTGGCGTCGAGCGGGCCTATCAGACGATCCGCCCCTTCCAGAACACGCGTCCGATCGGGCGACAGCAATTCACTCTCGACCGGGAGTCGAGCGTCGACGTGCTCGTCAACCAGGTCCGCGTGCAGACGGTGCGGCTGGCCGCCGGCCGCTATGACATCGGCGATTTCCCCTTCGCCGCGGGCCCCAATCAGGTGCAGCTCGTGGTCGAGGATATCGGCGGCAAGCGCGAGATCCTCGATTTCGACGTATTCAATTCGACCAGCCTGCTGACCCCCGGCCTGTCCGAATTCGGCGGCGCGGTCGGGGTGCGCGAACATGGCACCTTGCGCTACGGCGCGTCGCCAGCGGCGACGGGCTATGGCTATTTCGGCCTGTCGGACAATCTGACCTTGGGCGCCAATGCCCAGGCGACCACTAGGCGGGCGCAGATCGGTGGCGTCGCGGTGCTGGGCACGCCGATCGGCTTCTTCCAGATCGAGACGGCGGCGAGCCGGCGCTTCGGGGCCGGTGGCATCGAAACGGCCGCCTCGCTCGACTATCGTGGCGAGTTCACCACCCGGTCGAAGAACGATCTTCGTCTCGCCCTGTCCGCCGTCTATCGCAGCGCCGAATTCCAGAATGCGTTCAGCCGCGATGGCCGGAACAGCCGCGCGCTGGATGTCGCCGCGCAGGTGCAATGGCTGGCCCCCTATGCGATCAGCATCGGCGGCAGTGTCGGCTATAGCAAGGCGCGCGACGGGGGGCCAAACTCCTATCGGATCGACATGACGCTCGGCCGCAGCTTCGGCCGGCTGGGTCTTAGCACGACGGGATCGCGGCTGGTCTTCGGCAACGGCTTCGGCAATGACACCCGCGTGGCGCTGGGCCTGTCGCTCCGCTTCGGGCGACGCGACAACCTCTTCGCCCGCTATGACAGCGGCACGGGGCGCAGCGAGGTCGAGGTCAGCCGCACGCCCGATGGCCGGCTGGGCGAGATCAGCGGCAATCTCCGCTATACGCAGGATGACGATGCCCGGGCGATTTCCGGTCGGCTGGCCTATATCAACAACCGGTTCGACCTGGTGCTCAACCATAATCGGCTCGAGCGGCGGGGGCCTGACGGGCAGACCGCCAATGCCTCCGACTGGAACGCCCGGACCTTCATCGGCTTTGCCGATGGCCGGTTCGGGGTCGGCCGCGCGGCCGATGAGGGGTTCGTCATCGCGGCCCTGCATCCGTCGTTGCGGGGAGCGCAGGCGTCCATCCTGGCGGGCGACCGGGTCGTGGCGCGCAGCGGCTGGCTGGGGCCGGCGCTGGTGCCGGTGGGCCGCGCCTATGGCGCGGGTCGCTACGAGGTGAAGGTCGATCCGCTGCCGATCGGATATGATCTGGGTGCCGGCACGATCAACGTCTTCCCCGGCTTCGGCTCGGGCTATCGCGCGATGATCGGCAGCGACGAATCGCACATCGCGGTCGGCATATTGGTCGGCCCGGCCGGGCCGCTCGCGCTCGCGTCCGGGACGATCGAGCCTGTCGATGCCGCCCGGCGCAAGACGTGGAAGGCGCGCGGCTTCTTCACCAATCGCAGCGGTCGCTTCGTCGCCGATCGGCTAGCCCCCGGCCGCTATCGCCTGGCGCTGCCCGGCCAGGCGGATGCGACGTTCGAGATCGCCAAGGATGCGGAGGGGTTGATCGATGTCGGTACGATCCGGCTGGCACGCTGATCTGGCACGGCGCGCATGGCGCAGAATCTGGCCGGGACTGGCTGGCGTCCTGATGATCGTGGCGGGGCCGGAGGCGGCGGCGCAGCAATGCGATGCCAGGCTGCTGCCCGTCGCCTCGACGCTGCGGCTCGATTATGATCCCTTCGCCCTGGCGCGCACAACCGGTCGGTGGAGCTTCGATGTCGAGAGCCGCTCGGACCAGCCCTGCGAGGTCGATCTGGCGCTGGTCGATGACCAGCATCTCGGGCGCGCCGACATCGCGATCGATCCCAGCGGCGTGGTGATCGGCATCCAGGCGGCACCGGGCGACGCGACCCCGGTTCCGACCGCCTCGGCCGGCGTCTGGCGCGTGCGGCTGCCGCCCGGACGACGGACCCGGCTGTCGCTGGACGCCACCGTCACCACGGATGGCGTCGCACCGGCGGGCGAGAGCGCGACCGACCTCTCGTTGGAATTGCGCGCGCCGGGCAGCGTCGTCGCGACCGGGACGGCGTTGCCGGTTCGAATCGTTCTGGCGACGGTGCCGCGCGCGCAGATGAACATCGTCGGCGCCGCCGGGACCTTTGGCGAAGGCGCCAGCGTCACCCGCGTGGACTTCGGCGTCCTGGAAACGGGTGCGCAGCGTCGCGTCTTTCTTCAAGTGCGCGCAAATGGCCGGGCGAGGCTGTCGATCGCATCCGCCAATGGCGGATATCTGATGCGGACCGATCATGCGGCGAGCGAGGCGGGCGTCCCCTATCAGGCGGCGTTCGACGGTCGCGCCGTCGACCTCGCCCGAGGATGGGCGGAGGAATTCGAGCCACCGGCGTCGCTGGCCGGTGCGTCAATGCCGCTCGACCTGACACTCGGCACCGTCGGCCCCCGCCCGGCGGGGAGCTATTCCGACCTGCTGACGATCGAACTGAGCGCGCTTTGACCCGACGGACGTCCCCGGTCCGCTCCGTATAATTCCGTACCGAACAGTCGTTGCCGCTGGTGGGTTGTCCAGCCCGACATTCGATACGCTGGCCGGCACGCCGAACGCCGATCCGCTGGGCGAACGTACAATTCGGTGACGCCGTATCGCTGGGGCGACTCTATCGCGAAATATCGTCTGGCGCCGATCGCCCCGGACCAGCGCGCGCTCACCGGCCGAACCGTCGAGGCTGCAGACCGCCCCGATGCGATCCGCGAAGACGTTCGCGTCGAGATGGCGCGGCTCGATGTGGAATGGGAGTTCCAGGTCCGGCTCTGCCGCGATCTCGACAAGCCGCCGATCGAGGATCCGACCGTCGAATGGGACGAGGCGATCTCGCCCTTCCAGCGCATCGCCGTGCTGCGCGTGCCGGCACAGGGCAGTTGGGATTAGGCCCAGGTGCGCGAGATCGACCAGGAGATCCGCTTCAGCATCTGGACCGGCCTTGCCGCGCACCAGCCGTTTCGCAACATCAACCGCGCGCGCGTGAACGGTTGCCCCTACCACGAACCGACCGACGCCAGCGCCTGACCATCCGCAACGAGGAAGACACGGCATGGCCAAAGCCCTTGGCCATGCCACCAAGTATTTGTTCAGACACTTCAAACCATTCGATTAACCTGAAGTCGGATCGGACGCTGACGCCGGCCACCCCGTCGATGCGGGTGACGGACATGTCCGCAAGCCGTCGCTTCGGGTTTTCGGGCACCAGTCCACAGACGATGCGTTCTCCGCCCCCTGCTCCAACAAAAACGAGACCCGCAATGACTCAGCAACAGCGTCCCGATGCCGATTATGCGGAGCGCGATGCCGCCATTGCGATCAACACCTATACGACTGTCCTCAAGCGGCCGCAGGTCCCACATGAGGTGTTCGCAACCTATTGGCGCGACGTCCACGGCCCACTCTGCTCCCGGGTGCCGGGACTGGCCTGGTACGTCCAATATCATCTCGACCGCGAGCAGGACGCGCATCTTTGGCCCGCGCAGCAAGGGATCGAACCCTTTCCCGATTATGTGCTCGATGGCGGGGTGGAGATCGGCTTCGCCGATGCCGCCGATCAAGCCATTTTCAACAAGGCTTCCTCGATCCTATTCTCCGACGAGCAGAACATGTTCGCCGCCACGGTGGCCTATGCGCTTCCGCACGGCTCGCGGACATTGGTGGACCGGATCACCGACCCCAGTCCCAACGGCACCGACAGTTTCGACCGGATGCATGTCCATTTCGGACCGGGCGCCGGAGACCCGAACGCGTTTACCGCCTTCATGACGCGTTTTGCGCAGATGCTCGCCGATGACCCGGCCCTGCTGCGCGTCCGGCTGCACCTGCCCGAGACCTATGACAATGCCGATCCCGCGCCGCCCGCGCCGGACGTGGCCCATGCCGTTCCACCGGAACGCACGCGACTGGTGGTTCTGGACCTCACCTTCGCCACGCCGCTCAGCCGGCGACGCTTCTTCGCATCCGAGGATTTTTCCGGCACAGTCGACGCGCAGAAGCGGTATATCGGCCATGTCACCGCTTTTGCAGTCAGCGGCATGTACACCTATGTCCGCGACAAGGAACTGACGCTCGCGGGACTGAGGGGCAGCCGGCCGGCGCAACTCATCGAGCGGCTGGGGGCGATCAATCAGACCGCGGAGGATGTTCGCCATCTGATGCTGACGGGTGGGCTCGCCTGACAGTCGATGCGGCGGTAGCCGTCTCTGAAAGGGATTGCTGCCGAGGCACGATCGTCCGAGATCGAAGGCGTGATCACGCCGCAGCCGTCTCTGAAAGGGATTGCTGCCGAGGCACGATCGTCCGAGATCGAAGGCGTGATCACGCCGCCCGACAGCGGCCTTGCTGATAGCATTGTTCGATCAGTTCGCCGGCCGCCTTCGCATCGACCGGTCGGCTGAACAGGAAGCCCTGTAACGTATCGCAGCCCCGCGATTGCAGTTCCGCCTGCTGCTCCAGGCTTTCGACGCCCTCGGCGGTCGTTTCCATCTGCAAGGCGGAGGCGAGGTCGAGAATGGCCTTCACGATCGCCCCGGCATTGGGATCATCGGCGATGTTGATCACGAAGGACCGGTCGATCTTCAGCTTGTCGAAGGGGAAGGACCGAAGATAGCTGAGCGAGGAATAGCCCGTGCCGAAATCGTCCAGCGCGATCCGGACGCCCAGGCTGCGCAACTGGTGGAGAATATCGGTCACCGTATCGACGCCATCGAGGAACACCGACTCGGTGATCTCGATTTCGAGCCGCGAGGGGGAAAGGCCGCTGCGGGCGAGCGCCTGCAGCACGATCGCCTGAAAGCCCGGCGCCCGGAACTGCAAGGGCGACACGTTCACCGCCACGCGGATGTTTGTGGGCCAGGCGGCGGCCACCCGGCATGCCTCATGGATCACCCATTCACCCAGCGGCACGATCAGGCCCGTCTCCTCCGCGACCGGGATGAAGTCGACCGGGGAGATATAGCCGTCGATCGGATGCGGCCAGCGCAGCAAGGCTTCGAAGCAGCGGATCGACGTGTCGCTGGTGCCGACGATCGGCTGGAACCGCAGTTCCAGCCCGCCGGTCCGAATGGCGCTGCGCAGGTCCGCCTCGATCTGGCGACGACGCCTGGCCTGCTGGTCGAGCGCCTGTTCGAAGAAGCGATAGACGCCGCGCCCATCCTGCTTCGCGCGGTAGAGCGCCAGATCGGCATTCCGCACCAGCGCCTCGCCTGTCCTGGCGTCCTCCGGGAACAGCGATATGCCGATGCTGATCCCGGCCGTCACCTCGCGCCCATCGACCATCACCGGGTTCGCGAACACGTCCAGAATGCTGTGGGCCAGCCGGCGCGAGGAGCTATGGTCGGCGGCCTCGCCGATGATGATCACGAACTCGTCGCCACCCAGCCGCGCCACGAAGGCGTTGTCGGACAGTTCGAGCAGTCGCTGTCCGACCGCGCGCAACAGGCCATCGCCCACCGGATGGCCGAGCGCGTCGTTCACGACCTTGAACCCGTCCAGATCCATGTAGAGCAGCGCCAGCGCTTCGCCGTTGCGCGCGGCGCGGGCGATTTCCTGATCGAGCGACTGGCGGAAGAAAGCGCGGTTGGGCAGGTTGGTCAGGACGTCGTGGAAGGCGAGATGCGCGATCCGCTCCTCCCGCTCGACGATCCCCTGCGACATGAGGTTGAAGCTCGCCGACAATCGTCCGATCTCGTCCGCCGTCTCCACCACGACCTCGGTCCGTTCGCCCTCGGCCAGTCGGCGGGCAGCGCGATCGAGGGCGGTGACGGGCCGGGCGATGCTCCTGGCCAGCCTGGCGGAACCGATGCCGATCAGCGTCAACCAGACCAGTCCGGCCGCGACGAGCCCGATCTGGATAGAGCGGTACGGCGCCATCGCCCGGTCCATCGGATAGGCGAGGAGCAGCGCCGCCTCCGTCCTGGCGCCCATGCCATGCAGTGGCTTCAGCATGGCGAAGCTCTGCTCGCCGGCCGACGACAGGGTGAAAACGCGATCGGCGGGCGTGGTCGCCCCGAACGTCCGGTCACGGTCCATCCAGCCCGGCCCCTGGCGGATGAGGATGCTGGCGGTCAGGGGTATCGAGGACAGTCGTTCGAGCCCGCGCATCTCCTGAGCGTCGAGGGGAACGATCAGGACGATCCGGCCGATCTCCAGCGGGGCGAGGACCGGCGCGGTGACGATGCGGCTTGCCCGCCGCCCGACGGCAACCACCGCGTCGCGCCGATCGCCCAGCGCGTTGCCCTGCATTGCGGCAAGCTTGCCGGACACCGGCCCCGCATCGCCGATGACGCGCCCGTTCATGTCGATCAGCACGGCATAGGGCGCATCGGCCCGCGTGCGCAGGCTGGCCAGCGCGGAGACGATGGTCGCGGCATCGCCGCTGGCCACGGCCGAGCGGAAACCGAAATCGCGCGCCAGGATATCGGCCGCTCCCACCAGCGACCGTTCCCGCTCCTGCCACAAACGATCATAGACGCTGCCGCTCGCCGCAAGCGCGTCTGCGGCGGTTTGGCGCGCACTCCGCTCGATCATTCCCTGCGCCACGATCGCGAGCGCCAGCAAGCCGGCCGAGAAGAGCCCGGCATAGAGCACCGTCAGACGGGCGCGCAGGCTATTGAAGCGCGGACGACGGATCACGGCCGCAGCCGAACGACGGATGCGGCACCGCCTGCACCTACGGCCAGCGGCTGCGACAACGTGTTGCCCGCTTTGCGGATCGACGGATGCCAGACGGTCAACATCCCCCGCCCCGCCCCGACCCCGGTGAAGGCGACACGACCGTCCCCGTCCGCGACGGCGGCGAAGGGGGTGGCGGTGACATAGACCAGCCCGTTCATGGCGTCATGGATGTTGCACCCCAGCGCGACCGGCCCCGGCTTGTCGAAGGTGACGCTGCGGCTGTCGTCGCGGCCATAGAGCTTGAGATCGAACTTCTTGGCCGGCGAGAAGGAATAGACATGGTGGCGCACCCGATCGAGATTGGGGAAACTTACCTGCGCGCCCACCGGGACGATCAGTACCTTGGGATCGAAGGCGATATTCTGCTGTGCCACGCGATAGGTCCCGCGCGGCGTCGGCGCGGGCGTACCCGGCAGGGTCAGCGTCACCACCGCGCCCGACAAGGGTCGGCCATCGGGGCCGAGGACCTGGATGGACACCGGTGCCGCCGACGCGACACCAGCCGTGCAAAGCGCTGCGATCGAAAACAGGGCATGGCGTAGGATCATGCCCGCTCATGGATCGTGCGAGGTTTCAAACGGGTAAATTTGCCAAGACTCTCCGGCTGATTGTTAATCGGGTTTTGACATTTCCTCGGCAGGAGCGTGGCGATGCGCCCCTCTATCCTCCTCTTCGGCATGGTCCTCCTGGCCCATGCCATGCCCGCCCAGGCCGCCGAGCGCCGCTCGGGTGGCAAGCTGCGCCTGACCGATGGCGTCAGCAGCGTGGAGGGTGCGGCCGGCGGAGGCCTCGCGGCCTGGGCGGTGATCGGGGGCAGCGAGACGCGCGACGGCATCGGCGGCAGCGCCCATGCGACGATCGTCGCCTTGCCCGACTTCGACCTGAAGACGGCTGGCCTCGGGCTGGGCATCAACGACTCGGTCGAGCTCTCCTATGCCTATCAGCGCTTCGACACGCGCCGCGCCGGGGCGGCGCTTGGTCTGGGCCGTGGCTTCACCTTCGGCCAGCATATCCTGTCGGGCAAGCTGCGGATCGCCGGCGACGCGGTGTGGGAGCAGGATCGCTGGCTGCCGCAGATCGCCATCGGCGTGCAGCACAAGATCGCCGAACGCGGTGGCGTCATCCGGCTGGTCGGCGGGCGGGCCTCCAGCGGCACCGACTTCTATGCATCCGCGACCAAGGTTCTGCTCGCCCAAAGCCTGGTCGTGGATGCAACCGTGCGGTGGACGAACGCCAACCAGTTCGGGCTGCTCGGCTTTGGCGGGGATCGCCACCAGAGACGATCGGCGCAGTTCGAGGGATCGGCCGGGTGGCTCGCCACACCCTCGCTGCTGCTGGGCGCGGAGGTGCGGACCAAGCCCGACAATCTGGCCTTCGCCCGCGAGCAGCGCGCGATCGATGCCTTTGCCGCCTGGGCGGTGGCCCGGCACCTGTCCATCACCGCCGCCTATGTCGACCTCGGCGACATCGCCACCTTCCGCCGCCAACGTGGCGCCTATCTCTCTCTACGGGGATCCTTCTGACATGATCGCCATCCTGATCGCCCTCGCATGGCAGAATGCCGCCGTACCGCCCGCCGGGGAGGAGCCGGTCGCACCCTATGAGCGGGCCGACGCGAATGCGGGAGCGACGCCATTTCGCGGCGATGCGATGTGGCAGGCCTTTGGCGGTGCGGCCGGTGTCCACGCGATCGTCGACGATCTCGTGTCGACGAATACGGCCGACCCCAGGATCACCGATATCTTCAAGAACCGGGACTTGGTGCGTCTGCGCCGGACGCTGTTCGAACAATTCTGCTACATACTGGATGGCGGATGTCATTATTCCGGCCAGACCATGGCCCAGTCGCACAAGGACATGGGCATACAGCAGGCCGACATGGCGGCGCTGGTCGAAAACCTGCAAGCCGCCATGCGCCGCCATCACGTGCCCATGGCCGCACAGAACCGCCTGCTGGCGAAACTGGCCCCCATGCACCGGGAAATCGTAGCGCGGTGATACCGGACCATATACCGTCATGACGTGACGCAACGCCGCCCGAGGCGCACGGCATGGCATCATGCGTTCGGGTCGGAAATCTCGCGGCCGAACGCCCGCCGCCGAGCCAAGGCGGGTGCGGAGCGAACAGGCACCACCTTGGCGTCTTGCGAACGGAGCGCCAGACCAACAACTCTATCGGCGCGGCGGCGCGCACGGCCAACCTGTCAACGGGGCAGCGGCTGCTCAACTATTGCTGCGGGGATGCAGAAGCCCCGGCAGCACTCCGGGCAAAAATTAAAACCGCCTCTAAGCTTATCGCATCCAGTTTGGATATTTCAGACGGGATTAACGAAGAACGGTCATTTTCTCCTGATATTCCAAGCGATTGCTTTGGGGGCAAGGTGAACGTCACTATGCAGAATACAGGAAAAGCTACCGTCCGGCAGGTTGCGACCTTGTTCGGGTGCGCGATCTCGGCGGCGTTGACCGCGACACCGGCCATGGCATCGACGCAGGGTACGCTCGGCACCACCTCGACGGGCAGCATCACCATATCGGTCAGCGTCGCGAACCGCGCCCAGATCACCGGTCTGTCCGATGTGACCTTCACCAATATCGATCCCGCTACGGCGGCCTCGGCCGCGCAGAACAACTGCGTGTGGAGCAACACCGCGACCAAGGGCTATAGCATTACCGCAACCGGCAGTGGGACGAGCGGCGCGTTTACCTTGGCGAACGGGCCGTTGACCGTCCCCTATTCCGTCCAATGGAGCCAGACCTCCGGACAGAGCACGGGCACGGCGCTGACGGCCGGCACGGCGCTCACCGGCTTGGCGACCACGGCCGCCAATCCGACCTGCAGCACCAGTCCGTCGACGACGTCGAGCCTGGTCGTCACGATCTCGGCGCCCAGCCTGCAAAGCATGGTGTCGGCAACCACCTATACGGGTTCGCTGACCTTGCTCGTCACGCCTCAGTAACGCCGGCATTCCAGGAGGAAAGCGATGCTGTCGGCGCGGCTGGCCACCCTGTTGGCGCTTGGCCTGGCAAGCCCGTGCGTGACGATGCCGGCGGCCGCCCAAGGCGTGCAGATCTCCAACCTGTCCGACATGGGATTCGGCCTGGTGACCGATATCGGCAGCGATCAGGTCCGGGCGCAATCCGTCTGCGCCTATAGCGGCTTGCTGGGCGGGCGGTACACCGTCACGGCCTCGGGGTCGGGCGCTGGCGGAACCTTCACCCTGTCCAACGGATCGGCGACCCTGCCCTATGAGGTGCAGTGGAGTCCCTCCGCAGGGCAGATGTCCGGCACCAACCTCGTCGCTGGACGCCCGCTATCTGGGCAAACGATGCTGCTGAGCTGCCCGGTATTGCAAGCGACCAATGCCAGCCTGATCGTCATTCTTCGCGGTATCGCCCTGAGCGCGGCCCAAGCGGGAAACTACACCGGCACGCTGACCGTCATCCTGTCGGCCAACTGACATGTACGCCCTATTGGCACCCACCCTGCTGTCGTTGGTCGCCCAAAGCGGCAACGTGGTTAACGGCACGAACGCGGAGCCGCCGGCCCCGACGCCGGCCGCGGCGGTGACGGCTGCGATGCCGGCCGATTTCGCCGATCTGGACCGGAAACGGGTCACGGTCCTCGACGTGTATTTCGGCGATCGCCGGATCGGCCAGTTCGAGGTCGAAGCCGACCCCGCCTCGCTGCGCTTCTTCCATCCCGACGCGGTCGCCGCGGCCATCCCCGATCTGCTGGATCGCGCGAGCGTCACGGCCGCCCTGACGGGCGCATTGCCCCCCCATGCCGCTCCGCCTTGCGCGTCCTCTGCCGATCCCTGCGATCGACCACGGCCATTGATCGCATCCATCGTCTATGATCCGGCCCGGTATCGGATCACCATCTATGTCAATCCGCGCCTGCTTGCCGTGCGCGACGACGGCAACGCGCATTTCCTCACGCCCCCGTCATCGGCACCGACGGCCATCGACACCATGGGGTTCGCCATCGCCGGTGGCAGTGGTCAGCGACCAAGCTACGCCTTGCGCAATCGCCTGGTCGCCGGGGCCGGGAACGCCCACCTGATCGCGGAGATGGCGATTTCGTCCTTTCGAGGCCTCGACATCGACAGTCTCACCGCACAGCTTGACCGGCCCGGCCATCGCTACATCGCCGGCCTGTTCTATGCACCCGGGACAGAGCTGGTCGGGCGCCGGCGGATCGTCGGTCTGGGCGTCGGATCGCAGTTCGACACCCGCATCGACCGGTCATCGCTGACCGGCACGCCGTTGATCCTCTTCCTCGACCGGCGGGCGCGGGTCGACCTCTATGTCCAAGGTCGACTGATTGGCTCCCAATCCCTGGAGAGCGGCAATCAGACGCTGGACACGACCACCTTGCCTGACGGCTCGTACATGATCGAACTACACATCCATGACGCCGGCGGTGCCCAAAGGGTCGAACGGCGCTTCTTCACCAAGAACGCCGCCCTTGCCCCCGTCGGCTATCACCTCTTCCACGCCGAAATCGGCTGGCTGGCCGCGGCACGGGAAGACATGCCGGTCGCGATCACATCGGTCCCGATCCTCAATGTCGGATTGGCCGGCCGCCGGGGCGCGCATCTCGCCTGGGACGCCTCGGGGATCGTCACGGACCGCAAGATTCTGGCGGAGATCGGCGTCACGGTCATCACTCCGGCCTTGCAGGGGCATGTCGGCCTGCTGGCGTCCTCGACCGGCGACCGCGGCGTGGCGATCCAGCTCAATTCCACCAATGCCGGCTGGCTGAACTACGGCTTCGATCTGCGCCATGTGCGCAGTGCCGATGGACGCACGCTCATCCCGATCGAGGATGATAGCCGCTGGTCGCCGCTGGCGGGCGTCGGGCTGGCGCCGTTTCTCGACCAAAGTCCCGATTATGTCCAGGCGACCGGCAGCGTGTCGGCCTATCTCCGGCGGACGCAGTGGAGCCTGTCGGCCTATTATCGTCGCGGTCGCGACGGTCGCGCGAGCTATGCCGTGGGCCCGGCGTTGCGCTGGACCATCGTGGAACGCGACCGTTTCCGCCTGGGCTGTACGGGGACCTATGCCGCGACCGACCGGGGCAACGCGGTCGCGTTCGGGCTGCAATTCCAGCTTCTCGGCGCACGAAGCCAGCTCCACGCCGCGATCCGGGGGCAGTCGGGGGGCGGTGCATCCTCCTCGGGAGGCGAGGAGGCGGTGGAGCTGGGCGCGTCGGTGCAACGGGACGATCGATCGGGCGGACTGCTCAATGCAAGCGCGCTGACCCAATTCACGCGGGGAGCCACCCTGGTGCAGGCCGGCGCGGACGCGCGTGGGCCCGCCGGCTATGTCGCCGGCGCCATCGTCCAGCGGCTGAAGCCCGGGGCGGACAGCCGGCAATATGGTCTGTCGGGTCAGACCACCTTGGGCTGGGGCGGCGGCACGCTCCATCTCGGCGCCAGGGAGCAGACCGACAGCGTGATCGCCGTGCGCGTACGGGGACCCAAGAGCAGCGCCCGCTTCGAGGTGCTGGTCGATGAGGCGGTGCGCGGCGTCCTCCATCCGGGCGAGCGCCTGGCCGTCGCCGTGCAGCCCTATCGCCGCTATGCCGTTCGGCTTCGCGTGATCGGCGACCAACTCTGGGGGTTCGACACCCGGACCCGTCGTGTCGACATGCATCCGGGCTCGTATCGGACATTGGAATGGTCCGCCCGTCCCGTGCTGGCGATGTTCGGCCGGCTGGTGACTGCCGCCGGTGCGCCGTTCCGGAATGGAGACATCACCAGCGAAGACGCGGTCGCCGCGACGGACGACCATGGCTATTTCCAGATTCAGGCGGCGGGGAACGCATCGCTGACCGTCCACGCCGCCGATGGAGCCACCTGTACCGCGACGCTCGACGCACGGCATACGACCGCGCCTTTTGTCGCCCTGGGAGACGTACCATGCCGACCATGATCCGCACCGTTCTCGCCCTGGTGCTGGCCGCCCCGTGGTTTCCGGCGCCGGCGGATGCGGGCATCGTGTTGAGCCAGGTGGTTCTGGATATCCTGCCGAGCTCGGACATCGCGCAGAATGTCGAAGTCACCAACGACGGTGCCGACATGGCCTATGTCGTGGTGGAGCCTTCGGAAATCCTGGCAGCCGGGCAGCCGGCGGAAGCGCGCAGGCCGATCGTCGATCCGGGCGCCGGCGGGCTGCTGGTGACGCCGCAACGGCTGATCCTGCAACCGGGTGAGCGCAAGACGATCCGCTTCGCCGCGATCGCCGATCGTGGGGCCATCGACCGCATCTACCGCGTCACCGTGAAGCCGGTGGTCGGCGCCGTTGCCGCACCGAGCACTGCCCTGAAGCTGTTGGTAGGCTATGACGTGCTGGTCATCATCCGTCCGGCCGTGCCGCTGGCGAAGGTGGCTGGTGCCCGTGACGGCTCCACGCTCGTGCTTCGGAACGACGGCAACACCAATGTCGAACTGTACGACGGCCGCCTATGCGATGCCGCCGCGCCGACGACCTGCCACGACCTGCCGTCGCGACGCCTCTATGTCGGACAGCAATGGCAACAACCGCTGCCCGGCACCGGTCCGGTCACCTACCGCGTCGCGGTCGGCAAGACCTCCACCTTGCAACGATTCTAGCCTCCCTGCCCCATCGTCAGCGAAGGATGGCGCAGCGGTGACAGCCAGCCGTTCCGTCCGACGCGGCGACGCGCGTCCGGGCGATCGAATATTCTAGACAAGCGCCCAACTAAGGCGTTCTCTTTGCGAGAATTATGCAAAGGCAGTCGGAGTTTGACGATGTCGCTGATCATCAATGGAGTGGACGTGCCGGCACCGGTCGATGCGCGTGTGTCGCTGCTCGACCATCTGCGTGAAGGATTGCACCTGACCGGCACCAAGAAGGGCTGCAACCAGGGCGCATGCGGGGCCTGCACCGTGCTGGTCGATGGCGAGCGAATCCTGTCCTGCCTGGCGCTGGCGGTCCAATATGACGGCCGGCAGGTGACGACGATCGAGGGCTTGGCGGACGGTGACGGGCTGCACCCGCTCCAGACCGCCTTTATCGAGCATGACGGCTTCCAATGCGGCTATTGCACGCCGGGCCAGATCTGCTCGGCCATCGGCATGACGGCGGAGGCGGAGCGCGGGGTGCCGAGCTATTTAAGCGAAGACCTGTCGGCGGACGTCGCGCTGACCCGCGCGGAGATCCAGGAACGGATGAGCGGCAATTTGTGCCGGTGCGGGGCGCATAACGGGATCATCGATGCGATCCGCGCGACGGTGGCGGCATGACCCCGTTCGACTATGCCCGCGCCACCGACCGGCCGGAGGCTCTGCGCTTGGGGGCCGTTGCCGACACCGCCTATCTTGGCGGTGGCACCAACATCGTCGATCTGATGCGCGAGCGGATCGCGACGCCGACCCGTCTGGTCGACGTGACCGGACTGCCCGCCGAGATCGTCGAGACCGAAGGCGGCGGGTTGCTGATCGGTGCGGCAGTCCGCAACACCGCGCTGGCCGAGCACAAGCTGGTGCGCGGGCGCTATCCGGTGCTGGCCCGCGCGATCCTGGCCGGCGCATCGGCGCAGATCCGCAACATGGCGACGGTCGGCGGCAACCTGCTCCAGCGGACGCGATGCTCCTATTTCTACGATGCCGACGGATCGCGCTGCAACAAGCGGGCACCGGGCACGGGCTGTGACGCGCGCGAGGGGTTCAACCGCATCCATGCCGTCCTCGGTGCCTCGGACGCCTGCGTCGCGACGCATCCGTCCGACATGTGCGTCGCCCTGGCGGCCCTGGACGCGATCGTCCATCTCGACGGCGCGGGCGGCCCCCGTACCCTGCCCTTCGACGCCCTGCACCGCCTGCCCGGCGACCGGCCCGATCAGGATACCAGCCTGGCCCCCGGCGAGCTGATCACTGCGGTGGAACTGCCGCCGCTCGCCTTTGCCGCGACCTCCACCTATCGCAAGGTGCGCGACCGGGCGAGCTATGCCTTCGCGCTCGTCTCGGTCGCGGCGGCCGTCGAGATGGCGGATGATCGCATCGCCGACATACGGATCGCCTTTGGCGGGATCGCGCACAAGCCATGGCGGGCAACGAAGGCGGAGGCTGTGCTGCGCAATGGTGCCGCCACCCGCCAGGCGTTTCTGGATGCGGCGGCGGCCGAATTCGCCGACGCCCGCCCCCTGCGGGACAATGGCTTCAAACCGGCGCTGGCGACGCGGACCTTGGCCGCCGTTCTCGCCTCGCTGACCATGGGAGATGCAGCATGAGCATCGTCGATACCGCCAGGCAGGCGGCGCAGGGCCTGGTGCAGGGCGCCCTGGAAAAGCTCGTGCCGCTGGCCCCCGACAACTGGATTCCGGGCGGCAAGCCCGATCCGCTGATCGCACGCAAGCATGGGTTGATCGGCCAGCCGGTCTCGCGACTGGACGGGTCGCTGAAGGTCACCGGCGCCGCCGCCTTCGCCGCGGAGCATCGTTTCGACAACATGGTCTATGCCGCGCTCGCCTATGCGACGATCCCCCGCGGGCGGATCGCGGCGATCGATACGGGGGCCGCGGAAGCCGCACCGGGGGTCGTGCTGGTGATGACCCACCGGAATGCACCGCGCATGGCGCCCCCACCGGCCTTCGGCTCCTCGCCGACGGCGGTCGGGCCGGCCGACCTGCCGATCCTGCAGGACGACCGCATCCACTGGAACGGCCAGCCGGTCGCCTGCGTGCTGGCGGAAACGCAGGAGCAGGCGGATCACGCCGCCGCCCTTCTCGTCATCACCTACGAAGCCGAGCCGTCGACCACCGATCTCGCCGGCGCCAAGGCGAACGGCATCGAGCCGGGCCTGTTCATGGGCCAGCCGTTGTTGAACGAGATCGGCGATGCCGAGGCGGCGCTGGCCGCGGCCCCGCACCGGGTCGACCACATCTATCGCACCCCGCGCCACAACCATAACCCGATCGAGCCCCATGCCGCGACGCTGGCCTGGATCGGCGACGATCTGGTGATCCACGACGCCAGCCAGATGGTGACGCAGCAGGCCCAGACCATGGCCGATGTGTTCGGCCTGCGGACCGATCAGGTCCGCCTGACCTCGCCCTATGTCGGCGGCGGGTTCGGCAGCAAGGGCCTGTGGGACCATCAGGTGATCGCCGCGGCGGCGGCGCGGCTGGCCAATCGCCCGGTACGCGTCGCGCTGTCGCGCGAGGGCGTCTATCGGATCGTCGGCGGGCGGACGCTGACCGAACAGCGCGTGGCGATCGGCGCCACGAACGACGGCAAGTTCGAGGCGCTGATCCATACCGGCCTGACGGTGATGACGCCGCACAATGCCATGCCCGAGCCCTTCATCCTCGGCACGCGCGCGGCCTATGCCGCACCCAACATGCTGCTGAAGGTGGAGGTGGCGCGGATGAACATGCTCGCCAACACCTTCATGCGCGCGCCCGGCGAAGCGGTCGGCACCTTCGCACTCGAATCGGCGATCGACGAACTGGCGTCGGACCTTGGCATGGACCCGGTCGAACTGCGTATCCGGAACGAACCCGACGCCGACCCGACCAGCGGCCTCCCCTTCTCGTCCCGCCACATCGTCGAGGCGTGGCGGCGCGGCGCGGAGCGGTTCGGTTGGGACGCGCGCCCGGCCACGCCCGGATCACGGCAGGATGGCGAGTGGCGGATCGGCATGGGCTGCGCGACCGGCACCTATCCCTATTACCGGATGCCGGGTGCCGAGGCGCGGATCACGATGACCCGCGACGGCGACGATGTGCGTGCGAAGGTCGAGGTCGCGGCGGCCGAGATGGGCATGGGCACCGCCACCACGACCGCGATCGTCGCCGCCGAGCGGCTCGGCCTGCCGATGGAGCGTATCGAGATCGGCTATGGCGATTCCGCCATTCCCGGCGCGATCATGGCCGGCGGATCGCAGCAGACCGCCGCGATCGGAGCCGCCGTCATCGCTGCCCAAGCCGAGCTGGTGACCGCCTTGCTGAAGCTCGCCGGCAACGACTCGCCCCTGGCGGGCCTGTCGGCGGACGAGGTCGGCAGCGATGCCGGGGCGCTGGCCAGCCTCGCGGAGCCATCGCGGCGCGAAAGCTACGTCTCGATCCTCACGCGTGCGCAGCGCGATAGCGTGACGGTGACCAAGGCGGGATCGATGCCGTTGGAATTGATGCACTGGTCGATGCACTCGCACAGCGCGCTATTCTGCGAGGTGCGGGTCAATACGGTGACCGGCGAGACGCGCATCAGCCGTTTCCTGGGCGCGTTCGACTGCGGCCGCATCCTCAATCCGAAGACAGCGGCGAGCCAGTTCCGCGGCGGCATCATCATGGGGCTGGGCATGGCGCTGATGGAGGAAACGCTGTTCGACGAACGCAATGGCCGGATCATGAACCCCAGCCTGTCCGAATATCACCTGCCGGTGCATCTCGACGTGCCGGAGATCGACGTCATCTGGACGGACATCGCCGATCCGCACACGCCGATGGGAGCGCATGGGGTCGGAGAGATCGGCATCACCGGGGTCGCGGCCGCAGTTGCCAATGCCGTCTACAACGCGACCGGCATCCGCATCCGCGACCTGCCGATTACACTCGATAACTTGATGCGATAGACCGCCCCTCCCCGCATCGAAGCCGACCCATGTTCAGTCGTTCCGTCATCCCTGACGGCTTCGTCAACGCGAACACCGGGTCATGGTCAGAAGCGATCGGAACATCGAGGCGAGTGGCTGGCGATCATCGGCCAGCCTCTCGCCCTCAATCCCTGGCCCGCACGTAGATCGAGACTGCCATCTGCATGAAATCGCCCTATAATCCTGTCGCTGGCAGCAGGCCCACCCTGGTCCCGAACCCATGCAGGGACGCATCACGGCCATGAACCAATCGCATATCGATGGCGCAAAAGCAGACCTTCGCACCCTCATCCATGCCCATGACTGGTCCGCCTCCGCGATCGGCGACCGTGCCACCTAGCCACGTTGCCTGGAAACCGTGCTCGACCTGATGCTGTCGTCGAAGTTCGCGATGTGCCTCGGTTGGGGGCCGGAACTGACGCTGCTCTACAACGACGCCTATGTCCCGTTCCTTGGCGCGCGGCATCCAGCCGCTTTGGGCCAGCCGCTCCGCGAGGTCTGGGCCGAGGTCTGGACGGATA
This sequence comes from Sphingomonas sp. S-NIH.Pt15_0812, assembly GCF_003951315.1. Lineage (GTDB taxonomy): Bacteria > Pseudomonadota > Alphaproteobacteria > Sphingomonadales > Sphingomonadaceae > Sphingomonas. Next base: position 37,509 of record NZ_QLJH01000005.1, read on the forward strand.
TCGAACCGTCCGTCGCATCCGCGATGGCGGGCATTCCGGTCGACCATGTCGACTGGCCGCGCATCATGACGCGGCATGGCTATCCTGAGGAAACATGGTTGACCTTCGCCTATAGTCCGCTGCGGGACGATGACGGCATGGTGGCGGGATTCCTCGACATCGCGACCGAGACAACCGGTAAGGTCGTGCATGAGCGTGACTTGATGAAGCGCGAAGCGCAGTTGCGCGCGCTCAACCAGGACCTGGAAAGCCAGATCGTCGAGCGGGGCCGCGAACGGGCGATGACGTGGGCCGTCACCTCGGAACTGTTGTCGGTCATCGATCTGCGCACCGGCTGCTTCAACCGCGTCAATCCGGCCTGGGCGGCGACGCTCGGCTGGACACCGCAGGAGATGGAGGGATCGCCCTTCTCAGACTTCGTGTCACCCGATGATTCATGTCGCAGTGCCGACGCCTTCGATGCGGTGCGAGACGGCAATCCGGTCTCGCGCTTCGACAATCGCTGCCGGACGAAGGCCGGCGGAATCCGGTGGCTGTCATGGGTCGCCGTGCCGTTCGAGGGCAAACTCTATTCGAGCGCGCGTGATATCACCGACGAACGCGCGCAGACGGACAAGCTGGCGCTCGCGGAGGACACGTTGCGCCAGGCGCAGAAGATGGAGGCGATCGGCCAGCTGACGGGCGGTGTCGCGCACGACTTCAACAATTTGCTGACGGTGATCCGCGGCTCCGTCGACCTGCTCCGTCGTCCCGAACTCAGCACTGCTCGTCGCGCCCGATATATCGACGCGATCGGAGACACCGCCGACCGCGCCGCGAAGCTGACGGGACAGCTCCTGGCCTTTGCCCGCCGCCAATCCCTGACGCCGGAGACGTTCGATTGCGGGCGGAGCATCGCCGACGTCGTGTCGATGGTGCGCACGCTGACCGGAACGCGGATCGGCATCGAGACGATCGTGCCCGACGATCCATGTTTCGTGCTTGCGGACAAGGGCCAGTTCGACACCGCCATCGTCAACATGAGCATCAACGCGCGCGATGCGATGGACGGCGAGGGCGAGCTGACGATCGTCGTCGGCCCCGTATCGGGCATCCCCGAAATCCGCCTGCATCCTCCCGTCGCCGGCGACTTCGTGGCGGTGACGATCAGCGACACGGGCAGCGGCATCTCGCCGGAGAATGTGGTCCGCATCTTCGAGCCCTTCTTCACCACCAAGGGACTGGGCCACGGCACCGGTCTGGGCCTGTCGCAGGTGATCGGCTTCGCCAAACAGTCGGATGGCGACATCCGGGTGGAACGCCGGGAGGGGGGCGGCACGACCTTTACGCTCTATCTGCCCCGGGTGGCGATGGACGGCAGCCACGCCGAGGTCGAGGAAACGCATCCGCTCACGATCACCGGGAACGGCGTGTGCGTGCTGGTCGTGGAGGATAATAGCAGCGTCGGCGAATTCGCGGTCCAGGCGCTACGGGAACTGGGGTACGACACGATCCTGGCGCTCAATGCCGACGAGGCCCTGGCCGAACTGGACAAGGATTGCGACCGCTTCCACATCGTCTTCTCGGACGTGGTCATGCCGGGCATGTCCGGGCTGGATCTCGCGCAGGAGGTGCGCCGTCGCCATCCCCGGCTGCCGGTCATCCTGACCAGCGGCTATAGCCATGTGCTGGCTCAAAATGGGCGGCATGGTTTCGAACTGCTGCACAAGCCATATTCGATCGAACAGCTCTCGCGCGTCTTTCGCAAGTCGATCACCTGGCAGGCCCGACGCTGGTCATCGTGACGTGCCGAGGCACAAGAAGCCGAGCGGCGGCGACCCGCGACAGATCATCGTCTTTTTGCTACCGGCTCCGCCATGAGCTTCGAACTGCGCGCAGCCCGGTATATCCCCCTCCCCAGCCGGAACGAAGACCCGTGCCGGCCCCGGCCGGGCGGTCGCATTGGCTGGATGGTCCGCTTGCCCCTGCTTGTCGTTTCGCTGGTCACGAGCGTGACGGCCGCTGCCGCCACCTACCCGACGCGTTCGATCGGTGCCTGGGTCCTATCCGCGAGCAGCGATCAGAAAGGCTGCTTCCTGAGCAGGACCTATCCTGCACCGCGGCAGACGACGCTGCAATTGGGCCTCGATACCGATGGAAGCAACCGGGTATCGATCCTCAATCCGCATTGGTCGATCCGCCCCCGCCAGAAACTGACGCTGGATTTCAGGCTTTCCAACATCGCCTTCCCCCGGCATGTCGCGATCGGCATCGCGAGCCAGGACAAGAGGGGGTTCGTCAGCAGCTTCGGCCGGAGCTTCCCCGCCAGTTTCGCAGCGTCCCGCTTCCTCCATGTTCGGCGGGGTGACGTGCCGGTCGAGGAACTCGATCTCGACGGCAGCGGTGCGGCGATCGCAGAACTGCGGACCTGCGTAGCGCATTATCGCACCGCGCCAGGCAAGACCCAGCCGCTTCCAAGGACGGAAGCGCGAATTCCGACCGATCCCTTCTCCAACTCGCCTGATCGTGATTCGCGGAATTGAGATCAAAATAGTTTTGGGTTCATCATGGGTTCATTGCCCTCCATCAGATGAAGGATAAGTATTTCTGCAAGATGAACACGCTGCATTGGCCACTCGACTGACCGTACGCGAAACCCGGACTGTCGCCTGCTCTATTGCCGCACGACGCCGTTCAGGGCTCCTTCGCGAACCTCTAAACTATTAGGAAGACAGCGATGCTGCCATCTTTGACGAAGCTTTCTCCCCTGGCCCTGATATTGCTCGCCGGCCCGGTGCTGGGCGGGTGCGCCACCAAATCCTACGTCCGTGAGCAGATCGCACCGGTCAGCGCTCGCGTCGATACGCTCGAGACCCAATTGCAGGCGACGGACGGCACCGCCAAGCAGGCCCTGACCGAAGCGCAGGCGGCCTCGGCTCAGGCGCAGCAGCAGGGCCAGCGCGTCGATCAGATCAACGGTCGCGTCGACGGCGTCGAACAACGGCTGCAGGAACAGGAGCGTCGCGGGAAGCGTCCGCGCCACTGATCCCGATGGCGCGCATCCGCGCCACCGTCATTACACGATGAAGTCCGGGGCGTCCCACTCCACAGGCGGGACGCCCCTCGATACAGGAGCCGATGATCAAGATCTTCGTCCCACTCGCGGGTCTGGCCTTGTGCGCCACCGGTGTCCAAGCCACCTCGACGCCGAAAACGGACGCCCGATCGGGGCCGTCGGAGCTATCCCGTCGCGCCGCACCGACGATAATGGCATCGCCCGATGCGGAGCGGGTCGCCGCATGGATCGCCGCGTCCGGCGACAATCACGCCCTGCCTTATGCCGTGATCGACAAGAACAGCGCGTCTTTGCTTCTCTATGACGGTCGAGGGAGGCCAGTCGCGCAGGTGCCCGTGCTGATTGGCATCGCCCCGGGTGATGATGCCACCCCGGGTGTCGGCAGCAAGACGCTCGGTGAGATCGGGCCGGCCGAGAAGACGACGCCTGCGGGCCGCTTCCTGGCAAAGTTCGGTTATGCCGCCGGACGGCAGAAGGTGCTATGGGTCGATTATACCAACAGCGTCGCGATCCACCCTATCCCCGGAGACGCCGCGAAGCGCGAGATGCGTCGCGAGCGGCTGCTTTCGCCGGAACCCGATGACAATCGCATCACCTTCGGCTGCATCAACGTGCCACGGGCCTTTTACGGCTCGGCACTGCGTCCGCTTTTCCAAAAGAAGGGCGGCTATGTCTATATACTGCCGGACACCAAGCCACTGGAAGATGTATTCCCACGCCTCCGCGTCCACGCCCTGACGGCGCACCGATTCTAGCGGGTGCGATCGGCCGCTCATTTCCCACAATAGCATCGCCTCGCGCTTGAACTCGCCCGTGAAGCGATGCTTCGTCGTACCGCAATCAGAAACACCTGCGGCTCCGCTGCGCCTATCATCGGTGTCCGTCAAACCGAGGGATTACCACTCTGTGGTGAAACGGACATCCGGACGGATCGATGATCAGTCGTCGTCGTAATTCTCGCCTTCCGAACCACTGCCGGCCCCCATGCCGCTGCCATGGACCTCGCCGGTCCGCTGATCGATATGCGCGCGGCGTCCGGCCTCATCGGGGATGGCTTCTCCCGGGCGGTGGGCGGCATCGATCGGCGTACGCGCCGTACCGCCCTCTCCCGCACCGACCGCGATCTGCCCCGGGCTCATCGCCGCATGGCTGTCATATTCCTCGCCGGAATAATGGCCCTTGTCGCCCAAGGGATTACCGCGCATCTCCTGCGTGTCGTCGGTTTGGGGCGGTGTGATGTCACGCTTGTCGACCATGATGAACTCCTTCGCATGGTGAACGCGCGAGGAGGCAACCGGTCCCCGACCCGGTGCGTTCCACCGCCGAAATGATCAAGGTCGCCAGCTACAACATGCGCAAGGCCATCGGCACCGACCGACGGCGCAACCCCGAACGCATCCTGGAGGTGCTCCGCGAGATCGATGCGGACATCATCGCGTTGCAGGAGGCGGATCGGCGCTTCGGTACGCGGGCGGCGGTACTGTCGCCGCATCTGATCGAGGAGCATAGCGATTGGAAGCCGGTCGCGGTCGCGCGACGGGCGACCTCGATGGGATGGCACGGCAACGCCCTGCTCGTTCGCAAGCGCGCCGAGATTCGGAGCTGCGGCACGATCCACCTTCCCGCGCTGGAACCCCGCGGCGCCGTGGTGGCCGACCTCCTGATCGACGATCAGCCGATCCGCGTGGTCGGCATGCATCTCGACCTGTCCGGCCTGTGGCGACGGCGGCAGGCCGCGGCGATCCTGTCGCATGTCGATGCCGCCCCGGAAACCATGCCGACGGTGATGATGGGCGACCTCAACGAATGGACCGCCGCCTCCGGTTGCCTGCGCGACTTCAGCCGCGACTTCGCCATGGCCGCGACCGGTCCCAGCTTCCACGCCCGCCGACCGATCGGGCGGCTCGACCGGATCATGGTGTCGCGCCAGATGCGCACGGTGGACTGCGGCGTCCACACCAGCCCGGCGGCACGGATAGCGTCCGATCACTTGCCGATCTGGGCGACGCTCGCACCGGCGTGATATGCGGCTATAAAGGGAGGATGGAGAGAGGATCACAGGGGGGCCGGACCACGGCCCCGCGCGCCTGATCGTGCGCGAGAAGGAACTGCGCCTGGCGCTGATCTGCTATGGCGGGATCAGCCTGGCCGTCTACATGCACGGCATCACCAAGGAGATCTGGCACGTCGCCCGCGCCAGCCGCGCGCGTCACGACGGCTCGCAGCCCTCTCCGGGCGCCGATCACGTCTATCACGCGCTGCTCACCGAGATCGAGGCGGAGAATGGCCTTCGCCTCCGCGTCCTGGCCGACATCGTCGCGGGTGCCTCGGCCGGCGGCATCAATGGGATCTTCCTGGGCCAGGCGATCGCCACCGGACAGTCGCTCGATCCGCTGACCGACCTTTGGCTCGCCTCCGCCGATGTCGAGGCGCTGATCGATCCCCAGGCCGCTCCTGCCAGCCGCTTCTCCAAATTATGGGCGCTGCCGCTGGCCTGGATGGCCGCCGGGCGCAGCGCCGCCGAAGTCGACCAGCTACCCGATGCCCGGACGCGCGAGGAGGTGCGCGCCAAGCTGTCGCATTTCGTCCGCTCGCGCTGGTTCGAGCCGCCCTTTGGCGGCGCGACCTTCACCCGCCTGCTGCTCGACGCGCTGGACGCGATGGCCGCTTCCGAGCGCGGCCCGCGCCTGCTGCCGGATGGACAACCGCTCGACCTGTTCGTCACCGTCACCGACTTCACCGGCCATCCCGAACGCCTGCCCCTCAACTCGCCGCCCGAGGTGGTGGAGACGGAGCATCGCCTGGTCGTCGGATTTTCGGACCATGGCCGGTTGCTTCCCACCCTGGCAGCCCTGCCGGAACTCGCCTTCGCGGCGCGATCGACGTCCAGTTTCCCGGGCGCCTTCCCGCCCTTCATGGTCGGCGAGCTGGACCGCGTACTGAAAGAGCGGCGGCTCGCCTGGCCTAGCCGGCGCGCCTTCCTGCGCCGTATCCTGCCCCGGCAGGCGGCGGCGAACGCGCTCGATACGGCGGTGCTGATCGACGGTTCGGTTCTCGCCAACGCGCCGTTCGGCCCGGCGATCGATGCGCTGCGCGAACGCCCGGCCCGGCGGCAGATCGACCGGCGCTTCGTCTATATCGATCCCTCGCCCGGTCCCAAATTCCGGCTGGCGAGCGGCAGCGCGCAGCCCGGCTTCTTCCAGACGATCATCGGCGCGGTCAGCGAATTGCCGCGCCAGCAGCCGATCCGCGACAATCTGGAGGCGATCGCCGAGCATAGCCGCCGGGTCGAGCGCATGGCCGGCGTGGTCGCCGCCATGCGCCCGGCGGTGGAGGAGCAGGTCGAGGCGGTGTTCGGCCACACCCTGTTTCTCGATCGGCCAACGCCCAAGCGGCTGGCGGCATGGCGCCACCGCGCACAGCAGGCAGCGGTGAACCAGGCCGGCTATGCCTTCGCTCCCTATGAGGCGGTGAAGCGCGATGGCGTGGTCGAGCGGCTGGCGACGACCATCGCCGGATTGATCGGTGAGTCGAGCACGCGTCGACGGGGCACCGCGCGCGCGCTGATCCAGGCGGCGCTGGCCGCCCAGCCCGGCCGGGGCGGCATCCCGCTGCTTCGCGCCTATGATATCGGCTTCCGCATCCGCCGCCTGCGCCTGCTCGCCCGCCGATTAGCGGACATGGAGGCGGTCAATGAAGATGCGGCGCTGAGCCCGATGCACGACGCGATCTTCGAATCGCTCGCCGGCTATCTCCACTGCCAGCGTTTGGAGCCGCTGCTGACCCTCCGGCCGCTCGCCCGCAGCATGGGCGGCGATGCGATGCCGCTGCTCGACTCGATCGCCACCGCCTATGACCTGGCCGGTCTGGATGCGCAGGCCGACCAACGACTGAGCATGGCGCTCGCCGCGCTGCCGCGCCCGCTACGACGGCCCCTGCTGCTCGCCTATCTCGGCTTCCCCTTCTACGACACGGCGACGCTGCCGCTGCTCGGCGGCGAGGGGATGGACGAGTTCGACGCGATCAAGGTCGACCGCATCGCTCCCGAAGACGCCGCCACGATCCGGGCCGGCGGCGCGGAGGCGACGTTGAAGGGCATCCAGTTCAACAGCTTCGGCGCCTTCTTCAGCCGCGCCTATCGCGAGAACGACTATCTCTGGGGCCGGCTGCACGGGGCGGAGCGGATGATCGACATCATCGTCTCCACCCTGCCGATGGGGTCCCGGTTGCGCGCGGGACGGCTGTCCGCGATCAAGCGTGCCGCCTTCCTCGCGATCCTCGACGAAGAGGAACCGCGCCTCGCCACTGCCGCCGCGCTGATCGCGCAGATCCGTCGCGAGATCGGTTGATCGGGTCGCCTGCTACCGCCTGCTCTGGTCAAATCGGCCGAGTCCGGCTAGCCTCTCCCTCCCCATCCGTGGAGACGCGCATTGCAGTTCCTGAAGATCCTGTTCTGGTGCCTGTTGGCCTTTCTGGCTGCGCTGTTCACGATCGCGAACTGGACGTCGATCCCGGTTCATCTGCCCGGCGACCTGGTCGCCGACATCAACCTGCCCTTCCTGTTGCTGGTCACCTTCCTGCTCGGCCTGCTGCCGACGCTCGGTTGGCAGGCGGCGCGGCGCTGGCGTTTGCGGCAGCGGCTGACCACCTGCGAACGGCAATTGGCGGAGGCGCGCGCGCTCCATGCCGCGATCGAACCCGTCGCCCTGCCCGCGACGATCGCCGAGCCTGCCGTCACCCCCCTTTCGCCGTCGGCGGGAGCCACACTGTGAGCAACCGCGTCTATGTCGCGATCGACACCCCCGATCTCATCCGCGCCAAGGCGCTGGCTACGCGCGTCCGGCATCATGTCGGCGGGATCAAGCTGGGGCTGGAATTCTTCTGCGCGCATGGCCAGTCCGGCGTGCGCGAGATGGCGGCGCTCGGCCTCCCCATCTTCCTCGACCTCAAGCTCCACGACATCCCCAACACCGTCGCCAAGGCGGTGCAGGCGCTCCATCCGCTGCATCCCGCGATCCTGACCGTCCATGCCAGTGGCGGCCGCGCGATGCTGGAGGATGCCAAGGCCGCCGCCCCGACCGGCACCAAGGTGGTGGCGGTGACGATGCTGACCAGCCTCGACGCCAGCGACTTGTCGGCCACCGGCGTGCAGGGCAGCGCGCATGATCATGTCGTGCGGCTCGCCGGGCTGGCGCAGGAGGCCGGAATCGACGGGATCGTCTGCTCCGGCGCGGAGGTCGCCGCCGCCAAGGCACTGTGGTCGCAGGGCTTCTTCGTGGTGCCGGGCGTCCGGCCCGCCGATGCGGCGGTCGGCGACCAGAAGCGCGTGGTGACGCCGCGCGCCGCGGTGGACGCGGGCGCATCGATCCTGGTCATCGGTCGCCCGATCACCCAGGCCGAGGACCCGGATCAGGCCGCCCGCGCGATCGAGGCGACGCTCTGACCCTTTCGCCGATCCGCATGATGGCTATAGGGCCTGTCATGCCCACCACTGCCAAAATCTGCGGGCTGACCACGCCTGAGACGATCGGGGCCGCCATTCGTGGCGGCGCCAGCCATATCGGCCTGGTCTTCTTCCCGCCCAGCCCCCGCCATCTCGAATTCGACCGCGCCGCCGGGCTCGCCGCGCCGCTGCCCGACTCGGTCGGGCGCGTCGGCGTGTTCGTCGATCCCGATGACGCGATGCTCGACCGGGCGATCGCGGCGGGGCGGCTGGACATCCTCCAGCTGCACAAGACCGCCCCCGCCCGCATCGCCGCCATCGCCGCGCGTACCGGGCTGGAATGCTGGGCCGCGGTCGCGGTCCGCACGCGGACCGACCTGGACGAGGCCCGGCGCTATGTCGGCGCGGCGGGTCGCATCCTCTACGATGCCAAGACCCCGCCCGGTGCGGCCCTGCCCGGTGGCATGGGCCTGCGGTTCGACTGGAGCCTGCTCGACGGCTTCCGCCATCCCCTGCCCTGGGCACTGTCCGGGGGGCTCGATCCGGTCAATGTCGGCGAGGCCATCGCGCGCACCGGCGCGTCGCTGGTCGACGTTTCATCGGGCGTCGAACGGCAATCGGGCGTCAAGGATATGGACAAGATCGCCGCCTTCCTTCAGGCGACGCAACGATGAACGCGCCAAACTCCTACACGACGCAGCCCGACGACCGCGGGCATTTCGGGGCCTTCGGCGGCCGTTATGTCGCCGAGACGCTGATGCCGCTGGTCCTCGATCTCGAACGCGAATATCGCGCCGCCAAGGCCGATCCGGCATTCCAGGCCCAGTTCGACGACCTGCTCGAACATTATGTCGGCCGGCCGAGCCCGCTCTATTACGCCGAACGGCTGACCGACGCGCTGCGCGTCGGCGCGCCCGAGGGCATGGGGGCGGAGGTCTGGTTCAAGCGCGACGAGTTGAACCATACCGGCGCGCACAAGATCAACAATACGATCGGCCAGATCCTGCTGGCGATACGGATGGGCAAGACGCGGATCATCGCGGAAACCGGGGCCGGACAGCACGGCGTCGCCACCGCGACCGTCTGCGCACGCTTCGGCCTGCCATGCGTCATCTATATGGGCGCCAAGGACGTCGAGCGGCAGCAGCCCAACGTCTTCCGCATGAAGCTGCTCGGCGCGGAGGTGCGCGCCGTCACCTCGGGCGCGCAGACGCTAAAGGATGCGATGAACGAGGGCCTGCGCGACTGGGTCGCGAACGTCCACGACACCTTCTACATCATCGGCACCTCGGCCGGCCCGCACCCCTATCCGGAACTGGTCCGCGACTTCCAGAGCGTGATCGGGCGCGAGGCGCGGGCGCAGATGCTGGCGCGCACCGGCCGCCTGCCCGACCTGCTGGTCGCGGCGATCGGCGGCGGGTCGAACGCGATCGGCCTGTTCCACCCCTTCCTCGACGATCCCGAGGTCGCGATGCTCGGCGTCGAGGCGGCCGGTCACGGCCTGGACAAGGACCATGCCGCCAGCCTGGCCGGCGGCTTTCCCGGGGTGCTTCACGGCAACAAGACCTATCTGCTCCAGGACGAGGACGGACAGATCACCGAGGGGCACTCGATTTCGGCCGGGCTCGACTATCCTGGCATCGGCCCCGAACACGCCTGGCTGCGCGATATCGGCCGCGTCGAATATGACAGCGCCACCGACAAGGAGGCGCTCGACGCCTTCCAGCTGCTTTGCCGGACCGAGGGCATCATCCCCGCGCTGGAACCCAGCCATGCCATCGCCGCCGTCGCGCGACGGGCACGGACGATGCGGCGCGACCAGGTCATCCTGGCCAATCTGTGCGGGCGCGGCGACAAGGATATCTTCACCGTCGCCGAGGCGCTGGGGGTGACGATATGAGCCGCCTCGCCACCGCCTTCGCCGCCGGCAGGCCCGCGCTGGTCGCCTTCGTCACCGCCGGCGATCCGACCCCGGCGGCGACGCCCGCGATCCTCGACGCGCTGGTCGCGGGCGGAGCCGACGTGATCGAGCTGGGCATGCCCTTCACCGATCCGATGGCCGATGGCCCCGCGATCCAGGCGGCGAACATTCGCAGCCTGGCCGCCGGCACCACCACCGCCGACATCCTGCGCATCGCCGCCGACTTCCGCGCGCGTCATCCGCAGGTGCCGCTGGTGCTGATGGGCTATGCAAATCCGATGCTGCGACGCGGGGCGGACTGGTTCGCCGCCGCTGCGGCCGAGGCCGGGGTCGACGGCGTGATCTGCGTCGACATTCCGCCGGAGGAGGACGACTCGCTCGGGCCGCAGCTCCGCGCCGCCGGGATCGATCTGGTCCGCCTCGCGACCCCGACCACCGACGAGGCGCGCCTGCCCCAGGTGCTGGGCGGCGCGTCGGGCTTCATCTATTATGTCTCGGTCGCGGGCATCACCGGCCTGCAACAGGCGGCGCAATCCTCGATCGAGACGGCCGTCGCGCGGCTCAAGCAGCATAGCGACCTGCCCATCGCGGTCGGCTTCGGCGTCCGCACCCCGGAACAGGCGGCCGCCATCGCGCGCGTCGCCGATGGCGTCGTCGTCGGCTCGGCGATCGTCGAACTGGTCGCGCGCGACGGGGCCGAGGCGCCCGCCGCCGTGACCGCCTATGTCCGCAGTCTCGCCGATGCCGTCGCATCGGCCCGCAAGGTATCCGCATGAGCTGGCTGAACAGCGTCCGCAACGCCCTCCCCTTCGTCGCGAAGAAGGAGACGCCCGATCATCTCTGGCACAAGTGCAAGGGATGCGGGCAGATGATCTTTACCAAGGAGCTGGCCGAGAACCTCTATGTCTGCCCGCGCTGCGAGCATCATGAGCGGATCGGGCCCAAAGTCCGCTTCGCCCAGATCCTCGATCCCGGCAGCTGCAACGAACTGCCCGCGCCCAAGGTGCCGGAAGATCCGCTGAAGTTCCGCGACTCGAAGAAATATGGCGATCGCATCCGCGCCGCCCGCGCCGCCACCGCTGAACCGGATGCACTGATCAACGCGCGTGGCACGATCCTGGGCCAGCGCGTCGTGATGGGCGTGCAGGACTTCGCCTTCATGGGCGGGTCGATGGGTCTGGCGGTCGGCGAGGCGTTCGTACGCGGCGTCGAGGCGGCGATCGCCGATCGCAGCCCGTACCTGATCTTCACCGCCGCTGGCGGCGCGCGGATGCAGGAAGGCATTCTCAGCCTGATGCAGATGCCGCGCAGCACCGTCGCCATCCAGATGTTGCACGACGCGGGCCTGCCCTATATCGTCGTGCTGACGGATCCGACGACGGGCGGCGTCACCGCCTCCTATGCCATGCTCGGTGACGTGCAGATCGCCGAACCCGGTGCGCTGATCGGCTTCGCCGGCCAGCGCGTGATCGAAAGCACGATCCGCGAAAAGCTGCCCGAGGGGTTCCAACGCGCCGAATATCTGCTCGACCATGGGATGCTCGACATGGTCGTGCATCGCAAGGATCTGCGCGAGCGCTTGGCGCAGGTGATCGGCTATCTCTGCGGCAACCGGACGGCGGCCGCCGCTTAACTCCTCCGTCCGCGAACCCGCGCGGCGGCATGAGCCTCCGCGCGGGTCAGCAGCGCCTCCAGATCCTCGCGCGCGATGTCGAAGGACTCGTGCATCTCCTCGAGCGCCGCATCGATATCCGCGGCATGGAGGCCCGGCGCCGACGCGGGGGCCGATTGGTGCGGATAGGATCGTGCCGTCGCGCGGTGGAACATCATCGCCAGCGTGACCAGCGCGATCGAGTTGATCCCCACGGGCGCGAAGGCGAAGTCATAGCCCGCCGCATGGATGCCCTGGCTGCCGATCACGGCCGTCAGCGCCGCCGCCCCGCCCGGCGGGTGCAGGCAACGCAGCAGCGACATGACCAGGATCGCACAGCCCACCGCCACCCCGGCGGCGATGGTCGGGTGCGGGATCAGCTTGAACACCGTCACGCCCACCAGCGTCGACAGGATATTGCCGCCCACCACCGGCCAGGGCTGGGCCAGCGGGCTCGACGGCACGGCGAAGACCAGCACGGCCGAAGCGCCGAGCGGCGCGACGATGATCGGTAGGTCGGCGGCGGCCATCGGCACGCCGGCGCACACGACCATGGTCAGGCCGATGCCCAGCACCGCGCCGAGGCACGCGATCAGCCGCTCGTGCCAGTTCGCGCCGGCAAGCAGCAGGGCCGAGATCCGGTTCGTCATGCAAGCATTTGGGGAAAGAAAGGAGACACGGTCGCGCTGTAGAACGCGCCGACCGGGATAGCCAACACCGGATCGCTCGGTTTCCCCCTGTCCCGAACCGCGCTAGGGACGCGGCCATCATGGCCGACCACGCAGTCTCCGCCCACCCCGCTGTCCAGGCGCAACTTGATCGCCTGGCCTCGCTGTCGCCGGGCGCCGATATCCTGGGCCTGGATCGCATCACCCGGCTGCTCTTGCGACTCGGCGATCCGCATCATGCGATGCCGCCCGTCTTCCATGTCGCGGGCACCAACGGCAAGGGATCGACCTGCGCGTTCCTGCGCGCCGCGATCGAGGCGAGCGGCCACAGCGTCCATGTCTATTCCAGCCCGCATCTGGTCCGCTTCAACGAGCGGATACGGGTCGCCGGCACGCTGATCGACGACAACGCGCTTGCCGCGCTACTCGCAGAGGTTTTGGACGTGGCCGGCGACATCAGTCCCAGCTTCTTCGAGGCGACCACGGCGGCGGCCTTCCTCGCCTTTGCCCGGACGCCGGCGGCCGCGACGATCGTCGAGGTCGGCCTGGGCGGTCGCCTGGACGCCACCAATGTCATCCCCGCCCCCGTCGTCACCGGCATCGCCGCGCTCGGCATCGACCATCAGGCCTTTCTGGGACGCGACGCAGTGACCATCGCGGGCGAAAAGGCCGGTATCGCCAAGCCCGGCGTGCCGCTGGTGACCATGGACTATCCCCGCGCCTCCGCCGAGCGGATCGCGAGCGTCGCCGCCGCCGCCGGAGCGCCCGTCTTCGCACGCCGACGCGACTGGCAGAGCGAAACCGCGCGCACGACGATGCGCTACAGCGATCCCGGCTTTTCGGTGGTGACGCGCCGGCCCCGGCTGGTCGGCCCGCACCAGTCGCGCAACCTGGCCCTCGCCATCGCCATGCTCCGTCATCAGGGGGCGCTGCACATTCCGGAGGCCAGCCTTCGGGCGGCGGCCGATTGGGCGCAATGGCCGGCCCGGATGCAACGCCTGGGTTATGGCCCGCTCACCGCCCTGCTGCCGGCCGGGTCCGACCTCTGGCTGGACGGGGCGCACAACCCGTCCGCCGCAGCACCGGTCGCCCGGGCGCTACGCACCATCGCCAAGGGCAGGCGGGCCATATTGGTCATGGGCATGTTGGCGAACAAGGATGCCGGCGACGTCCTCAGGCTTTTGGCGCCCGGCATAGGCCGCATCCTTGCCGTGCCCGTACCGGGGCACGATCATCACGCCGCTGCGCATCTGGTCGAGGTCGCCGGACACTTCGGTGTCGAGGGGATGGCCGCCCCTGACCTCCCATCCGCCATGGCGGCGGTCGCCGAGCCCGGAATCGTCCTGATCGCCGGCTCGCTCTACCTCGCGGGCGAAGCGCTTCGGCTGAATGATGAAGACCCGATTTAGTTGCTATTGACTTGCAATAACGAACAAGCGAACATGGCCTCCTACCCCGCCAGAGAGGCCCGTGCGATGACGACCACCGAAACCGCCACGCTGATCCCCCATGCGCTGCCGACATGCCCGAATGCCCGCATCATCCTGTTCGCGATGCGACGGATGGGCGCACACGGCATCGGGGATGCCCGCGTCGGTCATTTGTTCTTCTCCAGCTTCGGCCAGGCGTTTCGCCGGCCGCTGACGCTCATGCGCACGCTGATGATCGAACTGGCCAGTGGCGCGGCCGGCACCATCGCCATCGCGCCCTGCTGCTGCGCCCGGATGACCACGGCGGAGGCGGCGCTGCTCACGACACTGGCGCGGATCGAAACCCAGCCGGACTCGGCGCGCTTCCTGATGAGCGACCTGCTTGGCACCCGCCGGGTCGAGCCCGCGCTCATGGCGGCGGCGGCGGTGGCGGCGGCCTTTGCCGATGAGGGTCGGCCGATCGCCTGACGGATCAGCCGATCGGTCGACGGGCGCGAAGCGCCTGCGCCAGCGTGCCTTCGTCGAGATAATCCAGCTCGCCCCCCACCGGCAGGCCATGGGCGAGTTGGGTGACGCGGACTGGAAAACGCTCGATCCGGTCCGCCAGATAATGGGCGGTGGTCTGCCCCTCCAGCGTGGCGTTCATCGCCAGCACCACCTCGTCGATGCCGCCCGCCTCGATCCGGCGGACCAGCGAATCGATCGCCAGATCCTCGGGCCGTATGCCTTCCAGCGCCGACAATCGGCCGCCCAGGACATGAAACCGCCCGGGAAACAGCCGCGATCGTTCCAGCGCCCAGAGATCGGCGACTTCCTCGACCACGCAGAGCGAGCGCGCATCGCGGCGCGGGTCGGCACAGATCGCGCAGGGATTGGCGGTATCGACATTGCCGCAGGTGGCGCAGGTCTCCAGCCGTTCGTCGACCTGCTCCAGCGCATGGCGCAACGGGCCGAGCGCCGCCTCGCGCTTCTTCAGCAGGTGCAGCACCGCGCGACGCGCCGATCGCGGTCCCAGACCGGGAAGGCGCGCCAGCGCCTGGGTCAGCGCTTCGATTTCGGGAGAGGCCATGCGGAACAGATAGGGGGTTGCGCCGCCGCCCGCCAGCGCGTTGAAGGCGCATCATGCGGATCGTCTTCATGGGAACCCCCGACTTCGCCGTGCCGACGCTGGAGGCGCTGGTCGCCGCCGGCCACGACGTCGTCGCCGTCTACAGCCAACCCCCCCGCCCCGCCGGGCGTCGCGGGCGCGCGCTCGTCGCCTCCCCGGTGCAACAGGCCGCCGAACGGCTGGGCATCGCGGTACATGTGCCGGCATCGTTGCGCGACGCACAGGCTCAGGCGACCTTCGCAGGGCACGGAGCGGACATGGCGGTGGTCGCGGCCTATGGCCTGATCCTGCCGCGCGCGGTGCTGGACGCGCCGGTCCATGGCTGCCTCAACGTCCATGGCTCGCTGCTGCCGCGCTGGCGCGGGGCCGCGCCGGTGCAGCGTGCGATCCTGGCCGGCGATGCGGAGTCCGGCGTCGGGATCATGCAGATGGAAGCGGGGCTCGATACCGGCCCCGTTCGGCTGGAGGGGCGGACGAGCGTCGACGGCAAGACGGCGGGCGATCTGTCCGCCGAATTGTCCCGGCTCGGCGCACGGTTGATGGTGGAGGTGCTCGCCGACCTGCCCGGCCATCCGGCCATCCCGCAGCCCGAGGACGGCATCACCTATGCCGCCAAGATCGACAAGGCGGAGGCGCGGCTGGACTTTGCCGAGCCGGCCGTCACCGTCGAACGTCGCATCCGGGCGATGAACCCCGCCCCGGGTGCCTGGTTCGAATGGCAGGGCGAGCGGATCAAGCTGCTCGCCGCCGACATCATCTCGATTGATGGCGGTCCGGCCGGCACCGTGCTGGATGACCGGCTGACCATCGCCTGTGGCACGGACGCGATCCGCCCGACGCTGGTCCAGCGCGCCGGACGCGGCGTGACCAACGCGGCGGATCTGCTCCGCGGCTTTCCGATCCCGGCAGGTAGCCGGCTTTGACCCGCTTCGCGCTGACCATCGAGTTCGACGGCCGGCCCTTCATGGGCTGGCAACGCCAGTCGCACGGCCCCTCGGTGCAGCAGGCGCTGGAGACGGCGGCGCATGAAATCACCGGCGAGACGGTCACCGTCCATGCCGCCGGGCGCACCGATGCGGGCGTGCATGGACTGGCGATGCGCGCGCATTGCGACATCGCCAAGCCGATCGCCCCGTTCCGCCTGATGGAAGCGCTCAACGCCCGGCTTCGCCCCAACCCGGTCGCGGTGCTGGCCTGCGAACCGGTGCCCGACCACTGGCATGCGCGCTTTTCCTGCCTCGGCCGCGCTTACGAATATCGCATCGTCAATCGCCGCGCGCCGCTGACCTGGGAGGCGGGGCTGGCGTGGCAGGTGCCACAGCCGTTGAACGAGGACGCGATGGCGGCAGGCGCGGCGCATCTGCTCGGCCGCCACGACTTCACCACCTTCCGCTCCGCCCATTGCCAGGCGGACAGCCCGGTCCGCACGCTCGACACGCTGACCGTCACCCGGACCGCCGACCGCATCGCGATCCGTGCCGCCGCGCGGTCGTTCCTGCATCATCAGGTCCGCTCGATGGTCGGCTGCCTGGCGATGGTCGGCATGGGCCGCTGGACACCCGATCAGGTCGGCGAAGCACTGGCGGCGCGCGATCGCGCCCGGCTGGGGCTCAATGCCCCGCCGGACGGACTGTTCTTCACCGGCGCTATCTACTGAAGCAGGCGGCCAGCTCGACATGGGTCGACCAGCGGAACTGCCCGACCGGCTGCACCCAGTCGATCCGCCAGCCCGCCTCGACCATCAGCTTGGCGTCGCGCGCGAAGCTGGCCGGATTGCACGAGACATAGGCGATCCGCTTCACCATGCATTCGGCCAGCGCCGCCGCCTGCTCGCGCGCGCCGGAGCGTGGCGGATCGATCACCACCGCGTCGAACCGATTCAGCTCGGTGACCGTCAGCGGCCGCCGGTAGAGGTCGCGATGCTCGGCGAAGACCGCCCGCTGTCGGGCATTCGCCGCCAGCTTCAACGCCATCAGGGCATCGCGCGCGCCCTCGGCGGCATAGACCTTGGCCGGCAGCGCCAGGGCGAAGGTGCCCAGCCCCGCGAACAGGTCCGCCACCGTCTTCGCGCCCTCGGTCGCCTCGCGCACGGCGGCGACCAGCGCCGCCTCGCCCTCGCGCGTCGCCTGAAGGAAGCTGGCGTGCGGCAGTCCGACCGGGAGGCCGCCCAGGGTGATCGTCACCGGCTGCGGTTCCCAGCGCGTCTCCGCGCCGTCACCCCCATCGACCGCGAAACGTGCGACGCCATGCTTCGCGCAGAAGTCGTTGAGCGTCTCCGCCGCCTTCAATCCTTCGGGCGCGAAGCCGGTGACCAATATGTCCGCCCCCTGGTCCGACAGGGTCAGGTGTACATCCGCCCGCCGCTTCAACCCCAGGCGCTGGAGCAGCGACCGCAGCGGTGCGACCAGCACGAACAGCTCCGGCGTCAGGATATGGCATTCGCGCAGGTCGACGATCGCATGGCTCTGCGCGGCGGTGAAGCCCAGCAGCCCCTTGTCGGCATGCAGCGTCGCCCGCCGCCGCGTATCGGGCGGCGATACCAGCGGCGCGCGGAGGGGGGCGCTGAGGCCTTGCCCGTCCAGGGCGCTCGCCACCCGGTCGGCGACGAAGCCCGCATAGCTTTCATCGTCCAGATGCTGGAGCTGGCATCCGCCGCATTGCGGGAAATGGCGGCAGGGCGGCGTCTGGTGATGCGGACCGGGGGTCACGCCGCCATCGTCGTTCAGCAGGTCGCCGGGTGCGGCAAGGGCGGCGTGGCGGCCATCGGCGGTCACGCCATCGCCAAGGGCGGCGACGCGCAGGATCGGGGTCATAGGGATGCTCGTGTCAGGGTCAGGGCCGTGGCCAGGTCGTCCGCGATAAAGCTTGCACCACAGCGCCGTCCAGCCTCCGCGTGCAGCCAGACGCCGGCGGCCGCCGCCTCGATCGGCGTACCATGGCCGCCCGCCAGCATCGCGGCGATCGCGCCGGTCAGCACGTCCCCGGTGCCGGCGGTCGACAGCCAGGCATTGCCGCCCGGATGGACGATGGCGCGGTGGCGATTGGCGATGACCGTGGTCGCGCCCTTGAACACGACGACCGCCCCCGTCGCGCGGGCGGCGTCGCGCGCCCGGTCGATCACGCTGCCGCCGCCCTTGCCGAACAGCGCCTCGAACTCGCCTTGATGAGGGGTGAGGATCACCGGGCAATCGCGATCCGGCAAGGTCGCCGGGTCGAGCAGGTGCAGCGCGTCGCCATCGATGACCAGCGGATGCCGGTCCGCCGCGACCAGCCGTTCCAGCCGCACGCGCGCCGCATCGTCGCGCCCCAGCCCGGGTCCGATCACGATCGCACCGATGCGCGGATCGTCGAGCGCCGCCGCGTCGTCGCGTGGCCGGTGGACGATCGCCGCCGGCCCAAGCCCCGACCGATCGCCATAGATCGCGGCATAGCCGGCACCCGATCGCAACGCCGCCTCGGCCGACAGGCGCGCCGCCCCGGCCATCGTGCCGGCGACGATCGCGACCATGCCGCGCGTGTATTTGTGCGAGTCCGGATCGGGCGCGGCGAGGCGCGGCGGCGCGATCATCGCCACCCGGCCGGCCAGCGCGGAGGCCGGCAATCCGATCGGCACCAGCCGGATCGCGCCCATCGTCCGCATCGCCGGCTGCAAGACGTGCGCAGGCTTGAGGGCGCCGAGCGCCAGGGTGAGCGTGAAGCCGGGTGCGTCCTCCACCAGCAAGGCCCCGTCATCGCTGCCGACGCCCGAGGGCAGGTCGACCGCAACGGCCAGCGCCGCCGCCTCGACCAGCCGGCGGAGCGGATCGGCGATCGCCGGCTCCAGCGGCCGTGACAGGCCCGTCCCGAACAGGGCGTCGACGACCACCGGCGCCGCTGCGGCCTCCGCCACATCCTCGACCGGCCCGCTCCACTGCGACGCGGCGGCCTTCGCCAGGTCGCTTCGCGGCTCGCCGCTGCGCGCGACCCGCACCATATGGCCCATGGCGCGCAGATAGGCGGCCGCGACATAGCCGTCGCCACCATTATTGCCAGGCCCGCACAGCACCAGCACCTCCGCCCCGCCGGCGAGGCGGCGGACCGCCTCCCCCACGCCGCGTCCCGCACGGTCCATCAACCCGCCGAGATCGCCATGCGCTTGTTCGGCCGCGCGCATGGCGTCGGCGGTGACGACGGGGCATCCTTCGATCGATATCATCCCACTGGTCTAGCGCAATTCCATCCGATGAGCGATCCAGCCCTGCCGGTCAGATATCCGCATAGACATGACGCTCGGCCGCCGCACCGGGATGGGTCACCGCGCCTTGATGCGCCGGGCCGACATTCTGCGCGTAGCGCCACAAGGCGCCCGAGCCATAGCCGTTGACGCGCGGGGTCCAGGCGGCGCGGCGCACGGCGAGCACCTCTTCGTCGACCAGCAGGTCGATCGTACCCGCCTCGGCGTCGATGCGGATGCGGTCACCCTGCTCGACCAGCCCGATCGGGCCGCCCTCGGCCGCTTCCGGGCCGACATGGCCGATGCAGAAGCCGCGCGTCGCGCCCGAAAAGCGACCGTCGGTGATCAGCGCGACCTTCTCGCCCATGCCCAGACCATAGAGCGCGGCGGTGGTGGACAGCATCTCGCGCATCCCGGGCCCGCCCTTCGGCCCCTCGTACCGGATGACGACGACCTCGCCCTCCTCGATCGACCGCGCCTCGACTGCGGCGAACGCATCCTCCTCGCAATCGAAGACGCGCGCCGGCCCCTCGAACTGGAGGCGCTGCATCCCCGCCACCTTGACGATCGCGCCATCGGGGGCGAGCGAACCCCGCAGGCCGACGACGCCGCCGGTCGGGCTGATCGGCGTCCGCACGTCGTAGATGACCTTCTGGTCGGGGTTCCACGTCACCTGGTCGATATTCTCGCCCAGGGTGCGGCCGGTGACGGTCAGGCAATTGCCGTCGAGCAGGCCGCCCACCAGCATCGTCTTCATCAACATATAGACGCCGCCCGCCTCGTACATGTCCTTGGCGACATAGCGGCCGCCCGGCTTCAGGTCGGCGATATAGGGGGTGGACTTGAACGCCTCGGCGACGTCGAACAGGTCGAAGTCGATACCGGCCTCGTTCGCCATCGCCGGCAGGTGCAGCGCCGCATTCGTCGAGCCGCCGGTCGCCGCGACGATCCGCGCGGCGTTGACGAAGGCTTCGCGGGTGCAGATGTCGCGCGGACGGATATTCTTCGCCACCAGTTCCATCACCTGCGCGCCCGCCGCGACCGCGATCTGCTCGCGCGTCGTATAGGGGGCGGGCACCATGTTGCTGTTCGGCAGCGACAGGCCGATCGCCTCCCCGACGCATGCCATGGTGTTGGCGGTGAACTGGCCGCCGCACGCGCCGTGGCCGGGGCAGGCGACCTTTTCCAGCTCATGCACCTCGGAGATCGGGCAGGCGCCGGCGGCATATTTGCCGACGACCTCGAACACGTCGACCACCGTCACGTCCCGGTCGTTGTAGCGGCCGGGCAGGATCGAGCCGCCATAGACGAAGATCGACGGGATATTGAGCCGCAGCATGGCCATCATCATGCCGGGCAGCGACTTGTCGCAGCCGGCAAAGCCGACCAGCGCGTCATAGCAATGGCCGCGCACCGAGAGTTCGACCGAGTCGGCGATGACCTCGCGGCTGACCAGCGAGGCCTTCATGCCCTGATGACCCATGGCGATGCCGTCGGTGACGGTGATGGTGTTGAAGCGGCGCGGCATTCCGCCGCCCTGGATCACGCCGGCCTGCGCGGCATCGGCCTGGCCATCGAGCGTGGTGTTGCAGGGCGCGCTGTTGTTGCCGGCGGAGGCCAGGGCAACGAACGGCTTGGCGATATCCTCCTCGGAGATGCCCATCGCGTAATAATAGGAGCGATGCGGCGCCCGCTCCGGACCAACGGAAACGTGACGCGACGGCAGGCGGGATTTGTCGAACTGGCTCATGGCGCACGCCTATGTCGCGGGAGCCCCCTTCAACGCAAGTAGATTGCGTGCGCTTACGCGATCAGAGCAGGTCGAGCGCCTTGCGCACGCCGTCCATCGTGAACGGCTTTTGCAGAACGGGCCGGTCGCGGAACCGCTCGTCGACGCTCTCGTCGCTGCCGCCGGTGGCGAAGACGAAGGGAACCCCCGCATCCGCCAGCGCCTCGGCGATCGGCGTACTCTTCTCGCCGCCGCGCAGGTTGACGTCGAGGATCGCGGCATCGATGCCGCCCTGCCCGACGCGTTCAAGCGCTCCGGCCACGGTATCGACGCTTCCGGCCACCCCCTGTTCGAGGACGTCGAGGAAATCCTCGAGCATCATGGCGATCAAGGGCTCGTCCTCGACGATAAGGATTTGCTTCGCAACGGTCATCGCATGTCTCTTAGCCATGTTCCGACAAGCGACGCAATGACAGGCGTATCCGATTTGATCTGCATCAAGCTGGACGCAGCAGATCGCGGGCGGCTTCGCCCAGTTGCTGAACGGAGAAGGGCTTGGGCAGGAAGGCGACCTTGTCGATGTCGATCGACTTGCGCAACTGCTCCTCGGCATAGCCGGACATGAACAGCACCGGCAACGCGGGATAGCGCTTGCGCACCTCCCGCACCATGGTGGGGCCGTCCATCGTCGGCATCACCACGTCGGAGATGAGCAGATCGGGCTGCCCGCTGGTACGCAGCACTTCCAGCGCCGTCTCGCCATTGTCGGCGGTCAAGACGGTATAGCCCTGGCGCACAAGGGCCCGTTCGGCCACTGCGCGGACCATATCCTCGTCCTCGACCAGCAGCACGACACCCGAGCCCCAGGTGTCGCCCTGGCGCGGCAGGGGCTTGGGCGGCGCGCGCAACGGATCGGCGACGGCGCTGTGCACCGGCAGATAGATGGTGAAGGTCGCGCCCTGACCGGGCTTCGACTCGGCGAAGATCCAGCCGCCCGACTGCTTCACGATGCCATAGACGGTCGACAGGCCGAGCCCCGTGCCCTTGCCCAGTTCCTTGGTGGTGAAGAAGGGTTCGAAGATCTTGCCGATGATGTCGGGGGGAATGCCGGTGCCGGTGTCGCTGACCGACAGGGCGGTATAGTCGGCCGGCGGCAGGATGTCCGACCCCATGGCGCGGACCTCGGCGGCGGTGACGGCGCGGGTCTGGATGGTCAGGGTGCCGCCGCCCTGCGGATTGGCGCTGACGATCGCGTCGCGCGCATTGACCGCCAGGTTGACGACCACCTGCTCCAGCTGACCGGGATCGGCGCGGACGGGCCCCAGGTTGCGGCCATGCGTGACCTCCAGCCGCACGGTCTCGCCCATCAGCCGCTTGAGCAGGTTGGACACTTCCGACACCACGTCAGGCAATTGCAGCACCTGCGGGCGCAGTGTCTGCTGGCGCGAGAAGGCGAGCAGCTGGCGTGTCAGGCTCGCGGCACGGTTCGAATTGGTGCGGATCTGCTGGATGTCGTCATAGTCGCTGTCGCCGGGTGAATGGCGCATCAGCATCAGGTCGCAATGCCCTAGGATCGCGGTTAGGATATTGTTGAAGTCGTGGGCGACGCCGCCGGCCAACTGGCCGACCGCCTGCATCTTGGTGGCCTGCGCCACCTCGCGCTTCAGCCGGCTCTCCTCGCTATTGTCCTTCAGGCTGAGCAGCACCGCCGCATCGCCCAGGCCCCGCGCGCCCGCGATGGTCAGCGCCACCGGCTCGTCCGGATGGTCCTTCAGCCGCACCGCCATGTCGGCGGAATGGGTCGCGCCGCTGGCGAAGCGGCGGATCGCGTCCGCCACCGCCGACTTGTCCTCGCGCACCACCAAGTCTCCCGGATAGAGCGGCGGGGCCGCCGCATCGACACCGGCGGCGCGGACGAAGGCGTTGTTCATCTGGAGGAACCGGCCGTCACGGTCGACCAGCGCCATGCCGAACGGCATCAGCGACACCAGGCTGCGCACATGGGCGGAGGCCGAGGCGCCGATCGCCGGCGCGTCGTGGCGGTCGTCCAGGATCGCGAGCAGGATCGGCATCTCGTCGCCCTCCGCGAAGGGAAGCTGGATCAGCCGCAGCGGCGATCCCTCCAGCCCCTCGCGCTCGAACCGGACCAGGCCCAGGCTGTCGGTGATCAGGCAATGGGCGAAGTCGCGCCCGATGATCGACCCGCTGCCACCGCTCGCCCGCTGCGACAGGACCGGCGTGGCCGCCCGCACCCGGCCGTTCGGGGTGAGCAGCGCGACCATCACGCCGCCCTGTCCGAGCCGGTCGCCGATCGTACCGCCCAGCATCGACTCGATCCGCGCGGCCAAGTCATGCTCGCCGGTGGTGACGAAGCGCCAGACCAGGACATCGGCATCCTCGCCGGCGCGGATGACCGTCGCGTCCAATCCCATTTCCGCGCCGATCAGGCCCTTCACCTCGGCACGGCCGTCCCGCCACGCGGTCCGCCCCGCCTGCCCCAGGGCCGCGACGCCCGCCGTGTCGAGCGGCAGCACGGGCGGCGTCGGCAACCCCTCGAACAGCGCCTCATAGGCATCGTTGGCGCAGACCAGCCGGCCGGCGCGGTCGGTGACGGCCACGGCCGCATCGGTGGTCGCGGCGATGGTGCGGGTGATCGTCCAGTCGATCCGCGCCATCCCCGTCTCGGCCGGCGGCCGCAGCAACCGCCACGCCGCCATCGCACCACCCGCGACGAAACCCGCCGCCAGGAAGCCGCCCGCCATCGCGATGCTGCCGATCGTGACCAGGATGAGCAGCGCCGCCGCCAGCGCCGCCGCGCCGATGGCGAGGGCGGCGACGCGGATCGACGAGGGACTGGGCGTGAAGGAGGGCATCGGGTTATCCGTGTCCACGGGCAATGGCGCGGCGTCAAGCACCGCGCCGCCGATGCCGATGTCCGATCACCAGATGCGGACGCGCTGCTCCGGCGTCAGGTACAGCGTTTCGTCCGACTTGGGCTGATAGGCGGCATACCAGGGATCGAGATTGCGGACGACCCAGGCCCGTTGCTGCGACGGGCTGTGCGGATCAGTCAGCAAGCGATTGCGAAGATTCGCGTCGCGATAGTTGCGCCGCCACACCTGCGCCCAACCCAGATAGAAACGCTGGTCGCCGGTGAAGCCGTCGATCACCGGTGCCGCGCGCCCCTTGAGCGACGCCTTATAGGCATCATGCGCGACCGACAGGCCGGCCAGATCGGCGACATTCTCGCCCAGCGTCAGCGCCCCCTTCACATGCAGGCCGGGCAACGGTTCATAGGCGTCATACTGGCGCACCAGCGCGCCCGTGCGCTGCTTGAAGGCGGCGACATCGGCCGGCGTCCACCAGTCGATCAGCCGGCCCCTGGCGTCGAACTTCGATCCCTGGTCGTCGAAATGATGGCTCAGTTCATGGCCGATCACCGCGCCGATGCCGCCGTAATTGACCGCCGGGTCCGCCTTGGGATCGAAGAAGGGCGGTTGCAGGATCGCCGCCGGAAACACGATCTCGACCATGCCGAAATTGGCATAGGCGTTGACCGTCATCGGCGTCATGCCCCATTCCCAGCGCTGGATCGGCTTGCCGAGATGACCGATATTATAGTCGTGCAGCCACTGCGCCGCCCGCAGGGAGTTGCCGAACGCATCCCCCTTTTCGATGCGCAGGCCCGACAGGTCGCGCCAACGGTCGGGATAACCGATCTTCGGCGTGAAGGCGGCCAGCTTGGCATGGGCGGCCTTCTTGGTGGCCGGGGCCATCCAGTCGAGCTTGTCGATGCGCTGGCCCATCGCCGCCAGCACGTTGCGGACCAGCATGTCCGCCGCCGCCTTGGTCTCGGGCGGGAAATAGCGGGCGACATAGACCTTGGACACATCGTCGGACAGCGCGGCCGAGGTGAAGGACACCGCCCGCTTCCAGCGATCCTCCTGCTGGGGCGTGCCCGACAGGACCGTGCCGTAGAAGGCGAACTGCTCCCGGTCGAAGGCCTGGGGCAGCACGTCGGCGAATTCGTCGAGCGACCGCAGCAGCAACTGGTCCTTCAGCACCGGCAAGGGCGTGGCGGCAATCAGGCCTGCGATCCCCGTCACCGCGCTCGGCTGTGCGACGACGACGTTGTCGACCGGCGTGCCGACCGCCTTCAGATAGGTGGCGAAGTCGAAGCCGGGGGCCGTGCGCGTCAGATCGGCGACGCTCATCCTGTTATAGGTCTTGTCGCGGTCGCGACTGTCGATCCGCGTCCAGCTGACCTGCGCAATCCGGGTCTCGAAATCGAGCACCGCCTTGGCGCGCGCCTCCGCATCCGCCTCGCCCGCCAGCGTCAGCATCTTCGCCAGATGCGCTTGATAGGCGGTGCGCGCCTCGACCAGCTTGGGGTCCGCCGACAGATAATAGTCGCGGTCGGGCATCCCCAGGCCCGACTGGCGGACGCCGACGCTATAGACGTCGGACTGGCGCGCATCCTGGCCGACGCCGCTGGCAAAGGGGATGCCCACGCCGTTGCGGTCCGCCTTTGCGACCAGGGCGGCATAGCCCGCCTTGTCGTTCAGCCTCTTGATCATGTCGAGCCAGGGACGGATCGGCGCCAGTCCCTTCGCCTCGATCGCGGCGGTGTCGAGATAGGAGGCATAGGCCTGGCCGATCTTGCTGCCGCCGGCCGCTTCCAGAATGCCTCGCGTCCGATCGCGCGACAGGTCGGCGAGCGTGTCGAACGCACCATAGCTGGCCTTGTCGGCCGGGATCGCGGTGGTCTTGGCCCATTCGCCATTGGCATAGGCGTAGAAGTCGTCGCCGGGCGAAGTGGTCTTCATCATGCCGGCTTCATCGAAACCGAAGCGGCCGATCTGCGGCGCATCGCCGGCCGGGGCAACGGTCGGCGTCTGGGTCTGGGCGTGGAGCGCGACCGCCGAGGCGGCGGCGAGCAGGCTGGCGAGAAGAAGTCGCGTCATGGCTGTCCTGAATAGCGTCGATAGGCCAGCTTCGCGCCAATCCATTGCCTTCGCAACCGGTTATATCGGGTTTCGCTGAACCTGTACGAAGCGAGGCGCGGGCGAAACCCCGCCGGGTGGAGGGCCCTGTCCGTCGTGACGGACAGGGCCCCATCCCTCACCAGATCCGGACCCGGTCGGCGGGTGCCAGATACATGTCCTGACCCGGCTTCGCGCCGAACGCCGCATACCAGGGGTCGAGGTTGCGGACGGTCAGCGTCCGCTCATGCCCCGGCGAATGCGGATCGGAGAGCAGCGCCTGGCGCAGCGCCGGCTCGCGCCACTTGGTCCGCCACACCTGCGCCCAGCCCAGATAGAAACGCTGGTCGCCGGTCAGTCCGTCGATCACCGGCGCCGGCTTGCCGCCC
Source organism: Sphingomonas sp. S-NIH.Pt15_0812 (assembly GCF_003951315.1). Lineage (GTDB taxonomy): Bacteria > Pseudomonadota > Alphaproteobacteria > Sphingomonadales > Sphingomonadaceae > Sphingomonas. The sequence continues at coordinate 64,098 of NZ_QLJH01000005.1, forward strand.
AGCGACTTGTGATAGGCGTCGAGCGCCACGGTCAGCCCGGCCAGGTCGGCGATGTTCTCGCCCAGCGTCAACTCGCCCTGGATATGCTGGCCGGGGATCGGCTCATAGGCATTGTACTGCGCGACCAGCTTGTCGGTGAAGCTCTTGAACCGCTCCACATCCTGCGGCGTCCACCAGTCGGTCAGCTTGCCGGTGGCGTCGTACTTGCGGCCCTGGTCATCGAAATGATGGCTGATCTCATGCCCGATCACCGCGCCGATGCCGCCATAGTTGATCGCCGGGTCCGCCTTGGGATCGAAGAAGGGCGGTTGCAGGATCGCCGCCGGGAAGACGATCTCGTTCATCACCGGATTGGCATAGGCGTTGATCGTCATCGGCGTCATGAACCACTCGCCCCGGTCGAGCGGCTTGTCGAGCTTGTTGAGCTCACGCTGATATTCGAAGGCATTGGCGCGCGCGACATTGCCGACCAGATCGCCACGCTGGACGGTCAGCGCCGAATAGTCGCGCCACTTGTCAGGATAGCCGATCTTGGGCGTGAAGGCCGCCAGCTTCTGCAGCGCCTTCGCCTTGGTCTCGGGCGCCATCCATTGCAGGTTCTTCAACCGGTCGCCCATCGATGCGATGACATTCTTCACCAGCGCATCGGCGGTCGCCTTGGCCTCGGGCGGAAAGTAGCGCGCGACATATTGCTCGCCGATCGCCTCGCCCATCGCGTTGCTGACGGTCGACACCGCCCGCTTCCACCGGGCCTGCTGCTGCGGCGTGCCCGACAGGGTGGTGCCGTAGAAGGCGAAGTTCGCCTGGTCGACCGGCGCGGCCAGATAGGAGGCGTAGGAGCGCAGGACGCGGAGCATCGCCGCATCCTTCAGCACCGGCAGCGGCGTGTCGGCATAGACCTTGGCCTCGCCGGTCAGCGCGCTGGGCTGCGCGACCAGATACATCGGGCGATTGGCCACGCCCATCTCCGTCAGGAAGGGCTGCCACGGAAAACCCGGCGCCTTGGCGGCGAAGTCGCCGGCCTTCCAGACATTGTAGGTCGCGTCCGCGTCGCGGCTCTGGACGGCGGACCAATGGGCGTTGGCGATCGCCTTCTCCATCTGGAACACCGCCGCCGCGCGCGCCTCGGCATTGGGTTCGCCCGCCAGCGTCAGCATCTTGGCCAGATAGGCCTGATAGGCCGTCCGCACCGCCGCCAGCTTCGGATCGTCCTTCAGGTAGTAATCACGGTCCGGCAGGCCGATGCCGCCCTGCCCCAGGCTGACGACATAGATTTCGGGCGACTTGTCGTCCTGCCCGACCGATACGCCGACCAGGCCGCGCACGCCCTGGCGCTGGAGCTTGGCGATCTCGGTGGCCAGCGCGGTCTTGTCGGCCGCACCCTTGATCGCGTTCAGCCAGGGCCGGACCGGAGTGATGCCCTTGGCGTCGATGGCGGCCTGATCCATGAAGCTCGTATAGAAGTCGCCGGTCTTGTCGCCCGAGCGCTTTGCCGCCTCTTCCAGGATGCCGCGCGTCCGCTCGAGCGACAGGTCCTGGAGGACGTGGAACATGCCATAGGACGACCGGTCCGCCGGAATCTCGGTCGAGGCGTACCAGCGGCCGCTGGCATAGTTGAAGAAGTCGTTGCCCGGCTGCACGCTGGTGTCGCGTCCGGCCATGTCGAAGCCGAAATCGCCGATCTGCGGCTTGTCCGCATTGGCCGGGGCGACCGGGCCGGTCGCGGCCTTGCCGACCGTCCTGGTCTGCTTGGCGGTCTGGGCGCTGGTCTGCGCCAGGGCGGTGGTGGAAACGGTGGAAGCGAGCAGGATCAGGCCAATCAACGGCGTACGCATCGAGTATCCTCAATCAAGGTCAGTGATGCTGTTGTACGTCGCTACGACGCCTCGTCAATGCAGGGTTCGTGACTAATGTTACGATGTCGCCGCGTCGTGGCGGTTGCGCCACTTGCGCGCGATCCACAGCCGCCAGCCGAGCGCCGACAGGCCATAGCCCAGCACCGCGCCGACCGCCGCGATGATGACCAGCCCGGTGACCGTCGCCGGCCCCGCCTCCCACAGCCATTGCAGCCAGCCGGTCGCCGCCTGCGCCACCGGCTGCGCCACCACGGGGGCATCGACATGCAGCACCCAGCGGCCGATCTGATAGGCGGCGATCAATATCAGCGGCGTGGTGAAGGGATTGGTGATGAAGGTGGTCAGCGCCGCCACCGGCACATTGGCGCGGAACGGCAGCGCGATCGCCGCCGCGATCGCGATCTGCGCGACCGGGAACATCACGCCCGCCACCATGCCCAGCGCGACCCCACGCGGCACCGACCGCCGGGTGAAGCGCCACAGTTCGGGTGCCAATACGCGATGCGCGACCGGCCGCAGCATCCGGCTGCGCTCCATCGATTCGCGCGTCGGCAGGTTGCGCCGACACCAGCCGGCCGCACGCTGCCACAGCGAGCGCGGCGCGGCCGTGGCCATCAGCCGCGATCCTTGAGGATGCGTTGCGCCTCCCGCTTCCAGTCGCGCTCCTTGATCGCCTCGCGCTTGTCGTGGTTCTTCCGCCCCTTGGCCAATGCCAGCTCCACCTTCGCCCTCCCCCGCGAGTTGAAATAGACCATTAGCGGCACCAGGGTCATGCCCTCGCGCGCCACCGCGCCGTGAAGCTTGTTTATCTCACGCTCGTGAAGGAGCAGTTTACGCGGCCGCTTGGCCTCGTGGTTGAAGCGGTTGCCGTGGCTGAACTCGGGGACGTTGGCGTTGATCAGCCAGACCTGGTTATCCTTCACCTCGGCATAGCTTTCGGCGATCGACCCCTCGCCGAAGCGCAGCGATTTCACCTCGGTGCCGGTCAGGGCGATGCCGGCCTCATAGGTCGTGTCGATCGAATATTCGAACCGCGCCTTGCGGTTCTCGGCGACGATCTTCTTCTTGTCGAAGGTGGCTGGTTTCGGACGCGACATGGTGGCGATGTAGGCGCGCGATGCCGCTTAGGGAAGCGGCGGTTGCGACCGGTGCGGTGCGAAGCGCGCCCGGACGTCAGAAGGGCTTGGACAGGCGCAGCATCAGCCGGTTGCTCGGCACCCCGCCGACGTTGCCTTGCTCGACCTCGGCCGCCGCCTCGGCGCCGCCGGGCAGCGGCATCGCGGCCTTGGGGATCAGCGGCTGCTCCGGGCGGGGCGGCAGCGGCTTGAGACGGTAGCGATCGTCGTTGCGGCCGCACACGATCACTTCGTCGCTCGCCGCCGGCCTCGCGGGACAAGGCGCATCGGAACGGCGCGGCCGGGCGATCGGCAGGACGGGACCCGAGACCATCTGCAACAGCGCCCACAGCATCGATCGACATCCCCCGCCCGAGGGCGACGAACATCATCCCGGATCATGGCGCAGATATGACAAGCTGGATCAGATCAGCCTCGCCATCGCCAGCCCTGCGTCCACCGCCGCCCGCGCCGCGTCGGACGGCCAGGTCATCGGCAGGCGGAGCGCGGGCGGGAAGTCCGGGCGGACGCGGGTCAGCGCATATTTGACCGGCCCCGGCGAGGCATCGGTGAACATCGCGTCGTGCAGTGCATAGAGCCGGTCGTGCAGGGCCAGCGCCGCCGCGTGATCGCCCGAGGCGCAGGCGGCCTGGAACTCGGCGGACAGGCGCGGCGCGACATTGGCGGTGACCGAAATGCAACCCACCCCGCCCAGCGCGTTATAGGCGAGCGCCAGATCGTCATTGCCCGACAGCTGCGCAAAGTCCGCGCCCAGCGCCAGCCGGTGCTGCGTCACGCGCGGCAGCACGCCGCTGGCATCCTTCACCCCGACGAACAGCGCGGGAAAGGCCTGGACGATCCGGATCAGCGTCGCCGGCTGGATATCGGTGACGGTGCGGCCCGGCACATTGTAGAGGATGATCGGCAGCGGCGCATCGGCGGCCAGCGCCTCGAAATGGCGGAAGATGCCCTCCTGCGAGGGGCGGTTGTAATAGGGCGGCACCATCAGCGCGGCGTCCGCCCCGGCCTCCCTGGCGGCGCGCAGATTGGCGGCGGCGACGCGGGTGTCGTTCGATCCGGCCCCAGCGATCACCGGCACCCGCCCGCGCGCCTGGTCGACGCAGACCCGCACGACATGGAAATGCTCCTCGGCGCTCAGCGTCGCCGCCTCGCCCGTGGTGCCGCAGGCGACCAACGCCGCCGACCCTTCCGCGATCTGCCATTCCACGAAGTCGCGAAAGGCCGCCTCGGCGAACCCGCCGGCCGCGTCGAACGGTGTCACCAGCGCGGGGATAGAGCCTGAAAACATTATGATACTTCGTCCTATTGCGGCGGTTCGCGAGAAGCCGCCAAAATTTCGTTCAGGACAGATACGGGTTCGATCCCTATCCTGTCCACATGATCGCGCCCCTGAAATCGACCCTGCTGCTATCCCTTCTCGCCGGCACGGCCATCCTGCCCCAGTCGCAGGAACAGAGCGACCGCGCCTCCACGCAAGCCGCCAACCGCATCGCCGCCGGCCTGCCGCAACCGACCGCCAGTCCCGCCATCGCCTCGGCTTTGGCCGAATGGCGGGCGCTACGCCAGACCGATGCCCTGCCCTTCGACAGCTATGCCGGCTTCACCCAGCGCCACCCGGGCTGGCCGGGCGAGGCGGCGAACCGGCGGGCGGCGGAGCGCCAGGCGGCCAACGCCGCGCCGGCCAATGCCGTCGCCTTCTTCCGCCGCTATCCGCCGCTGACCGCGACCGGCACGGTGGCTCAGGCACGCGCCTTGCTCGCCACCGGCGATGCCGCCGGGGCACAAGCCGCCGCGCGCGCCGCCTGGCGGATGGGCGCCTTGTCGGGTGCGGACGAGAGCGCGATCCTGACCTATTTCCCCAATGCGCTCCGCCCGGAGGATCAGGACGCGCGGATGGACCGGCTATTGTGGCAGGGCCAGACCAGCCTCGCCCAGCGGCAGCTCGCCCTGGTCAGCCCAGCCAAGCGCCCGCTGTTCGAGGCACGGCTCGCCTTCCGCACCAAGGCGCCGAACGCCGCCGACCTGTCCGCCGCGACCCAGGCCATCTACGCCAACGACCCCGGCTACATCGCCGATCGTGCGGTCTGGCTGCGCAACACGCTGTCGCCCGGCGTGCGCGCCTATCTGGCACAGCCGCGCACGCTGGCGACCCGGCCGGGCGATGTCGAGAAATGGTATGAGGTGCTGCTCGTAAACGCCCGTGCCGCGGCGGCGGACAGCCAGTACCAGCTCGCCTACGATATCGCCCGCCAGGTCGACGATGCCTATCCCGCCGGCACCGACGTGTCGAAGAAGCCCTATGGCGAGCGGGACGATTATACCTCGCTGGTCTGGTTGGGCGGGCAGGTCGCGATGAAGCAGCTCGGCCGCCCCGCCGATGCGATGCCGCTGTTCGAACGCTATGCGCGCGGCAGCCAGGCGCCGCAGACCCGCGCCAAGGGCTATTATTGGGCCGGCCGCGCGGCCGAGGCGGCGGGGCTCCAGCCGCAAGCCGCGCAATTCTATGCGCAGGCGGCGGGCTATCGCGACCAATATTACGGACAGCTCGCCCTGGAGCGGACCGGCCGGCCACTGGCCGCGCCGCCGCCCGTCGCCGCCCCGACGCTCGATCCGGCGGTACGGGCCGCGTTCAACGCGCGCGAGATCGTGACGGCGGCGCGCTTCCTGGGCCAGATCGGCGACTGGCAGGACCAGACCGCCTTCGTCCGCCAGATCGCCGCCGATGCCACGACCGACACCGATCACCTGCTCGCCGAGCAATTGTCGCGCGAGATCGGCCGCCCCGATCTGGGCGTGATGGTCGGGCGCAGCGCGATGCAGAACGGGCTGACCGACTATTCCGCGATCGGCTTTCCCGTGGTGCCGATCCCGGCCGGCTATGACGACAGCTGGACGATCATCCACGCCATCGCGCGCCAGGAAAGCCAGTTCGACCGCGCCGCCATATCGGGCGCCGGCGCACGTGGGCTGATGCAGCTGATGCCCGCCACCGCGCGCGAGCAGGGTGGCAAGATCGGCTTGAGCTTCACGCCGGAGCAGCTGTCGTCCGACCCGTTCATCTCGATCCAGCTCGGGGCCAGCTACTTCCAGCGGGTCTATGCCAATTATGGCAGCTATCCGCTTGCGATCGCGGCCTATAATGCGGGCGGTGGCAATGTGAACAAATGGCTGCGCGCCAATGGCGACCCCCGCACCGGCGCGGTCGACTGGGTCGATTGGGTGGAGGCGATCCCCTATGGCGAGACGCGCAACTATGTGCAGCGCGTGCTGGAGAATGCCGTCGTCTACGACCTGATGAACCCCGCCCGGTCGAAGAGCCGGGGTGCGGCGCGGCTCAGCTGGTATCTGGGCAAGACCCGTCCGGGTTGAGTAAGGGAGGCCGGGTGACCGATCGACCCAATTACATCACCCCCGCCGGCTATGCCGCCCTTCGGACCGAATATGAGCAGCTGTTCGCGACCGAGCGCCCCGCCCTAGTCGAGACGATCAGCTGGGCCGCCGGCAATGGCGACCGGTCGGAGAATGGCGACTATATCTATGGTCGCAAGCGGTTGCGTGAGATCGACCGGCGGCTGGGCTGGCTGTCGCAGCGCATGAAGGCGGCCAAGGTCGTCGATCCCGCCGCCCAGACAGACCGGACGCGCGTCTGGTTCGGCTGCACCGTCACCATCGCCGACGAGGATGATCAGCAGCGTGTGCTCACCCTGGTCGGCGACGACGAAGCGGATGCCGGCCAGGGGCGGGTTGGCTGGTACTCGCCGATCGCCCGTGCGCTGCGGGGCGCAGGCCTGGGCGACCTCCGCCGCGTGACCTTGCCCGCGGGTGAGAAGGAATATGAGATCATGGGCATACGCTACTCGATAGATTGAGGAACATGGGCGTTTGGCGGGCCGTTGGTCATGCAGAAGGAGAGCATGACATGGCTGAGAATCCCCGCACCACCACGGCCCGCGAGACCGACGATCACGAACTGATCGACGCCGCCATCGCCGATTCCGACCCGGCGATCGAAGGCAGCAGCGGCGGTGGCCATTTGCAGACCGATATCGGCAGCCAAGCCGATCGCATCACCGATGTCGACGATCCCGAGGCGCATCTCCGGCCCGAAAAGGCCGATGCCATCGCCAACGACCAGGCCTATGATGGCGATCGGCGCGGCAATAGCGGCTGACGGCTTGCCGTGCGACGCCGGGCTTGCGACACGGGGGCCATGGAAGAAACGCCCACCCGCAACATCGCATTGCTGATCGACGCCGACAATGCGTCCGCCGCCACCATCGATCCGGTGCTGACCGTGCTGGCCGAACTCGGCACGGTCAACGTCCGCCGGGTCTATGGCAACTGGACCAAGCCGGCGCTCAAGGGCTGGCGCGACATGACGGTGAAGCACGGCATCGAGCCGCAGCAGCAGTTCGACCTGACCAAGGGCAAGAACGCCACCGACATGAAGATGACGATCGACGCCATGGACCTGTTGTTCCGCGGCAAGGTCGAGGGATTCGGCATCATGTCGTCCGATTCCGACTTCATGCCGCTGGCGATGCGCATCCGGCAGGAAGGCATTCCCGTCTACGGATTCGGCACCAGCCGCACGCCGGAGGCCTTCAAGCGCGCCTGCACCCGCTTCATCGATGTGGGGGCGCTGGCCGCCCGCGTGCCCGAGATCGCAACGCCCGCTCCGGCCCCGGCCGTCCCGCCGCAGCCACCGCGGGTGACGGCAACCGTACCGCCGGCCGTCGCCAAGCCTCCAAACAAGGATGTGCCGATCGCGGAGTCCCTGCCCCCGGCGATCGTTCCCAATCGACCGGCCAAGGCCAAGACCCCGGTCGATCCCGAACTCGTCGAGCTGCTGGTCGCAGCCTATGATGCGACCAAGCGGGATGAGAAAGGCTTCGTCTCGCTGTCCGCCATGGGGCAACTTGCCGCCAATCGATCGAGCTTCGACGTCCGCAATTACGGCTATCACCGCCTTTCCGACCTGATCGAGGCCGTGCCCATCTTCCAGATCGAGCGGCGCGAGGGCGGCCGCTCTTTCGTCAGGCGGGTTCGCTGACCGGGATCGGCTCTCACGCTTGCCGATAGGGCAATATCAGATACTGATCCACGATAGTTTGTAATGCGGGTGTCGCATTATATCCATAATGGCCCGATCCGACACATGGATTGTCGGGGGACTTGTTGTGGTACTGAATATCTTCCGCTTCGCCGGGGTCGGCGGGGCGTGCCTGTGCTTGGCTGCGCCGCATCTCGCCTTTGCACAGACCGCCGGCACCATCGCCGCCGAGGACATGGCAAAGGACGAGATCGTCGTCACCGGCAGCAAGCATGACGCGACCGGCATCGAAATCCCCAATTCGCCCAAGGCGCGCGCCGTCGTCACCCAGGATTTCATCACCCATACGGTGCCGGGCCAGTCGATCTTCAACGCGCTCAATCTGTTGCCCGGCGTCAACTATGTCGCCAGCGATCCTTATGGCGGCAATGGCGGCACCATCCGCATTCGCGGATTCGATCAGTCGCGCATCGCCTTCACCTTCGATGGCCTGCCGCTGAACGACGCGGGCAACTACGCCATCTATTCCAGCCAGCAGATCGATCCCGAGCTGGTGGAGTCGGTCAACGTCAATTTCGGGGCGACGGACGTCGATACGCCGACCGCAAGCGCCGCCGGCGGCACGGTCAATTACCGCACCATCATGCCGACCCATCAGGTCAGCGCGATCGTCGATTACAGCCATGGCCGCGGCGAGATGAACCGCGTGTTCGGCCTGATCAACACCGGCGACCTGACCGCCAGCGGCACGCGCGCCTGGGTGTCGGCGAGCAACCAGCGTTACGCGCTGCAACCCTATGCGATCGTGCGCAAGAGCCAGTATAATGCCCGCATCTACCAGCCGATCGGGTCGGGCAAGGATTTCGTCTCGCTGGCCGGCTTCTTCTACCAGCACCGCAACATGGGCTTTGGCGGCATGTCGCTCGCCCAGGTCAACACGGTACTGGGCGGTGCACTGCCGATTGCGAGTGCCACGAGCGACCGGCCGTTGCGCGTCGATCTCACCCGCGCGCAATATGACCGGGTCCTGGATGCCAGCGCGCGATATCAGAATGCCGATCATTGCACCCTGGCCTCCGGCACGCCGGGGACGGGCACGATGCAGGACGACCGCAAGCTCTGCGGCAATGTGCGCCAGATCGGCGTCAACCCGGTCGACACCGGCAATGCCCGCTTCAACAGCCTGTTCACCCTGAACGATCGGCTCACGCTGACGCTCGATGGCGGATACAGCTACACGCTGGCCAATGGCGGCGGCTCGACCGTGTTCGCCGAAAGCGACGCCAATGCGGGCAAGGGCGGCGCCTCGCGCAACCAATATGGCCGGATCGGTGCGGGGATCGCCACTGGCCGTGACCTGAACGGCGATGGCGACCGGCTGGACTATGTCCGCGTCTTCTATCCCTCGAACACGCAGACGCACCGGCTGATCGGCATTGCCGGCCTGCGCTATGACATCGACCCGTCGAACCTCGTGCGCCTGGCCTATACCTGGGACCGCTCCCGCATCCGCCAGACGGGTGAGGCCGGCGCGTTGCAGGTCGATGGAACGCCGGTCGGCGTCTTCGGCGGACGCGATCCCCAGGCGGCGGTACGCGACGCGACGGGCGCGGTACTCAACAAGCGCGACCGCCTGACCTTCGCCGTCCTGCACCAAGTGTCGGGCGAATATCGCGGCAAGCCCCTGTCCGACGACCTGTCGATCACGCTGGGGCTGCGCGCGGCGTTCTTCCGACGCAATATGAGCAACGCCTGCTACACCATCCCGAACAGCAGCAGCGAAGCCTTCTGCACGTCGCAGGCCGCCAGCATCGTGGCGGCCGACAGCCGCACGGCCGGGTTCGGCGCGCCCTATACGGGCCGCATCCGGGAATATCGCGCCCTCCTGCCCAGTGCCGGACTGGTCTGGCAGATGGACCCGGCGGTCAGCCTCTATGCCAGCTATAACAAGGGCTTCTCCGCCCCCACCACCGACATCTATTCCTATGACGACAAGGCGATCTCGCTGAAGGACAAGGAAGCGGTGCCGGAAAGGACCGACTCCTACGATGTCGGCCTGCGCTATATCACCGGGCCGGTCCAGGTGCAGTTGGGCGGCTGGTACATCCGCTACGCCAACCGGCTGGTCACCACGACCACGCCGCTGGAAGGCGGCGGTACGATCAGCGCCAGCCGCAATGTCGGCGGAGTCGACAGCAAGGGGATCGACGCGACCCTGTCGCTGATGCCCACCTCCTGGCTGTCGGTCTACGGCTTCGGCTCCTATCTGGGATCGACGTTGAAGGAGGATGTGCTGGATGGCGCGACCGGCAAGGTGCTGATCGCGACCAGGGGCAAGGCGCTGGTCGACACGCCCAACTGGCAATATGGCGGCCGCGTCCAGGCGTCGCTGCCGTTCGCCGTGGTCGGCGTCTCCGCCAAGCATGTCGGCGACCGCTTCATCACCGACGAGAATGACGCCAAGGCCGCCGGCTATACCCTGGTCGACCTGGATGCGCAGGCGACGCTGGGTTGGGCCGGATTGGACAAGACCTATCTCCAGCTCAACGTCACCAACCTGCTCGACAAGCGCTATTTCAGCAATGTCTGGTCGGCCCCGCGCATCGCCAATGGCGGGTCGCTGAACTTCGGCAACGGGCGCACCGTGATCGTCAGCCTGCACTTCCAGTTCTGACGGCGTCTTGCACGTCGGCCGCATCCGCGACCCTTTAGAGGGTTTCGGTGCGGCCGAACTATGGGCATGAGCCCGTCGTGACGATACCGGTACCAAATGTCCGGGCAAGCGACAGGAGAATGGGGTGCAGCAGGCCGACCGCAGGATGATGACACAGACGATGCGCTGGTTCGGTCCGGCCGACCCGGTGGCCTTGCGCGACATCCGCCAGGCCGGGGCGACCGGCATCGTCACCGCGCTGCACGAACTGCCCAATGGCGTGGTCTGGCCGCTGGAGACGATCCTCGCCCGCCAGTCGATGATCCGCTCGGCGGGCCTGGACTGGGACGTGGTCGAGAGCCTGCCCGTCCATGAGGGGATCAAGACGCGGGGGCCCGACTGGGACCGATTGATCGACGCCTATCATCAGAGCCTGCGCCATCTGGCGGCGGCGGGTATCCGCACCGTCACCTATAATTTCATGCCGTTGCTCGACTGGACGCGCACCGATCTGGCCTGGGCGATGCCGGACGGCGCGCTGGCGCTGCGGTTCGAGCTGGAGGCGGTCGCCGCCTTCGACATCCACCTGCTCGAACGGCCCGGCGCCGCCGGCGACTATACGCCCGCCATGGTCGAGGCGGCCGCCGCCCGCATCGCCGGCATGGACGCCGAGGCGCGGCACCGGCTAGAACGGACGATCATCGCCGGCCTGCCGGGCAGCGAGGAAAGCTTCACCGTCGCGCAGTTCCGCGACGCCATCGCCGGTTATGACGGCATATCGGCCGACGATCTGCGCGCCAACCATGTCGCCTTTCTGGAAGCGGTCTGCCCGGTGGCGGACGAGGTCGGCGTCCAATTGGTTGTCCATCCCGACGATCCCCCCTTCCCGATCTTCGGCCTGCCCCGCGTCGTCAGCACCGAGAGCGACGTGGCCGCATTGTTCGCGCGGGTGCCCAACCGTTCGAACGGCCTGTGCTTCTGCACCGGGTCGTTCGGGGTCCGCGCCGACAACGACCTGCCCGGCATGATCGACCGGCTGGGTGAGCGGATCGGTTTCCTGCATCTCCGCGCCGTCGCGCGCGAGGCGAACGGCGCGTTCCACGAGGCACCGCATCTGGAGGGCAATGCCGACATGCCCGCCGTGGTCGCCGCGGTCAGCCGGTTGCAGCAGCGCGAGGATCGCAGCATCCCGATGCGCCCCGACCACGGCCACCAGATGCTCGACGACCTGACCAAGCGCACCAATCCCGGCTATTCGCTGCTCGGCCGGATGCGCGGCCTCGCCGAACTGCGTGGGCTGGAACGCGGCATCCTCCACGCGGATGGCTGACCGGCATCGCCGCAGGAGGGTTTGGCGCGACCGGGGGCTGGGCGGTGCGGGAGGCGGAGACGCGGTCATGGTCGCGATCGACCTTCCACAATCCGGCGAAACTGGGTGCCTCCCGGCCTTCGACCGTGACCCATGAATGACGATCGTCGGGAATTCGGCGATCGTCCGCCGCCCTGGGTTGGGCAAAGCCATGGGGTGGTCGATGTTCCGGCTGTTGCCCCTTCGCGATGATGCAGGCCGATGCGACGCTGAAGCCCCAAAGCATGGCATCATCCTTTCGGTGCCGTAACGCCTTGACCATTGGCCGATAAATCTGGAACATATAGCGAACAAATGAGTCGCTACAGCCATGTCCCACTTTGCCCCTGACGATCTGCCGGACGATCCCCCCGCCAAACGGATCGCCGCGCTCCGCACCGCGCTCGACCAGGGGGTGCGGCCGCGCGGGGCCGGCGTGCTGCCGTTCGGGGTGGATGCCATGGACGGGCGGCTGGCCGATGGTGGGCTGGCGATGGGCGGCCTGCACGAGGTCGCCGCCGCCGCGCCGACGCTGAACGACGATGCCGCCGCGACGCTGTTCACGGTCGGCATCGCCGCTCGCGCCGCCGTGCTCAAGGGTCGGCGCGTGCTATGGGCCCTGACCCGGTTCGACCTGTACGCGCCCGGCCTGGAACAGGCCGGCCTCGACCCCGCCATGCTGCTCTTCGTCGAGGCGCGCGAGGACAGCCAGGTGCTGGCGGTGATGGAGGATGGCCTGCGCCATGGCGGGCTGGCGGCGGTGGTCGGCGAGGTGAAGCGCGCTGACATGGTCGCGACCCGGCGGCTGCAACTGGCCGCGATGAACGGCGACGCGCCCGCCCTCCTCGCCCGCCACTGGCGAAGGCCGGCCCTCTGTCCGCTGGCCGAGCATTCGGCGGCGATGACCCGCTGGCGGATCGGCTGCGCGCCCTCGGTGCGGTTGCCGGCGCCCGGTGTCGGCCGCGCGCATTGGACGGTCGAGCTGACGCGCCAGCGCGGCGGACCCGGATTCACCCTGGAACTGGAGGCATGCGATGCGACGGGTTGCCTCGCTCTACCTGCCGCATCTCGCGATCGAGCGGTTGCGGCGGCTGGAGCGACCACCGCACGCGCGGCCTGATCGGCCGGTCCGCACGGCGCTGCTGCCGGTGGACGACGATCCCGGCGCCTGCTCGGTGCCGCGCGGCGGCGGCTGGCGGCCCGGCGCGCGCTGGGCACGGGGGGAAGCGATCAAGGCACTGCCGCTCCATCAGCGACCGACGATGCGCGAACTCGGCCGCCGATCCGAAGCGGCCGAGCATCCGTTCAAGCACATGACGCCCCCCGCCCCGATCGCGCCGCACCCCGGGGAGCCGGGGCCCGAAGCCCGGCCGATGGTGCTGGCGGCGCAGGTCGGCCAGCGTCAGCTCGTGACCGCCGCCTGCCCCGCGGCGCTGGCGCTGGGGCTCGCGACCGGGATGGCGGTGACGCAGGCGCGGGTGCTGGTGCCCGCGCTCGACATCCGCCTCGCCGAACCGGCGGCGGACGCGGCATGGCTGGACGGCCTTGCCCGTCATGCCGTGCGCCACTGGACGCCGATCGCCGCGCCCGACGGCCCGCAGGGCCTGTGGCTGGATCTGAGCGGCGTCTCGCACCTCCATGGCGGCGAGGCGGGGCTGTGTCGGCGGCTGCTCCATTTCTGCCGCCGGCTGGGTTTTTCGGCGCGGGTGGCGGTGGCCGGCACGCCAGGGGCCGCCCATGCGCTGGCGCGGTTCGGCGGGCAGCCCATCCTGCGGATCGCCAATGGCCATGAGGCGCAGGCGCTCCGCGCTTTGCCTCCCGCCGCGCTACGCCTGACACCGGAGGCCTGCACCGCCGCTGGCCGGTTCGGACTGGATCGGATCGGCGACCTGATCCCGATGCCGCGTGGACCGCTGGCGCGCCGATTGGGCCTCGCCACGGTGAGGCGGCTGGACGAGGCATTGGGTCGCATACCCGAGCCGATCGCGCCCGTCCTCGCCCCCGACACCCCATATGCCAAACGCCGGCTGCTGGAGCCGATCGGCACGGCGGACGCGATCGCGCAGGTGGTCGGTGACCTGCTCGCCGATCTGGTCGAGCGGTTGCGCGACCGGGGACTGGGCGCGCGGATGCTGCTGCTGATCCTCGACCGGATCGACGGGAGCGAGCAGCGGCTGGCGATCGGCACCGCGCGCGCCAGTCGGGACGCGGCCCATCTCGCCCGCCTCTTCGCCTTGCGCATCGACCGGATCGATCCCGGCGAGGGGATCGAGACGATGCGCCTCGCCGCGACCCGCACCGATCCGCTGGGCGCGACGGCATTGGGAGCGAGCCTGGCCGGGGACGATGCGCCCGCCGATGTCGCGACGCTGGTCGACCAGATCGCCGGCCGGGTCGGAGGGGCTGCGCTGTTCACCGCCGCACCGGTCGAAAGCGACGTACCAGAGCGCGCGGTTCGCCGCGCCGATCCGCTGGACGCGCCTGGCGGCTGGCCCGACTGGCCTCGGCCCGTGCGCCTGCTCCTTCGTCCCGAGCCGCTGGAGGCGGTACTCGCGCTCCTGCCCGACCAGCCGCCCCGTCGCTTCACCTGGCGGGGACAGGTCCATGCCGTGGTCGCGGGCGACGGGCCGGAACGCGTCCATGGCGAATGGTGGCGACGCGACGGCGAGATGTGGAGCTGCCGCGACTATTTCCGCGTCGAGGACAGCCGGGGCGCGCGGTTCTGGCTGTTCCGGCGCGGCGATGGCGAAGACCCGGCGACCGGCGACCTGTCCTGGCATCTGCACGGGCTGTTCGGTTGATGGCGAGCCCCACCACCTATGTCGAGCTTCAGGTGACGAGCCACTTCTCGTTCCTGCGCGGTGCGTCCAGCCCCGACGAACTGTTCAGCGCCGCCGCCCTGCTCGGCCACCGGGCGCTGGGCATCGCCGATCTCGGCTCGGTCGCCGGACTGGTGCGGGCCTGGGCGGCGCAGAAGGCGACGGGCGTGCGGCTGATCGCGGGCGCGCGGGTGGTGCTGGACGATGGCCGCGCGTTGCTCCTCTATCCGATCGACCGGCCCGGCTGGTCGCGGCTGACCCGCCTCCTGTCGATCGGCAAGGCGCGCGCCGGCAAGGGTGGCTGCACGCTCGGCTGGGCGGACCTGCCGGAGTGGCAGGAGGGGCTGATCGCAATCCTGCTGCCGGGCGATCCGGGCGCGGCGGCGGCGCGCGACCTGGCCGACCTGCGCGCGGTCTTCGGCGACCGGGGCTATTGCGGCCTGACCTTTCGTCGCCGTCCGAACGACGCGATGCGGCTGCACGAACTTGCCCGCCAGGCCGGCATGGCGGGGGTGCGTGCGGTCGCGCTGGGCGATGTGCTCTATCACGCGCCCGAGGTGCGGCCGCTCCAGGACGTCGTCACCGCGATCCGCGAGAAGCGGACGATCGACACGCTCGGCTATGCGCGCGAGCGCCATGCCGACCGGCATCTGAAATCGCCCGGCGAGATGGAGCGCCGCTTCGTCGCCTTTCCCGACGCGATCGCCGCCACCGCCACGATCGCCCGGGCCTGCACCTTCGACCTGGGCGAGCTGAGCTACCAATATCCGCACGAACGCGTGATGGACGGGCTGACCGCGCAACAAGCGCTCGAACGGATGACCGGGGAGGCGGCGGAGCGCAAATTTCCGGACGGGGTGCCGGAAGCCTATCGCCGGCAGATCGACCACGAACTGCGCCTGATCGGCGAACTGGGCTATGCGCCCTACTTCCTCACCGTCAACAGCATTGTCGCGGAAAGCCGACGACGCGGCATTCTGTGCCAGGGGCGCGGGTCGGCGGCGAACAGCTGCGTCTGCTACCTGCTCGGCATCACCAGCATCGATCCGATCAAGCACGAGCTGCTGTTCGAGCGCTTCGTCTCCGGCGAACGGCGCGAGCCGCCCGATATCGACGTCGATTTCGAGCATGAGCGGCGCGAGGAGATCATCCAGTGGATCTACGACAGCTACGGCCGCACCCATGCGGCGCTGACCGCCGTCGTCACCCGCTACCGTGCGCGCGGCGCCATGCGCGAGGTCGGCAAGGCGCTGGGCCTGCCCGAGGATCTGACCCGCGCGCTCGCCGGCCTGGTCTGGGGGTGGAGCGAGGAGGGCGTGGGCGAGAAGCAGGTCGGCCAGCTCGGCCTCAACATGGACGACCGGCGGCTGCGCCTCGCGCTCGATCTCGCACGCCGGCTGATCGGCACGCCGCGTCATCTGTCGCAGCATCCCGGCGGCTTCGTGCTGACCCATGACCGGCTCGACGACCTCGTGCCCATCGAGCCGGCCGCGATGGACAAGCGGCAGGTGATCGAATGGGACAAGGACGATATCGACGCGCTGCAGTTCATGAAGGTCGATGTGCTGGGGCTGGGGATGCTCGGCTGCATGAACCGCGCCTTCACCCTGCTGGCCGACGCCAAGGACGTGCATGTGGGAATGGCCGATCTCCAGGACGACGATCCGGCCGTCTATGCGATGATCCAGAAGGCGGACACGCTCGGCACCTTCCAGATCGAGAGCCGCGCGCAGATGGCGATGCTGCCGCGCATGAAGCCGGCCGAATTCTACGACCTCGTCATCGAGGTCGCGATCGTACGGCCGGGACCGATCCAGGGCGACATGGTCCACCCCTATCTGCGCCGACGCGAGAAGATCGAGAGACCGGACTATCCGCGTCCCGAACTGCGCGCGGTATTGGAGAAGACGCTGGGCGTGCCGCTGTTCCAGGAACAGGCGATGAAGGTGGCGATCGTCGGCGCCGGCTTCACCCCTGCCGAAGCCGACCAGCTCCGCCGCGCCATGGCGACGTTCAAGTTCACCGGCGGGGTCCATCACTTCTACGAGAAGCTGGTCGGGGGCATGGTGGCGAACGGCTATCCCCGCGACTTCGCCGAACGTACGTTCAAGCAGATCGAGGGGTTCGGCTCCTATGGCTTTCCCGAAAGCCACGCCGCCAGCTTCGCCAAGATCGCCTATGCCAGTTGCTGGATGAAGCATCATCATCCGGACGTGTTCTGCGCCGCGCTGCTCAACGCGCAGCCGATGGGCTTCTACGCGCCTGCCCAGATCGTTCGCGACGCGCAGGAGCATGGCGTCGAGATCCGCCCGGCGTGCATCAATGCCAGCCGCTGGGACTGTACGCTGGAAGCGACCGCCGGCCGCTATCTGGCGGTGCGGCTGGGCCTGCGCCAGGTACGCGGGCTGGCCAATGTCCATGGCGCGGCGATCGTCGGCGCACGCGGGCACCTGCCGTTCGAGTCGGTCGAGGATCTGTGGCGACGGGCCGACATCCCCCGCGCCGCGATCGAGCGGCTGGCGGAGGCCGATGCCTTTCACAGGCTGGGGGCCGACCGGCGCCAGGGACTATGGAAGGCGCGGGGTCTGGACGAAGCGCCCCTGCCCCTGTTCGCGGCGGCGGCGGGGCGCGAGCCGGAGGTCGCCTTGCGTCCGTTGACCGAGGGGCGCGAGGTGGTGGAGGATTATCGCGCGCTGCAATTGTCGCTGCGCGCGCACCCCCTCGCCTTCCTGCGTGACGAGCTGACCCGACGCGGCGTCACCCGCGCCGCCGATCTGGCCCAGCTTCGCGACGGACGGCATGTCGAGGTGGCGGGGCTGATCCTGGTCCGGCAGAAGCCGGGCAGCGCCAAGGGCGTGCTGTTCATCACCATCGAGGACGAGACCGGCATCGCCAACGGCATCCTCTGGCCCGACCGGTTCGAAGCGCAACGCCGCACCGTCATGTCGGCCTCGATGATCGGCATGAAGGGCCGCGTCCAGCGCGAGGGGCAGGTGATCCACGTCATCTGCGACCGGATCGTCGATCATGGCGATCTGCTCGCCCAGGTCGGACGGATGGACTTCCGCCCCAGGACCGGGCGCGGCGACGGCGCGCGCCATCCCGGCGCGCCCGATCGCGGCGATGCCGGCTGGCGGCCGGGTCCGCGCGACAGCTACTGGCCAAGCCATGCCACGGGGATGGACCCGGAGCAGGTGGTGCGGATCAAGTCGCGCGACTTTCACTGACCCCGCGCGCCAATCGGCGCTCCAGCCGCAGGATCACCCATTCCGCCACCTGGTGCAGGATCGCGCCGACCAGGGCGCCGAGCAGCACCTCCTGCGCGCGATCCCATCCGGTCTCGAGGACGGTGCCGCCGGTCGGCACGGTGGTCAGCACGATGACGGCCGTCCACATGCAGACCCGCGTCTCCGGCCGCCAGCGGGTGATGCTCGCCGCGATCCCGACCGCCACCGCCAGCCGCAGTTCCGCCGATCCGGCGGGCACGACCATGGCGGAGAACAGCGCCACCACCAGCCCGATCAGCGTCGCCGCGACCCGCCAGCCCAGCGCGCGGTGCGTGTCGCCGATCCGGTCCTGCGACACGACCAGCGCGGAGACGCAGGCCCAGACCGGATGGCCCAGGCCCAGTCCCTCCGCCAGCCCCGCGGCGACGACCGCCGCCGCCGTGCAGCGCAGAACAAAGGCGACGGACCGCAAGGCCCCGGACGGAGGCGCCGCCGCCATGGCCCCGCCCTTCCCCGTCACCGGAACAGATTGGCCCGCGCCAGCTCGATCACCTCCGTGCCCCGTCCGCTCATCACCGCGCGCGCGGCATAGAGGCTGAACCCCTTGACCTGCTCGGCCTTGATCTTGGGCGGCATCACCAGTTCCAGCCCCTCGGTCACCACATCGACCAGCGCGGGGCCGTCATGCGCGAAGGCGGCGCGCAGCGCTCCTTCCAGCGCGTCCGACCGCGTGACCCGCTCGGCGACATAGCCCATTTCGCGCGCGATCGCGGCGAAGTCGGGATTTTGCAGGGCGACATTGGCATCGACATAGCCGGAGGCCTTCTGCTCCAGCTCGACGAAGCCGAGCGTGCCGTTGTTGAAGATGACGATCTTGATCGGCAGTTTCATCTGGATCGCGGTCAGCATGTCCCCCATCAACATGGTCAGGCCGCCATCGCCCGACAGCGACACCACCTGTCGCCCGGCAAAGGCCGCCTGCGCGCCCAGCGCCTGGGGCATGGCATTGGCCATGGAGCCATGGTTGAACGATCCGATCAGCCGCCGCTGGCCGTTCATCCGCAGATAGCGCGCCGCCCAGACCGAGGGCGTGCCGACATCGGCGGTGAAGATCGCGTCCTCATCCGCCAGCCGATCGATCGTCGCGGCGACGAATTGCGGATGGAGCGGCTTGTCGCCGTCGCGCGGCGTCGCCAGTTCGTCCAGGCCCTTGCGGGCATCGCGATAATGCTCCTTCGCCTTGGCCAGGAACGCGCCGTTGCGGCCGCCCCGGATCAGCGGGCGCAGCGCGCGTGCGGTCTCGCCGACATCGCCGACCACGCCCAGGTCGAGCGGCACGCGCCGGCCGAGCGCGGTGGCCTCGCGATCGACCTGCACCACCCGCGCCTTGTCGGGATAGAAGTTGCGATAGGGGAAGTCGGTGCCCAGCATCAGCAGCGTGTCGCACTCCATCATCGCGTGATAGCCCGACGAGAAGCCGATCAGACCGGTCATGCCGACATCGAAGGAATTGTCCCATTCGATCCACTCCTTGCCGCGATAGGCGTGGACGATCGGGGCCTGCAACGCCTCGGCCAGCGCGACGACATCGTCATGCGCGCCCGCCACCCCGGCACCGCAGAGCAGGGTCACCCGGTCCGCATCGTTGAGCAGCGCGGCGACCTGCGCCAGCGTCGCATCATCTGGCAGCAGGCGCGGCGTGGCCGGCAGGGCGAAGGGCACGTCGCGCGTTTCCGGCGCAGGCAGCAGCGCCACATCGCCGGGGATGACCAGCACCGCGACGCCGCGCCGGCCGACGGCGGTGCGGATCGCGCGGTGAAGCAGCTCGGGCATCTGCTTGGCGTCCTGCACCATCTCGCAGAAATGGCTGCATTCGCGGAACAGATCGGTCGGATGCGTCTCCTGGAAATAGGACAGGCCGATCTCGCTCGACGGAATATGGGCGGCAATCGCCAGCACCGGCACATGATTGCGATGGCAATCGTACAGGCCGTTGATCAAATGGAGGTTGCCTGGACCGCAACTGCCCGCGCAGACCGCCAGCCCGCCCGTCGCCGCCGCCTCGGCTCCGGCGGCGAAGGCTCCCGCCTCCTCGTTGCGGACATGCATCCACTCGATCGCACCCGACGTCCGCAGGCTTTCGTTGAAGGCGTTCAGGCTGTCGCCCGTCACGCCCCAGATCCGTTCCACCCCGGCCTCGACCAGGGTGCTGGTGAGAAGATCCGCGATCGTCCGTGCCATGATCCGATTTGTCCTTGTTGCGACGCATCACCATCGAATTGGTGCGGTGCGATAACGATTATGATCGCGATTGTATTCCTTGCAATCGCAAGCCGGCAGCAGTTCGCGACAAAGGACCGCGTCGGCACAATTTTTTTATCCAGACGGAGCCGCACGTTCGGCTGGTGCATTAGAAAACCCGACAAACCGGGAGCCGTCATGAACCATTTGACCAGCCGGAGGCTCTTGGCCTCCACCCTTTGCGCGACCATGGCATTGCCCACTGCGGCGCATGCGCAGACTCCGCCGGCCGGCACCGCCACCAAAGCCGTCCTGGGCGCGGAGAGCCAGCCGCAGCCCTATGCGACCGAGTCGGTGGTCAATCACCCCCGCACCATCGGCTGGCCCGAGGGTCGCACGCCGGTCGCGCCGCGTGGGTATCAGGTGGTGAAGTTCGCCGGCGGCCTGGATTATCCCCGCCAGGCGCTGCTGCTGCCCAATGGCGACGTGCTGGTCGCCGAGGCGCGCACCAAGCCCAAGCTCGACGCCGAGCCGGAGGTGCAGCGCGGACAGGCCCTGTCCAAGACGACCGGCTTCAGCGCCAACCGCATCACCCTGTTGCGCGACGCGGATCGTGACGGGGTGGCGGAGCAGCGGTTCGTGCTGCGCGACAGGCTGAACCAGCCGTTCGGCATGCAATATGCCGGCGGTCGGCTCTATGTCGCCAATACGGACGGCGTGGTCAGCTTCCCCTTCCAGCCGGGCCAGACGCGCATCACCGCCGCGCCAGCGCCGGTCGCCAGCCTGCCGGCGGGCGGCTATAACAATCACTGGACGCGCAACCTGCTGCTCAGCCCGGATGCGCGCACGCTCTATGTATCGGTCGGGTCCGCCTCCAACGTGGCCGAACATGGCATGGACGAGGAGAAGCGCCGCGCCGCCATCCTGGCGATCGACCTCGCCACCGGGCGCGAGCGGCTCTATGCCAGCGGCCTGCGCAATCCCGTGGGCATGGACTTCGCCCCGACCACCGGCACGCTCTGGACCGCAGTGAACGAGCGCGACCATTTCGGCGACGATATCGCGCCCGACTATCTGGTCGGGGTGCGCGAGGGTGGCTTTTACGGCTGGCCATATAGCTATTATGGTCGGCAGGACCCGCGCCACGCCAATGAACGGCGCGACCTGCTCGCAACCACGCTGATGCCCGATGTCGCGGTCGGTCCTCATGCCGCCGCGCTGGGCCTCGCCTTCGCCAAGGATCGCCCCGGCACGGACCAGCTTGCCTTTGTCGCGCGGCACGGTTCGTGGAACCGGGCATCGTTCATCGGCTATGACGTGCTGGCCGTCCCCTTCGCCCAGGGCCGCCCCACCGCTGAGCCGCGCCCCTTCCTGACCGGCTTCGTCGCGGATGCCAGGAAGGGCGAGGTCTATGGCCGGCCGGTCAGCGTCCAGACGCGCGGCGATGGCGCGGTGTTCGTGGTCGACGACGCCGGCGACACGGTCTGGCTGGTCCGTCGCGCTTCGTGAGGGCGTGGCTGGGGGCCGCATCGGCGCTGCTCGCACCGGTTTCGGCCCAGGCGGCGGAGCGCCAGTCGGTGCCGGTGATCGATACCGAGGACGCGACGCTCGGCACCACCCAGGTGCCGGCCGGCGCGTTCCACGGCACCCTGTCGCTGGACATACGCAACGGCGATTATGCGCGCGGGGCCTATGACGACGACGATGCCGACCTGTCGCGCCTGCCGGTCCATGTGGCCGTCGTCTTCGCCGGAGTGCTGGCGCGCGATGCTGCGGGGGATGCGCGGCTGTTCCTGATCGGGCAGAGTTCCAACGGCTTCCACGCCCCCTCGGCCGACGAACGCACCCGCCCCCGCAGCTGGTATGAGAGCAACACCATCGTCGCGCTCGCATGGCAGCCGGCAAAGGGCCTGACCACCGCCGCCGCCTATTCGATCAAGGCCAGCCCCAACGGCATCGCGGGGACGACGCATGAGGCGAGCCTGTCGGTGCGCTATGCCGGTGGCCGGGGCATCGGCTGGTGGCGGCCGAACCTGGTCGTCACGCGTCGAACCCAGGGTGATGGCGGTGTCTTCACGCTGGTCGGCCTGTCGCCGGAGGTGCGGCTGGGCGAGACGACGCTGTCGGCGCCACTGGTGGCGGGCATCGGCTGGAGCGGGTTCTACGGGCCGGACAGCGGCGATCGGCGCTATGCCAGCGCAGGGATCTCGGTGCAGCACCCGCTGGGTCGCGCCGCCAGCCTGCGGGCGGAAATCCTGGCGATCGCGCGTGACCAACGCCTGCGCCGGCTCGACGCGCCCGGCGGCGCCACCGCCCCGGTCGTGCCGCTGGCGACGATCGCGCTCAGCGTGCCCTGGTAGGGTTCGGGCGGATACAGGGGGTGTAGACGCGCATCCGTCGCTTCCCGCGCGGAGCCGTGCCCGCAAGGCAGTAGTCGCGGGACAGTGCCGTCGTCACCGCAGCCAGGCTGGCGGGATTGAAGAACGACCTCTCGCGATCAAGCGTCACCACAACCGATGGGCGGCTCGCCATGATCCGCGCTACCTCTGCACCTTCGTCAACGCCGCTTGCTCCACCTTCGATCGCACTCGCCAACGTGTTCGGAAAGGCGAAGGCCGTCGGAATGCAGGCATTCGCCAGATAATAGAGGATGGAGGGCCCCCCGAACACATAGGGGCAGGCTCCCGCTTGGCCGTCCCTTTGCATCAGTGCAACAATCGGCGCGATGGCCGCCTGGTCATCGTGTCGGTTCACGCGCTCGCCGGCGAAGACCAGCATCGACAAAATGATTACGACGTTGCGCAAGCGGCGGGATTGGCCCAGCGACACGCCCGCGAGTGCGGCTAGCGGGGGCAACAGCGGCAGGGCATAATGCTCGTAGAACGTACCGATGCACAGAAATCCGACCAACGCAGCGAGCAGCCAGCCGATCGCCAGCGCGTGGACCGCATGACGTGCGGCGCGGGGGCCGATCCGCGCCAGCGTGACGCCGGCCGCGATCACCAAGGGCAGGATCAGACTGATCGCCACCACAAGGTTGAGCAGCATCTTGCCCGCCGGATAGGCCTGCCGCAGGGTAATCGACACGAAGTTGGCGAACCAGAAGGCCTGGAACGCCCCTGCCCCCATCATGGCATAGGCCAGACCGACCACCAGTGTCGGCGCGATCCCCGCCACGCCCCAGGCCAACGTCCAGCCGATCGTCGCGCCCGGCCGCCGGACCCGCACGATCGCCCAGAGATGCGCCAGGCCGATGAACAGTCCCTCGAACGCGGCGGTGTACTTGATCTGGATCGCCAGGCCGCACAGTGTGCAGGCGGCCAGGCCGTTGCGCCCGATCGCCTGTGCCGCCCGCTCGGCGGTGAGGGGGGGCAGGCGCAAGGTCAGCAGCGCCGCCAGCGCGACCGGAAGATTGTAGAAGACCGGGGACTGCCCGCCCTGCCCGCCGATCACCGCCATGGTCAGCAGGTAGAGGATGCCCGCGCTCCAGGCACCGACCGGGGCCGCGCCCAGGCGACGGGCGATGTGCAGGATCACCGCCGCGGTCGCACCCGCGAACAGGGCTGCCGCCACCTGATAGACGATGATGCCATCCGCCGGAATCAGCCGGAACCCCGCGAACAACAGGAAGAGGCCGTACGGCTTGCGGTCCCAAAGGTCGATGAACGGCACCGCGCCGTGCAGCATCCGGTCGCCGACCAGCAGATACCATTGCTCGTCGATATCAAGCACCGGATTGCCGAAATCCCAGCCGCGCAGCAGCAGCGCCAGCACCAGCATCGCCGCCAGTACGACGGCTGGCCGCTGCCCCGAAGGCAATGATCCTGGATCGCGATGCACCGTTAAAAACCTGATCCTGATCAAACAGCCGGGACCGTCCCGGTAGGCGAGCCGCGAGCAGGCGGCAAGCAGTGTCGGGAACGCAGGCCGGAACTCATGCGTCCATGACCGCGCTGATCGAGGAACCGCCATGACCCAACATCCCTTGCGCATCGTCATCACCGGCGCATCCAGCGGCATCGGGGCCGCCACCGCGATCGCCTTCGCAAAGGAGGGCGCGCAACTGATCCTGGCCGCGCGCGGTGCGGAGGGACTGGCCGATATCGCCGCGCGCTGTCGCGCCGCCGGCGGCACGGCGGAGACGCAGGTGCTGGACGTCACCGACGCGGCGGCGGTATCCGCCTTCGCCCAGACGGCGCAGCAGATGCTCGACGGCATCGACCTGTGGTTCAGCTGCGTCGGGGTCGGGGTGGTCGGCCGGTTCCAGCAGGTGCCCATCCAGGATCACGCCCGCGTCATCGACACCAATCTGACCGCGCACATGAACGAAGCCCATGCCGTGCTGCCGATCTTCCTGGCGCAGGAACATGGCACCTGGGTCAACATGATCTCGGTCGGCGGCTTCGTCGCGACGCCCTATGCCGCCGCCTATGCCGCCAGCAAGTTCGGCCTGCGCGGGCTGTCCCAGGCCCTGCGCGGCGAAGTCTCGAAATATCCGCGCATCCATATCTGCGACGTCTATCCGACCTTCGTCGACACGCCGGGAATCGATCATGCCGGCAATTATACGGGTGCGCGCCTGTCGCTGCCGCCCGGTGCGCTCTCGCCGGACAGCGTGGCGAAGGCGGTGGTGCGGCTGGCCCGGCATCCGCGCAACACGACGGTGATCGGCGCGCCGGCGTTCGCCCTGAAGCTGGGGCAGTTCGCCATGCCCAATCTGATGGCGGCGACGATGAACGGCTTCATGGACGTCTGGTCCCGCCACGCCGAGCGCGGCGAGGATGGTAGCGGCGCGGTCCATCGCCCGCCCGCCGGCGCGAGCGGCCCGGATGGCGGTCGCCGCGATCCCGAGCGGGGCCGCAAGGCGGCGACCGGAGCCGCGCTGGCCCTGGGTCTGGCGGGTATCGGCGCATTGCTGTGGCGACGGCGACGGTGAGCGCACCGCCGGTCACCCCCGATGGACGCTATATCGTGGTGCGCGGCCGGCTGTGGCGACGCGCCGACCCGGATTTGCCGGAGGCCGAGCGGCAGGCGCATGTCACCGCATTGATGACCGCCCGCCGGGCCGTCCGCAGCGCGCTGGCCGATGGCGATACCAATGCCCTTCGTGCCGCGCGCTCCGCCGTCGATGCCGCCAAGGTCGCGCTCGGCGAACGGGGTCCGGTCTGGTGGCCGGGCGAGGAGGATCTGAACCGTCACCTCGCCCGCAACACCCATTATGCCGACTGGTATGCCGGGTTGGCGCTCGACGCCTGATCGATCACAGATTCGCCTGTTCGTCCTCGGGCAGGTCGGCGTCTGGCGGATAGTAGAGCTTCGCGCATTCCTCGCGCAGGCAACCGCCCTCGATCACGATGTCGTCGCGATAGGCATCGGTGATGAAGGCCAGCGTATCGACATGGCGTGCCTCGAAATACATCGGATGCACGTCCTCGCGCTCCGCGCCATAGACAACCCGTCCGACCTTGGACCAGATCGATGCCATGGTGCACATGCCGCAGGGTTGCAGCGTCGAATAGAGCGTCGCGCCGCGCAGCTCCAGCTCGCCGCTGGCCTCGCATCCGCGCCGGATCGCCATCATCTCGGCATGGGCCGTGGCATCGGGCAGCTCATGCGTCTGATTGCGCTCCGCCGCGATCACCCGTCCGTCCACCACGATCACCGAGCCCAGCGGCGAGGTGGACGGGTCGGAGCCCTTGGATCGGGCGATGCGGATCGCCTCGCGCATCCAGCGTTCATCATCTTCGGTCATCGCCGTCCAACGCAAAGCCTGCCCGAAGGTGCCGCGGCGATGGCCGGGCATCGTCATCGCGCCCCATTGACCTTTCCCCGGTGGCCGGGGCACCACCCCGCCATGCGATCTTCGTTCCTGTCGGCCTGACCCGCACTTGCCCCGCTCCCCCGGCCGCCCTCGCGGCGTGACCATCATCGATGTCGCCCGACATGCCGGTGTCTCGCCGATGACGGTGTCGCGCGTCATCAATGCCGAACCCGGCGTCCGCGACGAAACGCGCCGGCTGGTCGAGGCGGCGATCGCGACGCTCAACTATACGCCCAATCTGATGGCGCGCAGCCTGGTCACCTCGCGCGAGATCCGGATCGGCGTTCTCTATTCCAATCCTAGCGCCGCCTTCATGAGCGGCTTCCTGGCCGGCGTGTTCGAGGAGGCCTCGGCGCGCGGCGCGCAGCTCCAGCTGTTGAAGGGCGAGGCGGGCAAGCCCCCCGCCCCCGCCGCGATCGAGCGGCTGATCGCCGGGCGGATCGGCGGCGTCGTGCTCGCCCCGCCGATGGGGGAAAACGACGCGGTGCGGGCGATGCTCGCCGACGCGAAGCTGCCCGTGGCGGTGGTCGGTGGCGTGGCCGCCGGCACGATCTGCATCGGCATCGACAATCGCCGCGCTGCCTATGACATGACCCGCCATCTGCTCGGACTGGGTCACCGCCGCCTCGGCTTCGTCCTCGGCAATCCCGACCAGTCCGCCAGCCGCGAGCGTCTCGCCGGCTTCCAGGGAGCGGCGGCGGAATGCGTTGAGGCGACCGTCCGGATCGTGCCCGGCGATTTCGGCTATGCCAGCGGCCTGGTGGCGGGCGAGACGCTGCTCGACGATCCCGCCCCGCCGACCGCGATCTTCGCCAGCAACGACGACATGGCGGCGGCCATCGTCTCGGTCGCACATCGCCGTCATCTCGATGTGCCGCGCGACCTGACCGTGGTCGGCTTCGACGACAGCACTGCCGCGGTCACGCTCTGGCCGCCGCTCACCACCATCCGCCAGCCGGTGCGCGCGCTGGCGGCGGAGGCGATGCAGCGCCTGATCGAGGCGATGCGGCGCGGCCGGGTGAGCTGCAGCGCCGCCCCCCATGTCCTCGATCATCTGCTGGTCGAACGCCAATCCACCGCCCCGCCCCCGGCCTGATCCGGGAACGACGGCGCGCCTCTACGAAATTCGATCGCACGGCCAGGGTTTAACGGCTTGGTCATCGGTACGTAACTATTGAGGTGCAAAGGGTCCACGGAGCCGCTGACCATGAGGATTTTTGCTTTGCCCCAGGCGCTACTTGGCCGGATGCACCGGCATCGCAGCCTGTCCACCCTGCGCGATTGGGCGGACACGCAGCCGGACGACCGCAGCCTGCTGCGCCAGTCAGCCGCGCGCCAGCGCGGCCAGCGCTGAGTCCACCGCGCCGTAGCAATCGCGGGCCAGCGCCACGAAGCGATCACGCGGAAACTCGCCGAGCCGGTTGGCATAATGACCCAGCGCGCCGAGCAGGTGCACGCGGATCATCGCCAGCCCCAATGCGCCGCCACCCAGCGCCTCTTGATACCATAGCAGTTCGCGTCGCAACCGGTCCGACGACAGGTTGAACGACTGGTGGAAGCGGATCAGGTCGTAAATGGCATAGCCGGCGGCCGTGCCCCCCGCCCAGTCGATCACCACCAACTCGCCGCTACCCGGCCGGACCATGATGTTGTTGCGCCACAAATCCCCGTGCATCGGCACGTGGCGCGGCCTGAGCGTGCCGGCCGTGATGTCCGTATCCAGCCGCTCGGCGTCCGCCCGCAGGGATTCGGGCAGATCGTGCATGTCGACCAGCGCGCGAAGCGATCGTCGGAACTCCTCCGTCTCCGCACGATCGTCCGCTGCACCGTCCGCGACGGTCGCCCCCACCAATTGCCGCAGCCACCCCAGGATCGCCGCCGCCACCTTCGGCGTCTGGATCAGGCGACGGAGCCGGCCGCCGGCCAGCGGTTCGCAGCGTGGCAGGATCAGGAAACTGCGGTCCACCAGCGTGCCGGTCGCGGTGACCGGCAATATCCGCTCCGCCATGACCGGACCCAGCCCGGCCATCGTCTGCGTCGCCTGGGCCTGAATCGCCGCCGCATCCGGATGTGCTGCTGGTGACAGGAACAATACATGGTCGTGATCGAGCAGGAAGATCGCCGCACCGTCCGCAACCATGGACTGGGTACGGATGACCTCGACCTTGTCGATTCGACGACCATCTGGATAGAGCGCGTCCGATAATACCGAAATTACGGCATCCGACGATAGCGGCCGGTCGGACGGTGACGTCTCTTGAAGGTAGTTCGCGATAGGCATCACCTGATAGCTAATGTTACAGATGTGTTAAAACAATCGGTTAACGTGTTGATCCAGGTGGTTTATCAGGACTTGCTCGCCTGAGCAGTCTCGACTTGGCACGAAAGCATCGAGGAGGATTACCGTCCTCGACATTCTATATCGCGATACACAGCGACCTGTGTGGTCATTTGTTCCGATGGCGGCCACGATCTTCCTCTTGTTGGACAATTGACGCCGGCCGGTCGAACCGCGAGGATGTTCGAAACAGGAGGATTCGGCGATGCATCAGTATCTTGCGAGCATGGTTCATCGTCGGTGG
Source organism: Sphingomonas sp. S-NIH.Pt15_0812 (assembly GCF_003951315.1). Lineage (GTDB taxonomy): Bacteria > Pseudomonadota > Alphaproteobacteria > Sphingomonadales > Sphingomonadaceae > Sphingomonas. The sequence continues at coordinate 92,834 of NZ_QLJH01000005.1, forward strand.
CGTGGGGTGACGGGCAGTGCCGCCGTCGCACTGGCGTTGGCAGCCACAACGCCGGCCGCGGCGCAGGACGACCGCATGGCGCCGATCGCCACGCCCGCCCAACCCGGTGCCATCACGCTCGATACCGGCCTCCTTCCCGGCGCCACCGCAAAGGAGGCATGGCACAGCCAATATGGCAGCGTCTTCGCGCGGAACGTCACGGTCGCGACGCTGACCCCCTTCCTGCCCGATCCGGGGAAGGCGACCGGCGCGGCCGTCGTCGTGGCGCCGGGCGGCGGCTTCACCACGCTGTCGATGCAGAATGAAGGCTGGGACGTGGCCAAGGCCTTGGCCGCGCAGGGTGTCGCCGCCTTCGTGCTCAAATACCGACTGAACCCGACGCCCGCCGACATGGCCGGCTATGAGCGCGAGATGCGCGAGCGCTTCTCGGGCACCAACCCGCGCCCCCGCCCCTCGACCGAGGCGATGATGGCCGGCATCGCGCCGCAGATCGCCGATGCGCGCGCCGCCTTCAAGCTGATCCGCGCGCGCGCGGGCGAGTGGCATGTCCAGCCGGACAAGATCGGCATGGTCGGCTTTTCCGCCGGCGCGATGCTGACGATGGCCACCGCGCTGACCGGACAGGATGCCAAGCCCGCCTTCATCGCGGACATCTATGGCCCGCTATCCACCGTCACCGTGCCGGCGGACGCCCCGCCTCTGTTCGCGGCGCTGGCCGCCGACGACCCCTTCTTCGCCAATGGCGGCTTCGGCCTGATCGAAGCCTGGAAGGCGGCGAAGCGCCCGGTCGAGTTCCACCTCTACGAACAGGGCGGCCATGGGTTCGGCATGTACCAGAAGCCGACGACCAGCACCGGCTGGTTCGACGCCTTCTCCCGCTGGATGACGATGCACGGCTGGATCGCCGCGCGACCCTGATCGTTGGGCCTCGGCCTCGCCACTGGCCGGGGCCAATCGTTCAGCCGATCGCTTCGTCATAGGCGAACCAGGCGAAATCCGCCGCACGTCCGGTGCCCGCCATGTCCTGGCAGGCCATGCCGACGAAGGTCCCGGTGAAATTGGGCAGGCCCGGCAAGGTCGCCTCGTCGGACAGCAGGCTGGCGTCGACCGTCTCCGACAGCCAATGCCATTCCGCCGCCGCCTCGGCCCGCCAGGCGAAGCGCAACACGGCATGATCCGCCGAGGCACGAAGCGCGATCGGCCCGGCGGGTAGCGGGATCGGATCGGTCGTCACGCTCTGCCCCTCGCCGATCGGCAGGATCGAGAGCAGTTGGAGCACCCGTCGGCCGTCATCGTCGGCCGTGACCTGCAGAAAGACATATTTAGTGCTGTTGTAATAACAGACCAGCCCGGCGGCCTGCTGGAAATGCTCGGGCGCGAAATCGACCAGCGTCTGCGCGTCGTAGCGGAACGCGGTCTGCCGGCGCGCGACCAGCGCCTGTTCGAAATGGCTGCCGATCGTCTCGCGTCCGAACAGCCGCAATTGGCCGGGCCGTGCCGCCAGGCTGAACAGGTGATCCGGCTCGGGCGAGCGGAGCCATTGAAAGGCGTCGGGCAGGTCGGGCCCGTCGAACCGCTCGAATGCGGTGACCGGCCGCTCGTCGATGGTCACGGGCGGCGGCGCGGCGGCGCGGAGCCAGCCATCCGCGTCCCAGCGCATCGGCTGGATCGCCGTCTCGCGCCCCAGCACGCAGCGATCGCTTCCCGGCATCGGCCGGCCGCACAGATGCACCATCCAGGGCGTCCCCTCCGGCGTCTCGACCAGATCGCCATGGCCGACCCGCTGCAACGGCGCGTCCGGCGTGTCGCGCGCGGTCAGCACCGGGCCATCGGGATGGACGTCATAGGGACCGAACAGGGTGCGCGACCGCGCCATGGTCACCGCATGGCCGCGCTCCGTCCCCCCTTCGGCGACGAGCAGATGATACCAGCCGTCGCGCTTGTAGAGATGCGGCCCCTCGGTGAAGCCCAGCGCCGTGCCCTGGAAGATCACGCGCCGCTCACCGACCAGCCGCCGCGCGGCCATGTCCAGTTCCTGCACGACGATGCCGGCGAAGCGCTTGCGGCCGGGGCGATGGTCCCACAGCATGTTGAGCATCCAGCTCCGCCCGTCATCGTCATGGAACAGCGCGGGGTCGAAGCCGCTGCTGTTGAGATGCACGGGATCGGACCAGGGGCCATCGATCCGGTCGCTCCACACCCAGTAATTGTGGAAGTCGCGCAAGGACGCGCCGCGTGCGCCATCGACCGTGGTGCGCCCGTACCGCTTCACGTCGGTATAGATCAGGTGGAAGCGCCCGTCCTTGTAGCTCAGGTCCGGAGCCCAGACACCGCAGGAATCCGGATCACCGCGCATGTCGAGCTGACTGGCCCGCGACAGCGGCCGGGCCGCCAGCCGCCAGTCGGCCAGGTCGCGGCTGTGATGGATCTGCACCCCCGGAAACCATTCGAAGGTCGAGGTGGCGATATAATAATCCTCCGCCACCCGGACGATCGACGGATCTGGGTTGAAGCCACGCAGGATCGGATTGGCGGGCGTGATAGGGTCAGCGGTCATGCGGGTTTTCGCACCAGGGTCCAGAGCAGGGCGGCCCCGCCCAGGTCGAGCAGACCGAGCAGGATGAAGAAGGGTTGGTAGCCGACCTGGTCGACCAGCGCGCCCAGCGACAGCGTGAAGATCAGCACGCCCAGATTGGCGGCGGTTCCCGAGACGCCGGTCGCGGTCGCGACCTGATCCTGCGGGAACAGGTCGGAACACAGGGTGATGACGGTCACCGACAGCGTCTGGTGCGCGAAGCCGCCCAGGCACAGCAGCGCGATGGCCGCGATCGGGCTGGTCACGCTGCCGACGAACATCATGCCCGTCATCAGCACCGCGCCGAGCGTGAAGGCGCCGCGCCGCGCATCCACCAGCTCGACACCGCGCCCTTGCAGGAAGGCGACCAAGGCCGGCCCGAACAGGCAGCCCAGATCGGCCGCCAGAAAGGGCAGCCAGGCGAAGAGGGCGATCTGAGACAGGTCGAAATGCCGGGCCTGGACCAGATAGAGCGGCATCCAGAGCGACAGCATCCCCCAGACCGGATCGGCCAGGAAACGCGCCGCCGCGATCGCCCACAGATTGCGTCGGCGCAGCAGTTCGCCGAGTGGCGGACGCCGCCGCTGCCGCACCAGCGACGCCTCCTGCCCCTCGACGATCAGCCGTCGCTCGCCCTCGGACAGGCGGCGGTGCCGGGCGGGCGGCGCATACCAGACCAGCCAGGCGACGACCCAGGCGAGGCCCAGGCCACCCGCGACGAAGAAGGCCGCGCGCCAGCTGTGGTTGAAGACCGCCCAGGCGACCAGGGGCGGCGCGAACACCGCGCCGAACGAGGCGCCGATCTGATAGATGCCGCCGGCCACGCCGCGCTCGCGCGCCGGAAACCATTCGGCGACCAGCTTCATCCCCGCCGGCTGCGCCGATCCTTCGACCAGCCCCAGCGCACCGCGCAGCCCGGCGAACCCCATCCAGCCATTTGCGAAGCCATGGCCCAGGGTGATGCACGACCAGATCGCGACGAAGAGCGTGAACCCGATCTTCAAGCCGATGAGGTCGAGCAGATAGCCGGCGACCGGTTGGAACATGATGCCGAACTGAAAGGCGCCGGTGATCCAGCTATATTGTTCGGAGGAGATGTGCTGCTCGGCCATGATCGCCGGCGCCGCGACACCCAATATGCTGCGGGTCAGATAGTTGATGACCATCGCCACCACGAACAGCGCGATGATCGTCCAGCGAATATAGGGAAAACCCCGCAAGCCCCCCTCCCTACGGTAACGTTATCATCCGGTTCTAGGACGGGTTGGCCGATCAGGGCAAGCACCGTTCTGCGAAACCCCGACGGGCATGATGGAACGCAGGCCGTTCGGCTGACTTTTACAGGATGCCGGCGCCTCCCGAAAACAGCAGGTCGGCCGCCACGATACGGATGCGCCCGCCCGCCCGGCGCATCGCCTCCGCCCGGCGATAGCGGGAGTCCTGTTGCAGGGCGGGACCGGCGGGCGCGGTCGGGGCGATCGCCAGCAGCGTGGTCGACGGGCCAACCGCGCTGACCACGCGCCCGCCCAGCGCGGCGATGCGATGCGCGAGCGGACCGTCGCGCGGCTCGCCCAGGATCGCGATCCGCTGCCCGGCCAGGGGCCCGTGCGCGGCCGGCGACGGCGCGGGCGGGCGCTTGGGCGGTTTGCCGGGGGAGAGCCAATCGGCGAGCGGCCGGCCGCTATGTTCGATCGCACGCACCACGACCAGGCCGGCGACACGCGCGTCGCTCAGGGCATCATGATGCCGATGCTCCAGGCCCAGATGGCGGGCAAGCACGTTCAACCGGTGGCTGCTCAATTCGGGCCAAGCCCGCTGCGCGACGCGGACGCTGTCGAGCCAGGTGGTAGCGATCTCCGGCCGATCATGGACGCGACAGGCGGCGGCGAGCGCCCCCTTGTCGAAATGCGAGTGGGCGACGGTGATCCGCCCCGCCAGATGACCATCGACGATCGAATGCAGGTCACCGAAACAGGGCTGGCCCAGCACATGGTCGGCCGTGATGCCATGGATATTGACATTGAAGCCGCTGAACGTGTCGCGCGGATCGACCAGCGTTTCATATTCGAAGCAGACCGCGCCGTTGCGGAACCCGACGATGCCGATCTGGCAGATGCTGCTGACGCGGGAACAGGCGGTCTCGACATCGATCACGACGAAATCGAGCGACTCCCCATGGGCAGGGGCGATCGGGGCGGATGGGCTCGGCAGCATCCCATATGATAGCGACCCCGCGCCGGCCGGATCAAGTCGAGCCGGCCGCGCTTCTTTCGTCACCCGGCCGGTAATCGCCGTCACGGCGATATCATCGATCACATTGCCGGGACTGCGGGCCATGTCCGGCACGGCCTGCATCGTCCGCAGCAATCGCGGACCAGTTCCGATTCCACGTCGCTCGGTCGCGACCAAGCAAACTATCCTTCCGATGCAGCAACTTGCTGCGAGTGAAAAAGGAAGTCAGCATGACCGTCGAATTCCCCCCCGTCGTCTCCGCCGACCGTCACCCTTCGCGTCACCATCCCCTCCCCTCCCGTCCGGATGGCCATCATCCCTTCGCCTATGGCGAATTGGAGGTGGAGTTCGATCCGGCGCTCGACGCGCTCTGGACCTTCATGCGCGCGCGTGACCGACCGAGCTTCAATCCGTCACTGCTCACGGAGTTCGGCCTGTGGCAGCAGGATATCGTGGAGGCGTTGCGGTCCGAGGAGATGCCGATCCGCTACCTCGTGCTCGGCTCGCGCCATCCGGGCATCTTCTCGCTGGGCGGCGATCTCGACCTGTTCGCCGCGAAGATCCGGTCCGGCGATCGATCGGCGCTGGTCGATTATGGCCGTGCCTGCGTACGCATCCTCCATCGCAACATGATGAGCCTCGACCGGCCGATCATCACCATCGGGCTGGTGCAGGGTGACGCCCTGGGCGGCGGGTTCGAGGCCTTGCTGTCGTTCAACGTCGTCATCGCCGAGCGGGGCGCGCGCTTCGGCCTGCCCGAGACGGCGTTCGGCCTGTTCCCCGGCATGGGGGCGCATTGCTTCCTGTCGCGACGGCTGGGCGCGGCGCGGGCCGAACAGATGATCCTCAGCGGCCGCATCTACAGCGCGGAGGAGCTGTACGACCTCGGCATCGTCCATGGCCTGGCCGAGGCCGGCCAGGGGCGCGCGGCGGTGGAGGACTATATCCGCCTCAACCGGCGGCGGCACAGCGGCCATTGCGCGATCTATGAGGCGTCGCGCTCGGTCAATCCGCTGCCGCTGGCGGAGTTGGAGGCGGTGGTCGACCTCTGGGCCGACGCGGCCCTGCGCCTGAGCGAGACCGACTTGAAGCTGATGCAGCGCCTGGTGCGGGCGCAGAGCCGATTGTCCGGCCCCGCCATCGCATAAGCGGGCATCACCGGCCGGGCGGGCGCTTCGGCGTCTGCCCGGCCATGATCAGGAGTTTCGACGGTGCCGCTTGCCCGTCTGGCTGAAGAGGGCGCCGAACGCATCGGCGGGCAGCGGATGGCCGAGCAGGAAGCCCTGGACCGAGTCGCACCGGGTCCGCCGCAACTGGTCGAGCTGCGCCTGCGTCTCCACCCCTTCGGCGGTGGTGCGCATGCCCAGTTTCCGCGCCAGTTCGATGACCGTCTGCACGATCGCCACCGAGGCCGGATTGCGCTCCAGGTCGGTGACGAAGGACCGGTCGATCTTGAGCGTCTGGAACGGGAAGCGGGTCAGGTAGCTGAGCGACGAATAACCCGTGCCGAAATCATCCAGCGTGGTGTGTACCCTCAGCCGGTTGATCGCATCGAGCGCCGCCAGCGATGCGTCGATGTCGTTGAGCAGGACCGTCTCGGTCACTTCCAGCTCGAGCCGTTCGGGCGGCAGGCCACTCGCGGCGAGCGCCCCCAGGATCACGGCCGGCAATTCGGCCGAGCGAAGCTGGATGGGCGACAGGTTGACGGCGATCGTGATGTCGCCCCAGTCGCGGCCGATCCGACAGGCTTCACGGATCACCCAGCCGCCGATTGCCACGATCAGCCCGCTCTCTTCCGCGATCGGGATGAACTCGGCCGGCGATACGTCGCCGTGGCGTCGATTGGTCCAGCGCAGCAGCACCTCGCCCGCCGTGATCCGCTCGCCCGCCAGGTCGAAGATCGGTTGCACCGCCAGATGGAACTCACCCCGCTCCAGCGCGCCTTTCATCTCGCCCGCGAGATCGCGCTCGCGCTCGATCTTCTCGTCCATCCGCGGCTCGAAGATGCGCATCTCGCCCCGCCCGCCATCCTTGGCGCGGTAGAGGGCGAGGTCGGCATTCTTGAGCAGGCGGTCGGGATCGACACCGTCCTTGGGCGCGATCGCCACGCCCAGCGACCCGCTGACCCGGAGCGGCGCACCGTCATGCGCGACGGGCAGCGCAACGAGATCGAGGATGCGATTACCGATCACCGCCGCCTCCCCTTCGTCGCGGATCGTGCAGACCAGGGCGAATTCGTCGCCACCCAGCCGGGCGACGATGTCGCGGTCGCCGAACGCCTCGTTCATCCGCCGCGCGACGGTGGCGAGAAGTTCATTGCCCGCCAAGTGCCCGTACGAATCGTTGATCTCCTTGAACCGGTCCAGGTCCAGCCAGAGCAAGGCGAGCATCCCCTCGCCCTGCGCCACCGCCTCCAGCCTGGCCTCGAACCGTTCACGAAAGGCGGTCCGATTGGCGACCCCGGTCAGGTCGTCGCGGCGGGCGATCGCGGCATGATGCTCGGCCAGCGCCGTCTTCTCGATCGCACCCACCGTCGCCTTCAAGATGACGCCATAGGTCTGGAGCGTGATGTCCATCATCGCCACGATGAAGAGCAGGATGACGCCTGCGAGCAGCGCCTTGAGCGGCATCAGCGACCATAGCAGCCCGGCGACCAGCGGCAGCGAGGCGAAACAGAGCTGCGACAGCGCGATCCAGGGTCGACCGGCATTGCGACCGGCGATCCCCGCCGCATAGCCGATCGTGGTGGTCACGGCGAGCAGTTGCAGCACGCCGTCATCGGTTCCGGTCAGCGTCAGCAGGCCGAACAAACCGAGCAACGCGGAATAGCTGAGCGCCCCGGCGCGGTAGATCAGTTCCTGATGACGCGGCCGCTCGGCAGTCCGAGCCGGGACGGCAGGCATCCGCATCACGTCGATGATGCGGATGCCCGCCACCGCAACGATGGTCAGTGCGACGCCCAGCATCAGGCCATTGCCGCTGATCGCGGCCACGGTCATGGTGATCGCGCTGCTGGTCAGCGCGCCGATCACCAGCGACTGTGGCGAGGCATAGAGGGACTCGACCAACGTCTCGCGCACATGCGCGGCGATCGTGCCGTCAGACGCATGTAGCTGCCGCAAGCGGGAGATCAGACGGCTCATCGCACCCTATCTGGAGCCTTTGGGTTGAATTACCACTAACGCTACAACGCACCTCGGCAAAGCACGTCCCCGTCGCCACGCTCTTTTCGCCGCATTTCTGCTATCCGGAGACGCAATCCTTGCGGCATGCCAAGCGCTTGGCGCACCGGTTAGGATGGGCTAGCGAAAGAATGTTAAGGGGCAAGCGCGTGAGAAAAACTCGTTGAAACGGTTGGAGGATTTTACGACGCTGACGCCCGAGGAGGCGGACGCGGTCCGCGCGCTCGGCGGCCCGACCATCCGACTCGATCGCCTGCGCGAGATACGGCGCGAGGGTGAGCCGGCCACGGGCTTCTATATGCTGGAGAAAGGCTGGGCGATGGCGTCGCACATCCTGCCCAGCGGTAGTCGCCAGATCCTCAAGATCCATCTGCCGGGCGACATATTGGGCACGCCCAGCATGTGCAGCGACCAGGCGGTCGAGACGCTGTCCTCGATCACGCCGGTGGTGATTCGCTTCGTGCCGCTGACCCAGTTCGGCGCGCTGATCGATGCGCACCCGCGGCTCAGCGCGTTGTTCCTGCTCAGCGTCCAGGCCGAGCGGCTGGCGTTGATGGACCAGCTGGCGGAAATGGGGCGCACTACGGCCGAGGCGCAACTCGCCGCCTTCCTCCTCGACATCGCCAGGCGCCTGGATCGGCTCGGCGAGGTGCAGAATGACAGCTTCGCGCTGCGTTTGACCCAGGAGCATATCGGCGACCTGCTCGGCCTGACCAATGTCCATGTGAACAGGATGATACGGTTGCTGGAGGACAAGCTGCTGATCCGCCGCGATCGGGAGCGGATCACGATCCTCGATCGCCCCGGCCTCACCAAGCTGGCCAGCCGGCCCCAGCGCGAGAAGCGCAAGGAATTGAGCTGGCTGCCGAAAAGTCGCTGAACCGATGGGCTGGGGTCAGATCGCCCGGGCGTAGACCCGATCGTCGTGCCAGGTCGCCCCGACCAGGAAGCGACGCTCGCCGACGATCGCGAAGCCCTGTCGCTCGTAGAAGTTGCAGGCGCGCCGGTTCGTCGCCAGCACGCCTAGTAGCATCCGGTCATGCCCCATGGCGCGGGTATCGGCGATCGCCTGCGCCATCAGCGCCGCCCCCAGACCCGTCCCACGCGCCACCGACAAGGTGTAGATACGCCGAAGTTCGATATCGCCGGGCCGGACCGCGCCGACATCCTCCGGGGTGGTGAGCAGGCTGTAGCCGACCGGTGCGTCCCCGTCGGGATGCGTCGCCAGCGTCACGCGGCTCGCGGGATCGGCGATCCAGGCGGCGAAACGCTCGGGCGCGCTCTTCCGCCCGACATGCGCGACGATGTCCTCGCCCGACAGGATGCCGGCGAAGGTTTCCAGGAAGCTCGCGGCCGCGACGAGCGACACGGCCGGCGCATCCGCCGGCGCCGCCCGTCGCAGCCGCCAGCGCATCAGCCGACGATCTCTTCCGGCTTGAAGAAATAGGCGATCTCGATCGCCGCATTCTCGTCCGAATCCGAACCGTGCACGGTGTTCGCCTCGATGGACTCCGCCAGTTCCTTGCGGATCGTGCCGGGCTCGGCATTGGCGGGGTTGGTCGCGCCCATGATGTCGCGGTTGCGCTGCATGGCGTTCTCGCCCTCCAGCACCTGCACGACCACCGGGCCGGAGATCATGAACGACACCAGGTCGTTGAAGAACGGGCGCTCCTTGTGGACTGCATAGAAGCCCTCGGCCTGCTCGCGGGTCATCTGGATGCGCTTGGAAGCGACGACGCGCAGACCGGCCTCTTCCAGCATCTTGGTGACCGCGCCGGTCAGGTTGCGGCGGGTGGCATCGGGCTTGATGATCGAAAAGGTACGGTTCGCGGCCATGACGGTCACGGGCTCCTGCTGGCAAGGTGGAAAGTCGCGTCGCCCTAGTCGCGGGCGGGCGGATTGGCAACCGCCCTCACCCGCGCTCGTCCTGGCGATCGCTCAGGCCGCCTGTTCCCAGCGGCCGGCGTCGTTCTGCTTCCAATAGCGTCGCTCCACGCCGTCGCGGTCGGCCAGCCCCTTCCAGGCCAGTCGCGCCTCGCGGATGCGGTCGTCGTCGAAGAAGTGGAAGGCCCGGTCGAACGCCAGCGCCGCGTCGCGCCATTGCCCGTCGACGATCGCGACGAAGCGCGCGCCGTTCGCCGGCTCGACCTGGGGGGCGATCAGGATCGGTTGCGCGGCCTCCGCCCCGTCCCCGATGGCGGCATGGGGCAGGAAGCTGTCGGGCGCGTAGCTCCACAGCCAGCGGTCGAGATGCCGGCGCTGCTCCTCCGGCTCGGCGACGATCAGCAGCCGGCCACCGCTTGCCAGCACGCGCTCCGCGATCTGCGGCAACGCGCGCTCCAGCGGCGTGGCGGTGAGATGGTAGAAGTCGACCTGCATCGCGGACGATCGCTCTCCAAGGGTAGCGGACCGGCGAACCGGCCCGCCACCAGCGGATCAATCCTCGAACCGGTCGGCGACGAACCGGTCGAGCAGCTTCACGCCATAGCCGGTCGCGCCCTTGTCCCAGGTCGTGCCGGGCTTGTCGGACCAGACCATGCCGGCGATGTCGAGATGCGCCCAGCGGACATCCTTGTCGACGAAGCGCTGGATGAACTGCGCCGCCGTGATCGATCCGGCTCCGCGCGGACCGACATTCTTCATGTCGGCGATCGGGCTGTCGATCAGCTTGTTGTAGGTGTCCGACAGCGGGAAGCGCCACAATTTGTCGTCCGTCGCGATGCCCGCCGCCACCAGCGCGTCGGCAAGCGAATCGTCGTTGGCGAACAGGCCGCCATATTCATTGCCCAGGCTGACGATCATCGCGCCGGTCAGCGTCGCCAGGTCGACGATCGTCTTGGGGCGGAAGGTCTTCTGCGTCCAGGTGATGACATCGGCCAGCACCAGCCGCCCTTCGGCATCGGTGTTGATCACCTCGATCGTCTGACCCGACATGGAGGTGACGACATCACCGGGACGCTGCGCATTGCCGTCGGGCATGTTCTCGACCAGCCCGCAGACGCCGACGACGTTCGCCTTGGCCTTGCGACCGGCGATCGCCTTCATCGCACCAACCACCGCGCCGGCGCCCCCCATGTCCCATTTCATATCCTCCATGCCGGCACCCGGCTTGAGCGAGATGCCGCCGGTGTCGAAGGTCACGCCCTTGCCGACAAAGGCCAGGTCGGGATCGCCCGCGCCCTTGCCGTTCCAGCGCAGCGCCAGGATGCGGGCGTCGCGCACCGACCCCTGGCTGACGCCGAGCAGCGCGCCCATGCCGAGCGAGCGCATCTCCTCCTCACCCAGCGCGGTGATCTCCAGGCCCAGCCCGTCGACCGACTGCCGGACCCGCTCCACGAAGCTTTCCGGATAGACGATGTTCGGCGGCTCGGCGACCAGCGTGCGGGTCAGTTCCAGGCCGTTCGTCACCGCCTCCTGCACGGTCCAGGCGTCGTCCGTACCGGTCGGCGCGGCGGCCAGCACCAGCTTGGCAAAGGTCGGCTTCTGCGCCTCCGGCAGGGTGGTGCGATAGATGTCATGCCGCCAGGCACGCTGCGCCGCCGCGCCCGCGAACCGCGCTGCGGCCTGCGCGCTCGGCGCGGTGGCGAGCGCGGCGAAATCCACCGTCGCCTCCGTGGCGGAGGTCAGCAGCTTCGCGGTCAGCGCGCCGCCCGCCTTGATCCAGTCCTTGTCGGCCCCCGCGCCGATGCCGAGCAGCAGCACGCGCCGCACGCCGCTCGCCGCCGGCACGAACAGCTCGACCGTCGCACCCGCTTCGCCGGCGAAGCGATGCGCCGTGGCCGCGGCTTCGGCGACCGGGGCCGCCCCCTCGCCCAATTGCCCCCAGCCGATGCGCGCCACCCCGTCCTTCTCGACGGGGAGAACGAGCAGCGCGGCATCCGCGGCGCCGGGGGCGAAACTGATCTGCATGGGGAAAACCTCGTTGACTGATCCTGTGCATCTAAGCCGCATGTCGCCGCTGGCAAGCGTTGCGGCTTGAACGAGGGTGCGATAGGCGAGCGGAAGCCCGATCGCGTGGCGGGATCAGGGCGGTCGAACCGTGTGCGCCAAAAGGGGAAGTTGTTTGTCGCGTATCAGCCTTCTTGCCGGCTGCGCCCTGGGGATCGTGCTTGCCCTGCCCGCCTCGGCGCAGGATCTCCAGACCCCCGTCGTGCCGCCGCCGCCGCCCGCCGCCGCGCCGCCCGCCGATGACGATCAGGTTAAGTTCAGCGCCAATGCGCTGGAATATGACACCAACGACGATGTCGTGACCGCGACCGGCGACGTGCGCATGTTCCGTACCGATGGCCGGTTGCGCGCCGACAAGGTCGTGTGGAACCGCAAGACCGGCAAGGTCGTCGCGACCGGCGACGTGGCGATCGTCGGCGAGGAGGGCGACACCGCCTATGGCGACAGCATCGACCTGACGGACTCGCTGAAGGACGGCGTGGTCGACAACATGCTGGTCGTGCTGAACCAGGGCGGCCGGCTGGCGGCCCGCCGCGGCACGCGCGCGACCGATGGCCGGATCGACCTGGAACAGGCCGCCTACACGCCCTGCTCGGTCACCAATGCCGAGGGCTGTCCCAAGGAGCCGAGCTGGAAGATCACGGCGGTCCGCGTCGTCTATCGCCCCAATCGCGAGCGCGTCTATTACCAGGGCGCACAGCTCCACCTGTTCGGCCTGCCGTCGATCCCGCTGCCGCAATTCTCGCACCCGGTCGGCGGCGGCAGCGACAGCGGCCTGCTCAGCCCGAATATCCAGTACAGCCGGGTCAACGGGGTCGAGGTCGCGCTACCCTATTATTTCCGGCTCGCGCCCAATCGCGGGCTGACCCTGACGCCGCACGTCTATTCCAGCGTGCTGCCGATGGCGGACGTCGAATATCAGCAGCTCAGCGAAGTCGGTGCGTTCCGTCTGCGTGGCTATGCCACCGAAAGCCGGCGCAGCGACGACCTGAACACCATCGACCCGACCGATACGCGCATGGCGTTTCGCGGCTATCTGGACGGCGTCGCGCGCTACCAGTTCACGCCCGAATGGAGCCTGAGCGGATCGCTGCGCGTCACCACCGACCGCACCTTCCTGCGCCGCTATGACATTTCGCGCGACGACCGGCTGCGCAACACCGCCTCGCTCCAGCGGATCGGCACCGACAGCTATTTCGCGGTGACGGGCTGGGCGGTGCAGACGCTGCGGGTCAACGACCGGCAGGGGCTGCAACCGATCGCCCTGCCCGAGATCGACTATCGCCGCCGCTTCGACGACGGCATCGCCGGCGGCAAGGTCGAGCTGCAACTGAACAGCCTGGCGCTGACCCGCACCGCCGGGCAGGACACGCAGCGCGCCTTCGCCAGCCTGCGCTGGGACCTGCGCCGCCTGACCAACTGGGGCCAGGAATTGACCTTCACCGCCTTCGCACGCGGCGACGCCTATAATGCGCACGACACGCTGGAGACGACGCAGATCGTCTATCGCGGGACCGAGGGGTTCCAGACACGCGCGATCGGCGCGGTGGCGGTCGACATGCGCTGGCCGTTCGTCGGCAGCATCGGCGCGGGCACCCAGCGGGTGACACCCCGCTTCCAGATCGTCGCCGCGCCGCGCATCAAGAATTTTTCGATCCCCAACGAGGATTCGCGCGCCGTCGACCTGGACGATTCCAACCTGTTCGCGCTCAATCGCTTCCCTGGCTATGACCGGTTCGAGGACAGCTCGCGCGCGACCTATGGCGCGGAATATGGCCTGAACCTGCCCGGCTTCAGCCTGGATGCGGTGGTCGGGCAAAGCTATCGCCTGTCGGCCCGGCCCAGCATCCTGCCGGACGGCACCGGCCTGTCGGACCGCTGGTCGGACATCGTCGGGCGCACCGAATTGCGGTTCCGCGACTTCGTGTCGGTCGTCCATCGCTACCGCCTGGACAAGGACAATTTCTTCGTTCGCCGCAACGAGGTGGACGCGACCATCGGTTCGCGCAGCACCTATGCGCTGATCGGCTATCTCAAGCTCAACCGCGACATCACCACGGTCGAGGATCTGCGCGACCGCGAGGAGGTGCGCCTCGCCGGGCGCGTGCAATTCGCGCGCTTCTGGTCCGCCTTCGGCTCGGCGATCGTCGACCTCACCGATCGCAACGAGGATCCGCTGGGCGTGGCGGACGGTTTCAGTCCGATCCGCCACCGGCTCGGCATCGAATATCAGGACGATTGTCTGCGGCTGGGCGCGACGTGGCGACGCGACTATCGCCAGATCGGCGACGCGCGCCAGGGCAACAACTTCCTCTTGACGCTGGCGTTCACCAACCTCGGCCGCTAAGCGCGGGTTCAGTTAGCCTGCACTAGCCGTCGCCGTTCCGGCCGGCTTTGCGGCCGAGTGGGGACGGATCGAACACGTGAAGCAGAATCGTCGTTGGGCTGCACGCAGCGGCCGGATGCTGGGATTTGTCGCGCTGACCGCCATGGCGGCGGGCGCGGTCGCCCAGTCCGCGCAGCAGGGATCGCCTGCTCAGGAGGCGCCGGGGGCCGATAACGGCCTGAACATTCCGGCCGATTCGCAGATCTTCGGCAAGTTCGACCCCAATGTCCGCAAGCCCACCGCGATCGTGAACGACACGGTGATCACCGGCACCGATGTCGACCAGCGCGTCGCGCTGGTGCTGGCGGCGAACAATGGCGGCCAGATCAGCCAGGCCGATCGCGACCGGCTGAAGCTGCAGGTGCTGCGCCAGCTGATCGACGAGACGCTGGAGATCCAGGAGGCCAAGTCCGCCGAGATCACCATCACGCCCGACGAGATCACCCAGAGCTACAACCGGGTCGCGCGCAACTTCAACCGCACGCCGCAGCAGATGACCGACTATCTGCGTCAGAACGGATCGTCGGATCGCTCGCTCAAGCGGCAGATCGAGGGCGAACTCGCCTGGCAGCGCTATCTGCGCCGCAAAGTGGAACCGTTCGTCAATATCGGCGACCAGGAGGTGAAGGGCATCCTCGACCGCCTGGAGGCCGCCAAGGGCACTGAGGAATATAACCTCCGCGAGATCTTCCTCGCCGCCAACGACGCCAATGCCGCGCAGATCGCGGAGCGCGCCAAGGGGATCATCGGCGAAATCCAGAAGGCGCAGCAGCCCTTCGACTTCTTCGCCCGGCAATATTCGGAGGCCTCGACCCGCTCGGTCGGCGGCGATCTGGGCTGGGTACGCGCCGCCGTGCTGCCCGCCGAACTGGCGAGCGCCGCACAGCAGATGCAGGTCGGGCAGGTCGCCGGGCCGATCCCGATCCCCGGCGGCTTCTCGATCCTGTACCTGACCGACAAGCGTCAGGTGCTGACCGCCGATCCGCGCGACGCCCGGCTCAGCCTGAAGCAGCTGACCGTCCACTTCGCCCCCGGCACCACCCAGGCCCAGGCGACACAGCGCGCGGCCGCGTTCGGCGAAGGGCTGAAGAAAATCCAGGGCTGCGGCACCGTCGCCAAGATCGCGGCCAGCGTCGGCGCGGAAGTGGTCGACAACGACACGGTCCGCATCCGCGACCTGCCGCCGCAGCTGGCCGACATCATGCTGCAGCTCCAGATCGGCCAGGCGACGCCGCCCTTCGGTTCGGCCGAATCGGGGGTCCGCGCCTTGGTGCTGTGCGGCCGCGACGATCCGCAATCGGGCCAGCTTCCCTCGTCCGACCAGATCCAGAACCAGTTGCAGCAGCAACGCGTGAACCTGCGTGCCCAGCAGAAGCTGCGCGACCTGCGTCGCGACGCGGTGGTCGAGTATCGGTGATCCGATGACGCCGCTCGCGGTATCGCTGGGCGATCCGGCCGGGGTCGGGCCGGAGATCGTCGCCAAGGCCTGGGACCGGCGGACGGACAAGGCGCTGCCGTCCTTCTTCGCGGTCGGCGATCCGCGCGCGGTCGCCCGGGTCTGGACCGGGCCGGTCATCGAGATCGCCGATCCCTCGGAGGCGAAAGCGGCGTTCGCGACCGGCCTGCCCATCCTCCCGGTGCGGGGCGCGGGCACGATCCAGCCGGGACAGCCCGATCTGGCGGGTGCGCAGGTCGCGCTCGACAGCTTGGAACAGGCGATGGCGCTGGTGCTGGCCGGACGCGCTGGCGCACTGGTCACGGCGCCGGTGTCCAAGGCGCAACTCTACGAGATCGGCTTCCGTTATCCGGGCCAGACCGAATTCGTGACCGACCGTTGCGGCTTGCACACGGCGGACACGGTGATGATGCTCGCCGGGCCGGGCCTGCGGGTCGTGCCGATGACCACGCATGTGTCGCTGTCGGCCGTACCCGCGCTTCTGACGCCCGACCTGATCGCCGCCAGCGCCCGCGTGACCGCCCATGGCCTGCGCCGGGATTTCGGCATCGCCGCGCCGCGCCTGGTCCTCGCCGGCCTCAACCCTCATGCCGGTGAGAGCGGCGCGATCGGTCGCGAGGAGATCGAGGTGATGGAGCCGGCTATCGCCCTGCTCCGGGCGGAGGGGATCGACATCACCGGGCCACATGCCGCCGACACGCTGTTCCACCCGCGGGCGCGCGAGCGCTATGACGCGGCGCTGTGCGGCTATCACGATCAGGCGTTGGTGCCGATCAAGACGCTGTTCTTCGACGACGGCGTCAACATCACGCTCGGCCTGCCGGTGGTGCGGACCTCGCCCGACCATGGCACCGCCTTCGGCATCGCCGGACAGGATCGGGCGGTGCCCGGCGCGATGATCGCCGCCATCGCCATGGCCGGCGCGGCCGCCACCCGCCGCGCGGCGGCGCGCGCATGACCGTCACCCTGCCCCCCTTGCGCGACGTGATCGCGCGGCACGGCCTGTCCGCCTCCAAGGCGCTGGGACAGAATTTCCTGTTCGACGGGCAATTGCTCGGCCGCATCGCGGCGGTTCCCGGTCCGCTCGCCGATCAAGAGGTGCTGGAGGTCGGCCCCGGCCCCGGCGGCCTGACCCGCGCCTTGCTGGCGACGGGCGCACAGGTGACCGCGATCGAGCGCGACCATCGCTGCATTCCCGCGCTGGAGGAACTGGGCGAAGCCTATCCGGGCCAGCTGCGGCTGATCGAGGGGGATGCGCTGGCGATCGACGCGCCGTCGCTCTTCGCCGGCCGGCCGCATATCGCCTCCAACCTGCCCTATAATGTCGGCACCGCGTTGTTGATCGGCTGGCTGTCGGCCAACTGGTCGCCCGAACCCTGGTGGCGGTCGCTGACGCTGATGTTCCAGCGCGAGGTGGCGGATCGGATCGTCGCCGCTCCCGGCTCGTCCGCCTATGGCCGGCTGGCGGTGCTGGCGCAGTGGCGCTCGACCGCGCGCATCGCGATGCCGGTCCACCGTTCCGCCTTCACCCCGCCGCCCAAGGTCATGTCGGCGGTGGTCCATCTGACCCCGACGCCGACGCCCGAGGGGGTCCGGCTGGCGGTGCTGGAACGACTGACCGCCGCCGCCTTCGGCCAGCGGCGCAAGATGCTGCGACAGAGCCTCAAGGGCGTGGCGGGCGCGGATGCGGCGATGGCGGTGGTCGGCGTCGATCCGTCGCGCCGGGCGGAGACCGTTTCGGTGGCGGAGTTCGTCGCCATGGCCCGGGCCATGGATGCCGCCCCGCCGGCCTGATCCGTCCGCCTCAGCTGCTATGGTCGCTGACGATCCGCCAGGCCCTGCCCTGACGCTCGAAGACCAGCGACGTCAGGCCGGTCTCCGACTTGTCCTCGGCGGTCAGCGTCCAACGGGCGATCAGCAGGCGGTGGGTGGCATCGATCGGCCGCTGGTACAGCGTCTCGAAAGACAGCCGCCCCCGCGCGTTACCGCCGGATCGAAAGGACGGAGCATAGCGCGCCGCGATCGCCGCCCGTCCCCGCACCAGCCCCTTGGCGGTGACGAACACCGCATCCTCGGTATAGACCGCCACGAAAGCCGACAGGTCGCCCCGGTTCCAGGCGGCGGCACTGTCGGCCATGGCGGCTCCGACGCCGCCCGGCTGCACCGCCGCCGCCGCGAGCAGGATCATCGGCATCTTCATCACGATTGCTCCACCAAGGCGACCAGTTCCTCCTCCCGCAACGGACCGGCGCACAGAAACCCCTGATACCAACCGCATCCCTCGGCCGAGAGCAGCGCCAGCTGCGCGGGTGTCTCCACCCCCTCGGCAATGACGGCAAGGCCCAGGGCACGGGCGATGTCGATCACCCCGCGCACCACCACCCGGTCGCGCGGGCTGCCGGCGATCTCGTCGACCAGGGCCTTGTCGAGCTTCACATAATCGAGCGGCAGCGCCTTGAGATAGGCGAGGCTGGAATAGCCGGTGCCGAAATCGTCGATCGCGATCCGGCATCCGGCCGCGCGCAATTCGGCAAGCAGGCCCGCGACCGTCTTCATCTCGCGGATCATGCCCGTCTCGGTCAGCTCCACGGTCAGCCGCCCGCGCGGGAAGCCGCTGGCATCCACCCGGTCCAGGAAGGTCGCGGCGAAGCCCCGGCGCGCGACATCGGCGGCGGTCAGGTTGAGCGACAGCCGCAACGCGCCCAACGCGCGCGGCCAGGCGGCGGCGCGCGACAGGACCAGGGCCTGGATCTGGTCGGACAGCGCGATGCCCAGATCGGCGCGCTCGGCCGCGGCGAACAGGGTGGCCGCGCCCAGCGGTCCCCAGCGGGGATGCTCCCAGCGGGCCAGCGCCTCCACCCCGACGATCCGACCGCTGGCGACCTCCACCTGCGGCTGGAACACGACGCCGATCTCGCCGCGCGACAGGCCCAGATGCAGATCGACCGCGAGCGCGTCGATCGGCGCCACCCCCTCCGGTTCGGCGAGGTGGATGGTCGCGCCATCGCTCTCCCGCGCGCCGTGCAGCGCCTGATAGGCGCGACGGATCATCGCCTCGGCATCGTCGCCTGGCTCCGGCGTGGCGAATCCGACCCGGCTGCCCAGCACCACCCGCACCCCGCCGGTCAGCACCGGTCGGGTCAATTCCTCGCCCAGGATCGCCAGCATGTGATCGGTGCTGCCATCCTCCATCGCCAACAGCACATGCTCGCCGCCGGCGCGTGCGATGATGGCGTGCCCCTCGACGGCGATGCTGAGCCGTTCGAGCAAGGCCGAGATGGCGGCGTCGGTGCGGCTTCGCCCATGCGCGGCGTGGACCAGGTCGAGCCGGGAGAGCGCCACCGCCGCCACCGCGCAATTGGCCCCATTGGCCAGCCGCCCGGCCAGCCAGCGGTGCAGCGGCCCAGGCGCAATGGCCGCCGTGGCGCCATGTCGTTGCGGCAGGCCGCCCCCTGCCGCGCGCACCGCCAGCGCGATCGCGTCCGGCTCGCACGGATCGAGCAGGAAATGCGTCGCCCCCGCCGCGACCAGCGCCCCGGCATCCTCCAGCGTATCCACCAGGACCAGCACCGGGCCGCGCTGCGCCGCCGATTCGACGGATTGCGCGGCCCGCGATCCGCGCCCCCGTGCATCGATCACGGCGACTCGCCCCGCCGAGCCGCGCTCGGTGGGCGGCAGGGGTATCGTGGCGGTGCCACTGGAATGGGTATCGCTCATTGATACCTTTTTGCGTCCTTTCCCGTCCGGCGGCAAGCAATCCCGGCTTGCGACGGAGCCTGTCCCCGCTTAGCGCGTTACGGCGATGGTGAACCATACTGTCCCTGCCCAGCCCGCGCTGATCGATGCGCACGGCCGCGCCATCCGCTATCTGCGCATCTCCGTCACCGATCGCTGCGATCTCCGCTGTCGATATTGCATGGCGGAGGCGATGACCTTCCTGCCGCGCAAGGCGTTGCTGGCGCTGGAGGAGATCGCGGTCATCGCCGAACGCTTCGTCGCGCGCGGAGTCACCAAGATCCGCCTGTCCGGCGGCGAGCCGCTGGTCCGGCGCGACGTGGGCGAACTGATCCACCGGATCGGACGTCTGGTCGGTCAAGGCCTGGACGAACTGACGCTGACCACCAACGGCACGCGGCTGGCCGATCATGCCGAGACGCTGGTCGCGGCGGGCGTGCGCCGGGTCAATGTCAGCCTGGACACGCGCGATCCGGATCGCTTCCGCTACATAACCCGGCATGGCGACGTGCATCAGGTGCTGGGCGGCATCCGCGCCGCGCAGGCAGCGGGGCTGCGGGTCAAGATCAACGCGGTCGCGCTGAAGGGGTTGAACGACGCCGAACTGCCCGACCTGCTGCAATGGTGCGTGGACGAGCAGCTCGACCTCTCCCTGATCGAGACGATGCCACTCGGCGCGATCGATGAGGACCGGGTCGACCGGTTCCTGCCCCTGACGGTGGCGATGGAAGGGCTGCAACGCCGGTTCCCCCTGGTGCGCGATGCGCATCGCACCGGCGGCCCGGCCCGCTACTGGCGGGTCGAGGGCACGAACACCCGACTGGGCCTGATCTCGCCGCTCACCGCCAATTTCTGTGACGGCTGCAACCGCGTGCGCCTGACCACCGAGGGCAAGCTGTATCTGTGCCTGGGCCATGACGATCAGGTGGACCTGAAGCATGCCCTGCGCGAGGGCGGCCTGCCGGCGCTGGATGCCGCGATCGACCTGGGCCTGGCGCGCAAGCCCGCGCGGCATGACTTCCAAATTGCTACCGGTGCGTCCCCCGCCGTGGCGCGACATATGAGCGTCACTGGCGGATGACCCGATACCCACGGCGCGCATTGCTCGCCTCTCCGACCGCGCCGGCGCAGCAGGCGGCGAAATCCCTGGCCGATGCGGCGGACTGGGTCGACTGGGAGGAGGCGGACATGGTCGTCGCGCTCGGCGGCGACGGCTTCATGCTCCAGACGCTCCACCGGATGCTGGAACGCCGCAAGCCGCCGGTGCCCGTGTTCGGCATGAACCTGGGTACGGTCGGCTTCCTGATGAACGAATGGCAGCTGCACGGCCTGAACGCCCGGCTGGACGCGGCGCGGCCGTTCAAGGTCACGCCGCTCCAATGCACGATCACCGGCTCGGACGGCCGCATCCATGTGCTGCCGGCGATCAATGAGGTGTCCGTCCTGCGCGAGACGCGACAGACCGCCAAGCTGGAGGTCACGGTGAATAACCGCGTCGTCCTGCCCGAACTGGCCTGCGACGGCATATTGGTGGCGACCCCGGCGGGATCGACCGCGTATAATTTCTCCGCGCAGGGCCCGATCCTGCCGCTTGGCTCGAACCTTCTGGCGCTGACGCCCATCAGCCCGTTCCGCCCGCGCCGCTGGCGCGGTGCGATCCTGCCGGAAAAGGCACGCATCTCGATCCGCGCCATCCATACCGACAAGCGCCCCATCTCCGCCGTCGCCGACCAGCGCGAGATTCGCGATGTCGCCAGCGTCGATGTCTGCATCGACCGGGCCCGTGAACTGACGCTGCTGTTCGATCCCGAACATGCGCTGGACGACCGGATCACGATGGAGCAATTCATCGCCTGAGTCGTCGCTTAGCGCAGATCGTTGCGCCGCCAGATGACCAAGGTTTCGTCCACCGTGAAGAAGCGGTGCGGCAAACGCGCGATCGGGCGATAGCCCTGGTGGAGGATGCCGAGCAGGCGGGCTTCCATTTCGGCATTGCGATCCGGACGGGCCGGTGCGGTGACGGTGATGACGGTGCCCGGATGCCGGGCCATGGCGGCATCCAGCGCCACCCTCGGCGGCTCCCCCAGCGCCGCCGCTTCCCGGCGGGAGCTGATATGCGCGCTGAACGGGAAGCGGGTGACACGACGGGCGTCGGTCAGCTGATAATAGGCGACCGGCCCCTCGAACACGAACAGGCAGCGGGTTCGCACATCGGCCGGGATGGCGGCGCGCACCTGCGCGGCGATGGCGCGATCCATTGCTCCGCTACGTGGCATGAAGATCTGCGTATGCGCGAGCGGCCAGAGGAGCAACATCGTCCAGCCGCACAGCAAACTCAACTATTTTCTATCGATATATGAAACAACGGCACTGCTACCGCCAGTCTTCACACTGACCTTTCCCTACTTCCGACCCGCAAAATTGCTCCAAACAATAATACTAAACGTGATACCGGACCCCCTGATGGGTGTTCGCCCAAAAGCTAAATTTATGTGGTTTTCGATACCCCGTCAGATATTGGTGACCGGCACGGGGCGAGCGCATCCCCGCTCTAGCATATGAACGCGCTTACGTCGTATAGATATCATAGCCGGCGTATCAAAGCCCTCATCACCCTGAATACCCACCAACTTCGCATCGGCTCGATCAAAGATCATTACCCTGTTATTGTCGCAAATATAATCAATCTGATCGATACTCAATTCTGACATATCAAGTAAAAATGGGCCACGATTTGAATTTCTTACGCGAACGATATCTTGAACATAGGCTCCCGCCAGAGGGTCAACTATGACGACGTCTGCTGGGGAGTTTTGCAATATCTGATAAGCGTTGGCATAAGGCATCAAAAGTTCATGCGAACGCCACATGGCAAATGGGGCAGAAATACATACAGCAAATATTATGCTGGTGGTAAGCAATTTTCGCTTCAAAAAAACGCCAGATGCCTTCAGGTGTACGACACCACCGGCTGCTAGAAGGATAATGCACGGCATCAGGTGATGGAGGTAGCGATAGCCATAGCCAAAACCCTGCCACGGCATAAGCATAAGGCCAATACCAAGCGAAATGACAAAGGCAAAGGAGACCGGAATATTTCTTCGGCTCTTCTGTATGGCAGCCCTTACGCCAATCAAAACAAGAGGTAACGTCAAAATATTCTGCCATGCTAGGAATCGCGCCACACTAGTGATTGGCTCCAGATTATTCAGCCTAGATAAGTGCTCCACGATCACGTCAGACAGGGTTTTTGATAGATTACTACCCGGCGCCGGCCCTCCACCAAACAGGGGAAACAGAATAAACTGAGTCCATACTATGTCCCAAAACACGCAATAGCCAATTGCGGCTCCGGCATACAGTATCGCAAGCCCCTTACGATGCGTCAGTACCATCCATATGATGAACCCCGATAGAAACAATAAGTGAAAATGAAGTTGGTGCAACCCCGCTGCCACCAGTCCACATAGAATCGCAGCAGCATGACCGTTACGTCCCCCATGAAGGAAACATACAATCCAAACCGCATTCAGGGCAAAATGCGCAGTAGTGGCATAAGGCGTCATTGCATTCACAATGAGCTGAGTAGAGGTCGCTGCCAAAACAACAGCAACCAATGCCGCCGCTTGGTCGCTCGGCCACAAAAGCCGCGCTGCTTTCCATGTTGCAGCTATACCTATAAGCAACAGGATCGGCCCGGCCAACCAACGGTCGCCGACCAGGCCGGCAGCGGCTCGAAACACTGAATTCATCGGCAGGTAGTCGGAAACCCAATAACCATGCGCAATGAAGCGACCTGCACTCGAAGGTAGGCCAGCCTTGCCGAAACCGTGAAACTTTGTGGGGATTTGCATACCTAGCAGACCTTGCTGCATGTACCGTGCGGCAAAGTCGGCCATATCCTCGTCACGGGACATCGCGTAGCGATTCATCACGACCCAAGTGCCTATGTAGGCCAGCGCTACCGCTGCGATGGTGAGTGCGATGACCGCCCGCGGTTTTAGCTCCGTAGCCGCTACACCGGCCGCGACCGGCGTTCGAGCAGCAGCGAACATGGCTGCGCCTCCCACGAGCAAGAGGGGCAGGTCCTGGTGAAAAAAATAATAATCTTGGATTCCGGATAACCCACGAGAACTCAGCCACCACGATCCAACCGCCGCCAACGTCAATATCATCAGCGCAGATCGGCGCATGACAGCAGGCATTGTCAGGCCGGCTTGCGAGGTCGAGGATATAGATGGCATAGATTACGGCCTCCTAGACCACGCCCAGTGGCATTTTCATAGTTAAGAAACTGTGAAAATTGCTCTGCGATATCGCCTCGGCCTCGCTGAGTCGTGAGGCGGAAAATGCAACTCTGGTTAAATGGCTGGACCAACCACCCTATAAACTATCGACATCAGTGCGTCAGGCTGAGAAGGTCAACCCGCGCTTGCCCTCAACGACAACCGATGCTTGGCGGACCGCTGTAGCCATCGCTTCGGAATCTCCTGTGCCCCTGTGTCCCTGCCTGATCGATATACTATAACGGCCAGTTTGGTTGCCTGGACAATGGCGAGCCACTCTATCGAGCCGGCCAACGCAGCAGGAAATATCTGAGACGCAAGGGCGCCCGCTCATGCCACCCTCGCCTGTGTGTATGCGGGGGCAATAGCGAAGCCGATTCGCTAGGCTGCATCCGCAAGTCAGAACAGACCGCGAATGTCATAATGGGTTGATAAGGGCTGTCATAATGCGAAGGCGCAAGGCGCTTCGTCTTCGGCAAAAGGCCTATCTTTCCCGCTGGAAAGGTGGCTCCCTGAGTAGGATTCGAACCTACGGCCGCTCGATTAACAGTCGAGAGCTCTACCGCTGAGCTATCAGGGATCGTTGCCGTGCGGGCTCCTATAAAGGGCGAGAAAAAAGGCGCAAGCCTGTTTTTTGGCAAATTCGTTACGGAAGCGATTTTTTCGAAAACGCCACCGATCCGACCATCTCAGCCCTCGACGATATGCGGCACGAAGCGCGCGCTGTTGCCCGTGATCAGGCCGTCCTCGCGGATGCCGATCCCGGCAGGCGTGCCGTCGACCATCCAGCTGCCGATCACGGGAAAACATCCGGCCGCCGGCTCCGGCAACGGGTAGAGCGACTGATAGACGTAGCCCTCGTCGCCATATTCCCCTTCCCGCTCCGCCAGGATCGTGCCGCCCCGGCGGATCGAGACGTTCGCCCCCTCCCGCGACAGCAACGGCTTGGCGACCGCGTCGCCGGCCGGGATGGCGAAACTGGCCGGCAGCAGATTGGGATGACCCGGGAACAGCTCCCACAGGACGGGCAGGATCGCCTTGTTCGACCAGATCATCTTCCAGACCGGCTCCATCCACAATATGCCCTGGCTCAGGCTGTCGAGCAGCATCGGCGCGAACGCCTCCTGCGCCAGCCATTCCCAGGGATAGAGTTTCCAGCAGGCCGCGATCCGCCGGTCGTCCGCGTCGACGAAGCAGCGCCGGTCATGATCCCAGCAGATCGCGTCGATCAGCAGCGGCACCGTCTCGACGCCGCCCGCCCGCGCGGTGTCGCGCAGGTAGGCGGCGGTGACGCTGTCCTCACGCGCATCGTCCTCGACATGCGCGACATGCACGGTCGCGGGCAGATAGGGGGCGATGTCGGCCCATTTGGCCACCAGGGCCTCGTGGAGTCCGTTGCACCGTCCGGCATGGGGGAAGACCGTCTCCTTCCACGTCCATTGCACCACCGCCGCCTCCAGCAGGGCGGTCGGCGTGTCGCAGTTGAACTCGAACAGCTTGGGCGGCGTGCGGCCGTCATAGCCCAGGTCGAACCGCCCGATGTTGAGCGCCGGCGGCTCCGCCTCCCAGGCGGCGCGGATCGCGGCGTGGAAGGGACGTGGGATGGCGAAGCGGTCGAGCAGGACGTCGCTGTCGACCACCGCCTGCCCCGCCGCCAGGAACAGACGATAGAGTTCGGCGCTCGCCGTCTCGATCTCCGCGACCTGATCGGGCGTGAAGACATAGCAGGCGGATTCGTCCCAATAGGGCCGGCCATCGGCGCTGTGCCAGACCAGCCCCTCCGCCTCGACCCGCGCCTGCCAGTCGGGGCGGGGCGTGATGGTCCGCCGGATCATGCGTGGCCGCTCCCGAAGAAACGCCCCGATCCGCCAAAGCCACCCCGCGACACCGCGCCCGTCCGCGTGACCGCGCTGGCGACCGGCGCGCGGACGTAGCGCCCCGCGCCCGGCTGGTAGGAGCCGCCCCGCGCCCGCTCGCCCAGGAACGGCAACGTCGCGTTGCGGGCGAGATAATACCAGCCGAAGCCGCCACCGCCATGGCGGTTGTGCTGGCTGCACCGATCGTCGGACACCCGCCGGCCGGACCGGTCGGTGCAGATGGCGGTGTCGCGATCCGCCGTCCAGCGTTCCGGCTGGCGCTGGCATCCGCTGGCCAGCACGGCGGCCGCCACGCCGATGGTGATCCTCAGGTCGAACGTCATCGCATCTTCTCCCCCATAGGCGGTTGATAGGGCAAGGCGTCGGGACCATCCAGCGGCTGGAGCGCGGCGACGCTTTCGTCCATGGTCGGGCCATGCGCCAAGCCACGACCCTCCTCACGATCGACACGCCCGGACCGGGCCTTCACGAATGGACCGACCGCCTGGTCGACTGGGTAAGCGCCCAGCGATTCGAGGCCGGGCTGCTCACCCTCTTCTGCCGGCACACCTCCGCCTCGCTGCTGATCCAGGAAAATGCGGCGCCGGCCGCCCGGCGCGATGTCGAACGCTATTTCGCCCGCCTCGCGCCGGAGAGCGACGGCTATGAACATGGCGACGAGGGGCCGGACGACATGCCTGCCCATCTGCGCACCGCCCTGACCCAGACCCACCTGTCCATCCCCTTGATCGGCGGGCTGTTGATGCTCGGAACCTGGCAAGGCGTGTACCTGTTCGAACATCGCAGGCGGCCGCATCGCCGTTCGATCGCGGTGCATCTGATCGGCGACTGATCCACGGCAGCATGTCGAATCGTTCATCGATCGCGACGGACCGAGTTCGTTCATCGACCGTTCTGCCATCAACGGCTAAAGACAGGCGGTTCGCCGCACGGGCCGCGAACGGAGATGTGGAAAATGGCACTATCTTTGGGCCGCAAGGCCATGGTGGCGGCACTCGCCGCCACAACCCTGATGGTCGCAGGCTGCGCTACCGAGACGCGCTATCGCCCCGCGACCGGCCAGGGCTTCAATCGCCAGGGCTATAGCGAGCGGATGATCGAGCCGGGCCGTTTCCTGGTGAGCTTCGCGGGCAACAGCGTGACGTCGCGCGATACGGTCGAGCGCTATCTCTTCTATCGCGCCGCCGAACTGACGTTGCAGCAGGGCTTCGACTATTTCGTCATGGCCGATCGTGACACCAACTTGCAGAGCCGCACCTTCTCGACACCGGGCATTGGCGGCCCCTGGGGCTATGGCGGCTTCGGCGGCTATTGGGGTCCGTCGTGGCGCTATTGGGGCCGTGGTTTCGGCTGGCGCAGCTGGGACCCCTGGTTCGGCGGCGGCTTTGGCGGCGGTTTCGGCGGTCCGTGGGGCAACGACTTCGACGTCCGCACCATCGACCGGTACGAGGCGACGGCCGAGATCGTGATGCGCAAGGGACCGATCCCGCGCGACAATATCCGCGCCTTCGACGCGCGCAAGGTGGTCGAGTCGATCGGGCCGACCGTGCAGCTTCCGGAACAGCGCACGCGCTGATCCGTCTCCGTTCGCGGATATCAGGAAAGGGCCGTCGGGAGCGATCCCGGCGGCCCTTTTTTACTGTGTTGCCCTGCCCTACCAATTCCCCTGCGACGGCAGGGGAACGGTGGGGAGGACGACCGGCGGGCCTTACGCCGTCACCGCACCGTGGCAGTGCTTGTATTTCTGGCCCGAGCCGCAAGGACATGGCGCATTGCGGCTGACCCGGCCTTCCCAGTTCGCCGGGTCCTCGCCCAGGTCCGCCGATTCGGGGCGGATGATCTGGAGCGGCGGAAGCTGCGTCGTGACGAAGCCGCGCGTGCCGGCGTCCATGTCGTTGGTGTTGTCCTCACCCGTGAACGGATCGAAATGGGTGGTGAGGAAATCGGGCAGCTCGGGCAGTTCGGGCGCGGGCTGATAGGCGAAGTTCGCGTGGGCGATGGTGCGCGTCACATCTTCGCGGATATGGTCTAGCATCCGCTGGAACAGCGAGAACGCCTCCTGCTTATACTCGTTGATCGGAGTCTTCTGCGCATAGGCGCGCAGGTGGACGACTTGGCGCAGCGCGTCGAGCGTCGCCAGATGCTCCTTCCAGTGATGGTCCAGATGCTGGAGCAGGATCGACTTCTCGACCTGCTGCCAGGTGGCGGGTTCGAGCGACTGGGCCTTCTGCGCGACCATCGCGTCGGCCGCCTCCTGCACGCGGCTTTCGACCATCTCGGGGTCGATCGCCTCTTCCTGCAACCAATCGTCGATCGGCGGGTGGAAGTTCAACACCTCCGCCAGCTTCTCCTTCATGCCGGCCACGTCCCACTGCTCCGGATAGGAATTGGGCGGGCAGGCATCGCCGACGATCAGATTCACCGTCTCCGCGCGCATGTCGGCGACCATGTCGTCGACCGTCTCCGCGTCCATGATGTCGGCGCGCTGCTCGTAGATCACCTTGCGCTGGTCGTTCATCACGTCGTCATATTCGACGACCTGCTTGCGGATGTCGTAGTTGCGCGCCTCGACCTTCTTCTGCGCGGTCTCGATCGCCTTGGTCAGCCACTTGCTGCCGATCGCCTCGCCATCCTCCATGTTGGAGCGCATCATCCGGGCGAACAGCGTGTCGGGCCCGAAGATGCGCAGCAGGTCGTCGTCCAGCGACAGGTAGAAGCGCGACAGGCCCGGATCGCCCTGACGGCCCGAACGGCCGCGCAGCTGGTTGTCGATGCGCCGGCTCTCATGCCGCTCGGTGCCGAGCACGAACAGACCACCCGCCGCCAGCACCTCCGCCTTCTCCGCCGCGATCTCGGCGCGGACGCGCTCCGCCACCGCCTCGTAATCGGGCGTGCCGGCGTCGAGATCGCCATATTCGTCGCTCATGCGGAATTCGAGATTGCCGCCGAGCTGGATGTCGGTGCCGCGGCCCGCCATGTTGGTCGCGATCGTCACCGCCGACTTGCGACCGGCCTGGGCGACGATATGCGCCTCCATCTCGTGATAGCGTGCGTTCAGCACCTTGTGCGGCACGCCCTCCTGGCTGAGGAACTCGCTCAGCATCTCCGACTTCTCGATCGACACGGTGCCGACCAGCACGGGCTGGCCCTTGGCGGCGTGCTCGCCGATCTTCTTGGCGATCGCGCGGAACTTGTCGTGGGTGTCCTTGTAGAATTCGTCCTCCTCGTCCACGCGGCGCACCGGCACGTTGGTCGGGATGGAGACGACGTTGATCTTGTAGATGTCGTAGAATTCGGCCGCCTCGGTCGCCGCCGTGCCGGTCATGCCGCCGATCTTGGGATACATGCGGAAATAATTCTGGAAGGTGATCGAGGCCATGGTCTGGTTCTCGGGCTCGATATTGACGCCCTCCTTGGCCTCGACCGCCTGGTGCAGGCCGTCCGACCAGCGCCGGCCGTCCATCATGCGGCCGGTGAACTCGTCGATGATGATGACCTTGCCATCCTTGACGATATAGTCGGTGTCGCGCTTGAACATCATGTTGGCGCGCAGCGACTGGTTCAGGTGATGCACCACCTGGGTATTCTCGAAATCGTACAGATTCTCGCCCTGGAGCAGCCCGGCCTGCTCCAGCATCCGCTCGGCGCGCTCGGTGCCATCCTCGGTCAGGATGATCGACTTCTGCTTCTCGTCCTTCTCGTAATCGTCCGCGGTCAGCAGCTTCACCACCGCGTCGACCTGGATGTAGAGCTCCGACTTGTCGTCGGTCGGGCCGGAGATGATCAGCGGCGTGCGCGCCTCGTCGATCAGGATCGAGTCGACCTCGTCGATGATCGCGAAATTGAAGGGCCGCTGGACCATCTGCGACCGCTCATACTTCATGTTGTCGCGCAGATAGTCGAAGCCGAACTCGTTGTTCGTGCCATAGGTGATGTCCGCGTCATAGGCGGCGCGGCGCTGCTCGTCGGTCAGGTTGGGGACGATCGTGCCGACCGACAGGCCCAGGAAATTGTAGATGCGGCCCATCTGCGCGGCGTCGCGGCTGGCCAGATAGTCGTTGACGGTGACGACGTGCACGCCCTTGCCCGGCAGCGCGTTCAGATAGGTGGCGAGCGTCGCGACCAGCGTCTTGCCCTCGCCGGTCCGCATCTCGGCGATCTCGCCGCGATGGAGGACGATGCCGCCGATCATCTGCACGTCGAAATGGCGCATCCCCATGACGCGCCACGCCGCCTCGCGCACCGTGGCGAAGGCTTCCGGCAACAGCTGGTCGAGCGTCTCGCCATTCGCCAGCCGCTCG
The DNA here is from genome assembly GCF_003951315.1 of Sphingomonas sp. S-NIH.Pt15_0812. Classification (GTDB taxonomy): domain Bacteria; phylum Pseudomonadota; class Alphaproteobacteria; order Sphingomonadales; family Sphingomonadaceae; genus Sphingomonas. The sequence goes on from NZ_QLJH01000005.1 coordinate 122,812, forward strand.
CGGAAGCGGACGGTCTGCTGCGCCAGTTCGGCATCGTCCATCGCCTTCACGGCGGTTTCGAAGCCGGCGATCTTGGCGATCATCGGGTTGAGCGACTTGACGTAGCGGTCGTTGGACGAACCGAAGATGGATTTGGCGAGGCCACCGAACATGAAGGGACTTCCTGGTACGGGAGGCCGCAGGCGGCCGATCGGCGCCGCGGCGGGATAGAGACGAAGACGGTTGTTGGGCGATCGGCCGCGCTATTCGCGCCGACGCGTCGTCCAGATCGGTTGGGCCGCCGGCAGGGCCAACGCCACGTACCGGGGCAGGATCGCCTGGGTGAGGCGGCCGGGCAGCACGAAGGCCGGCCGTGCGGCGACACCCGGCCGCCGGGCGGGCGCGACGGCCGCCACCGCGCTTGCCCCCGCGACCGCCTGCGCCATGTCGGGCGCGCGCACGCTGCCACCGATCCCGGTGAGCGCGGACAACAGGGCCGACAGGAGGAGGAGCAGGTTCATCGGTAAAACGACATAGGGTCGTGACCCTTAACAGTCCATCCCGTCGACGGCACGACGCATCTGGCGCGCGCAACCGTGCGTGATTATCACGCGCGGCATGACTCGCTCTCCGCTCGCCACGCCCTTCCCCGCCCTGCCCGCGATCACCGGGGTGACGCTCCACGTCGCCCGCGCGCGCTACAAGGCCTGGGACCGGTGCGACCTCACCTATGTAACGCTGGCCGAGGGCACGAGCGTCGCGGGCGTGCTGACGCAGAGCCGCTGCCCGTCGCCCGAGGTGGAATGGTGCCGCGCCGCGCTGACGCTGGGCCATGCCCGCGCGCTGGTGGTCAATGCCGGCAATTCCAACGCCTTCACTGGCCATCGCGGCCGCGCGGCGGTGGAGGCGGTCGCGGCGCGCGCGGCGGCGCATCTCGGCTGCAAGCCCTCCGACGTCTTCGTCGCCTCGACCGGCGTGATCGGCGTGCCGCTGCCGATCGACAAGGCGGAGGCCGGGCTGGACGCCGCCTTCGTCGCCGAACCGTGCGACTGGCTGGCGGCGGCGGAGACGATCGGCACGACCGACACCTATGCCAAGGGCGCGAGCGTCACCGCCATCGTCGACGGACGCAGCGTCACGCTCAACGGCATCATCAAGGGGTCGGGCATGATCGCGCCGGACATGGCGACGATGCTCGGCTTCATCTTCACCGACGCGGCGGTCGACGCGCCGTTCCTCCAGCGCGCGCTCAGCGCCGCCAACGCCCCCAGCTTCTCGTGCATCACAGTCGATGGTGACACCTCGACCAGCGACACGGTGCTGGCCTTCGCAACCGGCTCGGCGGGCAACCGGCCGCTGGTCGATGACGACAGCCTGGGGGCCGATGCCTTCCGCGCGGCGCTGGCCGATCTGTGCCGGCAATTGGCGCTGCTGGTGGTGCGCGACGGCGAGGGCGCGACCAAGCTGATCGAGATCCAGGTCGATGGCGCGGACAGCGACCGCTCGGCGCATCGCATCGCGATGAGCATCGCCAACTCGCCGCTGGTGAAGACGGCGATCGCGGGCGAGGACGCCAATTGGGGCCGTGTCGTCATGGCGGTCGGCAAGGCGGGCGAGCCGGCCGAGCGCGACCGGCTGGCGATCCGCTTCGGCGCGACGCAGGTGGCGCGCGACGGTCTCGCGGTCGAGGGCTATGACGAAGCACCGGTCGCCGCGCACCTCAAGGGCGATCATGTCGAGATCGGCGTCGAGCTCGGCCTGGGTGATGGCCGCGCCACGGTGTGGACCTGCGACCTGACGCATGGCTATATCTCCATCAACGCCGATTATCGGAGCTGAGGGCGGTGCTGACGCTCTGGGGCCGGCTGAACTCGCATAATGTGAAGAAGGTCGCCTGGTTCGCCGAGGAACTCGGCCTGCCCTATCAACGCCACGATGTCGGCGGCGCGTTCGGCATGGATGCGGCGTACCGGGCGCTCAACCCCAATGCGCTGATCCCGACGATCACCGACGCCGACGGCTTCACCCTGTGGGAGTCGAACGCGATCCTGCGCTATCTGGCGGCGAAACACGGCGGCGAGCGTTTCTGGCCGTCCGATCCGGCGGCACGGGCGCTGGCCGATCGCTGGATGGACTGGCAGTTCGGCTTCGCCGAGGCGCAACGCGATGCCTTCGTCAACCTGGTCCGCAAGCCGGAGGGCGAACGGGACATGACGGCTGTCGCCGCCGGGGCGGTCAAGGCGGGGGCGATGATGGCGACCCTGGACGAACAGCTGTCGCATACGCCCTGGCTGTCGGGTGATGCCTTCGGATTGGGTGACGTGCCGATGGGCGTCTATGCGCATAGCTGGTTCGCGCTGGCGATCGAGCGGCCGGACCGTCCCCATGTCGCGCGCTGGTACGCGGCCTTGCGCGAGCGGCCGGGCTATGCCGCCAACGTCATGATACCGCTGACCTGATCCGGAGCGGCCATCCCGGTCGGGATGGCCGCCGCCGCAATCCTCAGATCGACTGTTCGATCCAGCTCTTGATCCGGCCCTTGGGTTCCGCGCCGACCTTGGTCGCGGCCGGAACGCCGCCCTTGAACAGGATCATCGTCGGGATGCCGCGCACGCCATATTTACCGGGGGCGTCGGGATTGTCGTCAATGTTCAGCTTGGCGATCGTCACCCGCTCGCCCAGCTCGTCGGAAATCTCCTCCAGCGCCGGGCCGATCATCTTGCAGGGGCCGCACCACTCCGCCCAGAAGTCGACCAGCACGGGCGTGTCGGCGTTGAGCACGTCGTCGGTGAAGCTGGCGTCGGTGATCGTCTTGGTGGGCATGATGCTACTCCTTGTGCGTATCGATCTGGGGAAAATCGTGGATCGTCTCAACCCCCGACGACAGAGCTTTGCTCCGTCGCGGGAAAGCCGGGCTTGTGACCGGCGAGTTGCTCCGGCGTCAGGGTAACCAGCACCGGCCCCGCCGTGTAGAGCAGCGACGCCTCCACCGGCCGGCCGGGAAACACCACCGACAGCGCCGCGACATAGCCGGCCATCTGGCGGATATGATAATCGGGCGGCGCGTCGGGTACGCGACGGCCGGTCTTGAAGTCGACGACCCGGATCGTGTCACCGATCAGCAGCCGGTCGACCTTGCCCGACACGACGAACCCGCCGCCAATGGTCGCGGCGATCGGCGCTTCCGCCAGACTGTCCGGCCCGAACAGCGCGGCGAAGCGCGGATCCTCGATCACCGACAGCGCCGCCTCGGTGAGTTGCCGTCGCTCCGTCGCGTCCGCCACTGCCCCGGCGGTCGCCAGCCAGCGCTCGGCCGCGCCAGCCCGTCGAGCGGGGACCACCATCGGCAGCCGCTCGAACAAGGCGTGGAGCAGCCGGCCCCGCTCCGCCGCCGCGCGCATCGCCGCGGTCGGCGGCGGATCGGCGACCAGATCCTCGCCCATCGCCGAGGGTGCGAGGGGCCGGGAGGGCCGCGATTCCTTCGGGGCCGGCGTCCGGCTCCAACCGGGCAGCGGCGCGGTCGGCTCGGTCACCGGCATAGCCGCCGCGCCGCCGCGCGGGGCGAGCGCCGCCCCCTCCTCATACACTCGCTCGCCCTCGCCCGCCGGTACGCCCAGCGAGTCGAACCCGCGCGCGGCGGCGGCATACCAGCTGGCTTGCGGCGGCACGCCCTTGGCCTTGGGGCCGAGTGCGCCGGCGATCACCAGCCGTTCCTCCGCCCGTGTCGCGGCGACGTAGAAGAGCCGCCAATGCTCCTCCAGTTCGGCCGCCTCCGCCTCCGCCTTCACCATGTCCAGCGGCCCGCCCCGCTCGGTCGCGCGCGGCGGGAAGACCGGCAGCGGCGCGGCCCCCGGCTCGGGCGACCAGCGCAGCGTCGTGCGCGGGCTCTGCGTCGGATCGACCGTCGCATCCGCCAGGATCACCAGCGGCGCCTGCAGGCCCTTGGCGCCGTGCGCGGTCATCACCCGCACCGCATCCATCGGCGCGGACGGATCGCGGACGATCTCGACATCGCCGCGATCGAACCAGTCGAGGAAGCGCTGGAGCGACGGCGTCGTCATATGTTCGAAAGTGAGCGCCGCCGACAGCAATTCCTCGATCGGGTCGCGCGCCTCCGCCCCCAGCCGCGCCAGCAACTTGCGCCGCCCCCCGATCGGGCCGGACAGCAGCTCCTCCAGAAACTGATAGGGCGTGGTGAAGTCGGCGCGGTTGAGGATCAGGCGCAGCGGCGCGATCCGATCCTCGGACAGGGTTTGGGTCAGATGCCGCCACAGGCTGCCATGCGTGCGCGGCGCGGCATGCATCAGCTCGTCCTGGCTCCAGCCGATCAGCGGCGAGACCAGCAGGCTGGCGAGCGACAGGTCGTCGTCGGGCTGGAGCGCGAAGCGCACCGCCGCCAGCAGGTCCTGCACCGCCAGCGGCGCGTTGAGCCGGAGGCGATCGACGCCCGCCACCGGCACCCCCTCCGCGTACAGACGCGCGACCAGCAGCGAGGCGAGGTCGCCGCGTCGCTTGACCAGGATCATCACATCCTCGGGCCTGAGCGGCCGGCCCTTGGCGCCAAGCACCAGTCCCTCGTCCAGCCAGCGTCGCACCGCACGGGCCACATCGCCGGCCAGCTTGCGCACGGCATCGTCGACCCAGCTTTCCTCGTCCTCCTCCGATCCGCCCGCCACCACCGGCGGCCAGAGCGCGACATGGCCCGGCCCGGCCACCTCGCTGGCATGATCCTCCATCAGGCCGATCGCCCCCAGGGCTGGCTCGGGCACCACCGCGACCGCCGCATCGACGAAGCGCAATATGCCCCGGGTCGAGCGGAAACTGTGGGTCAGCGACAGCCGCTCGAACGGCAGTCCGCGCTCATGCTCGGGCCAGTCATCGTCCCCCAGCGCCTCCTGCGCGCGACCGCCGAACCGTCGCTCCGCCCAGGCGAAGTTGACCGGACTGGTCCCCTGGAAGCCGAAGATCGCCTGTTTCCAGTCGCCGACCGTGAACAGCGTGCGCGTGCGCGGCGCATAGATGCCCCGCCCGACGAAGAACTCGTCCGCCACCGCGCTGACGATCCGCCACTGGTTCAGATTGGTGTCCTGCGCCTCGTCGATCAGGACATGTTCGGTGACCTGGTCGAGCTTGTAGCGCACCCATTCACCCACGCCGGGCTGTTCGAGCAGGCTGACGGTGACGCGGATCAGGTCGTCGAAATCGACGCCGCCGACCTGCCGCTTGGCCCGGTCATAGGCGCGGGCATAGTCGCGCCCGACGCTCAGCCCCGCGCCGAGCAGATCCGCATAGGCGGCGCGGGTCGCCAGCGACAGCAGGGCGGCGCACTGGCCATGGAAGCGGCTGGCGGTTTCGGCATAGTCCGGCTCCTGCGGGGCCTGCCCCTTGGCGAAGGAGCGCGGCTCCCCATCGGCGCGCGCCCAGACCGCGTGGAGATCGGCGAGCGTGGCGGCGCGGTCCGCCGGATCGCGTGCGAGCCAGGCGGCGATCGCATCGGCGCGGGCCAGGCCGTTCTTGGTGCCCCAGGCGGCATTACAGGCGGCGAGCCGGCGGAGCGCGGTCTCATCGAAGCCGGCGCACTCGGCCGCCACCGCTTCACCGACATCGCCCTGCGGCAGGTCGAGCTGGCGGCGCAGATAGGGGCCGATACCGACCGGCAGGGCCTCCAGCGCGGCCAGCGACCGGGCGCAGGCGATCAGGAAGCCCTCCGCCCCGCCCTCGCCCAGGCGCAGGCTGAGCGCGCCGATCGTCTCGACCACCGCGCCCCGCCCCTCGCGCTCGGCATCGGTCAGCATCCGGGCCAGCGCCTCGCGCGCCAGCACCGCCTCCTCGCGGGCCTCCAGCGGGCGGAAGCCGGGCGCGAGCCCCGCCTCGACCGGGAAGGCGGCGAGCAGGCCCTGGCAGAAGCCGTGGATCGTCTGGATTCGCAGCCCGCCGCCCGGCGCGTCCAGCACCTTGGCGAAGAGCGTCCGCGCCCGCGCCCGCTGCTCGGGGTCGGCGCGCTCGCCCAGCGCATAGAGATCGTTGGCGAGATCGGTGTCCGCCATCCGCACCCAGGCGGCGAGCCGCTGGCTGATCCGATGCGCCATTTCCGCCGCGCCCGCCTTGGTGAAGGTCAGGCACAGGATCGCGGACGGGTCGACGCCCTTCAACAACAGGCGGAACACGCGGGCGGACAGCACCTGCGTCTTGCCCGTGCCGGCCGAGGCGGAGAGCCAGACATGCGCATGGGGGTCGCTGGCGGCGGCCTGTTCGCCCTTCAGCCGGGGCAGCGGACGGAGTTCAGCGGTCACGGCCATACCATTCGTCGCGGCGCATCAACTGGTCATATTCCGCATAGGGGGCATATTCGGGCACCAGTTTGGCGGTGAAGGGCGCGTCGCCCGTCAGCCATTCGCCCGCGACATCGGTGAAATTGGCGGCGGCGATCGCGACGAACTCGTCGGTCACGATCCTGTCGCGCTTGCCGGCGGGATCGCAGGGGCTTTCGATAAAGCCGAACGCATCGCGCTTCTTGGCCAGCGACCAATATTCGAACGCGGTCGCGCGGCCCTCCACTCCCTCGAACCCGCCGCGCTCGGCGATCAGGCCGAGCAGGCCGAGTTGCAGGCTGAACCCGTTGCGCACCGCCGCGGCACTGGGCGGCTTGCCGGTCTTATAGTCGATGATGCCGATGCCGTCGGCCAGTCGGTCGATCCGGTCGAAGCGGCCGGACAGGCGCACGCCGGCGATATCGATCGCGCCCTTGCCCTCCGCCGCCAGCACCCGGCGACCCTGCCCTGCCATCGCCTCCACCTCGGCGGCGATCCAGTCGATCGCCTCGCGCAGGCGGGGTTGCCACAGGGCGCGGAGCAGCGGATGCACCTCCGCCTCCTCCAGCATCGTCATCGCGCGCGGCCGCAGCGCGTGCGGCGCGCAGCGATCCTCTTTCCACCAGGCCTCCAGGATCGCATGGACGGCAGTGCCGCGCCACGCGGCGGTCGGGTCGGCGTCGACCGGGTCCAGCGGCATCAGCCGCAGCACGCGCCGCGCGTAGAAGGCATAGGGGTCGGCCTTCAATCGGTCGACCTCGGTGACGGAGATCGATTTGGGCCGCTGCGCGACCGGCGGCGAGGGGTGCGGCCGTTCGGCCGGCACCGGGATGCCGGCATCGTCCAGCGCGCGGGTCCAGCCCTCCAGCACGTGATCGCGCACGAACCGATCGCCCGCCATCGCCTGCAAGCGGAGCCACAGGCGAGAGGCGAGCGCGGGGGCGGAGGCGTCGCGCCGGGCGCGGGTGATCAACACCTGCGGCGCGCCCAGCCCCTGCGCGAAGTCGTGCGCGGCGACGCCGATCCGCCGCTCCAGCCCCGACAGGCCGAGCGCGGTGCGGATTCGCGGGGCAAGCCACGGATCGGGTGCAGGCCGGCCGGGCCAGACGCCCTCGTTCAACCCGCCCAGCACCATCAGGTCGGCGGTCTGCAGCCGCGCCTCGATCAGGCCGTAAATGGCCAGGCGCGGATGACCTAGGCCCGGCGGGATACGGACCGGCACCTCGTCCAGCAGGGTGCGGAGCAGCGCCGGCATCTCGGTCGGTTCGACCAGGGCGGGTCCGGCCCCCGCCTCGGCCTCCAGATCGGCGATGAAGTCCGCCGCGGCGCGGCCGGCGGGGCCCGACCAGAGCGCATCGCCGCACAGGGTCTGCGCCGCCTCGCGCAGGCAGGCGATGAAGCCGGCCAGCGGTTGCGCGCCGCTGTCGAAGGTATGGCCGACCGGCTCCAGCACCGGCCTGGCCTCCGCCCAGAATTCGGCGGCGGTGCCTTCGGGGGCCAGCCCGTCGAGCCCGGCCGGCGGGCGTGGTCCGCGCAGGGCCCGGTCGAGCGCACGCACTCCGTCCAGCCAGTGCAGCCGGTTGTCGGCGCGGACCAGCGGATGCTTGAGCAGCGCCAGCAGCGCGAGCGGGGCGAAACGCTGCGCCGCCGCCTCCGCCAGCGCGAGCAGCAACGTGCCCGGCGGTTGCAGCGACAGCGGCTGCCCGGCGCTGTCCGCCACATCGATCCCCCAGCGCCGGCAATGAACCGCGACGCGGCGGGCCAGGGCACGGTCGGGCGTGACCAGGGCGGCGGTACGGCCGGTTTCCTCCAGCGCCTGGCGCAAGGTCAGGGCGATCGCCTGCGCCTCGTCGGCCGGGGTCGGCAATTCAATGGCGCGCACGCCCGACAGGCGACGGTCGGCCGCGGCGAGATTGGTCCAGCGGCCGGTGAACTCGGCCGGGGCCAGCGCATTGGCGATCGCCCGGCCGCGCGCCGGATCGGAGTCCGGCCCCGAGACGGCCGCCGCGCCGCCGCGCCACGCCCGCACCTCGCCGCGCGCGACGCCCATCCGGTCGAGCATCTGCTTCAGGTGGAATTGCGGATGCGTCTCGATCGAGCGCGGCACATGGCCGGTGACGGGGTCGGCAGGATGCGGCCCCAGCGCCTCCCATTCCTCCTCCGCCATGTCGAGGTCGAGGCCGGCGAACACCACCTGCCCCTCCGCCATCTCCGACACGCAGCGCAGCAGCCGCGCCACGGCGGGGGCCGCATCGGTGATGCCGGCCGCGCAGACGAATCCGGGCGGCGGCGCCAACCGCCAGCGCGTCTCCAGCCGGCCGAGCAGCCGTGCGCGCCGATCCGCCGCGTCGATCCGGCCAAGCCGCGCCAGTTCGTCCGGCCAGCGATCGAGCACGATGCGGAACGTCGACAGCGCCCGGTGCCAATGTTCGGTCAGCTCCGGCCCCAAATCGAGTTCGGCGAGGCGCGTGGGCGGCACCTCCTCGACCAGCAACTGGTCGAGCGTATGGGCCAGGTCGCCGGCCAGCCGCACCGCCTCCGCCGCCGGCACCGGCTGGCCGGCGCGGGCCCGTTCCTCGCCGACCAGCCGGGCCAGGATCATCCGCCGGGCATAGGGAGCGACGGCGGGCGGCGGGGGATCGTCCTCGTCCGCCGTGTCCAGCGCCGCGCCGACCGCCTCGCCCAGATCGGGATCGCCCAGCGGCACCAGCCGGGGCAGCAACAGGCCACCGCCGCTGGCGCGCACGAACGCCTCGGTCACCGCGCGCACGGCCCGGTTGTTGGGCAGCAGGATCATGCCGCGCGCCAGTTGCGCCACGTCGCGGCCGCGCATCAGTCCGCCGACCAGCGCATCGGCAAAGGCCCGGTGCGCGGGGATGGTGTAGAGCCGGGGCCGCGCGGCCGCGGGCGCGTCAGCCATCGAGCAGGATCGCCTCGGTCCGCGGGATCGCGCGCGGGGTGCCGACATCGAACCACAGGCCCTGATGCACCTGTCCGAAGGCGCGGCCCGCCGCGATCGCCCGGTCCCAGAACAGATTGGTCGAGAACGGCCCCTCCGGCCAGTCCGCGATCAGCCGGGGATGGAAGATCTGCACGCCCGTATAGGCAAAGGGCGCGACCGTGCCCGGCCGCCGCCGCCGGGTGATCCGGCCATCGGGGGCCAGGTGGAAATCGCCCGATCCGTTGTGGTTGTGCGCGCGCGCCAGCGGCACCATCAGCAGCAGCGCGTCCATCGTCTCGCCATCCCAGCGCGAGGCGAGCAGTTTCAGCGCGTCGACCGGTCCGTCGATCCACAGATTGTCGCTGTTGATGACATAGAGCGGATCGTCGCCGAGCAGGTCGCGCGCCTGGACCAGCCCGCCCCCCGTCTCCATCAACCGCCCGCGCTCGTCGGAGATCGCGATTTCGATCCCCTTGATCCGGTGGGTGACATGCGCCTCCAGCGTGTCCGCCAGATAATGGACGTTGACCACCGCGCGCGCGACGCCGGCATCCTTCAACCGGTCGAAGACATGATCGATCAGCGGCTTGCCCGCCACCTCGATCAGGGGCTTGGGACGGACGGCGGTCAGCGGCCGCATCCGCTTGCCCAGGCCCGCCGCCATCACCATCGCGGTCTTCGGCACCGCGCCGCCGGGATCGAGGCGCAACCGCCACTGGGGCCGGCTCATGCCCCCACCTCCGTCGCGATCGCCAGCGGGTCGCCGCGCCGGTCGGCCGGGATGTTCGCGTCGAACCAGCGCTTCACCGGCGCCAGGACCGGCTGGGCCAAGTCGCGCTCCAGATAGGCCCAGACGCGCGGGCACAAGCCGGCATAGCGCGGCTTGCCGTCGCGCTTCCACAGCCGGGCGAAGATGCCGACGATCTTGGCGTTCCGCTGCGCGCCGAGGACATGATAGGCCGCCAGGAAATCCTCGCCCGCCCCCGTCTCTTCCCGGTAGCGGTCGAGCATCGCCGCCTCCACCGCCGGGGACACGTCGCGCCGTGCGTCCTGGAGCAGCGACACCAGGTCATAGGCGGGATGGCCCGCCAGCGCGTCCTGGAAGTCGAGCAGGCCCAGCCTGCGCGCGCTACCGACCAGCATCAGGTTCTCCGCATGATAATCGCGCAGCACGGTCACCGGCTCGGCCGCCAGCGCGTGGTCGAACACCGCCTCCCAGGCCGCGTGATAGCCCGCCACATCCAGGTCCAGCCCGACCGCCGGGCCATACCATTGCGTCAGCAGGCCGACCTCGCGGTGCAGCACGGCACGATCATAGGGTTCGAGCCCCTCGACCGGATGCCGGGCCAGATCGATCAGCAGGTCGACCGCGTCCGCATAGAGCGCCCACTCGACCGCGGGATCGGCATCCACCGTCTCCCGCAGCCGGACATCGCCGAGATCGGTGAGCAGCACCAGTCCCCGGACCGCGTCGACGGCCAGGATCGCGGGCGCCAGGAAGCCGCGCGCATCCAGCCATCGCGCCATCGCGACGAAGGGCGCGCTATCCTCATGCGGCGGCGGTGCGTCCATCAGCACCGCACTGCGCGCATCATCGGTGACGCGGAAATAGCGGCGGAACGAGGCATCGCCGGCCAGCGGCGTCACCACGGCGTCGCCCCAGCCATGGGTGGCGAGAAAGGCGGCGGCTCCCGCCGGCGGAATCATATCGGCCATCGCTGCTCCCATGCCTTCGGCACCTCGGCTGTCAAGCGCCGGCCGCCGGCCGGATCGATCGCGAGCGTCAGGGCCAGCGCGTCCGGCCAGGCGCGCGCACCGGCGCGTTCCGGCCATTCGACCAGCAACAGTCCGTCGCCCCGCTCATCCTCCAGCCCCAATTCCTCCACTTCTTCGGCATCATCCAGCCGATAGAGATCGACATGCAGCACCGGCAGCGTCACCTCCGGCGGCCGATAGGGCTGGACGATCGCGAAACTCGGGCTCGGTGCCTCGCCGGCGAGGCCCAGGGCCGCGAGCAGTCCGCGCGCGATGCTGGTCTTGCCCGCCCCCAGGTCCCCGCGCAGCGTGATGACGTCGCCTGCCCGCACCCATTGCGCCAATCGCGCGCCGAACGCCTCGGTCGCGGCGGCATCCGCCAGTCGCATTTCGGTCATCGCCTCGGCAACTCCACCGTCACCAACGTCCCCTCGCCCGGCTCCGACACCAGTGCGATCGTGCCGCCATGCGCCTCGACGAACTGCTTGGCGAGCGGCAGCCCGAGCCCCAACGCACGCTCGCCGCCGGGTTGCAGATGCGGCTCGGCGAAGCGGTCGAAAGCGTGTTCGGCATTTTCCGGGTCGAGCCCCGGCCCGTCATCGGACACGACGATCCGGGCCCGACCGGCGTTGCCATCGGCATGGAGCAGGATGCGCCCGCCATCGGGCAGCGCGCCCAGAGCGTGGCGCAGCAGATGCTCGACCACCTCGCGCAGCCGCTGCGCATCGCCCTGCACGCGGCCGACCGAGCGCGCGATCTCCACCGCCAGGTCGATCCGGTGGCGGCGGATCGCCGGCCGCAGCGCTTCCGCCGCCGCGCGGGCCACTTCGGCCAAGTCGACATCGCCCTTCTCGATCTCCGCGCCCTCGTCGCCCAGCGTCAGGTCGAGCACGTCGTCGACCAGCACGGTCAGCCGCTCGACCGAGTCCAGGATCGCCTCCAGATAATCCTCCGCCTGGCGCGGCAGCTTGCCGGCATAGCCGCCATGCAGCATCTCGGCGAAACCGCTGATCGAGGTCAGCGGCGTCTTCAGCTCATAGCTCATATTGGCGACGAACTGCGTCTTGACCCGGTGCGCCGCCTCCAGCGCGTCGGCGCGTTCGCGCAGCGCCTGTTCGGCCCGCCGCGAATCGGTGATGTCGAGCATGGTGAACAGCGCGTTGCCGTCGGGCAGCGGCACGCCCGCAAACTCGAAATGCCGGCCGTCCGCCAGCACGATGCTGCCGCCGCGCTGCTGGCGTTCGTTGGTCGCCGATCGGACGAGGTCGGGGATCACCACCGCGCGCTCGGGCGCCTTGAGGCGCGGCGCGATCCGCTCGGCAAAGGCATCGACGCGCGGGTGAGAGGACAGGAATTCCTCCTCCACCCCCCATAGCGCGCGGAACCGGTTGTTCCACAGCTGCAACCGGCCATCGGCCGCGAAGACGCCCAGCGCCTCCGACAGATTGTCGAAGGTCGCGGTGCGGACCCGCAGCAGCGTATCGCGCGACGAGGCGAGCTGGACCTGCTCGGTCCGATCCTCGAAGATCAGCAACAGGCCGCCATCGGGCAGCGGCTGGCCGACGACGCGCAGATGCGTGCCGCCGCGCAGATGCCAATGTTCCTCGACCGCCTCGTCGGTCAGCATGAACCATTCGCGCCGCTCCGCCTTCCAGCCAGGGAAGTCCCGCACCTCGGGCAGGCGGCCGACATCGCGCATCCGCTCCAGCACCCGGTCGAATTCGGGCCGGTCGGCCAGCCATTCGGCGCGCATCGCGAACATGCGGCGGAACGGCTGGTTGCAGAAGACCAGCGCATGGTCGGGGCCGAACTGCGCCACCGCCGCCGACAATCGATCGAGCATCCCACGCTGCGCCTCGGCGAAGCGTTTCGCGCCGCTGCGCGCCTGTTCCAATTCCTCGATATCGACGGCGAAGCCGGCGACGCCGCCGGTTGGCAACGGCACGTCGAACACCCGCAGCGTCCGGCGGTCGCCCGCGATGGTGGCGGGCAGCACCTGTTCGCTCGGCCGGCCAGAGGCGCGCGCGGACTTGGCCCCGGCGACCGGGCCGGCACTGCCCATCTCCTCGATCAGTTCGAGCTGGCGCGCGACGACATCGGCGGCGTCGCGGCCCTCGACCGCCTCGACATAGGCGGAATTGACCATGGTCAGCCGCATCTCGCCATCGCGATACCACATCGGCATCGGCGACGCCTCGATCAGGCCGGTCAGGGCCGCATAGGCCGCGCCGAGCCGCGCCGCCTCCGCGCCCAGCCGGTCGATCTCGCTGAGCGACTCGGTGGCGTCGAACGCCCAGACGATGACGCCGCCGGTCGCGCCCAGTTCCTCCGGCGCGCGATCGCCGCGCATCGTGATCACCCGTTGCGACCCGCGCGGCCGGATCGCCCGCTGGAACCCGCGCCCGGCGCGCTGGGCCGCCTGCACGTCCGCCTCCAGCCCGGCGACCTCCGCCTCGGACAGTCCGCCATGCTCGGCCAGCTCGGCGATGGTCACGGCGGGTTGCGCCAGGCCGAACCAGTCGGCCATGCGGCGCGGCATCTCGATCCGCCCGTCCGCGCCGATCAGCATCACCGTGGTCGGGCTGACGCGCAGCATCGCCTGGAGCCGCACATTCTCGGCCAACGCCGCCGCCGCCTCGCGCCGCGCCTTCAGCCCCGCGACCATCAGCAGGACGGCCGCGAGCAGCGCCGTGAAGAGCAGCGCGCCCATCGTCGCCGCCATTCCGTAGGTTAGCATCATCGTGGTGGCAGCATGACCGTCATCCCATGCGTCTTAGGCAAGGCGCGGCGTGGGGGGAAGCCATCGTAGCGAAACGCCACCGTCTTGCCGCAGGCTGAACGGGCGCATAGCATCCGCCATCATCATCAAGGATCATCGCCCTTGCGCTCCTTTCGCCATGCCGCCTCCATCCTGACCTTGGCGCTGCTCGCCACCCCTGTCGCCGCCCCCGCCGCCGCGCCCAAGACCGACGACAAGGCCGCCGCCGCCGACAAGAAGGACGGCGACGAGACCAAGCTGCCGCCATTGCCCGCCGACAAGAGCATCACGCAGAGCGTCCGCATCGGCGGCCGCACCATCAGCTACCGCGCGACGGTCGGCACCCTGCCGGTCCGCGACGAGAAGGGCGAGACGATCGGGCAGGTCGTCTATACCGCCTATACGGTGCCGGGCAGCGACGTGCGCCGACCGGTGACCTTCGCGTTCAACGGCGGACCAGGCGCGGCATCGGTCTATCTCAACATGGGCGCGGTGGGCCCCAAGCATGTGCAGTTCGGCGCGCAGGGCGACGCGCCGTCCGACGCGCCGATCGCCACCGACAATCCCAATAGCTGGCTCGACTTCACCGATCTGGTCTTCATCGATCCGATCGGCACCGGCTTCAGCCGAAGCCTGGTCGACGAGGAGAAGACCAAGAAGGCGTTCTACGCCAACGATCCCGACATTAAATATCTGTCCAAGATCGTCTATGACTGGCTGGTGCAGTCGGGGCGGCTGCGATCGCCCAAATATGTGATGGGCGAAAGCTATGGCGGCTATCGCGCGCCGCGCATCGCCTATGAACTCCAATCGCAGATCGGCGTCGGGGTCAACGGCCTGATCCTGGTATCCCCCTATCTCGATCCGGCGGTCGGCAACGGATCGACCGCGTTATCGCCCCTGCCCTGGATGATCGACCTGCCCTCGATGGCCGCCGCCAATCTGGAGCGGCAGGGCAAGCTGACGCCGCAGGCAATGGCGGAGGTCGAAGCCTATACGCGCGGGCCCTTCGCCACCGACCTGCTGCTCGGCCGGTCCAACCCGGAGGCGCTGAACCGGCTGGTCGAGCGGGTCACGCAACTGACCGGGCTGGACCCGACGCTGGTGCGGCGCATGGGCGGGCGGATCGACACGGGCACCTACCTGCGCGAGATCCACCGCGCGCAAGGGACGATCGGCAGCGTCTACGACTCGAACGTCACCGCCTTCGACCCCTTCCCCTGGGCGAAGGAGCAGCAGTCCAACGATCCCATCCTCGACTCGCTGATCGCGCCGACGACCAGCGCGATGGTCGATTTCGTCACGCGCGAAGTCGGCTGGAAGACCGATGCGCGCTATCACGCGCTGTCCTATGCGGTGAACCAGGCCTGGGATCGCGGCAAGCCCGACGATACCCCCGTCACCGACCTACGCAAGGCGATCGCCAACGATCCCAAGATGAAGGTGATGATCGTCCATGGCTGGGACGACCTGTCCTGTCCCTTCTTCGCCTCACGCCTGATCGTCGACCAGATGCCCGCCTTCGGCCAGACGGACCGGGTGAAGCTGGACATCTATCCGGGCGGGCACATGTTCTACAGCCGAACGGATTCCGGCGCGGCGTTCAAGCGGGATGCGGAGGCGCTATACCGGGGGTGACGGGCTTCTCCGCCCCGTGACCGCTCCCCGGCCTCTGCCGGGGAGCACGCCTTGGCTAGACCCGCCCGGCGACCAGCTGGTCGACCACGCCCGGATCGGCGAGCGTCGAGGTATCGCCCAGGTTCGACACGTCGCCCTCGGCGATCTTGCGCAGGATGCGGCGCATGATCTTGCCCGAGCGGGTCTTGGGCAGGCCCGGCGCGAATTGCAGCGCATCGGGGCTGGCGATCGGACCGATCTCGTTCCGCACCCAGGTCCGGAGCTCGGCCCGCAGGTCCTCGGACGGCGCCTCGCCGGCGTTCAGCGTGACATAGGCATAGATGCCCTGCCCCTTAACCTCATGCGGCATCCCCACCACTGCCGCCTCGGCCACCTTGACATGGGCGACCAGCGCGCTTTCGACCTCGGCGGTGCCCATGCGGTGGCCGGACACGTTGATGACATCGTCCACCCGGCCGGTGATCCAGTAATAGCCGTCCGCATCGCGGCGGCAGCCGTCGCCGGTGAAATATTTGCCCGGATAGGTGCTGAAATAGGTCTGGAAAAAACGCTCGTGATCGTTCCATACGGTGCGCATCTGGCCCGGCCAGCTGTCCGCTATCACCAGATTGCCCTCGGTCGCGCCGTCCAGCACCTGCCCCTCCGCATCGACCAGTTGCGGCAGCACGCCGGGCAAGGGCCTGGTGGCGGAGCCCGGCTTCAGGTCGGTGGCGCCCGGCAGCGGCGCGATCAGGATGCCGCCCGTCTCCGTCTGCCACCAGGTATCGACGATCGGGCAGCGCCGCTCGCCGACGACGCGGTGATACCAGTCCCACGCCTCCGGATTGATCGGCTCGCCGACCGAGCCCAGCAGCCGCAGCGACCGGCGCGAGGATGTCGCCACCCAGCCGTCGCCCTCGCGCATCAGCGCACGGATCGCGGTGGGGGCGGTGTAGAAGATGTTGACGCCCAGCCGGTCGATCGTCTCCCAGAAGCGGCCATGGTCGGGATAGTTGGGCACGCCGTCGAACATCACCGTCGTCGCGCCGTTGGCGAGCGGGCCATAGACGACATAGCTGTGCCCGGTGACCCAGCCGACATCGGCCGTGCACCAGAAGATCTCGCCCTCGCGGTAATCGAACACGTCGCGGAACGTCGACGCCGCCCAGAGCAGATAGCCGCCGGTCGTGTGCAGCACGCCCTTGGGCTTGCCGGTCGAGCCGGAAGTGTAGAGGATGAACAGCGGGTCCTCGGCGTTCATCGGCTCGGCCGGGCAATCGGCATCGACGCCCTCGGCCGCCTCATGCCACCACAGGTCGCGGCCCGCGATCATCGCGATGTCCGCACCGGTCCGCCGCACCACCAGAACGCGGTCGACGCCGGGGCAATGCGCCAGCGCCTTGTCGACATTGGCCTTGAGCGGGATGCGCTTGCCGCCGCGACAGCCCTCGTCGGCGGTGATCACCAGCCGGGAGTCGCAATCCTGGATGCGGTTGGCCAGGCTATCGGGCGAGAAGCCGCCGAACACGATCGAATGGATCGCCCCGATCCGCGTGCAGGCGAGCATCGCCACCGCCGCCTCGACGATCATCGGCAGGTAGAGCGTGACCCGGTCGCCCTTGCCCACGCCATTGGCCTTCAGCACGTTGGCGAAGCGGCACATCTCGCCATGAAGCTCGCGATAGGTGACGCGGCGCGTCTCACCCGGCTCGTCGCCCTCCCAGATGATCGCGACCTGATCGCCGCGCTCCGCCAGATGCCGGTCCAGGCAATTGGCGGAGACGTTGAGTTCGCCGTCCGCGAACCAGCGGATGCGGAAATCGGCCTCGTCGAAGGACGTGTCCTTCACCTGATGGAACGGCGTGATCCAGTCCAGCGTGCGGTGCGCCTCGTCCCGCCAATAGCCCTCCGGATCGCGTGCCGCCTCGGCATAAAGCCGCTCATAGCCGGCATGGTCGATCCGCGCGTCCTTCGCCGCGTCGCCGACAGGGTATAGGGGATCCATCAATCATCTCTCCGGGGCCGTTGCCTCTGCACCGCGTTTATCGCGGCGGCGGGCGGATGAGTAGCCGGACCCGGAAATTTAAGGGACGTTAGGGATTTCTCATCGTCCGGGCCGATAGCGCAGCCCGATCCACAAGGTACGCGGAGTCGCGCGCTCGACCAGGTTCGCGCCGCTGATCCCCACCTCGACCCGCGCATCGGTGACATTCTCCGCCCGCAGCTCGACCGCCAGCGCCATCGTCACCGGCAGGGCGAGATAGGCGTCGAGAGTCGTCGCGGGGGCCAGGCTCCGGCTGTTCTGGTCATCCTCGTACTGGCGCGACAGATGGCGCAAGGTCAGCGCCGCCGACGCCCCGCCCCGGCGATAATCGACCGTGCCGGAAAGCTGATCACGCGGCGTCTGTGCCGGGCGCAACCCGTCCAGCGCCGCGCCGGCGCCGCTTGCCCGGACGCGGGCGTCGACATGGCTCCACGACGCGCCGAGTCCGAACGCGCCCGGCTGCCAACGCGCATCCAGCTCCAACCCGCGCGACCGGACGGCGTCGAGGTTGCGCCGCACCCGGTACACGCCATTCGCCGCAACGAAGCCCACCAGCGGGAAAGTGCCCGGCCCCGCGCCCGCCGTGACATTGGCGATCGCATCGTCCAGCCGATTGTCGAAGACCGTCGCCGCCAACCGCAGCGACCGGTCCGGCGCGATCGTCACGCCCGCCTCCACGCCGCGCAGCGTCTCGGGAGAGAGGAGCGGGTTGGCGGCGGTCGCGTCCGGGCCGACCCGGAACGGCCGGTACAGTTCGTTGAGCGTCGGCAACCGCCAGCCCCGATAGGCCGCCGCACGCACGGTCACGCCCTCGACCGCGCGCCAGGCCAGGCCGGCCCGCCCGGTCGCCTGATGCCCGGTGCGATCGGCGAATCGCAGGTTCGTCAGCGCCGGTCCCACGGCCAGCGGGCGCTCGCTCAGCCGGCCGTCACCGATCCGCCACCAGTCGATCCGGCCGCCCAGCGACAGGGTCAGCCGGCCAAGCTCGGCGCTGCCATCGGCGAACAGGCCGATGGTGCGATTGTCGCCACCCGCGACGCGCCGCCGGGTCGGTTGCCCCGCGACATAGGTATAATTCTCCTGTGTCCGCCCCGACACGTCGCGCCAGTCGGCGCCCAGCCGAAGCGCCAGCCCCTGCCCGACCGGCGGCGCCAGTTCGACCCGCGCCCCGAGCCCGGTGGCGGGCGTGTTATACTGGTCGAGCGTGCGGGTGGCCGTGGTGCGGGCGGCATCGACACTGGCGAAGCTGGAGGCGAAGCCGCGTGTCTGCAGATAGGTCAGCGCCGACCAGCCCCAGCGGCCGCGGCCGACCAGGCGCAGGCTGGCATCCGCCCCCTCCGACCGGTTGCCGGTGAAGGGCGTGCCCCGCTCCCGCCGATCGGTGAAGGCGGAGACATTGGCCTGAAGCTCGGTATCGGAGGCCAGCGCGATCACGCCGCGCACCGCGCCCGATCCTTGCGCATAGGGTGCGGAACGATCGATCGGACCACGCCGCTCCGCCACGATCGGCACGAAGCCGTCGCCGCGCGCATAGGCCCCGGACAGGGTCAGATAGCCCCCCGGCCGAACCAGCGCCGCCGAGCCTTGCGCATCGACCGAGTCGCGGCTGCCATAGGCCAGGCGTCCGGTCATCGGGCCATCGGGCGTGGCACTGTCGAGCTCGACCGTGCCGGCCAGCGCGCCGGGCCCCTGATAGCCGCTGCCGCCGCCCCGCGTCACCCGGACGCGGCCGAGCCGGTCGGTGGCATAGGCCGGGAAGGCGACCCAGCCGCCGAACGGATCGCTCTGCGGCACGCCGTCGAGGATCAGCAGCGCCCGGCTCGCCGCATTGCCACCCAGGCCGCGCAGCGTGATGCCCTGGCTGGTCGGGTTGGCGCTGCGGCTGTCGGCGCGGCGGAACTGCTGCAAGCCGGCGACCTCGGCCAGCACGCTCTCCAGCCGGCCGGCGGCGTTGGCGGCGATGCGGTCGCGATCGATCTCGACCACGTCGAAGGCGCGGTCGCCCGGCGGATCGGACAGGCCGCGACCGGTGACCAGGATCGTTTCGCCCTCCCCCTCCGCGAGCGGCGCTTCCTGCGCGAACGCCGGAGTCGCGACCAGCAGCGCGGACAGGCGGACGGCGCGGCGGATCATGCCTCCTGCCCCGCCGCCTGGTCGGCATAGCGCCGGGCGATGAAGGCGCAGGCGATCAGCTGAATCTGGTGGAACAGCATCACCGGCAGCAGCACGACGCCGACCTGCGCCGCCGGGAACAGCACGCCCGCCATCGGCACGCCCGACGCCAGGCTCTTCTTGGAGCCGCAGAATTGCAGGACGATCGCATCCTCGCGCGAGAGCCCCATCGCGCGGCCCAGCACCAACGTCACGCCCAGCACGACCGCGAGCAATGCGGTGCAGAGCACTGCGATCACGCCCAGATCGGCCGGCGAGACGCGCGTCCACAGCCCTTCCACCACCGCCGCGCCGAACGCGCTGTACACGACGAGCAGGATCGAGCCGCGATCGACGATCGTTAGCCACTGCTTGCGCCGCGCGACGAAGCCACCGATCCAGGGCCGCAGCAGATGGCCGGCGACGAACGGCACCAGCAATTGTAGCACGATCGCCTCGACCGCGCCGGTCGAGATGCCGTGCCCGGCTCCCGCCCCCGGCATCAGCAACGCGACCAGGGCCGGGGTCAGGACGATGCCGAGCAGGTTGGAGAAGGATGCGCTGCACACCGCCGCCGCGACATTGCCGCGCGCGATCGCGGTGAAGGCGATCGACGACTGCACGGTCGAGGGCAGCAAGGTGAGGAACAACAGTCCCGCCGCGATCGCGCTGTCGATGCCGGGCAGCGCGCGCAGGCCCAAGCCCAATATGGGGAACAGGCCGAAGCTGACCGCCAGCACCGTCAGATGCAGCCGCCAGTTGCGTGCCCCCTCCCAAATCGCGTCGCGCGACAGCTTGGCGCCGTGGAGGAAGAACAGGAGGACGATCCCGATATCCGCCGCCCAGGCGACCATGGTCGCCATCCCGCCCCGCGCCGGCAGCAGCGTGGCGAGCAACACGGTGCCGAGCAGCATCAGGATGAACGGCTCGAACAGGGCAAGGAAACGACGGATCACGGGCCAGTCCTGACAGCAAGGGACGCGACGATGCGCGCCAGGGAGGGCGGTGGCGGGGTCCGGCTCAAGCTCGGGTCCGCCATCCTGGCGTCATGGCGGTATGATCGCCGCATCGCAACACGGCACGTGCAATCATTGCCGCGCGAAAGGTCGACTTGGGTGGCGAAAGGCGTGGATCAGCCGTCCGGCGACAGTCGCCAGCCGCCGGCGTCGCGGGTCGCGCGCATCCCACTGATCGCGGCGAGGCGCTGCACGCTGGTCGCCGCATCCGCATCGACCTTGAACGTCCCGCTGAACCGGCGCCGCCCGTCGCCAGGCGCCAGCCGCACCGGCTGTCCGATCGCGCGCGACAGGTCGCCCGCCACCTCGGCCAGCGCGACATCGCCATAGCTCAACTGCCCGGTCCGCCAGCCGCCGATCGTCGTCCGGTCGACCCGCCGCACCGCACCGCGATCGTCGACGATGCGGATCGCCTGGCCCGCCTTCAGGATCACGGCATCGTCATCCGGCTCGGTCCCGCCATCGGGATCGAAGGAGACCACGCCCTCGCGCACCGCCACCTCGATCACATTGTCATGGCGGCGGACGTTGAAGGCGGTGCCGATATCCTCGACGCTCGCCGCGCCGATCTGGAGGCGGAAGGGACGCGCCGGATCATGGACCACGTCGAAATACGCCTCGCCCTCGCCGAACGACAGCGAGCGCGTGGCGCGATCGACCTTCAGCATGGTGCCACCGTTCATCGCCACACGCGTGCCGTCCGCCAGTCGCACCGATCGCGTCTGGCCTAGCGCCGTGGCGATCGTCAGCGGCGTGGCGGGCATATCAGGTCCGGACGGCCAGCTCGCGATGCCGATCACCCCGACCAGCGCCGCCGCCATCGCCGATCCCAGCCACCAGCGGCGGCTCGTGCTGACGGGTGGATTGTCGTTGGCGGCATCGGGTACGGCCGCCGCCACCGGCTCCGCGGCGAGCCCGGCTGTCGCCGCTTCCAGGTGGAGCGACACCTCGTCGAACAGGGCGGCATTGGCCGGGTCGGCCTCCAGCCAGTCGAGATGCCCCTCCCAGTCGTCGAAATCGGGCTCGTGCACCCGACGCGCCCAGTCGAGCGCCTCTGCCATCCGCTCCGAAGCCGTCCCGCTCATGCCCTACCCTCGGTCGACATGGCGGCTGTCCCATCGTCATGTTGCCACGCGGCGATGGCGCGATAGGCCTTCTGCAGATGCTTCTCCACCGCGCTGAGCGAGATGCCGAACTCGGCGGCGATGTCGCGCTGCGCCATGCCTTCGACACGGTGGCGGCGGAAGATGCGGTCGGTCCGCTCTCCCAGAGCCGCGAGCACCCGGTCGACCTGGTCCAGCCGCTCGCGCGCGATCAGATCGGCGAGCGCGGACGGGGCCGCCACGTCTTCCGCGCCGTCACGGTGGTAATCGTCGTCGCGCGTCAACCGCCGCCGCGTCGCTCGGGCGCGGTCCAGCATCAGGTTGTGCGCCATGCGCATCAT
This sequence comes from Sphingomonas sp. S-NIH.Pt15_0812, assembly GCF_003951315.1. Classification (GTDB taxonomy): domain Bacteria; phylum Pseudomonadota; class Alphaproteobacteria; order Sphingomonadales; family Sphingomonadaceae; genus Sphingomonas. The sequence goes on from NZ_QLJH01000005.1 coordinate 144,828, forward strand.
ATAGGATTCGGGCCGCTCGACCCCCTGCCCGCTGGTCGCCGCCAGCTTGAGCCACAAATCCTGGAGCAGATCCTCCGCCTCCTCGCTCGCGCCCCGTGCGCGAAGATAGCGGAGCAGCACGGGGCGCTGAGCCAGGAAGCTTTCGGCCAGGGGATGCGCCATCGTCACCCGGTCGTCTTGGACCGGAAAGGATCGAAACGGAACATGGGTGCGGACACCAAGACGCCGCGCGGGCGAACGCCGGGACGGACGGCACGTCCGCAAATGGGGATCGATCCCGCCTGGTCTGCGCGCCCGAAGCGCGACGATGATCCCCATAGAAAACACGCTATTGCCCTGGCGGCGATGCCGATGCGTCGGATCGCTACTGGCATGACGCCGCCGCTTCGCCCGAACCGCACCCGATTTTCATCCATCTCGCCGGCTCGACCGATTATTTCAGCAGCTTGGGGGCTTCGCGCTCGATCATCTCCTTCACCTTGCCGGCAAACAGGCCCAGAAAGGCCGGCAGGTCGACTACCGCATGGACCTTGTCGGCGAAGACGGTGGCAGTGGAGGCGATGCTCTGGCCCATCGCGGTGACGGTGAAGTGCATCGTGTCGCCCTCCCAGCGATGCTGGACGACGCCGCCACCGGGAATCTTCTCGGTGATGCGCGAGATGCCGCCGTCCAGTCGCTGGCGCACGCCGTCCTTGCCCAGAGAATGGGGGATATCGATCGCAATCGGGGTGCCCATGGTCAGTCCTTCGCAAAGATCATCGAGTCGTCGGCGAATGCCTTGAACTCCAGCGCATTTCCACTGGGATCGTGGAAGAACATCGTCGATTGCTCGCCCGCCTCCCCGGCGAAGCGCGTATAGGGTTCGATGACGAAGCTTGTGTCCGCCGCGACCAGCCGGTCGGCGAGCGCCCGCCAGTCGGCCGGGGCCAGCACCACGCCGAAATGCGGCACCGGCACCTGATGGCCGTCGACCGCATTCTCCACCGCCACCGCGCGGGCGGCGGGGTCGAGATGCGCGACGATCTGGTGGCCGTAGAGATCGAAATCGATCCAGTGATCGCTGGACCGCCCCTCGGCGCAACCCAATGTTCCACCATAGAAAGCGCGCGCGGCGGCGAGGTCATGGACGGGAAAGGCGAGATGAAAGGGGCGAATCGTCATGATCCAACAGGTAATGTGCGTTGGGCTTTTCGCCACCCCGGACTTGCTGGCGCCACGAAGCGGCGGCAAGGGCGAGCGGAGATGGCCCCGATCAGGACAATGATGTGACCTTGCGCCCTTCCGCCCTGCTCCGCTCTCCGGGCCTGGGCTGCATCCTGCTCGGCGCACTCGCCGCCTGCGGCTTCGCACCGCTGGACTGGTGGCCGCTGTCGATCGCCTGTCTCGCCGCCTGGATGGCGATCGTCCACCGCGCGCCGGGCCTGCGCAGCGCGATGGCGCGGGGCTGGTTGTTCGGGCTGGGCCATTTCACCGTCAACAACAACTGGTTCCAGCACGCCTTCGACTTCCAGGACAAGATGCCGCCGGTGCTGGGCTATGTCGCCGCCGTCGCGCTGGCGCTGTACCTGGCGGTCTATCCGATGGCGGCGGCCGGCATCGCCTGGCGCGCGCGCGGGCGGGCGGGACCGGACTTCCCTTACGTGCTGGTCTTCGCCGCCGCCTGGATCGCGACGGAGTGGCTGCGCGCGGTGCTGTTCACCGGCTATGCCTGGAACCCGCTGGGCGTGCTCTGGGTGCCGGACCAGGCCATCGCCCATATCGCGTCGTGGATCGGCACCTATGCGCTGTCCGGCCTGACCATCGCCTTTGCCGGCATGGTGCTGCTGCTGTGGCGGCGGCGCTGGTGGACGGCTTCGCTCGCTTTGGCCGTGCCGCTGCTGCTGCAACCCTTCGGCTATCGGACCCGTCCCGCACCAACTGCGCCCGCTGCGCCGCGCGTGCGCGTCGTCCAGCCCAATATCGGCAACGAGGCGCGAGTGAACGCCGCCGAGCGTTCGCTGGAGACGCTGATCCGCCTGTCCGGCCGGCCCGGCCCCGCGCCCCGCCTGGTCGTCTGGCCGGAGGGGCTGGTGACCGACCTGCTGGAAAGCGGCTATCCCGATTACGTCTATGGCGACCGTCGCCCCTATGGCCTGCGCGCCCGGATCGCCGACACGCTCGGATCGCGCGACCTGCTGCTGACCAACGCGCCCCGCCTCACCTTCGACGATCGCGACCGGATCCTTGCCGCGGGCAACTCCGTGCTCGCGATCGGCCCGGACGCGGACATCCACGGCATCTATGACAAGGCGCATCTGGTGCCCTATGGCGAATATCTGCCCATGCCCTGGCTGCTCAAGCCGCTGGGCCTCGCCCGGCTGGTGCCCGGCGACATGGACTTCACCCCCGGCCCCGGCCCGCGCGCGATCGACTGGCCCGGTTTCGGTCCGGTCGGCATCCAGGTCTGCTACGAGATCATCTTCTCGGGCGAGGTGATCGACGAGGCGCATCGGCCGCGACTGATCTTCAACCCGTCGAACGACGCCTGGTTCGGCCGCTGGGGCCCGCCCCAGCATCTGGCGCAGGCGCGGATGCGCGCGATCGAGGAGGGGCTGCCGATCGTCCGCGCCACCCCCACCGGGATCAGTGCGATCATCGCCGCCGACGGAACGTTGCTCGCCACCGTACCGCACGAGACGGCGGGCGCGATCGAACTGCCGGTGCCGCCGGCCCTGCCGCCCACGCTCTTCTCGCGCGTCGGCAACGCAATGGCGGCGATCATCGCGGCGCTGTTCTTCGCCGCCGCGATTGCCATCCGCCGCCGCCGACGCTAGGAGCGTCATATAAAGCTATCTTTATATCGTTATGAGGCCTTGATGCGCTCTTCCTATATCTTCACGTCGGAGTCGGTGTCCGAGGGTCACCCGGACAAGGTCGCGGACCAGATCAGCGACACGATCGTCGACCTCTTCCTCTCCAAGGATGCCGAGGCGCGCATCGCCTGCGAGACGATGACCACCACCAATCTGGTCGTGCTGGCCGGCGAGATCCGCTGCAAGGGCGTGTACGAGAATGGCGAATGGGCCCCCGGCGCGCTCGAGGAGATCGAGGCGGCGGTGCGCGACCGGGTGAAGCAGATCGGCTATGAGCAGTCGGGCTTCCACTGGGAGACGTTCACCTTCGAGAACAACCTGCACGGCCAGTCGGCGGAAATCGCGATGGGCGTGGACGAGGGCTCGAACAAGGACGAGGGCGCGGGCGACCAGGGCATCATGTTCGGTTACGCGACCGACGAGACGCCGGGCCTGATGCCGGCCACCCTCTATTACAGCCACAAGATCCTGGAGACGATGGCGGCCGACCGCCATTCGGGCAAGGCCCCCTTCCTGGAGCCGGACGCCAAGAGCCAGGTGACGCTGCAGTACGAGAACGGCGTGCCGGTCCGCGCGACGGCGCTGGTCGTCTCCACCCAGCACAAGGCCGGCTATTGCCTCCAAGGCGACAATGCCGATCCGACCAAATATGACCTGCTGAAGGATTATGTCACCGGCGTGCTGACCAGCGTGCTGCCCGACGGCTTCGTCACCGACGCGACCAAGGTCTATATCAACCCGACCGGCGCGTTCGAGATCGGCGGGCCGGACGGCGACGCCGGCCTGACCGGCCGCAAGATCATCGTCGACACCTATGGCGGCGCGGCTCCGCATGGCGGCGGCGCGTTCAGCGGCAAGGACCCGACCAAGGTCGATCGGTCCGCCGCCTATGTCGCGCGCTACCTGGCCAAGAACGTCGTGGCCGCGGGTCTTGCCAAGCGCTGCACCATCCAGCTCAGCTACGCGATCGGCATCGCCGAGCCGCTGTCGGTCTATGTCGACACGCACGGCACCGGCACGGTCGACGAGGCGAAGCTGGAGCAGGTGCTGCCGCAGCTCGTCCGCCTGACGCCCAAGGGCATCCGCCAGCATCTGAAGCTGAACGCACCGATCTACGTGAAGTCGGCCGCCTATGGTCACTTCGGCCGCGAGGCGGAGAATGGCCTGTTCACCTGGGAAGCGACCGACCTGGTCGACCAGCTGAAGGCCGCCGTCGCCGCCTGATCGATCGGCCGCCTGCGGCCATTGTGCCCGGACGCCGGGACGACTAGCCTCCCCCATAACGATATGGGGGAGGTTTTTCATGGCGATGATCCGGCGGGCCGGCTGGACGGCAGCGGCAGTGACGGCCCTGTGCCTGGCGACGTCCATGACGCAGGCCCGCGACCTGCCGGTGCCGCCCGGCAAGGGCTGGCAACATGCCGAGACCGGGCTGATCCTGCCGTCGACGCTGGACGGCATGGCCCGCACACGCCTGGCGGATTCGACGACGCTGGAACGCGACGTCACGATCAGCTTCGCCGATCCGACTCGCGCCACCATCGCTACCCTCTTCCTCTATCGCCCCGCCATCGCCAGCGTCCCGCTCTGGTTCGACCGGGCGGAGGCGGCGATCGGCGCCAACGACATATTGGGCGACACCGCACCCAACAGCGCCGATCCGGTCGCCTTCGCTCCACCGGGTAGCCGTAGCGGCTCGGCCTTGCGACGAGTCTATCATGCCAGCAAGGGGGCCTATCCCGCGACCGGGCTCGCCATGCTGCCGATGGGGCCATGGCTGGTGGCGGTACGGCTCAGCCGCAAGGATGGCGACCTCGCGGCGCTGGACGCCGGGATGACGCGGCTGATCTCGGCGATCCGCTGGCCCGCCGCCTTTCCCGACGCGCCCGCCGCTCTGCCGATCCGCGCCTGTGACGCGCCGGTGGCCTGGAAGAAGGCGAAGCTGCGCAAGTCCGACATGAACGAGGCGATCGGCGCATCATTCCTGGGATTGTTGAGCCAATCCGCCACCCGGCCAGCGGATCCCGGCCCGACCCGCTGGTGCCGCGACGACAGCAGCACGGTCGACTATGCCGTCTACCGCGCCGCCGGACAGACCGGCTATGTCGTGGCGCTGGGCGATGCGGGTCGCAGCGTCAGCGTCTCGCCCGCCTTCGCCACGATCCTGAAGCCCGAGGTCAAGGACCGGTTCACGGTGATGCTGGACGATGTCGACAGCAGCGCCAGCAGCTATGGCACGTTCGATGGCCTGCCCCGGCCCGACCAGGTGGTCGACCGCGTGCTCCACGCCCAGCCCGACAGCCGCAATCAGGGAAAGCAGATCACGATCGGGGTGCCGAAGGGGTAAGCCGCCGTTCGACGGCCGCCTCCACCCGATCCAGCACGGCGCGGCTCAGCCGTTCGGCCGCCAGGCCGATCACCGCCCCGGCCAGCACGTCGCTGACATAATGTTTGCCCCGGCTGGGTTGCAGCGCCGCCACGCCCGCCGCCGCCAGCCGCGCGGGGATCGCCGCACGGCCATGGCCGGCCGCGATCGCCTCCGCCACCGCGACCGCACCGGCGGTATGCCCCGACGGAAACGAGTTGAGCGAGGGGTCGTCCGCACCGTCCCCCTTGCCGGCATGATAGCCATGCTTCAACGCGCGCGCCGGCCGGGTGCGGTCGATGCTGCTTTTCAGCACCGTCTTCACCGCCGTCGCCAACAGATGGCTGGCGAGCATCCGCGATCCGGTCCGCGCGATTGGCCTGCGCCTTGACAGCAATCCGACCAATATCGTGCCGGCCGACAGCGCGATCAGCGGCGGCTGGTCAGCCAGTTCCGTCAACTTCCCCGCCGCCCGCAGGACCGGCCCGTCGTCGCGCCGCGCCGCCTCATGGGTCACGTCCCGATCGGCCTTTGCCGCCGTCTTCGCCGCTGTCTTACCCTTGCCCATGTCAGCCTCGTTCTGGTTCATGGACTCGAACGGACCGTCTGCCGCTTTGCTCCGGCGTCGACCGGCGTTAAGGCCGCGCGCCATGACCGAACCCACCACCATCCGCCGCCTCTATGGCCGGCGACAGGGCCACAAGCTGCGCCAGGGCCAGTCCGCGCTCGTCGAGGACCTGCTGCCCCGGCTTTCCATCGCCGATGACGGCCCGCTCGACGCCCGGACGCTGTTCGGCGACGATCGTCCGCTGGAACTGGAGATCGGCTTCGGCGGCGGCGAGCATCTCGCCGGCCAGGCGACCATGCGTCCCGATCACGGCTTTATCGGCTGCGAGCCGTTCCTGAACGGCGTGGTCGGCGCGCTCAACCATATCCGCGACGGCGCGCTCGACAATGTCCGGCTACACATGGGGGATGCGCTGGAGGTGATCGAGCGGCTGCCCGACGCTTCGCTGGAGCGCGTCTACCTCCTCCACCCCGATCCCTGGCGCAAGGCGCGCCATGCCAAGCGGCGCATGGTCAATCACGGCCCGCTCGACCTGATCGCCGCCAAGCTGAAGCCGGGCGCGGAGTTCCGGCTGGGGACGGACGACCCGACCTATTGCCGCTGGTCGATGATGGTCATGAACCAGCGCCACGACTTCACCTGGCTGGCCCAGACGCCGCAGGATTTCCTGACCCGCCCCGACGACTGGCCGGAGACCCGCTACGAACGCAAGGCGCGGCGGCAGGGGCATGAGGTCTGGTATTTCAGGTATACTCGGGTGTGACGAGCAGCCCGGCGGGATGGGCGTTCACGATCCGAGCATCCCGCCGGGCAGCCGAGGCTTCACCACCTCGCGCAGCACGAAGCCCGACTCCATCCGAGTCACGCCGGGCAAGTGCGACAGTTCCTCACGATGCACTTCGGCGAAATGCGACAGGTCGCGGGTGCGCACGGTCACCAGATAATCGTCCATCCCGCTCATCAGATCGCAGCGCACGACCGAGGGGCTGGCGCTCACCGCCGCCTCGAAGGCCTCCAGCACTTCCTTGCGCTGGCTTTCCAGCGTCATCTTGATGTGGACGATCGTGGGATAGCCCAAAGCGGCATGATCGAGCTGGGCGGCATAGCCCGCGATCACACCTCGATCCTCCAGCACCCGCAAACGGCGCGCGATCGCGGTCGCGGACCGACCGATCGCTTCGGCCAGCGCGAAGGAGGTGGCACGGCCATTCTCGATCAGCAGCGACAGCAACTTGCGGTCGACCTGATCCAGCGATTGGGATTCGAGCGTCATCGCCGCCTATGATAGTGGAAACCAGCATCCACCGGCAAGCTCGCGGACAAGTTCGCCGGGAAATGGCGCGGGCAGCTGCGCTATGGTGCGTCAAACATCCATGGAGAGTTGCGACATGCGCGTCGGTGTTCCGAAGGAAATCAAGAATCACGAATATCGTGTCGGCCTGACCCCCGGCGCGGTGCGCGAATATGTCGCGCACGGCCATGAGGTGCTGGTGGAAACCGGCGCGGGCGCGGGCATCGCCGCCGACGATGCCGCCTATGTCGCGGCCGGCGCGCGCATCGCCGATACCGCGGCCGAGGTGTTCGCCACGGCCGACATGGTGGTGAAGGTCAAGGAGCCGCAGCCGGGTGAATGGACCCAACTGCGCCCCGACCAGATCCTGTTCACCTATCTCCACCTCGCGCCCGATCCCGAACAGGCCAAGGGGCTGATGGCGTCGGGGGTGACTGCCGTCGCCTATGAGACCGTCACCGATGCGCGCGGCCACCTGCCGCTGCTGGCACCGATGAGCGAAGTGGCCGGTCGCCTGTCGATCGAGGCGGCGGGCGCGGCGCTCAAGGCCTATAATGGTGGACGCGGCGTGCTGCTGGGCGGCGTGCCCGGCGTACAGCCGGCGCGGATCGTGGTGCTGGGCGGCGGCGTCGTCGGCACCCATGCCGCGCGCATGGCCGTCGGCCTGGGCGCGGAAGTGACGATCATCGACCGCTCGATCCCCCGCCTGCGCGAGCTGGACGAGCTGTTCCATGGCCGTGTGCGCACCCGCGTTTCGACGCTGGAATCGATCGAGCAGGAGATCGGCGAGGCCGATGCGGTGATCGGCGCGGTGCTGATCCCCGGAGCGTCCGCGCCCAAGCTGGTGACCCGCCCGATGCTGAAGCTGATGAAGCCGCGCGCCGTGCTGGTCGACGTGGCGATCGACCAGGGCGGCTGTTTCGAGACGTCGCACGCCACCACCCATGCCGACCCGACCTATGAGATCGACGGCGTGATCCATTATTGCGTCGCCAACATGCCGGGCGCGGTGCCGCTGACCTCCAGCCATGCGCTGAACAACGCCACTCTGCCCTATGGCCTGGCGCTGGCCGACCGCGGCGTGGCCGCGATCGATGCCGATCCGGCGCTGAAGGAAGGCCTGAATGTCCAGGGCGGCCGCATCGTCAATCGCGTCGTCGCCGAAGCGCTCGGCTTCGACTGATCTGCTTCGAAGGCTGATCGAGGGGGCGGCATCCCAGAATGTCGCCCTTCCTTGCGGCAAAGTGCGCTAACGATAACCAGTTGCATTAGCTTATTAATGTCTCTAGCGATCCCTGCAAAGGGAGCTATTGATAATGAACCTTGTTCTCGGCCTGCTGGCCTCTGCCGCCATGACCGCTTCGGCTGCGGAAGAGCCGCAACGTGGAACGGCCGCCACCGCCAATGACGAGATCGTCGTCACCGGCGCGCAGACGGCGGGCAGCGACGACTATACGATCGACGGCCAGACCACCGCGACACGTCTGCCGCTCAGCCTGCGCGAGACGCCGCAATCGGTCAGCGTCGTCACGCGGGCGCAGATCCAGGACTTCCAACTCAACGACGTCAATGCGCTGCTCGCCTCGGTGCCGGGCGTGACCGTGCAATTCTCCGATACCGACCGCGTCTATTATTCGGCGCGGGGCTTCGACATCCAGACTTTCCAGATCGACGGCATTGGCGTGCCCTTCGCCTTTGGCATCCAGACCGGTTCGATCGACACCGCCATCTACGACCATATTGAGGTGCTGCGCGGCGCGCCGGGGCTCTTGTCCTCCACCGGCAATCCGGCGGCGGTGGTCAACTTCATCCGCAAGCGCCCGACCCGCGATCTGCAAGCCTCGGCCAGCGCGCAATATGGTTCCTATGACGCGCTGCGGCTGGAAAGCGACGTCAGCGTCCCGCTGACCCAGAACGGTAGCATCCGGGCGCGCGCGGTCGGCGTCTATTCCGATGCCGACAGCTATCTGGCGCGCAACCATCTGCGCCGCTGGACCGGCTATGGCATCGTCGAGGCGGATCTGGGTCCGGACACGGTGATCAGCGCCGGTTACGGCCATCAGGATCACAAGAGCCGGGGCGCGCTCTGGGGTGCCTTGCCGCTGCTCTACAGCGACGGCAGCCGCATCGCCTATCGCCGGTCGGACAGCACCGCGCCCGACTGGTCGAGCTGGGGCGTCGTCGACCGCCAGATCTTCGGCGACCTGACGCACAAGCTGGGTAACGGCTGGATCGCCCGCTTGAGCGCGATCCGCCGCGCGACCGACGAGGACAACCAACTCTTCTACGTCTATGGCAATCCGGACCGGACCACGGGGCAAGGGCTGCTCGATTATCCGGGGGCGTTCCGCGCGCCGACCCGGAACCTGACGCTGGAGGGCTATGTCACCGGCCCGGTCACGCTGTTCGGACGACAGCATGACGTGATGCTCGGCCTTAATCGCAGCGCGCAGAACTATCGCCAATATTCCAGCTATGGCGCGATCAACCAGCCGGTCAGCCTGCCCGACCTGATCGCCGGGCGCGCCGTCCGACCCGACTTCCCCAGCACCTATGACCTGAGCCTGGACCGGCATACCCGTCGCGAGACCGCCTATGGCCTGGTGAGGCTGAGCCTCGCCGATCCGCTCAAGCTGATGATCGGCGGCAACCTGACCCATGCGACCAGCGCGGGCACGTCCTATGGAACGGCGGTCAATTTCGACAACACCCGCTTCCTGCCCTTTGTCGGCGCGACGCTGGACGTGACGTCGAGCCTCAGCCTCTATGCCAGCTATGCGACCATCTTCAATCCGCAGACCGAGGTCGACCGGCTGAACCGGGTGTTGTCGCCGATCCGGGGCGACAATCTGGAGGCGGGCGTCAAGGGCGCATGGTTCGGTGGCCGGCTGAACGCCAGCGCGGCCCTGTTCCAGACACAGCAGAAGAACACCGCCGCCTATGCCGGCTTCGCCGCCGGTCGCAACTTCTACACCGGGCAGGATGCCAAGTCGCAGGGCGTGGAGCTGGACCTGGGCGGACAGCTCGCGCCGGGCCTGCAGGTGACGGGCGGCTATACGCTGATGCGCGTCGACGGGCAGGACGGGCAGCCGGTCCGCACCTTCGTGCCGCGCAACACCGGCCGGCTGAACGTCAGCTACTCGCCGCCGGCCTTCGACCGGATCAAGCTGGGCGCGGCGCTGCAATATCAGAGCCGCATCTATTATGACGCGACCACCGCCACCGGCGTCGCCGCGCGCATCACCCAGGGCGACTATGCGCTGCTCGACCTGCTCGCCAGCTATCGCCTGACCGATCGGGTCGCGGTCAGCGCCAATCTGCGCAACGTCACCAACAGCCGGTACCTGACCGGCCTGACCTATGACCAGGCCTTTTACGGCGCGCCGCGCACCGTGCTGGGCACCGTCACCTTCCGCTACTGACCAATGCGCCAGCCGGCGTTCCGCAAGGATCGGCCGGCTGGCGTCGGTGCCGATCCGGTCCTAGAAACCGGGCGGCAGGGGAACCGGGACCGGATCGGCGCTTTTTTCCCTTGGTACCAAGACGGGGGATGAGAATGCGATACTGGATCATGGGCATGATGGCGACGACGGCGGTGCTGGCGATGCCGGTCGAGGCGCAGCAACCCCGGGCCCGCACCGCGACCGCCATCTCCGCCGGTGATCGCCAGCAGGGCGCCGCCGCCAATCCGCAGCTGACCGAGGAATTCGGCGGCGCCTATACCGGGCCGCAAGCCGCCTATGTCGAGCGGGTCGGTCGGCGGGTCGCCGTCGAGTCCGGCCTGTCCAATGCCGGCCGCGATTTCACGGTGACGACGCTGGATTCACCGATCGAGAACGCCTTCGCCATTCCCGGCGGCTATATCTACATCACCCGGCAGTTGCTCGGCCTGATGAACTCGGAGGCGGAACTGGCCTCGGTGCTGGGGCATGAGGTCGGGCATGTCGCCGCGCGTCATGCCGCCGGCCGCAACACCCGCTCGACGATCGGCGCTTTGCTGGCGGCGGGCGCGGGGATCGCCACGGGCAGCGACATCGCCAGCCGCGTCGTCGGCACCGGCGCGCAACTCTATACGCTGCGCTACGGCCGCAACCAGGAATATGAGGCAGATGCGCTGGGCGTGCGCTACATGACCGCCGCCGGCTATGATCCCTATGCCGCCGCCGACATATTGAGCGCGCTCGATGCGTCCTCCGGCCTGTCGGCGCAGGCCGCCGGGACCGCCGGCCGCTCGGTGCCGACCTGGGCCTCGACCCATCCCAATGGCGCGGATCGGGTGCGCCGCGCGGCTCAACTCGCCGCAGCGACCGGAAAGCCGGAAACCGCGCCCGCGCAGGACACGCGCTTCCTGCGGATGCTCGATGGCCTGCCCTATGGCAAGGACAGCGACCGTCAGGTGATCCGGGTCGTCACGGTCGGCCCGCGGGACAGCGTCACTTCGCTTTCGGCGCGCATGGCGGTCCCGCAGCTGAAGCGCGAGCGCTTCCTGACGCTCAACGGCCTGTCGGCCGAGCAGCCGCTGAAACCCGGCACGCTGGTGAAGCTGGTGGTCGCGCGCTGACCGGCCCGACGCGTCGTCCCCGGCCTTCTACGACCATTATTCCGCCCGCCGGCGCTGGTCCCGCCGGAATAGGTCGGATAGGATGACGTAAATAGATATTTTCCGGGGAGGATTTCCGATGCGTACCGCCTTTGCCCTGGCCGCGCTTGCCATGACCACCGCGATCCCCGTCCTGGCGCAGGAGGCGACGCCGCCCCAGGTCCGCATCGACACCGGCACGCTGCGTGGCGGCAGCGCGGCCGGGGTGGTGTCGTTCAAGGGCATCCCCTTCGCCGCGCCGCCGGTCGGGCCGCTGCGCTGGCGTGCGCCACAGCCGGCGGCCTCCTGGTCGGGGGAGCGCGACGCCACCCGCTACGGCCATGACTGCATGCAGCTCCCCTTCCCCAGCGACGCCGCGCCGCTCGGCACGCCGCCGGCGGAGGACTGCCTCTACGCCAATGTCTGGAAACCGACCGGTGCGAAGGCCAAGCTGCCGGTGATGGTCTGGATCTATGGCGGCGGCTTCGTCAATGGCGGCTCGTCGCCGCCGACCTATTTGGGGGCGGACCTGGCCCGACAGGGCATCATGGTGGTCAGCTTCAATTATCGCCTGGGCCGGTTCGGCGCCTTTGCCCATCCAGCACTGACACGCGCCAAGGCCGATGGCCCCTATCTGGGCAATTACGGCTATCTCGACCAGATCGCCGCGCTACGCTGGGTCCGGCGCAACATCGCCGCTTTTGGTGGCGATCCGGACAATGTGACGATCATCGGCGAGAGTGCGGGCGGCATGTCGGTCCACAATTTGCTCACCTCGCCACTGCTGATGAGGGAGCCCAAGGGCGCGGCCCTGTTCCACAAGGCGGTGATCCAGTCGGGCGGCCCCGGCACCACCCCCGGCCCCAGCCTGGCGGAAGCCGAGGCGATCGGCGTCGCCTTCGCCACGGCCAAGGGGATCGCCGCCGACGACCCGCAGGCGCTGGCGAAGCTGCGCGCGCTGCCGGCGGAGGCGGTGGTCGATGGCCTCAACCTGGCCGCCATGGCCCCGCCACCGGGCCAGCCGCGCACCTATAGCGGTCCGATCGTCGACGGACTGATCACCACCGTTCCCAGCACCGCCTATGCCAGCGGCCGCTTCCGGCAGGTGCCCATCATGCTGGGCGCGACCAGTGCCGATATCGGCGGACCGAACGGCTATATGATCGCAGGCGCGCGCAGCACGGCGGCGCAACTGGCGGCGCGGGGCGTGCCGACCTATTATTACCGCTTCTCCTATGTCGCGTCGTCGGTACGCACGCCGGAGACGCAGGGCGCCGGGCACGCCACCGACATCCCCTTCTTCTTCGATACCGCCGCGATCAAATATGGTGCGGCGACCAGCGCGACGGACCGGGCGGCGGGCAGGACCGCCAGCGCCTATCTAGTCCAGTTCGTCCGCACCGGAAACCCTGCCACCCCCGCCCTGCCCGCCTGGTCGGCCTATAGCGCCACGCAGCCGCAGATGCTGGACCTCGACGCGCAGGGCGGTGCGCATTTGGTCCGGGACACCGCCCCATAACGGGAATGAAGCCGGTAACATCCTTGCGTCCAATTGAACCATTTTGACTATCTTGTTCACCTAACTCCCTATAATACATGTGGTTTGAGGAAAAAGCTGGGCGGGGGCACCGGCGGTCCGAGGGCGCTGATGCGATTGGGGATGAAGCTCGGCTGGCTTGTGCTGCTCTGGCTGTCGGCCGTGCCTCTCTCGGCGCAAGGACAATCGATCGATCTTCGCACCCGCCTGTGCGGCACGATCCTGGCCGATGCGGCCGCCCCCATGACGGTACGCCGAGCGACCTATCGTTGCGGCACAGCTGCGCCGACCGCTGCCGCGCAAGGTTGGCTCTGGCTGCGTCTCGACGCCACCCGATTGCAGGGACTCCAGCCCGGCTGGCGCGTCGCCTTCGACCAGACCCGCTTCCGCAAGGTCGCGCTTCTGGTCGATACGGTCGAGGGATCGCGCCGGACCGTGCTGGATCATCAGGCGCTGGACGGCCATTGGGCACCGGGCGGTCGCTTGTTCTTCACGATCAACCAGCCCGGCACGGCCGTGCGCGGCCTGTATCTCGGCTTTGCGGGGATCGATGATCTCTCGCTGATCCGCCGGCTCGACGCGCAACCGGCGGACGGGCCGGGCTCCACCGACGCGCCCTGGCTATGGATCATGGGCCTGTTCACCGGCACCGTGCTCTCGGCGCTCTGCTATAATCTGGTGATCGGCCCCGTCCGGCAGCGGGTGCAGCGGCAATGGACCTATCGTCGCTGGTACGTGCTCTGGGCCAGCCTGTCGCTGATCTATGGCCTGATCTGGTCGAACGTCGCCGGCTTCCTGGCGCCCGGCCTGGTCGGGCCGATGGCGGTGCGGGTCGACTATGTCCTGGTCGGACTGCTGATCGCGGTCGGCAACGGCTTCTTCTTCGCCCTGGTCGATGAGGAGCGGTTGCCCGCCTGGATGCCGCGCGGGGGGCGGCTGCTCGGATATGCCGGCATCGTGGCGGGCCTGGTCGCCTCGATCGGCGCCCCCGTCCCGCCGGTGCCGAGCGATCGGGCGCTGAACGTCCTGGCGGGGATCGCCACCTTATGGGTCGGTCTGGCCGGCATGGTCGCGGTGTGGCGGGGCAGCCGGGCGGCGCGTTTCTACCTGCTCGGCTGGGGACCGGTGATCGCGATGCTGCTCGCCCGGCTCGGCCGCAATCTGGGATTGGTGCCGAGCAGCGATTCAATCGACATGGCGACCTTTTCCGCCTTCGCCTTCGAGGCGCTGGTCCTGTCGCTCGCCATTGCCGACCGGTTCGAGCGGTTGCGCCACGAACGCGATCAGGCGCGCACCGCCCGCGATGTCGAGCGGGCGGAGGCGCGGGCCATCCGTCTGTCGGCGCAGACCGACTTCCTGACCGGGCTGGGCAATCGCCAGCGGTTCCAGCACGATGTCACCCGCCTGATCGCCAGCAGCCATGGCTTCACCCTGTATCTGGTGGATATGGATTATCTGAAGCAGGTCAACGACCGGCTGGGCCATGCCGGCGGCGACGCATTGCTGCGCCAGGTCGGCCGGATGCTGGCCGATGTGGCGGAGGAGCAGGGCGGCTTTGCGGCACGGATCGGCGGCGACGAGTTCGCACTGCTGCTGCGGGACGACATGATGACCGGTCCCGCCCTCGACCAGGTGCAGGGCGGCACCTGGCACTTCGCCGAGGAACGCGGCGTCATCTCGCTCAGCATCGGCTCGGCGCGCTTCCCGGAGGATGCGGACACGCCCGACCTGCTCTACCAGAATGCCGATCTTGCGCTGTACAAGGCCAAGCGCCTGGGGCGCGGCCGGCATCAATCCTACCATCCGCTGCTGCGCGTCGACCGTCGCGCCCAGGCGGCGCTGGCGAACGATGCCGAAGCGGCGTTGCAGAACGGCGAGTTCCGCCTGTTCCTGCAACCGATCGTCGACCTCGCCTCCCGCCGGGTCGAGGGCCATGAAGCGCTGCTGCGCTGGCAGCATCCGATCTATGGCCTGATGGCGCCGAGCCAGTTCGAAACGGTCCTGACCAACAGCACGGTCGCACCGCGCATTCAGGCCTGGGTGCTGGAAAGCGCGCTGGCGCATCTGCGCGATGCGAATGGCAGCATCGGCCGGCTGGGCGTCAACTTCACCTCGCTGCAACTCGCCGAACCCGGCGCGGCGCGGCGGGTGCTCGACCGACTGGCGCATCATGGCGTGGCACCGGGCCTACTCTGCGTCGAGGTGACCGAGAGCGTGATGCTGGATCGCGGCGCGGAGGCGGTGGTCCAGACGCTGCACGAGCTGAGCGCGGCCGGCATCAAGCTGGCGCTCGACGATTTCGGCACCGGCTTCGCCTCGCTGATCCATCTGCGTCGCCTGCCGATCGACACGATCAAGATCGACCGATCCTTTACCGCCGGCGTCGTGGAGGACGATCAGGGCGCTGCCGCGATAATCCATGCGATTGTCAGCCTGGGCGACGACCTGGGCAAGGCGGTGGTGGCGGAGGGGGTCGAGACCGAGGCGCAGGCGGTGGCCCTGCGCGCGCTGGGGTGCCGGCTGGGTCAGGGCTATCTCTATGGAATGCCCCGCGCCGCCGCCGCTGCCTGATCCCGCTGCGCGTCTACGACCAAACAAAGGATTGCAGTCCGAAATGCTCGCTTGAAGCGGTTGTTTTTGGCGACCATTCTTCGACCGAACGGAGACTATGCCCCATGGAAATCGCCCGCCGCGACCTGATCCTGTCCGCCGCCGCGCTGTCACTGACCTCGACCGGCTGGGCGGCCGGGCGCGGTGACCGGCCGCTCGGCTATGCCATTGTCGGCCTGGGCACCTACGGCCTGAACGTCATCATCCCGCAATTCGCCAATTGCGCGCATAGCCGCCTGGCCGCCGTGGTCAGCGGCGATCCGGCCAAGGCGCAACGGGTCGCGGCGGAGCATAAACTGCCGGCGCGCTCCATCTATTCCTATGAAACGTTCGACAGCATCCGCAACAATCCGGACGTGGACATCGTCTATGTCTGCCTGCCCAATTCGATGCACGCGGAATATACGATCCGCGCGGCGAAGGCCGGCAAGCATGTGATGTGCGAGAAGCCGATGGCGATCTCCGTCGCCGAATGCGAGGCGATGATCGCCGCGTGCAAACAGGCCAATCGCAAGCTGATGATCGGCTATCGCTGCCATTTCGAGCCGTTCAACCTGGAGGCGATGCGGTTGGCCAAAACGGGTGCGGCGGGCAAGATCCGCTATGTCCGCACCGAGCACGGCTTCGTCCAGCGCTCGCCCGAGGCGTGGCGGTTGAAACGGGCGCTGGCGGGCGGCGGTTCGCTGATGGACATGGGCGTCTACAGCCTCCAGGCGGCGCGCTACATGACCGGCGAGGAGCCGATCGCCGTCACCGCGCGCGAGTCCACCGATCGCCGCGATCCCCGCTTCACCGAGGTGGAGGACATGATCGAATGGACGCTGGAATTCCCGTCGGGCGCGATCGCCGGCTGCCAGTCGATGTATAGCGCCAACCAGAACCACATTCTGCTGATGGGCGATACCGGCCGGATCGAGCTGGAGCCCGCCACCCGCTATGACGGCAACCATATGTGGACCGGCAAGGACGGCCGCGAACGCGAGATCACCCCGCCCCCCGGCCCCGCGAAGACGCAGTTCGCGGGGCAGCTCGACCATCTGGTGCAATGCATCCGCTCCGGGCGGGAACCGATCGTCTCGGGCGAGGAGGGCCTGCGCGACATGCGGATCGTCGAGGCGATCTATCGTTCCGCGCGCGAGGGTCGCACGATCCGGCTGGACGGCCGGGCATGAGGCTGTTGCTGCTCCCGCTGCTGCTCGCCGCCCCGGCGGCGGCGCAGGCCGCCGACCCGACCGGCTTCGCCACCAGCGCCGAGGTGAAGGCGCAGGTGCAGGCGATGGACAAGGCGATGAAGCCCGGTCAGGGTTTCGCCTGGCAGCCGCTGGTCCGCGACGGTGATCGCTCGGCGGCGATCGAGATCTGGAAGAAGCCGGGCAAGCCGGCCGTCCATCCCGATCAGGCCGAATATGCGATCGTCCTTTCGGGAGCCGGCACGCTGATCTCCGGCGGTACGCTGGACGTGTCCCGCGTGGTCAAGCCCGACCTGACCGAGGGCGACCGGATCGTCGGCGGCACGACGCGGCGACTGGCGCCGGGCGACGTGATCCTGGTGCCGGCCGGCGTGCCGCACTGGTTCGGCATCACCGGCGACCGGCTGGTGCTGCTCGGCACGAAATGGCCGTCCGCGGCGAAATAGGTGGATCGTCCCTCCCCATCGGGGAGATCGGATAGGGACTATCCCTGCCACCCCGCCCGGAGCGGCACGCGCAGCACGCGGTCGTTGGCGGTCAGGAACAGCGCCCGCCCGCTTTCGCCAAAGGCGGCATTGGCGATCGGCGCGCCGGTCGCGATCAGGCCGAGCGGCTCGGCCTTGGGCGTCAGCAGCATCATGCCGCCCGGCACCGAGCAGACCAGCGTGCCGTCGCGCGCGACCTTCATGCCATCGGGCAGGCCGGGCGCGCCGCCCGTCTGCATCGGCTTCGCATCCAGCCAGACCTGCCCCTCGCCGGGACGACCGCCGGCGTCGAGATCATAGCGCATGATCCGTGGCGCGGTGTCGTCCGACACGGAGACATAGAGCCGACGTTCGTCCGGTGAGAGGGCGATGCCGTTGGGCCGGGTCAGCGTGCCGTCGATCAGTTCGATCGTCCCGTCCGGCGACCGACGATAGACGCCGTTCACCGCCGTCTCCCGCAGGGGCGAATGGTCGGCATCCGCCAGTCCATAGGGCGGATCGGTGAAATAGATCGCGCCGTCCTTCGCGACATGCAGGTCGTTGGGGCTGTTGAACCGCTTGCCCTGATACCGGTCGATCAGGGTCTCGCGCCGCTGGGTCTTCAGGTCCAGCCGGTCGATCGACCGGCCACCGCTATTGGCGATCAGCAGCCGGCCCTGATGGTCGAGCGCCAAGCCGTTTGCCCCCGGCTCGCGCACCAGTTTCGGATCGGTGTCGCCCGCCCCCGAGGGTGAGAGGAAGGGCGCGACGCGTCCCGTCTTTCGGTCCCAGCGCCGTACCAGATTGGCGGGCGGATCGCTGAACAACAGGTAATCGCCGCCCGGCACCCAGAGCGGTCCCTCCGCCCAGCGGATGTCGCGCGCGATCACCTCGATGCGCGCGTCCGGCGCGATCATCCGGTCGAGCTTGGGCGACAGGCGGTGAAGCGTGGCGACGGGCTCCGCCGCCGCGCCGACCCGACCGGCCGTGCCGGCCAGCGCCAGTCCGCCGGCCAGCAGGCGGCGGCGATCGATGATGGCTGCGCTCACAGACCGACCGAATAGAGCGCGTGGTGACTGAGAATGAACAAGGTCCGCCGATCCTCTCCGCCGATCACCAGTTGCAGCGGCCGCTCGGGCACGTCGATCCGCCGGGTGAGCGTACCATCGGGAGCATAGACGAACACCTGGCCGTTCGCGACATAGAGATTGCCGGCCTCGTCCCGCGCCACGCTCTCGCCGCCGCGATCCGCCACGACCTTCAGGTCGGTCAGCGTCCCCTGCGGTCCGACCACACCGCTATAGGTCAAGTTCTCCGACCCGTTGGTCAGCACCACCCGGCCGTCCGCGCCCGGCCCGACCAGGCCATAGCTGTCGAGCGTGTCCGACCAGCGCCAGCCGCGATGATCGTCCGGCCCCTGGTTCCACACGCGGAACGCGGGCAGCACCAGCGATCCGTCCGGCGAGACATAATCCTGCGGCCGCGCCTCCCCCATCTTGCGGGTGAAGAAATCGGAGATGGGCGGGAATTCATAGGTCTTGGGATCGATGCGATCGGCGAATTCGCCATTGGCCCAGACATTGACCGGCATCAGCGTGCGTGCGTTCCGCCGCGCCACGCTCGGGGTCGGCGCGATCGGGCGAACGTCGTCGGGAGCCTTGGGATCGATGCTGTAGACGCTGCCGTCGCGCCCGGCGGACGACTGGACCATCAGCCGGCCCGAGCGGTCGACCGCCAGATTGACCGCATCGAGCGGCGCATCGGCGACGATCGACAGCCCCTCCGCCTTCGACCAGCCGTGGATGCGCTGGAACTCGCGGTCGATGAAATAGAGCTTGCCCCGGGCATCGGTCGCGCCGCCCGCGATCGAGTAGAAGCCGTCCGCCAGCTTCGTCACCCCCGCCGTCACCGGCACCGCCGATGCGGTGGCGGCGGTCGCGGGTGCGGCCGGCACATCGAGCTTCGCGAACTCGCGCTCGCGCACCTCCTGCTGGCGCGTCATGTCCTTGATCGCATTCTCGAACGGGAACTTGCTGGCGCGGGTGAACGTGCCGCAGCCCTTGGTGTCGCAGCTGGCGAAGCCGCTCTCCGCGTTCACATGCACGTTGCGGAAACGGATATCGCCCGAGTTGTAGAGCTTCACCGCCGCGTCCATCGGCTTGATCGTGCGGGTAACGCGATAGCCATGATAGTTGGCGAACAGGATGTTGCGCGAATTGCGCATCTCGGTCGAGACGGCATTGACGCCGTCGCGGACCTCCTGCTCGGTCTGCGGGGCCAGGAATTCCCAATTTTCGACATGGTCGAGCACGATCTCCGCCCGGTAATGATGCTCGGCCGACAATTCATAGACATGGCCGGGCGTCTTGGTGTCCGACACGTAGAAGCCGGCGGAGGCCAGCGTGTTGGGCGACCAGAGCGCGGCGAAGGTGCCGCCGCCGCCGTCCGTCACCCAGATGCTGGGATGCTGCCCGTCGAAGCGCGCGCGCGGATCGCCGAAGCCGATCGGGCTGCCCTTGGTCAGCACGGTGCCGCCGCCGCCCTGGATCTTCACGTCGTTGACCATCGACGCCTCGCCCGCCTTCCACAGCAGTGCAGTCGCGCGCGGGTTCACGCCGCCGGTCCACAGGCCCAGGCCATGGACGATGGCGTTGCCGCCCTTGGCGCTTTGCAGCAGCGCCTTGGGACCGCCGACGCCGCTATAGGCGGGCGTCTCGTCGGGCAGGTAGAGATGCGTCAGGCTGGGGTGGAGCGCGATCAGCACGCTGTCCGGCCGCAGCCGCAGCGTGTCGGTGACGCGGTAGCGGCCGATCGGCAGATAGACGACCCGGTGCGTGTCGATCGCCCGTTGCAAAGCGGCGGTGTCGTCGGTCGCGTCGTCGCCCTTCACGCCGAGGTCATGCGCATTGGCCCATTGCGACACCGGCGGCAGCGCGCGGATCGCGGGCGTCGGCCGCGCCGGCAGGCGCGCGACCGGCGCCATCGTCACATCGGTCGCGAATTCCCCGATCGTGCCGAGGCCGGGCAGCTTCAGTCCATAGGAGAAGTCGCTGACGCGGTAGCGCGGCCCCTGCCCCGCCACCGTCCGACCGCTGTCGCGGAAGCGCGCGAAGACCGGCATGTTGACCGCGATCGCATTGTCGAAACCGATTTGCGTGAAGGCGCTCTTCTCCTCCGAGACGACGACACCCGCCTTGGAGACATTCTCGAACCGCACGTCCTTGCCCCAGAGCGAGTCCGAATAGCCGCGATCGATCTCGATCCCGACCGGCGTGTCGCGGATCGCGACATTGACCAGGGTCAGGTCGACCTCATGCTCGCGGATCGCGGCGTCGCGCTGGCCCTGGAACTCGCTGTCGATCAGCGTGAACTGCCAGGCGGGCGAGGTCTTCTCGGTCATGATGCCGTAGCGGCCACCGTAGAAGCGCAGGTCCTCGAACTCGTTGCCGGCCTGATAGACGCCGGCCAGCCCCGATCCGACATGGAAGTCGGCATGGCGGATATAGCCATGCTGCGCGACGCGGAAGCGAACCGCGACCGCGCCGGCATTTCCCTCGCCGATGCGGAAATCGACATTGGCGAGCGCCGAATAGAAGGTGCTGGACGTGGCGTCGAAGACGGTGGGATCGAACGGCACGCTGGTCGGCGGCGGCACGGCGGGCTTGCCGCTGCGATACTGGTCCTCGCCGGTGAAGCTCAGCATCGCCGCCACGCCGGAGCCGAAGCCCTGGCTGTTGTCGGCCAGGATGATCTCGGGCCGGGTCTTGCCGACCCCGAACACGCGCACCGCTGTGCGGATGAAGATGGTGCGGCTGATCCGGTAGCGGCCGGAGGGCAGGAAGACGATGCCGCCCTTCCCTCCCACGGCGGCCGCGTCGATCGCCTGCTGGATCGCTGCGCTGTCGTCCGCCTTGCCGTCGCCGACGCCGCGTACGGTGACCGCGCGCGGCTCGGCCGGGGCCGTGGTATAGACGGAGGTGGAGGCGGCAAGAGCCGGCGACGTCGCCAGCACCATCGCCGAACCGAGCAGCCACATCGCCTTCATCACCCGTCTCCCAACATCTTATGGTTTCTACCTAACCACCGAGATGGAGGCGTTCATGCGCGACCAAAGTCGTAGCTCAGCGATTGCATCCGGAACGGAAGGTCCGCCGCTGTTGCGGCGGTGCCACTATTGATCAATCTAATTTACATGAATCATTATCCGAGTTGAATGTGACCGTCCGACGACGATACCATCCCCGCCATAACAAAAAGGGGACCCATGATGCGATCTCGCTACCTTCTCGGCGCCGCCGCGCTTGCAACCAGCGTCGCCATCGCTACGCCCGTTCTGGCGCAGGATGCCACCGCTGCACCGACCGTCGATCAGCCGGCTGATGCACAGGCGAGTTCGACACCGCCCGCCAGTGACGAGATCGTCGTGACCGCCTCGCGCATTGCGCAGTCGCCGATCGCTGCGCAGCCGACCCAGGCGATCACCGCGGAGACGATCGCAAAGCGCGGCTATACCAATCTGGGCATGGCGCTCCTCGAACTGCCGGTCTTCAGCGTGCCCGGCAACAGCCCGGTTGGCGGCCAGGGCTTCGGCAGTGCGGGCCAGACCTTCGTCAACATGTATAATCTCGGTGCACAGCGGACGCTGACCCTGGTCAACGGCAACCGCTTCGTATCGAGCGCCAGTTCCTCGCTATTCGGTCCGGTCGCGGGAAGTCCGGTCGATTTCTCGACGCTTCCAGTCAACTTGGTCGAGCGCGTCGAGACCGTGTCCGTCGGCGGCGCCCCGATCTATGGCTCGGATGCGATCGCGGGCACGGTCAACGTCATCCTCAAGCGCAATTATCAGGGCCTGTCCTTCGCTGGGCAGTCCGGTATCTCCGAGCGCGGCCGCGGCGGGACCTATAATGTGTCGGGCCTGGTCGGCCAGAACTTCGCCGAGGAGCGGGGCAACATCACGCTCAGCCTGCAATATGACAAGCAGAACGGCATCCCGACGTCCGAAATCTTCTATCAAAGCGGCGATGCGCCGTTCTTCACGCGTGCGCAGCCTGGCAAGCCGTTCCAGCAGCAACTCTACTACGGTGGTCAGCGTTACGCCGTGTTCACCAACACCGGCATGCCGATGGTGGATGACGGGATACCGATCCTGTCCGGCCGGCCGTCCTCCGCGATCACCGATGCGAAAGGTCGCGCACTCTTTTTCGGGGCGAACGGGTTGCTGACGCCCTTCAACAATGGCGAAATCACCGGACAGAGCCTGATCCAGGCGGGCGGTGACGGCTTCCGCATCCGCGACTTCGGGAACTTTCTGGTCGACAGCAGCCGCTTCTCGGGAACGGCGCTGTTCCATTATGATTTCAGCAATAGCCTGCGCTTCTCGGGTGAGGCCTGGTACGGACGAAGCGTCGCGACCAACCTGCGCGATCAGCCCTATTACAACACCGCGCTGTTTGGCGGCGCCGGCAGCAACAACGGCAATCTGGTGCTCAGCACCGACAATCCCTTTCTCAGCGCGGCCGACCGGGCGACGATCGTCAGCAGCCTCGCCGCCAACGGCCAGCCCACCGACACCTTCTACCTGACTCGTGCCAATACGGACCTGGCGACCGGGCGCTTCCGTTCCGCGACCGACCTTTATCGCATCGTCGGCGGGTTGGACGGCGATATCCATCTCGGCGACCGGTTGCTGACCTGGGAGATCAAGGGCAATTACGGCCGCTCGAACACCAAGACCACCGCGCGTGAACTGGTGACGAAGAACTTCTTCAACGCCATCAATGCCGTGCGCGACGCCAGCGGCAACATCGCCTGCGCCCCCGGCTATACCGACGCCACGATCCCGACGATCAGCGCTACCTGCGCGCCGCTTAACATCTTCGGCGTCAACCAGGCCAGCCAGGCGGCGATGAATTACGTCACCGCGGTCGCGACGCCGAAGCAACAGAATGTCCAGGCCGACCTGATCGCCGACGTCAAAGGCGATCTGATCAAGCTGCCGGCCGGCTTCGTCAAGTTCGTCCTCGGTTTCGAGCATCGCAACGAATCGACGAAATTCGATCCGGGCCTGTTCTACTATGGCGAGCCCAATGGCGACGGAACGCGGACGCAATATGGTAACAGCATCCCGATCGACCCGGTCGCCGGTTCCTATCACACCAACGAGTTCTTCACCGAACTGAACGTGCCGCTGGTGTCGGGCGACATGCACGTCCCGCTGATCCACAGCCTGGAACTCCAAGGCGCGGCCCGGTATGTCAGGAACAGCATGACCGGGGGCTTCTGGGCCTATACCGGCGGCGGCAAATATGCGCCGTTCAAGGGCCTGACCCTGCGCGGCAACTATACGCGATCGCTGCGCGCCCCCGCCATCACCGAATTGTTCGCACCGATCGGGCAGGTCTTCTCGGCCGCCAACGATCCATGCGATAGCCGGTATATCACGGGCGGACCGAACCCGAGCAAGCGCGCCGCCAACTGCGCGGCCGCCGGATTGCCCGCCAACTTCACATCCAACGTGGTCGACTACACGGCTGCCGGACGTTCGGGTGGCAATCCCAACCTGCAGAACGAGATCGGCAATAGCTGGACGGCGGGCGGCGTCTTGGAGCCGAAGTTCATCCCCGGCGTGCGCCTGTCCGGCGACTATGTCCATATCGATGTGAAGAACGAAGTCGCCTCGCTCGGGCTGGTCGATGTGATGAACGCCTGCTACGACTCCGCTGATTATCCGAACACCCCGTTCTGCGGCAGCTTCGCCCGCAACGCCGCTGGCCAGGTGGCATCGTTCACCACCGGATACTACAATATCGGTATCGAGCGCTTCCGAGGCATTCAGGGCAGCTTCGCCTACATCCTTCCCTTCACGCGGCTGGGGGCGAGCGAGTCGGCCGGCACCTTGTCGGTCGGCGTCAATTACCTGCACACGATCGAGCATTACTACCGGGTCGGCAGCGGCGACATCCAATACAAGGTGGGCACGACGCAGGAGCCGAAGGATAATTTCACCGCGAACGTCAATTACGACAATGGTGGCTTCAACCTGATGTGGCAGTCCATCTATAATGGCCCGACCCGCATCAACGTCAACGTACCGGACAGCAATTACGAGTATCCGCGCATCGGCGCCTATTGGATGTTCAACACGTCAGCCGGCTACGATCTGAGCGATCGATTCAACATCCGGTTGATCGTCAACAACGTGCTCGACAAGAAGGTGCCTTTACCCTTCTTGGTCAGCGCCAATCGCTATTATGACGCTTTCTTGGGCCGCAGCTTCCGCGTGAGCGTCGGCTTCAAGCTCTGACCGGAAAAGGACGGCCTCGGACAGGTTCGGGGCCGTCTCCGTCACCATGGTCGGAACGGCGCGCTTCAGCGCGCCGTTTTCGGGTCAGAGGCTGAGCGCCTGCGCGGCGATGGCGACCTGGGTCCGGTTGCGGACGTTGAGCTTGCGCATCAGCGCAGTCATGTGCGCCTTCACCGTCGCCTCGGCGATGCCGAGGTCGAAGGCGATCTGCTTGTTGAGCAGGCCCGAATGGACACCGCGCATGACCTTCATCTGGGTGGGGGTCAGCTGCGCCAGCGGCGACTCGATCGCGTCGGGCTGGCGGCTGGTGTGGACGGTCGCTTCCATCGTCATCCTCCTCTGGCGGCCGGGCCGCCGGGGTTCGCCGGCCACCTGACGGGCCGGTCGAAATATCATGATCCCACCGGTGCTGGTCGCAATCCGGTTGGACAGATTTCCTGTATGATCCCCGTCACCCCTTGCAATCAAGGCTTTTTTCTTGCCGACCCGTAAAAACCTGTCCTACAGCTAGTCACCGGGACAGGCGAATGCGCCGCCCGTAAAGCGAGGGAGGATGCGATGCGGCCAGCACGGACCGGACAGATGGCAGCGGCGGAGACGCGGGCGTGAGCGGCGCGTTGACCGGCGGCGACGTCCGACTGATCGGCGCGGCGCTGGCGGGCATCCTGCTGGCGGTGCTGATGATCGTGCGCGGTCGCCTCCATCCCTTTATCGGCCTGCTCTGCGGTGCGTTCACCGTCGGCCTGCTCGCTGGCCTGCCGCTGCCCGACATCGCCAAGGCGGTGCAGAAGGGCGTCGGCGACATCATCGGCGGCACCGGCCTGGTCGTGGCGCTCGGCCTGTCGCTGGGGGCGATGCTGCACCTCTCGGGCGCCGCCGCCGCGCTGGCCCGTGCGGCGCTGGGGCTGACCGGCGTGCGCGCCGCGCCCTGGGCGACGCTCGGCATCGCCATCGTCGTCGGCCTGCCGCTGTTCTTCGAGACGGGCCTCGTCCTGCTGCTGCCGATCGTGGTCGCGGCCGCGGAGGCGATGGCGGGGCCGGACGATGCCGATCGCGACTCCGCGCGCCTGCGCCTGATCATGCCGGCGCTGGCCGGCCTCGGCGTCGTCCACGCGCTGGTGCCGCCGCATCCGGGGCCGCTGCTGGCGGTCGAGGCGCTGGGCGCCAATCTCGGCCGCACCATGCTCTATGGCATCGTCATCGCAATCCCGACCGCGATCCTCGCCGGGCCGCTGCTGGCCAAGGTGACGACGCGCGGCGTCCGCCTCGCCCCGCCAGTCCTCGGCGATCATCAATTGGCGATCGCCACCCCCGCCTTGCCGCTGTCGCTGCTGATCGTGCTGTTGCCGGTGCTGCTGATCGCAACCGGCGAGCTGGGCCAATTGCTCCCCGGCCTGTCGGGCAGCACGGCGCTGGTCGCGGCGAGCAACCCCGTCGTGGCGCTGCTCGTCACCAACCTCCTCGCCTTGCCCCTGCTGTTCGGGCGGCGGCTGCGCGAGGCGGCGATCCAGGACGCGGTGTGGCAGGAGACGATGGGCGCGGCGGGCGCGATCCTGCTGGCGATCGGCGCGGGCGGCGCGTTGAAGCAGGTCCTGGTCAGCGCCGGCCTGTCCGACCTGCTGGCCCGCGTCGTGTTGATGTATGCCATCTCGCCCTTGCTGCTCGGCTGGTTGGTCGCGGTCGGCATCCGTCTGGCGGCCGGGTCGGCGACGGTGGCGACGATCACCGCGGTCGGCGTGATGCCGGGCGTGGTGGCCAGTTCGGGCGTCTCGCCGGAGCTGGTCGTGCTGGCGATCGGCGCAGGCTCGGTCTTCTTCAGCCATGTCAACGACCCCGGCTTCTGGCTGGTCAAAAGTTATGTCGGCACCAGTACGGCGGACACGTTCCGCACCTGGTCGCTGCTGGAGACGACCATCTCCGTCGTCGGGCTCGTGCTGGTCGTGGCGCTCAGCTATGTCGTTTGAACGACCCGATTTCGGACAGGGGGCGCGGGTGAGTGAGGGGCGACTGGCGGACCGGGCCTATACGGCGATCGTCCGCATCATCACCGAGGAGGATCTGGCGATCGGCGATCGCCTGCCCTCCGAAAGCCGGCTGGCCGAAACGTTCGGCATGTCACGCACCATCGTCCGCGAGGCGCTGGCGCGGCTGGCGTCGGACGGGATCACCGAGGCGCGGCGCGGCGCCGGTTCCTATGTGAAGCGCCGCCCCTCCGCTCGGCTCGGCAGCCATATGCCGATGGATGCGCTGGCGGCGACGCTCGGCACCTATGAAGTGCGCTTCGTGCTGGAGGCGGAGGCGGCGCGGCTGGCGGCGCAGCGTCGTTCGCCCGAGCAGATGGACGCGATCGAGGCGGCGCTGGCGGCCCTACGCACCGCGTTGCTGTCCAACGCCCCCGCGCATGACGAAGACTGGCTGCTGCACCGCACGATCTTCGAGGCGACCGCCAATGCCGCCTTCGTGCCCGTCTTCGACCATTTGCAGGACGCGGTGATGCGCATCCTGCGCGCCGGCGTCGAAATCTCGCGCGCACGGGCGCCGGAGGTGATCGGCGCGATGATGGAGGAGCATGACGCGATCGTCGACGCGATCCGCGCGCAGGATGCGGACGGCGCGGCGCTGGCGATGCGCTGGCATCTGTCGCAAGGGCGCAAGCGGCTGATGCCGTGATGCGCCGTTTCCGGTCAGGCGGAGACGCCCTCCACCCAGTCGAGCACCGCGACGCTGAGATCGTCCGGCGCGCGGGATGCATCGAGCGTGATCGCGCGCTCGTCGGGGCCCGGCCGTTCCAGGGTCGCGATCTGGCTGGCAAGCAGGCTGGACGGCATGTAATGGCCCGCCCGGCTTTCCATCCGTCGTTCGATCTCCGCCGCGCCAGTGTCGAGCAGCACGAAATGGAGCGGCATCCCCGCCGCCGTCTCCAGCCGTTCGCGATAGACGCGCTTCAGCGCCGAACAGGCGGCGACCGCGACGCCGCCGGTGCGGGCCGCGTCCCCGATGGCGGCCCCCAGCCGGTCGAGCCATGGCCAGCGATCCGCGTCGGTCAGTGCGTGGCCGGCCTGCATCTTCGCGACGTTCTCGGCCGAATGATAGGAATCGCCTTCCAGCACCGGGCAGCCGAGCCGTTCGCCGAGCCGGGCCGACAGCGTCGACTTGCCGCTGCCGCTGACGCCCATGACCACGATGGCGCAGGGCTGGCTCGCTGGTGTCTCGCCTGGCATCATCGCGCGTCCTTCATCCCTTCACGGCCCGCAAGGCCGCATCGCCGACCGATGACGGGCCGATGCGGACTTGACCATTACGACCTTTGTCGCAGTCGTCGGGTCGGCGACCCGACCCTATCGACGGGGTTCAACACCCTGGGCAGGCGATTGGCCCCGGCGCGCATATGACGCGCAGCACAGCCCCTGACGGAGAGAGCGCGATGACCATCCGACCAGCCATGACCCGCCTGACCGGCCGGGCGGCGGCCCTGCTGCTCGCCGGCACCACCCTGACCCCGGCCGCATGGCTGCCCACCGCGCACGCCGCCCCGGCGCGGGGTGGCGGCACCTCCGCCTATCTCACCGCCCCCGCCGACCCGCGCGCCGTGACCGTGACGGCTCCGAAGGATGGCGTCGCCGATGCGACCGCCGCCATCCAGCAGGCGATCGACTCGGTCGCGGCGAAGGGCGGCGGCGGCCTCGTCTTCCTGCCGAGCGGTCACTATCGCCTGTCGCGGACGCTCTACATATGGCCGGGGGTGCGGCTGTTCGGCGTCGGACGGACGCGGCCGGTCTTCGTGCTCGCCCCCAACACGCCGGGGTTCCAGCGCGGGGTCGGCAGCATGATCTTCTTCACCGGCAACCGCCGCGCCGCGCCCGGCGAACCCGCCGCGCCGCCCGTGCCCGTGCCGCCGCCGACCAGCGTGCCGTTCGATCCGGGCATCGCCGATGCCAATTCCGGCACCTTCTATTCCGCGATGAGCAATGTCGATTTCCGCATCGGCGACGGCAATCCGGCGGCGACCGCCGTGCGCTTCCACGCGGCGCAGCACGCCTATCTCAGCCATATCGATTTCCACCTGGGCGGCGCTCTCGCCGGCATCTACCAGGTCGGCAATCTGGGCATGGACCTGCGCTTCCATGGCGGACGCTATGGCATCCTGACCGAAAAGCCATCGCCCGCCTGGCCGTACACGCTGCTCGACTCCAGCTTCGACGGCCAGCGCGACGCCGCGATCCGCGAGCATGAGGCGGGGCTGACGCTGGTCAACACCGTGTTCCGCAACGTGCCGATCGGTGTGGAGATCGATCGCGGCTATGGCGACTGGCTGTGGGGATCGGACGTCCGGTTCGAGAATGTCTCGCAGGCCGGTGTCGTCATCAGCAACGAGGGCAATGCCTATACGCAGGTCGGGTTCGAGAATGCGGTGGCCAGCAACACGCCGGTCTTCGCCCGCTTCCGCGACAGCGGCAAGACGGTGCCCGGATCGGGCACGCGCTATCAGGTGCGGGCATTCACCTATGGCCTGACGTTGCCCGGCCTCGGCACGATGGGCCGGTCCGAAACGCGGATGGACGCCGCTCCGGTCGCGCGGCTACCCGGACAGCGCGCCAGTGCGATCCGCGCGATGCCGGCCGTGGCGAGCTGGACCAATGTCCGGGACCTGGGCGTGCGCGGCGACAACGCGACCGACGACACCGCCGCGCTGCAACGCGCGATCGACACGCACCGGGTGCTCTATTTCCCCGCCGGCTTCTACCGCGTCACCGATACGCTGAAGCTGCGGCGCGACAGCGTGCTGATCGGCCTCCACCCCAGCCTGACCCAGATCGTGCTGGCGGAGGACAGCCCGGCGTTCCGCGGCATCGGCAGTCCGCGTGGTTTGATCGAAAGCGCGCGCGGCGGCGATGCGATCGTATCCGGCCTCGGCCTGGATAGCGGCGGGCGCAACCCGCGCGCCACCGCGCTGCTCTGGCGCGCGGGCGCGGCGTCGCTGGTCGACGACGTCAAGTTCCAGGGCGGCCATGGCACGTTCCTCGCCGATGGCAGGCGCACCGATCCCTATAATGCCGACCATAGCGGCGATGCCGATCCGACCAAGCGCTGGGACGGGCAGTTCGCCAGCCTGTGGGTGACGGATGGCGGCGGCGGCACGTTCAACGGGCTGTGGACGCCCAACACCTTCGCCTCGGCCGGTCTCTACGTGTCCGATACCGACACGCCGGGCCATGTCTACCAGATGTCGGCCGAGCATCACCGCCGCGCCGAGATCGTGCTCGACCGGGTCCGCCACTGGCGCTTCCTGGCCCCCCAGACCGAGGAGGAGGCGGGTGAGAGCCGCGACGCCGTGTCGCTGGAGGTGCGCAACTCGCAGGACATATTGTTCGCCAATTACCATGGCTACCGGGTCACCCGTTCGATCCAGCCCGCCCCCAGCGCGGTGGCTCTCTACGGGTCGAACGACCTCCGATTCCGCAACGTGCATGTGAACGGCGAAAGCGGTTTCGCGACCTGTGACGCCAATGGCTGCGGCACCTATCTGCGCGCGAGCAAATATCCCTATGCCAATGCGATCATCGACGTGACGCGCGGCGCGGCGGTGCGCGAGCGCGAATTCGCGGTGCTCGACGTGACCGACGCCCCCCTGCCCCCGCCTGGCGCGACGCTGGCACCGGTCACGAAGCTGGCCGATGGCTTTTACTCGCTCGGTGGCGGCGCGGTCGACGGCAAGGGCCAGCTCTACTTCGTCGATCGCTACTTCCAGCGCATCCATGGCTGGACCGCGGCCACGGGCCTGTCGATCGTCGCCGACGCGCCGCTCGATCCGGTCAACCTGGTCGCGGACCGGTCGGGCAAGCTGATGGTCCTGTCCTCGGCCGGTCCGGCGGCGACCGTCTACAGCCTAGACCCTGCGCATCCGCAGGACGTGCGCATCATCGCGCCGACCGCCGGCACCGACCGCGCCGGCGCGATGCTGGCGTTGCCGGGCAGCTTCTGGAACAATGGTGAGTTCCGCGATCAATATGATCCCGCCACCGACCATTTCACCACGCTGGCCGAGATGTTCGCGCGTGACGCGGCGGCCCCCAAGTCCAACCATTATGTCTCGGCCGACGGCAGCGTGGCGCTCCCGGCCTTCCGCGTGTGGCAGCAGGGGCCGGCCAATCATATCGGCTGGCGCTTCTCCGACACGCTCGACACCTATGGCTTCGTCACCGGCACGGTGGGCGAGCGGGTCTATGTCGCCAATGGGTCGGAGGATCGCACCTATAGCGCGCTGCTCGGCCCCGGCGGCGCCCTGACCGACCTCCGCCCCTTCGCGCCGCGCGGCGGCGAGAGCGTCGCCAAGGGACCGGACGGCCGCGTCTATGTCGCGAACGGACAGGTGTTCGTCTATGGCGCGGATGGGCAGGAGGCAGGGTGGATCGACGTGCCCGACCGGCCGCTGCAACTGCTGTTCGGTGGAGAGGACGGGCGCACGCTGTTCATCCTCACGCATCACACGCTCTACAGCGCGCGGCCTTGAGGCCGATCGGCGCGGTGGTCAGATCGTGATCGGGAAATCCGATCGCCGCGCCAGCATCGTCATGTTGCCAAAGGGGATCATCTCGGCGCTGTCGACATATTGGATGTAGAGCCGGTGGCGCTCGCGCTCGTCCCAGGCCAGGGCACGGCCGACCATCTCGCTCAGGCGTCCGCGGTCGACCCGCTTGCTCCGCGTCGCATCGTCCGAATGCCGAAGGAGAAGCATCGTCTCCGCCCTCCAATTGACCGCGCTCACCGTTCGTCTCCGCTTCTGTGCGCTGCCAATCCGCACGGCCACTGGCCGTTCCACTAATTTCCCTTGTTTAAAGCGATTTAACCTAATCCGGGCTCATTCGCGGTTAGATCGGTCCGAATCGGCGACGATCGGGGAATGACGGTCGCCACGATGATATGGGCCAGGGACTGACCGACGCTGTTCTCGATATCGAGCTGCCAATGTCCCTCATCGACAAAGCCCGGATGGTCGGACAGGTAGCGTCCCAGATGGCGTACCGCCTCGTTGCGCGCCTCGCCGAGATCGACGCACTCGATGCTCTTCGTGGCCTCCGGGCTGTTCCGGAGCTTGAGAATGAAACGAGCCATGCATCTGTCGCATGACGACCGCCATGCGCTCCTTGAATTGTCCGGGAGGGCGAGCATAGCATCCTCCGCGCATGGGTCCCTGATGTGGATCGGATTACCCGGCATCCCGTCGCATCCGGGCGCTTATCGATGGCGCGCCCATGGGGTCGGCCAGTCGACGGTGTTACGGTACGTCAAATGCCCCCATGCTACGGCACCTGCCTGGCAGAACACTTGCCGGCCAAGCCGATTTGACTTGCAAGCGTCAGAGCGACCTTCCACGTTCAAATCCAAAGGGCGAGAGTAGCGATCGCATCCCGGTCGTGCCTCCGATCCATGATCATGGGAGGAATGGGGATGGGACGATCGACAGGCCGGGGATCGCGGCTCTTCCCTGGCGTCTGCGGCCTGGCCCTGACCTGTATCGCGGGGATCACGCCTATTGGCGCCGCGCAGGCCAAGACCGTGCAGGTCACCAGTCCCGATGGCAAGGTGCAGGCGCTACTGGCGGACGACGGCGGCCACCTGTCCTACCGCGTCGCCATCGATGGACGGCCGATCCTCGACCCGTCACCGCTCCGAATGCGGGTGGATGGCATCGAACTGGGCGATGGTGCGTCCATCGGCGCCGTTCGCCGCGACAGGACCGACAGCCGCTACCGCTTCTTCGGCGCCAAGGCCGCGGCGATCGACCGCAGCACCATCGCGCATGTGTCGCTCACCACCCATGGCACGACGTTCGAGGCGGATGTTCGCGTCGCAAATGACGGGGTCGGCGTCCGCCTGCGCCTGCCCGCCAAAGCCGGCCGGAGGATCGAGGCGGATCATTCGGGCTGGACGCTTGCCGCCGCCGATCCGCGCGTCTGGGTGACGCCGCGGGATCCCGGCTATGAGGCGATCTACGAGAAGAAGACGCTAGGCGAACTGGCCGGCGAGCCGCTCGGCCTGCCCCTGACGGCCAAGGTCGACCGCTATTGGGTCACGATCAGCGAGGCCGCCACGGCCGGCTATGGCGACATGTCGATCACGCCGGATGCCAGTGGGCGGCTGACGGGCGATCTCTATGCCGATCCCAAGGGTTGGCGCACCGACAGGGCGGTCGTCCAGCCGTGGCGGGTGACGATCGTCGCGCGCGACCTGACCGGCCTGGTCAACACGACGCTGATCCAGAACCTCAACCCGCCTCCCTCGCCCGCGCTCGCCGCCGCGCCATGGATCCGACCGGGCCGGTCGAGCTGGCAGTGGCTCGCCATCGGCGCGCCGCTGGAGGCGGACCAGCATCAATGGGTCGATTGGACCCGGCAGCTCGGCTACGAATATTATCTGGTCGACGAGGGTTGGGCCGCTTGGAAGCGCCCATGGGACACGCTGGCGGACACGGTGAGATACGCCCGGTCGCAGGGTGTCGGCATCTGGATCTGGGTCGACAGCAAGGAGATGGTCGAGCCGGCGCAGCGCCGCGCCACGCTGCGTCGCTACGCGGCTATGGGCATCGTCGGCGTGAAGGTCGATTTCCCTGGGCATCCCGACCATGTCTGGACGCAATGGTATGAGGATTTCGCACGCGATGCCGCGGCCGACAGGCTGATGGTCGACTATCACGGCGCGGTGAAGCCCACGGGCACCGAACGGACCTGGCCC
This sequence comes from Sphingomonas sp. S-NIH.Pt15_0812, assembly GCF_003951315.1. Taxonomy (GTDB): domain Bacteria; phylum Pseudomonadota; class Alphaproteobacteria; order Sphingomonadales; family Sphingomonadaceae; genus Sphingomonas. The sequence goes on from NZ_QLJH01000005.1 coordinate 178,320, forward strand.
AACATCCTGACGCGGGAGGCGGTGCGGGGTCATGAATGGCAGATCACCCGGTACAAGCGGGTGCTGCCCGCCGACCACGACACCATCATCCCCTTCACCCGCTATATCGTCGGGCCGGGCGACTATACGCCGACGGTGTTCGAGCCGGAGGAATTGCAGGGCAACAGCTGGTCGCACGAACTGGCGCAGGCGATCATCTTCACCTCCCCCTATCTCTCGTTCGGCGGCCATCCACGCACCTATCTGGCGAACCCGGCGGTCGACCTGCTGAAGGCGGTCCCCGCGGTCTATGACGAGACCATCGTCCTGCCGGGCAGCGATCCCGGCACGCTGGCGGGCTTTGCCCGACGGCGTGGCCGTCAATGGTTCGTCGCGGTCATCAACGGCTCATCGGCGAGATCGTTGACGATCGACCTGCGCTTCCTCGGCAAGGGTGACTGGTCGCTCCTGTCGTTCGCCGACGATGCGGCGCGGACCGATACCTACGACCGGACGGAGCGCATGGTCCGGTCGAACGGCTCCATCAAGGTCCCCCTGCGCGCGCAGGGCGGGTTCGCCGGCTGGCTGCGCCCGGCGCGCTGATCGACCTGGTTTACTCGCTCTTGCGATCGGAAAGCGACGGCAAAGGGGGACGATCAACACGGGGAGCGTCACCGTCTGACGCCCCTGTGCCGATCCGGTCAGTCCTCAATAATTGTCGCGGTCGTCGCTGCCGTCATTGCCGCCATCGTTGCCGTCGTCGTAATAGTTGTTGACGATGGTCTCTTCGGGCTGATCGACAAAGCCCTGCCCGCCGCCGAACATACCGCCACCGCCATTATGGCGGCCGAACATGTCGGACAGGCCGCTGAACAGCATCTCGCCTCCGGCGACGCCCGCCGCCGTGGTGCCGGCATTACGCAGGAAGCTGCCGAGCCCGCTTTGCGCGGAGAACAGGCCGGGACGCTGCTGCGGCGGCACGGAGGCATAATCGGGCTGCGGCGGCGCATAACTCGGCTGCGCCGGCTGCCCCCAGGGCGAGGCCTGGCTCTGTTGCGGGGGCAGGAAGCTGGATGCGGCGGCCGGCGGCGCGACGCGATAGGTCATCTCGCGAAGCTCGCCTTCCAGCTCGGCGATGCGGGCTTGCGCGGCGTGCAGCGACTGGTCCGCGACGATCGCGTGCTGCACCAGCCAATAGCCTGCATCGGAATTGCCGCCGAGCGTCTGGCGGATCATGCCATCGGCCTCCTGATCCTTGGGCACGCCCCTGGCATAAGCCAGATCCTGCAGGAACCGCGTGAGCAACTGGCGTTCGTCCGGCGTCATTCCATTCTCCTTCGACGATGCCGAAGATGAGGCGCGACGCCGCAGGATCAATGTTCGATGGACGGCTTACCGGAATTTCATCAAGCCATCATGATGGCGGGGCGATCCGGCCATCGCCCCGCCCCGCGCGCTGACATGTTCCTCGACCCGCCCGAGGCATCCGACGTCGGATCGCGGCCCCGAGATCAGCGATAGCGCCCCATCGTCACTTTCAAGATGGTCGGCCGGTCGATCAGGTTGATGCCGTAATCGGTCTGGTCGCCATTCCAGAGGCGCTCCATGACCCAGCGCCCCTGGTCGAAATGCCCCTCCTCCACCTTCACCACCAGGCCGCTCGCCGGGCCGCCGGGCCGCGTGCCGAACGTGACGCGGACATGGTCGCCGGTGAGCAGGAATTCGTCGGGCGAGAGTTGCGCGACCGCGACGCCGCCGATCGGCTCCTTGCCCCAGGGCGCCGGGTCCGACTTCAGCCAGCTCCAGCTCTTCAGGCCGAACTGCCACTCGCCCCAGCTCGCGGTGATCGACCACTCGCCCATGATGGTCGTTGCCGGCGCATCGTCATCGGGCTTGGCCGCCCCCCAGGTCGGATGCTCGAAGGCGATCAGCGCCCATTCGCGCTGCATCCCAGCGAACACCCCATAGGGTTTCGCAAAGGCATCCAGCGTCGCCGCGTCCAGCGCGGTCGCACCGAGCGGGAAGTTGAAATAGCCGGTATCGTCCATCCCGAAGGGCGAAAAGCCGATCGCCCCGCGCCCGATCGCCGCATAGAAATAACGGGCGAAGCTGCGCGCATTGCCGATCTCCGGCACCATCAGCGCATTGTCGGGCCGGCGATAGGCGTCGAGATAGAGATCGACATTCTTGCTCGCCTTGTCATAGAGATCGGGCGCGGCGAAATCGATCGAGGGGGCCGCCGCCTTCCAGATGTCGAGCATGTCCTGCTGCGGACCGCCGCTGGCGACGCCGTTCGGGTCCGGCACGTTGGACGGACCCGCGAGCGCGGCGTTGACGTACATGGGCAGCGGCTTCACCGCCTTGCCCGCTGCGGCGATCGCGTCGACGAACCGCGCGGTGTACCAGGTGTTGAACGCCCGGTCGGCCTGTGCGCCGAAGGCTTGCGTCCATGTCCCGGACTTGCCGAGCTTGCGGGCGAGGGCCGCCGGGATCGGCCTGGCGAATTCGCCAGTGGCGGCGGCGCTATAGTCGCGCGGGTTGCGATAGCTGCCGACCTCGTTCTCCGGCTGGACCATGATGACGGTGTTCTGCGGATCGTGATCGCGCAGATAGGTCATCAGCGCGACGAAGGCGCGCCGGTCGGCCTCCATCGTCGCCTTCGCCATGGGGGTCAGGACGTCATGGTCCTTGCCGCTCCTGTCCTTCATCCGGGGGAAGCGGCGATTGTCCAGCTTTACCCAGTCGGGCGTGTAGCCGGGCGAGGTGTTCTTCCAGGTGCCGAACCACAGGAGGACGACGCGCTTGTCATGCGTCCGCGCCTGGTCGAGCAGGGTCTGCACGAAGCCGAAGTCGAACTGCCCTTCGCGCGGCTCGATCTGTTGCCAGGCGACCGGGATCTCGACGGTGTTGGCATGGATGCGGTCCAACACCGGCCAGACCTGCGGCAAGGCGACCGCATAGTTGCTGGAATTATTGACCTGCCCCGCCAGCATCAGGAACGGCGCGCCATCGACGATCAGCGCGTGGCGACCGTTTCGGTGTTCCAGATGCGGCACCGGTGTCGCCGTCTGCGCCACGGCGGGCGATGCGGCGACAAGCAGCGCCCCCGCTGCGATGGTTCCGATGCGCGTCATCATCCCTCCCGGACCGCCTGTTTGACCGAGCTATCGCGCGCGGTGACCGGGGTCACAAGTGCTAATCATCTGATTAATAGCGTGTCTTGTTACGACTTATGTCGATCGTGACGGCAGCGACGACGGCATTGCAGGGAAATCGTGATCGTTCAGGACGTTCTGGCCCTCATGCCGATTAGCCCCCTCGAAGCGCGTCTGTCGCATCACCTGGATCTGACCTTTTCGGAACGCGAAGCGATCCGCTGGCTGGAACGGCGGGAAAAAAGTTTCCGCGCGCGCGACATCGTCATCCACGAAGGCGAGGCGACCGACAGCCTCTATATCGTGTCGAGCGGCTGGTTGCATGGCTCGACCCTGTTGAAGGACGGCGAACGGCAGATCCTGCGCTTCTATTTCGTCGGCGATATCACCACGACCTTCTCGATCGCCTGGGGGCGTAGCGCCGCGACCTTGCAGGCGGTCAGCGACGTGACCCTGTTTGAAATGCCCAAGGAGGTGTTCGGTCGGATCTTCCGCACCCATCCGCGCATCGGGGCGCTGCTGTTCGCCATCGCCGCATCGGAACAGGTGGCGATGGCCGACCGGCTGACCTCGGTCAGCAAAACCGACGGCTTCACGCGCATCGCGACGCTGTTGCTCGACATCTGGTCGCGGCTGCGCGTCGTCGATGGCCTGGAGGGCGGCTCGTTCGAGCTGCCGCTGACGCAGAAGGACCTGGGCGACGCGGTCGGGCTGACCAAGACGCATGTCAACCGTTCGCTCAAGGCGCTGGAGGCGACCGGGCTGGTCGAGCGGGACGGACGTCTCATCCGCATCAACGACATCGAGCGACTGGCAACGCTGGTCGACTTCCGTGACCGGCACCGCGAGATCGCGGTCGACTGGTTGCCGCCGGTTGGCGCGATGGAGATGCCGACGCCGGCGATGACATAGGTCACTCCGTTACGGAACCGAAAGAACCTAGGTCACAGCTATAGCCTCATTTTAACGACTATCTGAAAAAACCGGAAACCTTCGCCGACGCTGCATCATTGCCCCCTCGATACGGTCCAAAGCGGACCACATGGGCGGGGATCTGGAATATGGCAGAACGTTTGGGCGTGGCGATTGTCGGCGTCGGAGGCGCGGTCGCGACGACCGCCATTGCCGGGATCGAGATGATCAAGGCGGGATCGAACAGCCTGGACGGGTTGCCACTTGCGGACCGCGACGTGGCCGGCATGGTCGCCTATCGGAACATGGAATTCGGCGGCTGGGATCTGGCGGACGAGTCGCTGGGTACGCTCGCGCTGCGCCACGGCGTGATCGGCGAGAAGGAACTGGCCGACGGTGCCGCCGCGCTCAACGACATGCGGGCGTGGAAGGCGGCTGGCTCGACCGGCTATTGCGCCAATATCGATGGCAGCAACAAGATGGCGACCGGCCACCGCGCCGCCATCCGCCAGATCCAGGACGATCTGCGCCGCTTCACCGAGGAGAAGCAGCTCGACCGGGTCGTCGTCGTCAACCTCGCCTCGACCGAGCGCGTGCCCCATGCCGATGATGCCGCGCTCCAGTCGCGCGCGGCGTTCGAACGGGGGCTGGACAGCGACGACGCGGCGATCAGCCCGGCGATGCTCTATGCCTATGCCGCGATCGATGTCGGCACCCCCTATGCCAATTTCACCCCCTCGGTTGCGGCGGATATCGCGCCGCTCGCCGAAATGGCGGCCGAGCGCAACGTGCCGGTGGCGGGCAAGGATGGCAAGACCGGCCAGACCTTCATGAAGACGGTGATCGCCCCCGCGCTGCGCGACCGCGCGCTGCATGTCGATGGCTGGTTCTCGACCAACATCCTCGGCAATTCCGACGGACTGGCGCTCGATGATCCCAAGTCCCTGCAGTCGAAGCTCGGCACCAAGGGCAGCGTGCTCAACTCGATCCTGGGCTATCCGGTCGAGGATCATATCGTGATGATCCATTATTACCGCCCTCGCGGCGACGACAAGGAAGCCTGGGACAATATCGACCTGACCGGTTTCATGGGTCAGAAGATGCAGTTGAAGCTCAACTTCCTGTGCAAGGACTCGATCCTGGCCGCGCCGTTGGCGATCGAGATCGCCCGCTGCCTCGACCTCGCGCAGCAGCGCGGGCAAGGCGGCGTGCAGGAGCAGATGGGTCTGTTCTTCAAGCTGCCGCAGACCAGCGGTCCCCACGACCCGGTTCATGCGGTGCCCGAACAGCAGCGCATCCTGGACGACTGGCTGGACGGCGGCCACGCGTGAGCGGGGCTTTGTCGCCCGCCGCCCTCCCCTTCTTCCGCGAACTGGGTGACCTGAAGCGCATCTATTCGGCCAAGGCGCCGGGATCGGTCGCAGAGCGCTTGTTCGTCGCCGGCTGGGCGGCGCTGGTGCGGGGCGACGACCCCGCGCAGGTGATGCGGCAGGTGGTGGCGTCGGCATTGGTGTCGGCGCGGCTGGGCGATCTCGACCTGGCGACGCTGGCCGCGCTCGGCCTGGGCGACCGAGCGACCGAGGTGCTGGAGCGGGCGTTCGACGAGGTGACGGGGGATCTCGCCCCGGAACTGCGCGACGATCTGCGCACCGCCCTGCCGCTCGGCCGGCCGGCGATGGGCGATACCCCCGGCTTCGTCGGCAAGCTCGCCCGGCAGCCGCGCGCAGGCGTGACCTGTCCGGGCAAGCCCCGGATCATGCTGCAACCCGCCGAGAACCACGCCGAACATTGCCTGATGGTGGCGGTCTACGGCGTGATGGCCAGTCCCTGGCACGGCGCAGACCCGGTGGCGGTCTTCCTGGCCGGCATGGCGCATCACCTGCACAATGCCGACATGGCCGATAGCGGTTATTCGGGCGAGATGCTGCTCGGCGACCTGCTGGACGACGTGATCGCAGCGGCGCGGCAGGCCAGCCTGGACGAACTGGAGCGGGCGAATGCCGCACTGGCGGACCGGGTACGCGCGGCCCTGTCTCCCATCGCCGGCGACGCGACGCCGGAGGCGCGCGCCTTCCATGTCGGCGACGTGCTGGACCGGGTGCTGGAGATCGAGCAGCATGGTCGCGCCGCACAGCTGACGATGGCGGTGGTGCTGGACGATTACGGACTGGTGCATGACGGTCCCGTCAAGGCGTTCCACGATCGCATCCTGCACGACGCGGGACTGACGTGATCCTGTCCTCGCCCCTGACCGGCCGGCCGCTCCGGGCCGATACGCCGCATTCGCTGGTCGCGCCGGGCGAGCGCTGGCCGGTGGTGGACGGCATCCCCTATCTGCGCACGGACAGCGAGGGGCTGGTCCGGGTGGCGCTCGACCATCTCGATGCCGGTTGTCCCGACGATGCCTTGGTCGCGCTGCTGACCGACCAGGACGCATGGTGGACCGGCCCCGCGACCGACCTGTCCGAGTTGAAGACGCTGGTCCGCGACCGCGATCGGCTGAGCCTGCGCGACGCGATGGCGTTGCTGCGCCTGGGGCCGGTCGCGGATTATTTCGCCTATCGCTGGAGCGACCCGACCTATCTGGCGGGGCTCGCGCTGGTCGAGGCGCATTGGACCGCGCCGGGCCAGGCGTTCGAACTGGCCTGCGGCATCGGTCATTATTTGCGTGAATTGACCGCGTATGGCGTCGCCTGCACCGGCGCGGACGTGGTGTTCGCCAAATGCTGGCTGGCCAAACATTGGGTTGCGCCCCAGGCCGATTATGTCGTGTTCGACGCGGCAGGCACATGGCCGGTGGCCGGCCGCCGTTTCGACCTGGTGATGTGCCATGACGCCTTCTACTTCCTACCGGACCAGCCGCGTGTCGCTGCCGCCTTGCGCGACCTGACCGCGCCGGGCGGCGTGATGGCGGTCAGTCATGTCCATAACAGCGCCGTGACGAGTGGGGCGAAAGGGCCCGCGCGCCCGGTCGAGGAATGGGCCGCCCTGTTCCCGGCCGCCACCGTCTATGACGAACGCACGCTGCTGACCGCGCTGATGACGGAAACCATGCCGACCCCGGCCGGCTGGACGCCCGATCCGGGCATCGAGGCCTGGTCGCTCGTGGAAGGCGGTGGAAGTCCGCGCGCCGTATCGGGCGGACTGACGATGCCGGCGGAGGGGGCGAGGCTACGTCCCAACCCGTTGCTGGGCAATGGCACCGTGACATGGCCCTCCGAGCGGTATCGCGACGAATATGGTGCCGGCTGCTTCTGGGCGATGGCCGACGACACCCTGCCTTTCGCTCCCCCGACGGATAGGCGCCTGCGCCGTCTGGTCGACCTGCCGGAGCGATGGTGATGCGCTGGGGGATCGTCGGCTTCGGCTGGGTGGCGCGCGACTACATGATGCCGGGCATCGTCGCGGCGGGCGGAACGGTGACGGCGATCGCCGACTCCTCCCCCGCCGCCCGCGCCCATCCGCAGGCGGATGGCCTCGCCGCCTTTGCCGATGCGGAGGCGATGCTCGCCGCCGGGCTGTGCGACCTCGTCTATGTGGCCACGCCCAACGACGCGCATGTCGCGCCGGTGCGGGCCTGCGCCGCGGCGGGTGTGCCGGTACTGTGCGAAAAGCCGATCGCCGCCACGCTCGAGCAGGCGGAGGCGATGGCGGCGGCCGTATCGGGCGACCTGCTCTACGGAACGGCCTTCGACCAGCGGCATCATCCGGCGCATGTCGCGATGAAGCACGCCATCGCCGACGGAGCGATCGGCCGCCCCGTGGCGGTGCGGATCGTCTATGCCTGCTGGGTCGATCCGGCCTGGAGCCCCGATGGCGGCGCGCATGACAATTGGCGCGCCGATCCGGTGCGGGCGGGCGGCGGCGCGGTGATCGACCTCGCGCTCCATGGTCTCGACCTCAGCGAACGCCTGCTCGACGAACCGCTCGCCGCGCTGTCGATCCAGTTGCAGCGGCGCATCCATGCCTATCCGGTCGACGATGGCGGGATGCTGTCGGGCCGCACCGCCTCGGGCGTGCTGTTCCAGAGCCATGTCGCCTATAATTGCGCGGAGGTTCTGCCCCGGCGGCGGCTGGAGGTGCTGGGCGAGCATGGCCTGCTGGTCGCGACCGACACGATGGGCCAGACCGCCGGCGGCGCGCTGGTGCGGCGCTGCGCCGCGACCGGCGTGGAGACCGCGATCGCCTTCGACGCCGACACCTCGCCCTTCGCCGCACAGGCCGCCGCGTTCATGGCGGCGGCGCAGGGGCGGCCGCATGATTTCTCCCTGTCACGCGACCTCGCGCTGATGCGCCTGTTCGACCAGGCTTACCAGGATGCCCGCTCATGCCTCTAAGCTGGTTCGCCTGCGCGAATTGCGGTTTCTGGCAGCGCCATTTCGCGCCGCCCGACTGCCCGGTCTGCACCGATGTGCGCAACGACCTGCCGGAGGATGGCTGGCATTTCCTGCCCGAGGCGGAGGTCGCCGCCACGCATGACGGTGACGGTCGCGAAGTCGCGCCCGGCCTCTGGGCCTTCACCACCCGCCCGGCGCTGGGCCTGGCCGGCACCGGCTGGCTGATCGTTCGCGAAGGCGGCAACATCGCCTTCGAGGCCGCACCCTATTATTCGGACGCGATGCTGGACCGGATCGCCGCGCTGGGCGGCGTCACCTTCCTCGCCGCCAGCCATGCGCATGGCTATGGCGCACTGTTCCAGCTCCAGCGGCGCTTCGACCCGCCGGTGGTCGCGATCCAGCGCGACGACCTGCGCATGACCAAGGCGTTCCGCGTCACCGCCCCCTATGACGACCGGCTGGAGCTCGCCCCCGGCTACACGCTCCATCATGTCGGCGGCCATTATGAGGGGCAGGCCTGCCTGCACGACGCGCCCGGCCGCCGGCTGTTCTGCGGCGACATGTTCAAGATCGACCAGGATGCGGAGGGACGCAGCCACGCCATCTCCAGCCACAAGGCGTTTCACAAGGACATCCCGCTGACCCATGACGAGCTGCGCGGCTATCGCGCCGTGGTCGCCACGCTCGACTTCGACGCGGTGCTGACGCCGTTCGAATATGCGCCGGAGGTGGACCGCGCGGTCGCGCTCGCCGCGCTGGATGATGGCCTGGCGCGCGCGCCGGGCGTGAAGAGGATGCCGCTATGAATTCAGGCCTTCCCACCGGACTCGGCGCTGCCGCCCGTGCCTATCTCGATGCCTTTCCCAAGGGCGAAGTGGTCGCCTTTCCCATCCATCCGCTCGACCGGCTGGACCTGCCCGTCTGGGTGGTGGCGCTGTTCCCGGAGGACGCGGCGCTGGCCGGCATCATGCCCTATGGCGTCGGTTACGGCGCGACCGATGAAGCAGCGGTGCTGGGTGGCCTGGGCGAGATCGCCGAAATGGTCTGGCCGACGCTGACGCTCGGGCAGCGGAGCAAGACGCGGGGCAGCTATGCCGATCTGGTCCGCACCTTGGGCGCGCGGTCGGTGGCCGATCCGCTGACCCTGTGCCTGCCCGCCGGATCGCCGGTCGGCTGGGACACGATGCTCGACTGGGTCGAGGCGAAGCGCTGGGCGGACGGATCGACCGTCCTCGTCCCCATCGATCTCGCCGCCTATTCGTCGAAGGAATTGTCGCCCGGCTATCGGCCGTTCACGACGATCATCTCCAACGGCATGGGCGCGGGGCCCGATCTAGACTGGGCGATCGGACACGGCTTGTGCGAGATCCTCCAGCGGGACGGCAACGGCCTGTTGTTCCGCGCGCTCGACCAGGGCGTGACGCTCGACCTGGATATCGCCCTGCCCGCCTCGACGCGTGCCATTCTCGACCGGTTCGACGCCGCCGGCATCCGCGCGATGCCGAAGTTCGCGACCGACCAATATGGCCTGCCCAACCTCTATTGCGTCGGCGTCGATGAGCGGGCGCCACCGGCCGCGCCGATCATGGTGACGGGATGCGGCGAGGCCTGTCATGCCGATCGCGCCGCCGCGCTCGACAAGTGCCTGACCGAATATGCCGCCAGCCGCGCGCGCAAGGCCTTCGCCCATGGCCCCGCCGACCTGGTCGCGCAGGTCGCGCCGCAGGGCTATGTCGAGCGGTTCATGGCGCAGGCGGGCGGCGCCGCCAAGTCGAGCGACCCGCGTGCCTTCGACGCGATGCGCGACTGGACCGGGCGCGACGCGGCGACCCTGCGCGGCTGGCTGGCCGACAGCGTGTTGTCGGAGCACTCCAGCCACGCCTTCTCCGCCCTGCCCAGCGCCCCCGCGGCGGACGGCCATGCCCGCGCCGCCACTGCCCGCGCGGCGGTGGAGCAGGCGGGCTTCGACATCCTCTATGTCGACATGTCCCCGCCCGACCGCGCGGTCAGCGTGGTCAAGGTGATCGTCCCCGGCATGGAGGTGGAGACGATGAGCTATTACCGGATCGGCACGCGCAATACCGAGAAGCTGCTGGCGATGGACTCGCCGTTGATCCGCTTCGGCGACGAGACGGACGAACTGCGCCGCATCCGCCTGCCGGCCGGCGATGCCGTGCGGCTGGGTCACCCCTTGTTCGACACGGTGGCGGCGGACCAGCTGGTCGGGCCGCTCTACCCCCTGTATCGCGAGCCGGAGGCGCATCATGTCGCCCACCGTGCACAGCAACGCGCGGAGGCCGTGGCATGACGTTGCGCTATGCCTACAACACCAACGGCGCCGCCAATCACCGGTTGGACGACGCGCTGCACCTGATCGCCGATGCCGGCTATGCCGGCGTCGCGCTGACGCTGGATCACCATCATCTCGATCCCTTTGCCCCCAGCTGGGAGCGCGAGGCGGACCGGGTGGCCGCCCTGCTCGACCGGCTACGTCTTGGCAGCGTGATCGAGACCGGCGCGCGCTATCTGCTCGACCCGCGCGCCAAGCACGAGCCGACGCTGGTGACCGCCGCCGCCGAGGGGCGCGACCGCCGCGTCGCCTTCCTGTGTCGCGCGCTCGACGTGGCAGCACGACTAGGCAGCGAGACCATGTCCTTCTGGGCCGGCGTTCCCAAGCCCGGCATTGATCGCGAGGCGGCGCTTGCATGGCTTGACGACGGACTGGCGCGCGTCCTCGATCATGCCGAGGCGGTCGGGGTGGAAGCCAGCTTCGAGCCCGAGCCGGGCATGTTGATCGAGACGGTGGGCGACTATGCGACGCTGGCCGAGCGCCACCCGCGCCTGCGCCTGGCGCTCGACACCGGCCATTGCCTGGTCACGCAGGATATCGACCCGGCGCAGGCGATCCGCGACCAGGCCGACCGGATCGGCACCGTCGCGATCGAGGATATGCGGCGGGGCGACCATAGCCACCTGCCCTTCGGCGAAGGGGACATGGACATGCCCGCAGTGCTGGCGGCGCTGGAGGATATCGGCTTCACCCGGCTGGTCTGCGTCGAGCTGTCGCGCGAGAGCCCGCGCGCGCACGCCGCCATTCCGGAATCGATCGCCTATCTGCGCCGGATCGCGGCATGAGGATCTGCTTCGTCTCCCGTCGTTTCTTCCCCGCCATCTCGGGCATGTCGATCTATGCGATCAACCTGCTCCGCCAGCTGGCGGCGGCGGGTCATGACGTGACCATGGTGAGCCAATATTACGGCGATCCGGCGCGCGCCCGCGTCTATGGCGGCGGTCCGCCGCCGGCGGTGCCGGGCGTCCAGGTCATCGGGCTGGAGGCGCTGGGCGAACAGGCCGATGGCGACTTCGAGCGTGATGTCGAGGCGATGATCGCGACGATCGCCGCCGAACATGCCCGCCAGCCCTTCGATATCCTTCATGCGCAATATGGCTATCCGACCGGCTGGGCGACGGTGCTCGCGGCGCAATCGCTGGGCGTGCCGTGCGTCGTGTCGATCCAGGGCGGCGACGGCCATTGGGTCGGCTCCTGTTGCGACACCCACCGGATCGCGATGGAACGGGTGCTGGATCATGCCGGCGCTTCGCTGATCGGTGGCGACAGCTTCGCACGGGAAGTGCACGACCGTCTCGGCACGCCCATGGACCGGTTCACGATCGTGCCGGGCGCGGTGGATACCGACCGCTTCACGCCCGGCAAAGCGCGGGCCGAGGGGCCGGTGCGCCTTTTCTATCATGGCCGGGTCGACCGTCGGAAGGGCGTGCTCGACATGCTCCACGCGCTCGTCGCGGTCGAGGGCGACTGGACCTGCACCATCTCTGGCATCGGCCCCGATATGGACGCCGCACAGGCGCTGACCGGCGAACTGGGCCTCCATGGTCGCGTTCGCTTCAGCGGCTATGCGGAATATGACCGGGTGCCGGACCTCTACCGCGCGCACGACGTCTTCGTCTCGCCTACCTATGCCGAGGGCTTCTCCAACACGATCCTCGAAGCCATGGCGAGCGGACAGGCGATCCTGTCCTGCCGGTCGGTCGGCGTGGTCGATTGCATCCGCGATCTCGAGAACGGCCTGCTCGTCGACCCCGGCGATGTCGCGGCGCTGAGCGGCGCGCTGACCCGGATCGTCACCGACACCGGGTTGCGCCAGCGTCTGGCCGAGGCGGGGCTGGCCGAATGCCGCCGGACCTATAGCTGGCATGGCGTCGGGCGGCAGATCATGGAGATTTACCAGCAGTTGCAGGGCACGAAGCCCGCGACCGGCATCCCCGCGTCCATCCCGATCACCCCCTGCCGGTTTCGTGCGGAGCCGCATCTGTTATGAGCCATGTCGTCGCGATCTCGCCGCATCTCGACGATGCCGCCTTCTCAGTCGGCGGACTTCTCGCCGCGCGGGCTCGGGCCGGCGACCGGATCACGATCCTGACCTGCTTCACCGGCAATGTCGCACGGCCGACCGGCTTCGCGCTCGCCTGCCAGCTCGACAAGGGACTGGCGCCGGACGTCGACTATATGGCCCTGCGCCGGGCCGAGGATCGGGCCGCCTGCGCGGTCATCGGTGCGGACGCCATCCACCTGCCCCTGCTGGAGGCTCCGCATCGCGGTTATGCCAGCGCGCCCGAACTGTTCGGTCCTCGGCGCGAGGAGGATGGGATGCTCGGCCCCCTCGCCACGACGCTGGACGAACATCTTCAGAGCCTGCGGCCGGACCTTCTGCTCGGCCCGCTGGCGGTCGGCGACCATGTCGACCATTGGCTGGTCCGCGATGCCCTGGCGGCGATCGGCCGCCCGGTCCTGCTCTGGGAAGACTGGCCCTATCTCACCCGCGCGACGACCCGCCCGGCCGAACCGGTGCGATATCAGCACCCATTGGACGCCGCCGACCGCGCCGATCGGATCGCGATGTGCGCGGCCTATACATCGCAGCTCGGCTTCCAGTTCGGTTCGCTCGAAGCGATGACGGCGGCGATCGGCGCGGTCGAGGCCGAGACGCTCCACGCGCCGGGATGACCGCGCGGGTGAACGATCCGCCATGCCGATCATTCTGACGACCATCCCCTGCACCACCCGGAGCCGTCGACCATGAAGACCAGTGGCAACACCATTTTGATGACCGGCGGCGGCAGCGGCATCGGCGAAGCGCTCGCCCACCGTTTCCACGATCGCGGCGACACCGTCATCATCGCCGGCCGCCGCCAGGACGCGCTGGACCGCGCGGCAGCTGGCCGGGAGCGTATCCACACCGTCACACTCGACGTCGAGGACGCTGCGGCGGTTGACGCCTTTGCCGAGCGGATCGTCGCCGACTTCCCGGCGCTCAACGTCCTGTTCAACAATGCCGGCATCATGAAGTTCGAGGATCTGACCGGCCGCCGCGACCTGTCCGACGCGGACGCCACGCTGGCGATCAACGTGCTCGGCCCGATCCGCCTGACCAACGCGCTGATCGATCATCTGAGCGGCCAGCCGGACGCGACGATCGTCAACGTCACCTCCGGCCTCGCCTTCGTGCCGCTGGTCGCCGCGCCGACCTATTCGGCGACCAAGGCGGCGATCCACTCCTATACCCTGTCGCTGCGCACCCAGTTGGACGGCAAGGTGGAGATCATCGAACTGGCCCCGCCTGGCGTCCAGACCGACCTGACGCCCGGACAGGCCAACCGCCCCGGCTATATGCCGCTGGAGGCGTTCGCCGATGCGGTCGTCGCGCAATTCGCGCAGCAGCCGACCCCGAAGGAAATCCTGGTCGACGAGGTCCAGTTCCTCCGCCAGGCGGAGCGCGAGGGTCGGTTCGACGAGACGCTGGCGACGCTGACCAAGCGCGCCGCCGAACAGCGTGCGGCCGGCGACGCCCACTGATCATGGCGTGACCGGGGGGACATCCTCCCCCCCGGCGCGCTCCTAGTCTCGGAGCGCTTCCACCAGCAGGCGTTCGGAATCGGGGATCATCCCCTCCAGCACCATCCAGTACCCGGCGACCGCCTCCTGCCCGGCGCGCGAATAGGCGGCGGACATGCGTTCGCGCACCGCATCGAACAAGGTGCTCTCCATCGCCGAGCCGCTTTCGGTCAGGCGCAACAGGCGCTGCCGCCGGTCGCGCTCGCCGGGGCGGATCTCGACCAGGCCGCGCTGGGTCAGCTCGGTCAGCACGCGGCCGAGCGACTGTTTGGTGATGGCCAGCAGCGCCAGCAGCGCGCTGACCGTCAGATCGGGCTTGCGCGCGATGAAGTAGAGTGCACGGTGATGCGCTCGACCCAGGCCCTCGGCCGCCAGCCCGCGGTCGATCGACCGGGTCAGGTGGCTGTGGCCGAAATACAGGAGTTCGAGTCCACGCCGCAATTCGGGCTCGCGGAGAAACTGGGCGGAGGGGGCAGAGGCAGCCATGTTGACCCGTTTAGACAGGCCTCCTAGGCGTTTGCAATCCGCCAACAGCATGAGGCCAAGAATGTCCGCGCAATCGTTCCGCTTCGAACCGAATGCCACGCCCGTGGCAGATGCGGAACGGGCTAAGCAGTTGATTGATCCAGGTTTTGGCCGCGTCTTTACCGATCATATGGCGGTGATTCGCTTTTCCGACTCACAAGGCTGGCACGATGCGCACATCGCCGCCCGCCAGCCGGTGCTGATCGACCCTGCCTCCTCGGTGCTGCACTATGCGCAGGAGATTTTCGAGGGGATGAAGGCCTATCGCCTGGCCGATGGCGGCACCGCGCTGTTCCGTCCCGAGCAGAATGCCCGCCGCTTCCAGGACTCGGCGCGACGCCTCGCCATGCCCGAACTTCCCGAAACGCTGTTTCTCGAATCGGTCGAGCGGCTGGTCGAGGCCGATCGCGACTGGATTCCGGAGGGACCGGACGGCGCGCTCTATCTCCGACCCTTCATGTTCGCGTCGGAGGTGTTCCTGGGCGTGAAGCCGGCGGCCGAATATCTCTACATGGTCATCGCCTCGTCGGTCGGCGCCTATTGGAAGGGTGGCGCCAAGCCGGTGTCGATCTGGGTCAGCCAGCATTACACGCGCGCCGCGGCCGGCGGCACCGGTGCGGCCAAGTGCGGCGGCAATTATGCGGCCAGCCTGCTCGCGCAGAAGGAGGCGATCGCGCAGGGCTGCGACCAGGTCGTGTTCCTCGATGCGGTCGAGCGCCGCTGGGTCGAGGAATTGGGCGGCATGAACGTCTTTCTGGTCTTCGCCGATGGCACGCTGCAGACGCCGGCGCTGACCGGCACCATCCTGCCCGGCATCACCCGCGATTCGCTGCTGACCTTGGCGCGCGACATGGGCCTGACGGTGCGTGAGGCGCCCTATGCCATCGACCAGTGGCGCGCCGATGCGGAGAGCGGCCGCCTGGTCGAGGCCTTCGCCTGCGGCACGGCGGCGGTGGTGACGCCGATCGGCCGCGTCGCCGCGCCGGAGGGCAGCTTCACGATCGGCGACGGCGCGTCCGGCCCGGTGACGCGCCGGCTGCACGAGGCGCTGGTAGCGATCCAGCGTGGCGCCGCACCCGATCCGCATGGATGGCTGCGCCGCATCGGATAAGGGCTTTTCAGGCGCGTCTTTCTGGCTATAAGGCGCGCCTCCCGGTGGGGCGTCGCCAAGCGGTAAGGCAACGGTTTTTGGTACCGTCATACGCAGGTTCGAATCCTGCCGCCCCAGCCATCTGCCTGAAATCCCAGCCAATTGGCTGCTAAGTGTTTGAATATACTGGCTGACTATCAGGGTCGGCCGTTGGCACCTGCACAATTGTGCATCGGATTGTGCCAATGCGCTGGCCGGGAAGGCCGCGGTTTTGGACTGTCTTCAACATGTTTACCGGCGCGGACACATTTTCTGGTGGCGCCGAATTCATCGTTTATTGGATAATGGCACCCTAGATGTCCGGCTGTCGCTGCGGACCACCGACCGGAAGGCAGCGTGCAACATGGGGGCGGCGCTCACGGCGGTGACGCCGAGGGTGCTGGATATGCTCGACAGGCGGGCCAGGCAGAAGACCGATATCACCGAGCAGGAGCTCCAGGCGATCGCCAAGGCGATGTACGAGGAGCGGCTGACGGAGGTCTGCACCCTGCAGCGATCGACGCCATACGATGTCGAGAACCACTCGGCCGCCAATCTGGCCTTCATCGATTATTTCGAGCGCCTGAAGAACCAGGGGGGGCCATATGTCCCTTCTGCCGGGCGACGAGCGCAAATTGGAGGCGGAGGGCTGGAGCGCGAGGCACGGTCCGATCGGTTGCGAGGAAGTGATCCCATTCCGCCAATTCCGCCCGGTTTCGATGATGACGGGATAATAGCGGCCGAGCGGCAGCGATGGCGATGCGTAGGGCTGCGGAATGTCGATCAGGCAGATGTCCGGTAGGGTCGGAAGCGGCCGCGAATAGTGCCGGCGTCGCCGTGCAAGTATATCATCGAGACGCATGGCGGATCATCTGCATCGAGTCCGCCGTTGGAACTGAAAAGCTGGTACGAGAAAGCTCGAAAGACGGCGGGCAAGCGATCATCTGAGGCCTCCGGTCGCACGGGCGAATTGGTCCAGCGACTTTCCTACGGCATGCGCGGCATCGCAACGATCGATATTGATTCCGATCCGGCCGCCTCCGTAAGGGAGGCGCGATGCGCTATGTTCTAACTATCGATGACCGGTCGGCGGGTGTCGCTTCCACGACACTGGTGACCCGAGAGCAGGCCATCGCCATCATGGCGATGGTGCCTGGCGACGCGGTGCAACTGGATGGCGAAACTGCCTATCACCTCGGCGAGCCCGGCGAAAAGGATCCGCTGATCGAGTTCGTTTCGCGCGGCGTCCGGCCGTCGGGACGACGATCGCACCTGCTTCCGGAACTACAGGCGATCCGCTATGGTCGGGGCGTTCCTACTGACGATTGAAGAGCTGGTCGGGGGCGAAGGCTACAGCGTCGAGTGGCCGATCATCGGCTCGACGTGCATGAACGCGCCGAAGCGGCGGCGAAGCTCGGTGACGGCTTCGTCCGTGGCATCGACGATCACGCGGTCGGGATTGGCATCGCCGACCAGCGTCACACCGGGCACCTGCCCCGCTCGGGTCGCTTCGACACCCTGGCCGCGCAAACCGCGTTTGATTGCAACGACGAACCGCATGATCTGTCCACTGGTCTCCCGCACCATCATAGCAGCTACGACAGGAACGCGATACCGCGTCCCTGATACTTCGGCGCGAGCCCGACATCCTGCAAGCCCGCCGTGAGCAGGCTGCGGCATAATGCCGCGCGGGCCGCATCCCGCGGCAACGTAGCAAGGCCGGCCTGACGCGACAGAAGCGCCGCCGCGATGCCGCAGGCGACTGGCGATGCCATCGAGGTGCCATCCATCGCAGCGAACAGCGCGTCGCTTTGGCCATAAGGATCATGGACGGGCGCGATGATGCCGACGCCGGGCGCGGCACAGTCGATCTCCGGACCGAAGCAACTGAAGTTCGCGAGAAACACGTTGTCGCGACCGAACCGGTCCGCGGCTTGCGGCAGGCGGGTGGCACTGAGCGAGGTCGCAGGAGCCCAGCCCGCGAGGCCGAGGGCGGACACGGCCACACACTCCGGGAACGCCGCCGGGTAGCTTACCGGCCCGGCTTCGTTGCCTGCTGCGACCACGCACAACGTCCCACGCTCCAGCGCGTCGAGCATGGCGTCGTGGATGACCTCGGATGGCGTCGATGCGCCGAGGCTCATGTTGATGAGGTCGACGGCATGCCCGCGCGACAGGGCATCGATCGCGTTGGCGATGTCGGCGTTGGAGGCGAGCTTGCCCGGCGCGAAGACGCGCGCGGCGAACAGGTCAACACCCGGCGCGATACCGCCGTAATCGCCCTGCCCGACCGGACGCGCGCCGATCGTCCCGGCGACATGGGTGCCATGGCCATCGCCATCGTCGGTGGCACCGGGGCCGTTATCCTCGACGCCATCGATGAAGCTGCCGATGCCATGGGCATGCCGCAGGCAGCGATGCGGCCCGAGCCCGGTGTCGATGACGCCGACGCGCACGCCGGAGCCAAGTGCAGGATCGAAGGCATCGATACCGGTTGCAGCATGACATCAGCTCAGCGGACCGTCCGTCGGAAGTGGTACGCAGTCGATCGCCGTCGCGGCCCCTCGCGACAACGTCGGCCAGAAGCCACCGTTGGGCAGCGCGAGCACACCCGCGACGACGGCCCGAGCCGGATTGGGGACATTGCAGCGCCCCTGCGCGTCGGTGATCGCCTCCGCGCTCGACGTCCCGCCGAACCCGCGGAAGAACACCGTGACGCGGCAGGCGGCGAGCCCTGCACCGCCGCCCGTCACGACGATGCGGGTGACATTGCCTACCGCTGCGGGAATTGCACCGATCGGCACGGCGCCGACCAGATCGGGAGGAAGGACGTTCAGTGGGTGGTGGAGGATCTCCGGCTCGATGATCGTATCCGGCCCCGCTGCGGCGCGTTCGCGTTCGACTTCCACGGGATCCGCCTCCACCACGACGACGCGGCGGGCAAGTGGATCTTCGGGTTCATTATCCTCGAGGATCCGGGCTGAGGAAATCCCTTCCAGAGCGACGCCGACCGAGAAGCGCGAGGCGGTCTTGGCATCAGCACTGAAGCGTCCGGCGCGGCGATTGGCGATGACGAAACGGGCCACGGCAACGTCTCCCCTTATGCAGACGGACGCTGTCACTCGGCGAGATGGATCAGTGCCTCGTCCGCATGACTGTCAGCAACCGTCACGGATCGCCCCGATTGGCGATCCGCGGAGACATCTACCATAGAATTGCCATGACGTAACCGGCCAAGTGGATGATTTTGTTCACCGCGGCTGCTGCAAACACGTGGATGTCCGATGTTGCTGCCGATGATGATGTGACCGTCGTAGACATTGATCATTCAGATCATCTGGACGATTATCTTCATTATGGATCAATTTCCGATGCTATTCGTCGCCGGACGGTATCGAGCCAGCACTACTCGACTTGTATGAGCTGCGAAGGATAAGGCGCTAGTAAATCCATCACCTGATCGGCGGGTGCGGTAAGCCACCGCTCATGATCCTCCGCCAGCAGGATCACCGGCATCGCCTTCGGGTGCTTGGGCGCGACCAGCGGGTTCGGTTCCGTCGTACAGAAGGCATAGACCCGGTCATGGTCGTGGTCGACCTTCCAGACCCCCGCGAAACACGGCACTGGCTGATCCTCAGCGGTGAACCACCAATTCGTATCGCCCGGCCCTTGCCGATCGGCCGAAGCCTTGGGTTCGGCGAAGCGCGTGAACGGCATCAGGCAGCGTTGCTCGGGCCGCGCCAGCCATGTCCGCCACATATTGCTCTGCATGTTCCGGGCGTTGGTCCACCAGTCGTAAAGGAAGGGGAGTTCCCCCTCGCGCGCCGGCCGCTTGCGAGGTTTGCGAGTCGGAAAGCCCCAGCGCATCGTGCTCAGCACGCGCTGGCCGTTTTCCAGCCGTACGACGTAGCCGGGCTTCCCGGGAGCGGCATAGTCCTTCTCGACCGACAGGGTATTGGCCGTGCCCTCCGATGCGGCAAGCGCGTCGAAATAGTCGCGCACGTCGGTCTTGAGTCTGTAAAAATTGCACGTTCCGTCTATCGATCACGAGCGGTAGCGCGAGACAAGCCTCTTCCACGTCGCGGCATCTGGATAGGGCAAGGGTGCGCCGGTCGGCGCGTCGCGACCGATGGCAAGGCGTGGTCGACGGACCTGCCCCGCCGCCTGGCATACGGAACAGCAGAGCTTCCGGCCCACCAGCCCGAGCGTCCCGTCCCAACCTCGGCGCTGGAACAGCCACCACAATGCCACCGCGTCGAGGACGCGGACATGGTCGCAGGCCGGGCAGGTCAGTCGGAGGGTTCGCTTGTGCAGGGCACATTCCTCCAATGTGCGTAATCGGCGGCCGATATGATCGAATAAAGGATCATCATGGCCAGCGGGAGTGCTGCCATCGCCCCGCATTGGTGCATTGTCGTTCATCCGCAGCGCTCCGCAACATCTTGACCAATCAGAACGTTTTTCGGAACATAAGGCGAACATATGAGTCGCTGCAACCATGTCCACCGAAGCCCGCCGTCACCATGCCATGGCCCTCCTGCATGAGAGCATCGGCGAGGCGCGCGCCAACGTCTCCGGCATTTTATCTTTCGGGATCGACGCGCTCGATGACCGGTTGGCGGATGGCGGCCTGACGCTCGGCGGCCTTCACGAGGTCACAGCGGCGACGACGACGCTCAGCGACGATGCTGCGGCAACGCTGTTCACGGTGGGGATCGCCGTGCGGGCCGCCGCGGCAACGGGACGGCGCGTCCTGTGGGTGCTGAGCCGCTTCGATCTCTATGCGCCGGGTTTCGAACAGGCGGGGCTCGATCCGGCGACGCTGCTGTTCGTCGAGGTGCGGGAGGACAAGGACGTGTTGGCCGTGATGGAGGATGGCCTGCGTCACGGCGGCGTCGCGGCGGTGGTCGGCGAGGTGAAACGCGCGGATATGGTCGCTACCCGGCGGCTGCAACTGGCGGCAATGACCGGGGGCTCCCCTGCCCTGCTCTTTCGGCGCTGGCGACGGCAGGGCGCCTGCCCGCTGACCGAGCTGTCGGCGGCGATGACCCGGTGGCGGATCGCGTGCGCGCCGTCCGCGCGATTGCCCGCCCCCGGCGTCGGCCGCGCCCGGTGGGGGGTCGAGCTGGCCCGCCAGCGTGGCGGCCCCGGTTTCACGATGGACTTGGAGGCATGCGATGACACGGGTCCGCTTTTGCCAGCGCTTCGGCTACACCGCGCGGGTTGCGGTGGCAGGTACGCCGGGGGCAGCACATGCGCTGGCGCGCTACGGGCGCGAGGCCGTCACCCTGGTTCCGGGCGGCGGCGAAGCACAGGCGATCAGTGCGCTGCCGCCCGCAGCGTTGCGCCTGTCGGCAGAAGCCATCGCCGCCGCGCAACGTTTCGGCTTCGACCGCATCGCCGACCTGCTACCGCTGCCGCGCGGGCCGCTCGCCCGGCGGCTGGGGCTCGCCAGTGTCCGACGTCTCGATGAGGCGCTCGGCCGGATGGCGGAGCCGATCGTGCCCGTCGTGCCGGAGGAGACACCGCTCATCGAACGCCGGCCTCTCGAACCGATCGGAACAGCCGACGCGATCGAGCACGTCATCGCCGACCTCGTCGCGGATATGATCCTGCTTCTCCAAGGGCGCGGGCACGGCGCGCGAACGTTGGTGCTGTTGCTCGAACGGATCGATGGCAGCGAGCAGCGCCTTGCAATCGGCACAGCGTGCGCGACACGTGATGCAGCGCATCTTGCTCGCCTGTTCCATCTGCGCATCGAGCGGATCGATCCGGGTGACGGGATCGAGACCATGCGCCTTGTGGCGACGCGCACCGATCCTCTCGGCGCGATCGCCGTGGTGGGCGACCTGACTGGCGCGGAAGCGACGCCTGACATCGCGACGCTCGTCGACCAGATCGCGGGTCGGGTTGGTGAGGCCGCGTCCTTCACGACCGCGCCCGTCGAAAGCGACATGCCCGAACGCGCGGTGCGCCGCGCCTCGCCACTCGCGTCTCCCACCGGCTGGCCGGCCTGGCGGAGACCGGTACGCCTGCTCCAGCGACCCGAGCCGCTGTCGAGCGTGCTCGCGCTGCTCCCCGACGCCCCACCGCGCCGCTTCACCTGGCGGGGCAAGGTGCATGCGGTGGTCGCAGGCGACGGGCCGGAACGGATCCATGGCGAATGGTGGCGACGCGACGGCGAGGTCTGGGCGGTGCGCGACTATTTCCGGGTCGAGGACGACACCGGCGCGCGTTTCTGGTTGTTCCGGCGTGGCGACGGGGTCGAGCCTGCGACCGGCGATCTGAGCTGGTATCTGCACGGGCTGTTCGGCTGATGGCCGTCGTTGTCGAAAACAGGCACGACGATCACGATACGCAACCATGTTCCGCGAGATAATCCAGCAACACCCGGATCCGCATGGGCACCGCCCGGCTTGGTCCCATAAAAACCACGTTGAAGGCTTCCGCCGCATCGGGTTGCGCGGCTGGCAGTTGGACGAGCCGTCCAGCGCGGATATCATCACGCACGGTGGTGGCCCACGCAGTTGCCGCTGTCGAAGGAAACGCCCGCGCCATGCGCCTGCGACTGTCCAACGGCTTGGTCGCACCAGTTGCCATCATAGACCGAGAGTCGGTAGCGATCGGCAATCCGTACGCCCTCGTCATGCGTCTCGACGGTTAGCGGCACGACCTTCGCGATGGCCCGCACGGTCCCGAGGAAATCGCGCACTTCGTCCCAGGTGAAGGCCATCTTGCGCCGGGCGACATGGGTGAACTCGTTGAGCACCTGCACGCTGATCTTGCAGCCGGCCGCCAGGACGCTTTCGGCCCGCCCGGCCTTTTGCGCGTCGCCGGAGGCGAGATAGACCAGAACATTGGTATCGGCGAAGCTACCGGGCATTCGCCTCTTCCCGGTCGAACTTGAAGTCGTCTGGCAGCCGGCCGCGATAGGTGCGCAACCGCTCCAGCATCTCCGCGCGCCCGGCCTTGAGCGCTATGCCCATCGTCCGAGCGTCCGCGACGTGGAACTCGATATCGTCACCCTCGCGCAATCCCAGCGCTTCCACGATGGACGTAGGCAATCGCACCGCAAGGCTGTTGCCCCTTTTCGATACCTGCATCGCGCATTCCCGATGATAGCCGGGTGGAATGTATATCCATGACGGTGCAGTCGCAAGCATGGAGCGCAACCGGAGGTGCGCCAGTTCGTCGTCACTACTCCAGCCAGCTTCGCCGCTTGCGGACTACAAGACCGATGACGATATCGAACGGAAAGGAGATGAACATGGCAGTGGGTGAGGTGATTGGCTCTGATCCGGGGCCGTGGTGGTTCGACATGGACGGTAATGGCAGCAAGTCGCGTAGCTTTGCGACGAAGACGGCTGCGGAAGACGCCGGGAGAGCCTTCAAGGCGGAGTATGACCGTGGTCCGTCGGCTCGACAGGCGGCTATCGATGCGGAGAACGCTGCCAAGGCGGCTGAATCAGCCGGAGTAGGTCTGGACCCTTCGGTATTGGCCGCGGCGCACGCGCAACGCGCGGGGCAAGAGCGTTTCTAAACGCGCGGCGGTGGCGGGGTCCCGGGGCTTTCCGGCCCCGCCATTTCGCCGGATCATGGCCCGCCTGCGAGGTCGTCAGAAAGGAAGGTTTTCGCGAACAGCGTGCGGCGCATAGATCGGGCACAGATATACGTTTACGACTACCACGCCCCTCGCGATCGTCCCGATGGGATGGGAGACTGTCCGAAAACGCAATGAGGATTCCCGCGGGTGTTCGGGCGGTGTAGTCTTCGAGCATGGCGTATATCGAGGGTCATGCTGGAGATCAGGCGCTGCTGCTGCCGGCGTCGGTCGAGG
Source organism: Sphingomonas sp. S-NIH.Pt15_0812 (assembly GCF_003951315.1). Lineage (GTDB taxonomy): Bacteria > Pseudomonadota > Alphaproteobacteria > Sphingomonadales > Sphingomonadaceae > Sphingomonas. The sequence goes on from NZ_QLJH01000005.1 coordinate 202,108, forward strand.
ATTACGTGGCAGCGGACATTCCGGTGCGGTTCATCGACGCCTTCGTTGACGACCTCGATCTGGGTGGGGCGGGGTTCCAGCGGACGCAGCCGAAAGCGACGGGACGACCCGGTTACGATCCGGCCGACATGCTCAGGCTGTACCTGTACGGCTATCTCAACCGCATATGCTCGAGCCGGCGCCTGGCGGCGGAAGCGACCCGCAATCTCGAACTGATCTGGCTGCTGCGCGGGGTGCGGCCGGATTTCCGACCATCGCCGACTTCCGGCGCGACAACCGGGCGGCGTTCAAGGCGGTGTTCCGCGCCTTCGTCCTGCTGTGCCGCAAGCTCGACCTGTTCGGGGGCGAGTTGCTGGCGGTGGACGGCACGCGGCTGAAGGCGGTCAACAGCCGGTCGCGCAACTTCAGCCGCGAGGGGCTGGCGACATATCTCGCCGCGGCCGATGCGCGACTGGAGCGCTATCTGGTCGAGCTGGATGAGATCGACCGCGGCGAGGATGGTGCCGGCACTGGTCGCGGCGATACGTTGGCAACGAAGATCGCCCGGCTGCGCGAACAGCGCCAGGCGAGCGCGGCGCTGCTGGGCCAGCTGGAGGACAGCGGCGAAGGACAGATCTGGCTCACCGATCCGGATGCCCGCCTGATGGTCGCGCATTCGAAGGTCACGGTCGGCTACAATGCGCAGGTGGCGGTCGACGCCAAACATAGCCTGATCGTCGAACAGCACGTCACGAACGCCTGCAACGACATGGGCTTGCTGGCACCCACCGCCGGTGCGGCGATGGAGGCGCTTGGGGTCGAGCGGATCGATGCCGTGGCGGACATGGGGTATCACTCGGGCGACGATATCGTCGCGTGCGAGGCGGCCGGCATCACGCCCTACATCCCGCGCCCGCATCGTGCCACCGCGGTCGGCAACGGCCTCTTCCCCAAGGAGCGGTTCCGCTACGATCCCGTCGCCGACGCCTATCACTGCCCCGGCGGGCAGGTGCTGGACACCCGCTACGCTTCTGTCACGCGCGGGCATCTGTCGGTCCAATATTCCAGCTCCGCCGCCTGTGCCGGCTGCCAGATCAAGGCGCGCTGCACCAAGGGGCGCTGGCGACGCATCAATCGCGGCGAGCACGAGGCGGTCATCGAGCGCATGGCGGCGCGCCTCGCGGAACGGCCCGGCATCCTCACCATCCGCAAGTCCACGGTCGAGCACCCGTTCGGCTCGATCAAGCAATGGATGAACCAGGGCGCATTCCTGATGCGCGGACTGGACAAGGTCCGCGCCGAGTTCAGTCTGACGGCGCTCGCCTACAATCTCAGGCGGGCCATCCCTCATCGGCGTGCCAGCGTTGATCCGCGCCGTGCAGGCCTGAACCGGGCTTCCAAATGCGTCGTGCTCATGCCCGATATGGCCCCGACGACGCTCATTCCCACCTCACCACGCCTCGATACTCATGATACGAGGCTTGCACCGCTTCCCACCGCCGCGCTCGAGCCTCCCGAAGAAAGTTTTCGGACAGTCTCGATGGTGAAGTGGGAAAAGCTGAAGCTACGTCAGACCGTATGGTTACGCGCGCGCCCTATGGTCCAAACCCAATCAGCATTTTGAGGGCTGACGGTTTTCCTGATTCACTGGTGGGTGGATCAGGAGGAGAGAGGCATGGCGCTGTTCTGGTTGTCGGATAAAGCGTGGGCGGCGCTCGAGCCGCATCTGCC
>NZ_QLJH01000050.1 GCF_003951315.1 Sphingomonas sp. S-NIH.Pt15_0812
AAGCAAGGGTACTGATCGAGGCGTGGCGCCGTCACTACAACACCGTCCGGCCGCACAGCAGCCTGGGCTACCGGCCGCCCGCACCACAAGCGGCGACACCGCCATTGCCGGCCTCCGGTTCCGCTTCGCTCCACCTACGACCGGCAATGGCGGCGGAGACGACAATGCACTAACTAATAACCCGGACCACCCGATGGGGGCTGCTCAACGGTACCGCAAGAGCTCGATGTGGGTGTTCTTCTCAACAGAGTCATGCGACGTCCGCCATTGTGGCTTTTGCCTGCTGCGACGTCAGCGCCGCACCGGCTGACGCTGAGACAATCAGGCCAATAGCCAACCACTGAGATCCGGCTAGAGCCTCACCTAGGACAACGAAACCGACGAAAGCGCCGACGGCAGGCTCAGCGCTTAGCAGCGTACCAAAGGTGTTGGTTGGCAATCGAGGGAGAGCGATGATCTCAAGCGTATAGGGCAGCGCGCTCGAGACCAATCCGACCGCCACACCGAGGGCCAGAACGTCCGGACGGAGCATCGCAGATCCGGCATGATAGATGCCAATCGGCGCCGTTATCAGGGCCGCAATCAGCATGCCGCCAGCAACCGCCGCAGTGCCATGATTTTGTCCGGCGCGCTTACCTGTCACAATGTAGATCGCCCAACAGGCTCCTGCCGCGCCAGCAAGCGCTATGCCTCGCCAATCCAGATGTGCAACGCCGCTCCAAATCGGCAGCAACAGCATAAGGCCGGCCACAGCTAAAGCGATCCAGACGAAATCCATCTTTCGCCGGGAGGTCAGCAGGGCAACGGCAAGAGGCCCGGTGAACTCGATCGCGATGCCGATACCTAAAGGGATGAACGTCAGGGCCTTGTAAAAGGCCAGGTTCATGATCCCGAGCATCAGCCCGTACGGTAGAAGGGAGTAAAAGTCTGCTCGAGAGAACGTCCGCCATGGGCGGAAGATCGCCGACAATGCACAGGCACTCACCATCAGGCGGAGCGCAGTCGCTCCCTCTGGGCCTATCGCGGGAAACAGGCCCTTCGCAAATGAGGCGCCTACGCTGATCGATAGCAACGAGCCGGCCAGTGCGACAACGGCCACAAGGTCAATCTGCGGGCGGGTGGGCATGGAATTCACTGGAATATTCATGACGCAAAAATACGAAATCAGCTGAGCTGTCGTGATCGATTTTCGTCCATCAGCGACTATAATTATCGCACCTTGTACTCCTCGAAGGAAATCCGGTCGCCATGGATTCGCTCGATCGCAAGCTCCTGAAGGTGTTGCAGGCGGACACCCAGCGGCCCATGGCTCAGGTGGCGGAGGAGGTCGGCCTCTCCACGCCTGCGTGTTACCGCCGTGTGCGCCAGCTCCGTGCCGCAGGCATCATCGATCGCGAAGTCGCTATCGTCCGCCCGCGCGATTTGGGCTGGCCATTGACCCTTCTAACCATGGTCACGCTGGAGCGCGAAGGTGCGCGGACGATCGAGGAGATGAAGCGTGTGCTCAGCGCTGAGCCGGAGGTGCTGGAGGCTTGGAACGTCACTGGCGATCACGATCTCGTCGTCAGGATCGTGGCGCGCGACATGGAAGGATATGACGAGCTGGTGCAGCGGCTATTTTCCGCCGACGACCGCGTACGTAGCTTCAAGACCCTGGTCGTGATCCGCGAGATCAAGCCTTCCAGCCCTGTTCCTGTCGACGAGGGCTGATCCACGGGTGCGCAGCCATGAGGCAGCAGCCGTATGTGGTCCAGCGGTACAGCCCCGATCAACGCCTAACGCAACTATCTAGTTACGTTAGGCGTTGATGCTGCTTGTTACCTCACGGAGAAAATGATGACGATCAAGGCGACCATGGTGATGCTGGTGGCATCAGGAAGTGTGCTTGTGTCTGGTTGCGCTTCTGATCGTGGCGAGCGCCGGGCTGCGACGCGCGGCGCGCTGTTCGGTGCAGCTGGCGGCGCAGCCATTGGAGCTCTGACAGGCGGTGATATCGCCAAGGGAGCAGCCCTCGGCGCTGCAGGGGGAGCCGTTGTCGGAGCGGTGACCCATGACGGCCGGCGTCGCGATGTGTACCGTGACGGCCGTGGTCGCCGCTTCTGGGTGGACGATCGCGGCAGGCGCCATCGCGTTCGCTGAGAAACTAGGTTGGTCGGGCCTGGTGTCGCACCAGCGCCGGGCCGCTTCGCTGGAACGAGGGCGAAATAGCCTACGGAAGTGGCCCCATGCAGGCGCGATCTTACCGGGGGATCTAAACCGGTTCGATGACCGTCTGCGTGATGCGCCACTTGCCATCGATACGCCGATACTCGTCGCGAAATGCCTTCAGACAGATGGCTGTCTCAGGCTCGGAAATTGGACCAGCTCCTAAATCCATGACGTAGCAGCGCCCGGACGCTGTCCCATCTCCTGCGAGGTGGATGTCATGACGAACAAGGGCATGTGCAAAGGGACGCTGTCGGCTAGCCGGCGCTTCGAGTTCGCTGCATCCCGCCTCCAGGCTTACCTTGATCGCTGGCAGCCCAGACATGGTCGTTGTGGAAGCGATCACCTGAGCATGAGGCGCGAAGACGTCATCCAAACCTTCGAGCCGGCCAGCCTCCATGCTGAAAGCATAGCGACGGCGAAGCTGCCTGATCGCCTCCATGTCACAAACCGCCTGGCGCCGTTCGTTTGTAGCATCGTCCAACGTCAACTCATCATCTCCATCAAGGCTAATCTCCCGCGATGAACGCGGCTTTTGAGACTCGAGAGGGTTATGTCGGCTTCCTGCGCCGCCTCCTCGTATGAAAGGCCATCAACGGCAACGAGACGCAGCGCCGAACCTTGGTCGGGTGGTAACCGATCGATCGCAGAGCGGACCTGATTGAGTTCGACAGCGGCGGATTGCCCCTCGTTCCTGGCCAGGCTGATCTCTGCAGCGCCTTCGTGAAACTCGCCTTGCCACCGTGCCCGCCGATAGTGGTTGCGGAAGGCATTGCGCAAAATCGTGTAGAGCCATGCCCGGAAGTGCGAGCCGGGCTTGAACTGGCTGCGCGCCCGCCACGCCCTCAAAAAGGTCTCCTGAACCAGGTCATCGGCAAGGTCGCCGTCCTGACACATCCTGCGAGCGTAGGCCTGCAACGGCAGTCGCATCTTGGCGAGCTGATTTCCAAACTCCGCTTGCGTGAAGCCTGTACCGGCAAGATGGTCGATATCTGTTGGTGCAGCGGTAATGCATCACCTCTGGATTTTGACGGCGTTTCGACACCCTGCCGGATTAAGCTCGCCCCGGGCTGCGGGCAGCCGACGCGTCTGGTTCAAGCGATGCCGAGACCCAGCTTCAGGGCGGCAATTTTCGCAGCGTTGAACTGGCTGACCACCTTGGTATCGGTCTGCGCATCGAAGCCGTGATAGGCTCCGGGAACGACGACGAGTTCGGTCGTGACCCCTGCGGCATTGAGACGCTGTGCGTAGTCGACGTCTTCGTCCACAAAGAGGTCGATCGAGCCCACACCGATAAACATCGGCGGCAGCCCATTCAGGTTCTGCACCCTTGCAGGCACGCCCGCGATCGGTCCGGAGGCGAGGCCCGGAGTTCTGCCGAGGAAGCACTGCCATCCAAATCGATTGCTCATCGGGGTCCAGAGCAGCCGACCGATATGGGCAGGGACCTTACGGCTAGTGCCGGTGCGATCGTCCAGCATGGGATAGATCAAGCACTGGAACGCGACCGGAATTTCTCCGCGATCCCGCGCTGTGATGGCGAGAAGAGCGGCATGGCCACCTCCTGCGCTTTCTCCCATGATCCCAATGCGTGCCGGGTCGACGCCCAGGCTTCGTGCATTGCCGTGCAGCCACTTCAAGGCGGCGTAGTTGTCCTCGACAGAGCCGCGATAGGTCGTCTCGGGGGCAAGTCTGTATTCCACCGACACGGCGAGGCAATCGAGCTCCTGAGCCGTCTTGAGCAGACCGCCCAGTGAGCCACGCGCGCTACCAGAGGTGAAGCCACCCCCATGCATGTGCAGGAGTGCGGGTCGAGTGCCAGCCTTGCCGCCATTCACGATGTAGATGGTCACCGGAGGAGCGCCGTCACGGCCAGCGATCACACGTTTCTCATGAGGAACCTCGGCAGGCGGCCCGCCATATTGCTCCACCATGAGCCGATCCCGCTTGAGATTGGCAAGCGAGGGAGGCGTTTGATTGCGGAGCATCGGCAGGAATTGCTTGGCCATCGGCCGTAGCTCAGGATGAACGTACGCGAGGTAAGCCTCGTCAGGTGACTGAGCCAGCACCGTCTTTGCGCTGATGAACGGCACGCTAGCCGCGGCCGCTGACAGGCCCTTTATGACGCTACGACGCAACATGGCTGAGGATCCTCGCTCTCGTATCTGCCGACAGACCTCGCTCGTGAGAGCGCGCAAAAGAAGGCGTCGACCATTCCACCCTATAAGAGCAGCGTGTCGGCAACGCAACTAGACAGTTGCGTTAGCTGTTGCCATAGTTGGTGATGCTGGTCACGCCGGCGAGAACGAGATCGAGAAGGCAGCACATCTGAAACCCGCAGCTAAAACAGAAGCGCCAGCGGCCAAATCGCTGGGGGGGCGTCCTACGGCGGAGCGTGCAGCTGAGATCGCTGGCACGGTGCTGATGGCCACGATCCAGGCATTCGCTGAAAACGGGTCCGACTTCAGTATGGATGAGGTCGCCAAAATGGCGGGCGTCAGCAAACAGGCCATCTACCGTCGCTGGACCAGCAAGTACGACCTCCTCGCTGATGCCGTGTCGTTTGGCCTGGACCAGATGAACCGACACGAGGAGGAAATCGTCGCGGACAATCCTCTTGAAGCTCTTCGACAGGTTAGCTGGCAGCGGATGAATGGCGATCCCCAGCTTGGGACCCGGCTTGGCTTTTTCCTCGTTGCTGAAAGCTTCCGGAACGAGGCGATCAGGAAGCACCTGAACAATCTGCGACCAAAGGTGATCGGCGTCTTCCTCCGACACCTCGAGGAGTTGGAGCGCATCGGATTGCGGGCGGAAGGGGATATCGTCTCTCAGGCAGAGATCCTCAACGACCTTCTCACCTCTGCCACGCACAGCCTGGTCATCAGGGGCACGGCAGGCGCCGCAGAGATGGCACGCGAGTTTGAGACTCGCTGGCATGCGTTCTGCAGGATAGCCGTTAAGTGAACCGCTGACCGGCGCGGCCGGCCACGATTTCGGCAATCTACATCGATGGTGAACGAGTAGCTGGCCGCCCCGGCCTGGCTGACGCGCACACTCGTGCGCGCTGCAGGGTCCATCAGCATTTTCCCAACTAACGCAACTAGCCAGTTGCGTTACTAGTTTAGTTAGGGCAAAGCGGCCTCAGACCGCAGATCAGCGCCGCAGAAGGCCGACGCGGCAGACCACATGGCTCGTGGTCTCAGCACCCAGGAGTAATGCGTATGAAGATGGCAAAGCTGATCGGGAGCGCCGTTGCGCTCAGCGTTTTATCGTCTGTCCCAGCGGCTGACGCTCAGAACGCGAACCGTGAGTGGCGGCGCGGCGCTATCGTTGCACATAAGAAGGAAGAGAAGCGCAAGGACGACAAGAAGAAGGGCACTGTAATCGGCGCAGGCATCGGCCTGCTCGCCGGCGCGCTCTTCTCGGGTGGTGACCCGTGGGCATCGCTTGCGGGCGCCGCAGCTGGCGGCGCGGTCGGCAATGTTACGTCCGGCAACAAGAAAGATCGCGACCGCCGCGACGAATGGCGTGGCGACCGCGGTCCGGGCTGGCGCAACGATCGGCGCGATAATCGCAATGATAACTGGCGCAACGATCGGCGCGACGATCGTCGTCCCGACTGGCGGCCGACTGAGGGTCGCTGATCTCTCGCCCATCGACATGCCGGGTCCAACTCGTACCGAGGATATCACGTGAAGATCAAAATTCTGTTCGCAACAGTCGCGGCCTGTGTCGCTGCTGCCGCGACCGCTCAAGCCGATGATGCCACCAAGCGGTACATCGATGCTGGCTTTGCAGCCATGGACATCAACAAAGACGGCAAGGTTGAGCCTGCCGAGTTCGACCGGTTCATGCGTGCCCGTCTCGCTCGACAAGGTGCGAAGTTCGATCAAACGTTCGGCCAGCTCGACAAGGACGGCAACGGCACGATCAGTCGATCGGAAGCTCAGTCTTCAAGCGCGATCATGGCGAAATATTTCGACTTCATCGACGCCGATAAAAGTGGCGGTATCAGCAAAAGCGAACTCCGGTCGGCCATGATCAAGAGTCAGGCTGAAGAGGTCACAGGTAAGTAACCGACCAAGCCGTCGCCTTCTTGTCCGAAGACGCCGGTCAACGGCTTTGTCCAGCTGGTGCGTCCGCTTCGCCGCTTACGCCCATCGTGCTCGGCACCCGCAAACGAAATCAAAAATCAGACGCCGAGGCGATGAACGCCCGGCCTGTTGGAGACCTATCCGTGCGTACTTCTATCCTGATCGTGTCCGCGGCTGCAGCCACCGTCCTGACGTCGCTGCCAGCCTATGCTCAAAGTGCGCCGAACGCCGGCCTGCGCGTCGGCATTCTGGGTGGTCTCGACATCGTACGGCCAGGGAGCACCGAAGACTCTGATGTCGACGGCGATGATCAGAGCACCGAAGGTGTCCTGTACGGGGTCGACGTCGGCTTCGACATTCCGCTTGGCGGGCTCGTCCTTGGCATCGAAGGCGAGTGGAGCGACTCCACCGGCAAAATTAAGGCAAACCGCAGCGATCCTAATTTCTTCGGCTACGGCACCGTTGCGTCCGGCCGGGACCTGTATGCCGGTGGCCGCCTCGGCTTCGTCATGGCGCCCGGAACCATGATCTACGCAAAGGGCGGCTACACCAATGCGCGCCTGAACGTCATCGCCGGCAGCAGCACAACCCAGACAGACGACACTTTCCGTCTCGATGGTTGGCGCGTCGGCGCAGGCGCCGAACAGGCGCTCTCTGCCAACACCTATGCCAAGCTCGAGTATCGCTACTCGAACTACAACGACGCCGAGCTCGCCTTTCGCGAGGGTGGCACCAGCAACGCCTTCAAGGTCGATACCGATCGTCACCAGGTCGTCGCTGGTCTCGGCATCCGGTTCTAGGATCCTAACGTGATCAGGCCGGTGTCCGCCAGAAGCGGGCACCGGCCTACCACACCAGGCGGCCAAACCGTGGCGGAGCCGATCGCCCGATCGCGGGTCGACCGACCATACAGGTGCCGCCTCCCGGCGACATCGACAGCATTAAAGGTTCGCTCATGACGCGACTACGCAAGGCATGGACCCTTGGGCTTTGCCTGTCGTCGGGAGTGACGAGCGCCTCCGCTGGCGCAGCGCCGGGTGGGGCTCTGTCGCGTGCCGACGAAGGCGGTGGGCTATTTGCCAACCTGGCCAATGACGCTGGCGCCGGCCTTGCTTTGATGACCCGGCAGCTCGCGCAGCCGGTGCCGGCTACCGCAAAGCTGGCCGGGTTCTTCGTGCTGATAGCCCTCGCCTTCTTCGTCATGCAGCCGGCGCGGAGCTGGGCGCTGCAGCGCCTTTCCGGGTTTTTGAAGCGACAGCATAGTCACAGCAAACTGGCGATCTTCGGGCGCGCACTCGGGGCGGTCCTGATCACTCTGGCCTGCGTCAGCGTGGGCGGGTTGCTGATGCTGATGGGTGTCGTGCGCTACCTGCCGATCCTCCCCGAGGTAAAAACCCTGGTGGGGGTTCTCTTCGCCGGCGTCGTGACGTCCGGTTTGGGGCTTGGCCTTGGGAGAGCGCTCCGCTCCCCGGACGCCAAGGAGCTGCGACCGCTGCAGCTACCCGCAGGTCTCGGACAAACCATCGGCTTCTATCCATTCGCTGCCGCCATCATGCTTGGCACCGCGACCTTTATCGATCAGGCATCACGCATCCTCGATGCCTCGCAGTCATCGTGGGGGGTCGCACAAGCGGTTCTGGCGATCGCAGAAGCCCTCCTGATCGGTAGATTTCTGGTCCTTGCCGGGCGCGCACGTGAGCGCGTCGTTTCGGCTGCGGCCGATGATCAGGGTCCCAGCCTCCCGGCCATTTTCAGCCTCACCGCCGTCGTCTGGACGGCGCTGGCCGTCGCGCTCGGGGCGCTTCTGCTTGGTCACACGCGCTTCGCTGTGCTCCTGCTGCAGGAGATCCTATGGGTGGCGCTGATCCTTACCACCGCGTGGCTGATGACGCGTTTCATCGACGCGCTCGTTGCGCAACTCCTTGGCGAGGACAAGCGAGCGGCCAGGTTCGCGACCGGCGTGGTTGGCGTTCAGAAGACGCGGATTGATCAAGGTGCGCTGCTGGCGAGCGCAATGCTAAGCGTCATCGTCTGGCTCTTCGCCCTGCTGCTCGTCCTGTCGCCTCTGCAAGGAGGCGGGACCACCGTGGTAGCGCAGGTCCGTCCCAGCCCGATGATCGCCGCGCTGCGCACGATCAACCTGTCACCACAGACCATCCTGACTGCCATTGCCGTCCTCGTTGGAGGCATCGCAGTGACCCGAATGATCCGGGGATGGCTCGAGCGGCGGTTCCTTCCGTCGACGAACCTCGACATCGGTGCTCGTACGTCGATCACGACCGGCCTGAGCTACGTCGGCATTATCTTTGCGCTGGTCGCAACCAGTGGCACGCTTGGATTGCAGCTCGAGAAGATAACCCTGATCGCCAGCGCCCTGACCGTCGGCATCGGTTTCGGGCTCCAGGCGATCATCCAGAATTTCGTCTCCGGTGTCATCATGCTGTTCGAGCGGCCGGTGAAGATCGGCGACCGAGTGTCGGTGTCAGGTTCGGAAGGCAAGATCCGTAGGATGCGTGTCCGTGCCACCGAGCTGGTGGCCGATGACGGCTCGATCGCGATCATACCGAACTCGGCATTTATTTCGACAACCGTGGTGAACAAGTCCGCTGTTGAGGCGCCTTCCGAAATCGCGCTCACGGTCACGATCACTGGTGCTGTAGACGCCGACGGTGCGCGTAAAATGCTGGCGCAGCACCTTTCACATTCATCCTCCGTCAGTCACGAGACATCGCCAACGATCCGGCTCGAGAAGTTCGGGGCGGTTGAATGGGTCTTCGCGATATCCGTCGAGCCCTCCCGGCAAGCGCAGGGCCGCGATGTCAGAAGCGACATTCTTTTCGGTCTTTCAGCCATACGAGCGGATGGGATTACACTGGCCGCGTGCTGAGCGGGGGCAGCACCCGTTACCTCGATCTCACACGAAACACGAACACGCTGCTAATTGGCCTGAAAGACGCTCATGACTCATCTCCCCTATCGATTGACACTCATTGCAGTCGCCTCGTTGCTGCCGTACTCGCCGGCAGCTGCGCAAACTTTCGTCGATGTCTTCGCCGGTCGATCGGCGCCTGAGCGCACAGCGGCATCAATCACCGTGGATCAGGCCAGGATCAACGGTGCGGTCGTGCCTGCTCAGCTGCGTGTCGATGTTGAGAGCGTGAAGCCGACGCGCTCAACGATATACGGGCTGCGCGCCGGCCATTGGTTCAGCTGGTTCGGTATAGCCGTGGACGCTGCCACGCTGAGCCCCGACCTTGACCGACAAGCCATTCGAGCGACCGCAAACCTACGCTTCGACGAGCAGGTCTTTGGTGAGCAGGTGACCATCGATCCTGGTCAGTCGGTCCGTGTGGAGATCCCTCGGATAAGGGTTCCGACCACCGCTACGATTGCCGCAGTCGCAATGATCCGAGTGCCACGAGGGGGGGGCCAGCCCTACATACTCGCGGGTCCGGCATACCTCATCACCGATAGCGATGTCAGCGGCTACTGGGGCGTGCGCGCCGGCATTGGCGCCAAAGTGCCGCTTTCTCAGCATGTCGCGCTTTTCGGTGAGTACCGGTACACAGGCGTCAACAATGCGCGCGCAGTGGCTGGTCGAGTGGCTGGCTCGGCACAAGGAATTTCCGGATCGACCGGCGACATCCAGGTTGGCATCGACGTTCGCAACCATAGCTTGGCTGGCGGACTAAGCTTTCTGTTCTAGGACTGCTGCGGCCTCTAATACCGAAGATAGGCTGACCGCCTTTCGGCCGCCGATATTCGACCTGATTGCTTGTTGATCAACAGCTGTCGCCACCTCCGAAACCGAGCTCCCAAAAGGTTTTCTCACACATGCTACCAAACCGCCCACTAGCTGTGATCTTTGATATGGATGGAACGTTGCTCGACACTGAAGCGGTCTATCATTCTGCGCTTCAGAAGGTTGCTCAGTCCATGGGGCGCGAGCTGTCAGAGCAGATGTTCTTACAACTTGTCGGACTGCATCGTGAGGACAATGAGCGGCTCCTCCGACAGCACTGGAGCGAAGATTTCGATTTAACGGCGTTTCACGCGGCATCTGACCAGCTGTTTGACGAGATGTGGCGAGCAGGTGTGCCGTTCCGTCCGGGCGCGATTGAGGTTCTCGATAGCCTTCGGCAAACGGAATTACCGCTTGGGCTTTGTACGTCCTCGAAAAGCCCTCTTGCAGAAGAGCGGCTTTCCGTTGCGGGCATTCTTGATCGATTTGATCAAATTGTTACCCTCAGTGACGTTGGCAATCCGAAGCCTCATCCCGAACCATATCTGCTTACCGCCAAGCGGCTTGGTGTTTCACCAGAAAGCTGCGTTGTCATAGAGGACTCGCCGAATGGCCTGCGGGCCGGTGCTGCGGCCGGGATGATGACAGTGCTTGTTCCCGACTTGGCGCCAGCTACACCTTACACCAAAGCTTTGGCCACTGTGGTGCTCCCCAACCTTTTTTCAGTAAGAGACCTGATTGCAGCGACGCTGTCAAAGCCTTGTAGTTCACCAAACGGGCATCCAGTTGCTCGCAAACCCGGTTAATAAATCAATTCGGTAATCTCGTCGCTGATATGGCTGGAGCGCATACGAGCGTCACAGTGTGACGCCAATTCGAAGTCGGTGAGCTGCTATATCGACTATGGAGCGTCTAGCTTCCCTGATGGTTAGAAGCGCCACACTGACGAGGAATCATGCGTGAAGCTCTACCCGCGCCATCAAGCAGGACTAATGACGTTGGCAGTGTGCCATGGCGGCGTCGAATGAGCGGATGTGACTTCGACCGGTTGATTGTAGACAACGCAACTGACTTCGCGATGATCGCTACCGACGTGAGTGGTCAAGTGACCCGGTGGAGCCGCGGCGCTGAGAAAGTGCTTGGCTGGACAGAGGCCGAGATGCTCGGTGAACCGCTCAAACGCATCTTCACACCAGAAGATCACGCCATCGGTCGGCCGCAAACCGAGATGCGCCTTGCGCGCGAGACCGGGAAAGCGAACGACGAGCGTTGGCATCTGCGACAAGACGGGAACCGTTTCTGGGCTCAAGGGGAGATGACGCCCTTGCAATCCCCCAACGATGAGCTTCAAGGATACGTGAAGGTGCTGCGGGACCGCACCACCGAGCGGCTTCGCGAAGAACGACTGAGCCTGCTCGTAAAGGCATCCGACGGCTTGCTCTCCGGGTCTGACCCCGACGCAGTTAATCAGGCGATTCTGGAAAGCGGGATCCAGACCCTCGGCTTTGATCAAAGCTTCACCTACGCCCTCAGCGAGGACCGGGACCATCTTCGCCTGATCCACTCAGTCAATGTGCCGCCAGAGCAGCAGGAACAGCTCCGGCATGCTCCTTTTACGCTGCCACTCTGCGGCATCGTGGCGCAGCAGCGTGAACCGCTCATCTTGAACAAGACGCAGCTGAGTTCAAATTCTCGCTACGATTTCGCGTACAAAGAGGGCATTACTGCCTACGCCGGATATCCCCTTCGCGGCCGGGCCGACCTGTTCGGTGTTATATCTTTCGCCTCGTTTCACTGCGATCAATTCGACCCCGAAGCGCTGACCTTCTTTTCGACGCTGGCCCGTTTTCTGGCGGTCGGGCGGGAGCGGCTGGAGAACGAGAAGACACTGCGCAACCTGGCGCACCAACTCGAGGTTCGTGTCGATGAACGCACCCGCGAACTTCTCAAAACTGAGGAGACGCTGCGGCACTCGCAAAAGATGGAAGCTATTGGGCAGCTGACGGGCGGGGTGGCACATGACTTCAACAATCTGCTGACGGTGATCCGCGGCTCTGTCGACCTCTTGCGGCGTGGCAATCTCAATCCCGAGAAGCAGGCTCGGTATATCGACGCCATCGCTGACACGGCATCCAGAGCAACGAAGCTGACCGGCCAGCTTCTCGCCTTCGCGAGACGTCAGGCGCTCAAGCCGGAGGTGTTCGACGCGGTAAGCCGGGCGAACAGTGTGGGAGACATGCTCGACACCGTTACGGGCGCCCGTGTCGCCGTACGGCTCCGGTTGCCAGAGACACCATGTTATGTGCGTGCCGACCTCAGCCAGTTTGAAACGGCTTTGGTCAACATGGCGGTCAATGCGCGTGACGCGATGGATGGTGTCGGTACGCTGACGATCGAGGTTCGATGTGGCGCCGCGCTGCCGCCACTTCGCGGCCACGCCGGTTCTCCTGGCAAGTTCGTCGCTGTGTCGCTGACTGATACCGGCAGTGGCATCACGTCTGGGGACATGCAGCGCATTTTCGAGCCGTTCTTCACGACGAAGGACGTCGGCAAAGGCACGGGGCTTGGTCTCAGCCAGGCATTCGGTTTCGCCAAGCAATCCGGCGGTGACATCGAAGTGACGAGTGTGGCAGGCGCCGGGGCAACGTTCACGCTCTACCTGCCCGAAGCAGAGCGTGGCCACGAAGTGATCGATGAGAGCCGAGCAGGGACCAGCAGCGGCGAAGGCGCCGGTCTTTGCGTTCTCGTGGTCGAGGATAACGAGGAGGTTGGTCGCTTCTCGACGCAGGCACTTGAAGAACTAGGCTACAAGACGCGCTGGGTTTCTACGGCGGAGGAGGCGCTGGAGGTTCTCCAGGGAGGAAAGGCAGGCTTCGATGTCGTCTTTTCCGACGTCGTCATGCCAGGGATCGGAGGGCTTGAGCTTGCCAAGAGGCTCTTGCGCGACATGCCAGAACTACCGGTGGTTCTCGCCAGCGGCTACAGCCACGTGATCGCCCAAGAGGGAAGCCACGGCTTCACCCTCGTCCATAAGCCGTATTCAGCCGATGAAGTTTCCCGAGTGCTTCGGGCGGTGACAAGCGACAGCGCCCGCTGACTTTCCGCATAGGGTCAAATCTACGCACTGGACCAACGGCTTTAGTTAGACATAGCACCGGAAGAGGAGGAGTCCTCCGACCGGACGACCCAAATACAGTCGTCCCGGCACCCTTCCCTGCCTCCCAACTTCAGCCGTTGGTTCAGCTTGATGCGGCTCCACCTAATGGGGGATGATGTTCGGGGGTCTGTCTCAATGATCGAGGGCTGACCGGATGTAAGCGTGGTGTGACGACCGCAGATCAGGCAGCTTGCGCGGTCGGCCGATCTGCTGGCGGCATCCAGTTCCACGGCATGAGTTCGTCCCAGCGGCTGGCTGGCCAGTCGCCCGCGACCCTGGCGATGACGTCGGCGATATAGGCGAT
>NZ_QLJH01000051.1 GCF_003951315.1 Sphingomonas sp. S-NIH.Pt15_0812
AACGCCTTCTGCCGTCTCAAGGACTTCCCCCGTGTCGCCACTCGCTACGACAAACTCGCCACCAACTTCCTCTCAGGCGTCGCCATCGCCACCGCCTTGGCATTCTGACTGTGATTGAGTCTCGGCCTTACCAAATAATCTATATTTCCTTTTTGCGTTGCGCCAAATCAGTGATGTTTGTTGACATAATATCTTGGAACATCGTTATAAAACAATGGTTTAAGCCTTCCTGTTAAACAGGGAGCCGGGCATGGCGAATACGTCAATAGGCATGGACACGCTTGAAGTTAGCGTCGAGCGTCAACAAGGGCGCCGCGCTTTTTTCAGGGCTGCTTTGGGAGCAGCGGCAGTCGGATCAGGCGCTTTCCTGGTCAGTCAGGCTGCCCAGGCGCAGACTCTGTCCGAGTTCGACGTGCTGAATTTTGCGCTCAACCTCGAGTATCTTGAGGCCAATTTCTATTACTACGCGGTTTATGGTCAAGCCATTCCCGTGTCCGCCACGGGCGGCACCGGCAACGCCGGCGCGGCAACGGGCGGTAAGCAGGTAACCTTCTCTGACCGCATCATAGCCGAGATGGCGCGTGAGATTGCCGAGGATGAACTCAATCACGTGCTCTTCCTGCGTCGTCAGCTTGGTGACCGCGCCGTCGCTCAGCCGACGATCGACTTGTCAGTGTCGTCGACCAGCGCTTTCAGCAAAGCCGCTCAGGCCGCGACGCTGATCCCGACTACGGCATCGTTCGATCCTTATGCCTCAGACCTCAACTTCCTCTACGGGGCGTTCCTGTTCGAGGACGTTGGGGTCACCGCGTACAAGGGATCGTCGGCGCTGATCACCACACCCGCCTATATCGACGCGGCTGCCGGCATTCTGGCGGCGGAAGCCTATCATGCCGGGATGATCCGCACGACTATCGACCAGATGGGATCGATGCCGGGCCTGAAGGCCTCGACCGTGCGGGGCGATACGGAGCTGGTATCGACCGCCCGCGATTCGCTGGATGGTCCCAGCGACCTTGACCAGGGCGTCGCTTATGTGACCTCGAACGCAGGCGACACGTCGAACATCGCGCCGACCGATACGAACGGTCTCGCGTTCAGCCGGTCGGCCGGTCAGGTGCTCAACATCGTCTACCTGACCAATGCAGAGGCCACCGCGGGTGGCTTTTTCCCCGCAGGCGTCAACGGCGCCATCCGCAGCAGCATCAACAACGCCTGATCCGACGGCGGACAAGGGGAAAATCCCATGATCGATCGTGAAACGCTCCTGGAAGTGTTCGACATCGCAGCTCAGCGCCGTGCCGAACGGCGCCGCTTCATGAAGATTGCCGGTACCGCACTGGCGGCGACCGCCGGTTCGACGATGCTCGCCGCCTGCGGCGATGATGATGACGACTATCAGCCGGCGCCGGTGCCAACAGCCACTCCGACGCCATCAGTATCGCTACCGGCAGGCGACATCGATGTGCTCAACTTCGCACTCAACCTCGAATATCTCGAGGCCAACTATTATACTTTTGCGGCTTTCGGGTCGGGTTTGAACGACGCATTTACTGACGGGACTGGCGCTCGAGGTGCCGTAATCGGCGGGCGGCGCGTGCCGTTTGCAGATGCAAGCGTGGCCGCCTATGCGCGGGAGATCGCAGCGGACGAGAACGCGCATGTCAGCTTCCTGCGGCAGCAACTCGGCAGCGCGGCCGTTGCGCAGCCAGCCATCAACATTGATGGCGGTGCAACGGGTGCGTTTACCGCAGCCGCCCGCGCAGCTGGGGTGGTTGATGCGAACGGCACTTTCGACCCCTATGCCTCCGACGAAAATTGGCTGTTGGGTGGCATGCTGCTCACCGACGTCGGCGTTACCGCCTATAAGGGGTCGGCCTCGAAGATCGCGAACAAGGTGATCCTGGAGGCTGCTGCAGGCATTCTGGCGGTCGAGGCCTATCACTCCGGCCTGATCCGCACGCTGCTGTACCGCAAGGGGCTGGCGCTGCCGGTTCTGCGGACCAACGCCGACAAGATTTCCGACGCTCGCGATACACTCGACAACAGCAGCGATGATGACCAAGGTATCAGCCCTGTCACGATCAATGGCGGACTGGCTTCCAACATCGTCCCGACAGATGGCGACGGCATTGTGTTCGGTCGCACCCCGGGTGACGTCCTGAACATTGCCTACCTCAACGCCGGTGCGGTCACGAGCGGGGGTTTCTTCCCGGCTGGTCTCAACGGCAACGTACGTGGATCAAGCGCCGGATAACCGGCGGGCGACAAGGACGGGCTCAGGTAACCCTCGAGAACGTTTCAGCGGTAGCGATACGGGGTACGGCTGGGGTATTTTTGTCCCCGCCGTGCCCTTTCAACGAGGGCAAATGATAGGTGCGGCGGAGGGTGCCTCGGTCGCGGCCGGCCGTCACCCTATCGCTTCGGCCGGCACCCTCGCGATGATCCGCTCGACGCCGTGTGGATCGACGGCGATCATCTTGAGCAGGACGGTACTGCCGCTGTCCGGCGTACTGCGGCCCTGCTCCCAATCCCGTACCGAGCCGATTGGCAAATGGTAGGTGGCGGCAAAGGCGGCCTGGGTCTTTCTGGTTGCGGCGCGAATTGCCTTCACGTCGACTGTGGCCCGACGGCCGCGGCTCATGTCGCCCTCGGCATAGGCGATGGCATCCTCTAGTCCGGCTGCGATCTTGTCGAATGCGCTCTTCATCGTTCGCTCCTTTGGGTTCGTTGGCCCCATCGTCACCGGATCAGAGTGTCGGTGAGGCGCTTGGTCAGGTCCGCCAGTGCATTGCGCTCAGCCTTCGTCAGGGCGGCCTTCTCGCCCTTGCCGAAGACGGTTAGCAGGAAGGCAGGAAGGTCGGTGCCGGCGTGTAGGTGATGACCCGGTAGCCGCCGGACTTGCCTTTGCCTGGCTTCGCAACTCGCAGCTTCCGCGCGCCGCCACATCCCGGCATGATTTCTCCGGCCAGAGGATTGGCGGCGATGACGTTGACCACGGTGGCCATCTCATCCGCCGTCATGCCTGCATCTTTCGCGGCAGCGATGTAGGCGTGGGTTTCGATGACCGCGTGCATGGCCATTCGTACGGCCAGCCCGTACAATGTGCAAGACGAAAGTACGGCTACCCCGTACCGTTCAAAGCGCCGGCGTTAGAGATGCCTATCTCAACCAGAGACCATGCCCATGACCGATATGCGGCCCTTTCCCGGTTACGCTCATGGCAAGACTGCGGCGCAGGCCAAGGATCGCGCCTACTTCGCCTTTGCGGATACAGATCGCGACGGTCACATATCACTTGCCGAGGCGGTTGTCGCCGCACGCAAGGACTTCGCTCTCCAGGACACGAACCACGCGTCAAGCTTCGCCCGCGACGCTGAGCCGGGAACTGGGGATTAACCCGAAAACGGTGGCGAATTGGCGCAAGCGGGCGACGGCGGAGGATAAGAAGACCGGGCCGATACCCTCATTCGACGAACCTGACGGAAGCCTGGGAGTCGATGGTTGTGGCGTTCCGGCGCCACACGCTGCCGACGCTCGACCACTGCCTCCATGCCCTGCAGCCATCGATCCCGCACCCGACACGGTCAGCGCTACATCAATGCTTCCGGCGGCATGGCATCTCACGGCTACCAGAGATCGACGGCCACAAGCCGAAGCGGCAGCGCTTGAAGCGCTACCCCATAGGTTTCTTCAAATGGACATCGCTGAGGTGCGGACCGCCGAAGGCAAGCTCTACCTGTTCGTCGGCATCGACCACATCAGGAAGTTCGGCGTCACCCAGCCGGTCGACAAGGCTGATCAACCATATGCCGGGACTACACACTTCGTCGCCCGAGCGCCAACGGCCCCTCCCACGGATGGGAAGGGCCGCACCCGCGACTTACGCCGTCGCACCGCCATCGATGTTGAGCGTGGTGCCGGTGATGTAGCTCGCATCGGGACCGGCAAGGAAGGCGACCGCACCCGCGATCTCATCCACCGTGCCGTAGCGGCCAAGCGGGATCGCTTGCAGCACCTGTCCCGCAAATTCGCTGTCGGCGGGATTCATGTCGGTGTCGATCGGTCCCGGCTGCACGGTGTTGACCAGGATGTTGCGCGGGGCAAGATCCTTGGCCCAGCCGCGCGCCAGCGCCGCCACCGCGGCCTTGGTCGCGCTGTAGACGGTGGTCGCGGGAAAGGCCATCTCGCCGGAAATGCTGCCAATCAGGATGATCCGCCCGCCATCGCGAAGATGCGGCAGGGCCGCGCGGGTGCCGACATGCAGCCCCTTCACGTTGACGCCGAACTGGCGGTCATAGGTCTCGTCGGTATCCTCGGCGATCACAGAGAATTCCGCCACGCCGGCATTGTGGACCAGGATATCGATGCCGCCCAGGGCGGCGGCGGCCTGTTCAACGCCAGCGCGTTGCGACGCCGGGTCGGCGGCATCGGCCTGGAAGGCGAAGGCAGTGCCGCCTGCGCTCTCGATTGCCGCCACGGTCGCGTCGGCCGCCGCCTTGTTGCCGGCATAGGTGATCGCCACCGCCGCGCCATTGGCCGCAAGTCGCTTGGCGATGGCCGAGCCGATGCCACGCGATCCGCCCGTGACGAGCGCTGTCTTGCCCTTGACTGACATGTGCATTCTCCAAATCCGGCCCGCGATCACGACGTCGTACGCTGTCGGCAGAGGCAAGATGGGACGACGGTACAATAGTTCAATATTCCCGAACTATTAAATCTGCGATCATGCCTTATATCGATTCCATGGCCCGCTTCACCCATCCCCGGCTGGAAGACGTTCCGCTCGATCTGGCATTGCATGCGCTGGCCGACCCCAACCGGCTGGGCATGGTCGCGCGGCTCGCTGCGACCGAGCGGCTGAGCTGCACCGATGCTGCCCCGTGCGAGACGATTCCGAAAAGCACGCTGTCGAACCACCTCAAGCTGCTGCGCGCAGCGGGGCTGATCGAGACGATGCAGGCCGGGCGCGAAATGATCAACACGCTGCGCCGGGCCGAATTCGACGAGCGCTTTCCCGGCCTGCTTAACGCGGTGCTCGCCAACCGGCGCCCCTGATCATCGACCGAGGGCGTCGAGTTCCGCGACGGCATCCGGGGGCAGCCCCGGCCATGCCGCGGCAGGGTCGTCGTGCCGATGCGCCACCGACGAGATACCCGGAATCAACCGAATACTGGACGAACCCGGGCGCCGGTGCCGCCGGACGGGTGGCGATGGCGACATCGTCGAGCGCTCGCGCTCCTGCACGCAATGCCGACTGCGAACGCAATGTGCGCCCGAACGGCTACCGAATGCTACGCTCCGTCACCGACCGGATGCTTGCACGACCCGGCTCAGCTCACGGTGACACCTTTCCAAAAGGCTATATGCCCGCGAATGGCCTCCGCTTCGGCTTTGGGATCGGGATAATACCAGGCGGCATCCGCATTGTCGGCGCCCGCGACGTGCAGGCTGTAATAATGCGCCGTTCCCTTCCAGGGGCAGACGGTCGTCGTGCCACTCGGCCGCAGGACGGCGGCATCCACACTGTCCACCGGGAAATAGTGGTTGCCCTCGACGATGACCGTCTCGTCGCTATGGGCAATGCGGGCACCGTTCCACCGAGCTTCGACCATCATATCTCTCCTGACACTGATGGAGATCGGCATTGGGTCTGGGTCCGTCAAGGTCGCGGTCGGCCGACGATCGACCACTGTCAAACCCGAACGATCCTGTTAACAGGCTCGTCATGCGGGAAACCCATATGAAGCGCCTCATCGACGGCACCGATATCATCACAACCGATCCGACGCCGCTATGGGTGATGGAGGAGCCTGAAATGCACGAACGGGACCTTCGCCTGTGAGAAAAATGCCCTCCCGGTTCCGACGTCTCGATGGGGCATTGGCGGACCTTCCAGTCGAAGAGCCGATGCTGCTCACCGAGCTCGACGGCTTCCTCACCGGGCTGATCGTCTGTCCGGAAGCGATCCCGGTGGACGCGTGGATGACGGTCATATGGGGCGTCGAGATCGATGGCGTCCCACCGTTCGAGGACCCGCTCGACGTCCAATGGTTCGTCAGGGCGGTGACGGCGCGACGCGACGAGATCGCGCGCGATCTGTCCCGCGGCAAGTTGCAGCCGATCCTCGACATCGACGAGCGGGATGGCGACGTTCTATGGGAATTCTGGATCGACGGCTTTTCCGATGCGATCGCATTGCGTCCGGATGCATGGGAGGCGGCGGCCGCTGATAGCGAATGGGCCGATCCATGGCGCCGCCTGCTGGCGCTGATCGCGATCGCCCGCGACGAAAGCGATCTCGACAGCGTGGAGATCAACGCGTTCCAGGACCGTGCGGTGGCCGAACTGACGAACACGATCCAGCGCCTCCATGCGGCCCGCGCTCATAGACGCGAGACGACGGCGAATGCCATGGAGACAGTCGCGCCGACCAAGACCGGCCGCAACGATCCCTGCCCCTGCGGGTCG
This sequence comes from Sphingomonas sp. S-NIH.Pt15_0812, assembly GCF_003951315.1. Lineage (GTDB taxonomy): Bacteria > Pseudomonadota > Alphaproteobacteria > Sphingomonadales > Sphingomonadaceae > Sphingomonas. Next base: position 6,472 of record NZ_QLJH01000051.1, read on the forward strand.
GGAAAGAAGCGCAAGCATTGCTGCGCCTGACCTGCCGGGCCCTAGGGGGCGATGTCTTCCGTGGTTGGTCGCACCGGATCGATCAGGTGCTGCCCGCCCGCAACCGGGACGAGCAGCACGGTTAGGCCCGCTTATTTGGGAAAATGGATCCCGCAAAGCTTGTTGCCGTCGGGATCGCGAACATAGGCGAGTTCGATCGTGCCCATGGACGCCGTGTTGCGCGGCCCCGGCGGTGCTTCGATCGACGTGCCGCCATTGGCGACCGCGACATCGTGAAACTGCTTCACCTGCTCCGGCGAGGTGCATGCAAAGGCGACGGTGCTGCCGTTCGCGACGGTTGCCGGCTCGTCGTTGATCGGCTGGCTGACGATGAAGTTGGTCCCGTTGTCGTTCCGGTAGATCAGTCGGGTATGACCGCTGTCGGCGGTGTTCCGCATCGCCTCCCCCACGCCGAGGGTGCCCAGCACCGTGTCGTAGAAGCGCTTCGATCGCTCAATGTCGTTCGAGCCAACCATCGTGTGAAACAGCACGCTATTCTCTCCTGCTTAAGGCATTATCCGGAACGAACGGAAGCGGGGTCCGGGCCATCGGATCGGTGCAGGCGGCCCACAGGCTGAAGCGGATATCGGCCAAGACCGATTGTTGGACCGGGATTTTGCCTTGTCAGGGACCATGGGGCGGGCCACCCTCGCCTCCCAATGACGACATCCCCCATTTCCGAAGACTATGCCCGCGGACGACGCGACGGACTGCGCATGGCGCTATCGATCCTCGAAGCGGAGGAGGCCAAATGGGAAGCCCGGCTGGGCGAGAGTTCGTCCTGGCGGACGAACGCGATACGGGTCATCCGCCACAAGGCCTATCAGGTCGCGCGCAAACGCGTGCAGACGGCGCTTCATCGGCTGCAGCCGAAATCGGAAGCCGCGTTGCCGAGCGAAGTCGCACAGAGGATCGACCAGGCCGGCTTGTAGGTGCACGCGCCATATCTTGCGCCAGACGGCATCCAGGCACCGGACATCACGTCATCAAGATATAAGGATATCTTTATATCGCGATTGACAATGCCCCGGCGTTGGTGTTGGAACGCGGCGTCGAGGTTCCCCATCCCAGGCATGGCGATGGGGCTAAGACGGGAAGCCGGTGGTGTCCTTAACGGACAGAGTCCGGCGCTGCCCCCGCAACTGTAAGCGGCGAGCGGCGGCTCCAATTCGTGTCACTGGGTTCCCGCAAGGAGCCCGGGAAGGCCGGAGCCACCGCGTTGACCCGCAAGCCAGGAGACCTGCCTTTCGACGCCATAACGTTCCTCGGACGGGGGTTCCTCCGGTGGATCGCGCTCGACGCGACGGTCCGTGACGTTCCGCCATCCGGGCCCGTCCCTGCCTTGCGCGCTCTCGCCTGACCTCCGCCCGCAAAGCCAGGTGAGTCATGACGAATAGCGGGTTCACATTCACGATCAGCAGCATCCCGTTCAACGAGGACTATCGTCCGGCCGACAGCACGCGCATCACCACCAACTTCGCCAATCTCGCCCGAGGCGACAACCGGCAGGAAAATCTGCGCAACACGCTGATGATGATCGATCGCCGCTTCAACGCGCTGATGCACTGGGACAATCCCATCGGTGATCGCTACACGATCGAATTGAAGATCGTCTCCGCCGCGCTGACCATTGGCGATGGTGACGCCGACGAAGCGCTTCCCCTGATCGAGATCCTGCACACCAGCATCGTCGATCGACGCAGCGACGAGCGGACCGATGGCATCGTCGGCAACAACTTCTCCTCCTACATCCGCGACTACGACTTCAACATCGTTCTCCCGGACCATCTGAAGACCGGAGGTGGCGAGGTGCCGGACGATTTCGGCGATCTCCACGGCGCTCTGTTCAAGCGCTTCCTCGCCTCAAGCGCCTATCGCGACCATTTCCGGAAGGCTCCGGTCATCTGCCTGAGCGTGTCGAGCAAGGCGATCTACCACCGGACGGCAAACGTCCATCCTATCCTCGGCGTCGAGTATCGGAACGACGATACCTCCCCGACCGACCGGTACTTCGCGAAGATGGGCATGAAAGTGCGTTACTTCATGCCGCCGCACGGCGTCGCGCCCCTGGCCTTCTATCATATCGGCGATCTGGTCAGCGACTATGCCAATCTCGAACTCGCCGCCACGATCGCGACGATGGAGACGTTCCAGAAAATCTACCGCCCCGAAATCTACAACGCCAACTCCGTGGCGGCGGAGCAGTACCGGCCGAGCCTGACATATCAGGACTATTCGCTGACCCGCATCGTCTACGATCGCGAGGAGCGAAGCCGGCTCGCCGTCGAGCAAGGCAAGCTGGCCGAGGCGCATATCATCGCGCCGCATGGGGCCGCCCTTCGACGCTGGTCCGCGACCTGCGGCCTCTGATCCCACCCAAACGACAGGTATACTCCATCATGACGACATTGTTGCCGACGACGACGGCGGGCAGCCTGCCCAAGCCCTCCTGGCTCGCTCAACCCGAGACCCTGTGGTCGCCGTGGAAGCTGGAGGGTGAGGAGCTGATTGCGGGCAAGCAGGACGCGCTGCGCCTGGCGGTCGACGATCAGCGCCAGGCGGGCATCGATATCCTGGGAGACGGCGAGCAGACCCGCCAGCACTTCGTCACGACATTCATCGAGCATCTGGACGGCGTCGACTTCGAGAGGCGCGAGACGGTGCGTATCCGCAACCGTTACGACGCCAGCGTGCCGACGGTCACCGGGGCCGTGTCGCGGCCCCGCTCGGTCTTCGTCGACGATGCCCGGTTCCTGCGCGCGCAGACCACCCAGTCGATCAAATGGACCCTGCCGGGGCCGATGACGATGATCGATACCCTCTACGACGCGCATTATCGGAGCCGCGAGAAGCTGGCCTGGGAATTCGCCCGCATCCTCAACGAGGAGGCCCGCGAACTGGAGGCTGCGGGCGTCGACATCATCCAATTCGACGAACCCGCCTTCAACGTGTTCTTCGACGAGGCGAATGACTGGGGTATCGCCACCCTGGAACGCGCCGCCGAGGGCCTGACGGCCGAGACCGCCGTCCACATCTGCTATGGCTATGGGATCAAGGCCAATACCGACTGGAAGAAGACGCTCGGTTCCGAATGGCGGCAATATGAGGAAACCTTCCCCAACCTCCAGAAATCGAAGATCGATATCATCTCGCTCGAATGCCAGAATTCGCGGGTGCCGATGGACCTGATCGAGCTCATCCGCGGCAAGAAGGTGATGGTCGGCGCGATCGACGTCGCCACCGATAGCATCGAGACGCCGGAACAGGTCGCCGACACCCTGCGCAACGCCCTGCGCTTCGTCGATGCGGACAAGCTCTACCCGGCGACGAATTGCGGCATGGCGCCTTTGACCCGCAAGGTCGCGACCGGCAAGTTGAGGGCGCTGGGTGCGGGCGCCGCGATCGTCAGGCGGGAGATCACGGCCTGACCCGCGCAGTCGGGGTATGCGCGGCGATCGCCAGCGTCTGATATCCCCCGGCTCCGACCCCGACCCGCTTCCTCGTCTTCGCCATCATCGGGCCAATGCCGGGGAAGCGGCTGACGGGTCATCCTTCGCAGGCCGTACGACCCACAAGCCCATTCCAGACCGACGCCCCGTCGCCGCCCAAGCGCATCACGGCCTATCGATGCCCGATCGTCATCGGGACGGCGCGTCCGCCGACCGCCGGAGGAAGCGCGCGGCAAGCCCGCGACGCACGGGCTCGTCGTACAGCTTCAGGCTCGCATAGGCGATCAGGACGGCGACGATCACCAGCAGGACGCCCACGGGCGCGCCGATATGGGGCGGCACCTTCTGGTCCACGACCCAGGCCGTGTAGAGGTAGATCAGGGGATAGTGGGTGATGTACAAAGGGAAGGACAGGTCACCGAAGAATCGGGCCACGCGCAGGCTTTTGCCAGCGGCCAGTTTCTGCCCGGCGCCGATCGCGACGATCAGCGGGAACAGCAACAGCACGCAGGCCGCGTCGTACAGGCCATTGCGCCAATCATGCGGCGTGTCGCCCATACGCGGCAGCGCCAAGGCCAGGATGAGCAGGACGCCGCTCAGGGCGAAGGCGTGCCGAACGCGCAACCGCTTGCCCGATCGCATCAGCAGCATACCGGCTAGAAACGGATAGCATAGGCGCGCCAGTCCGATATGGACGCCAGCCGCGTCGAGCGCCCAGCCGCCGATCAGGTCGCGTCGTTCGCCCCGCAGCGCGACGTCGAGCAACAGCCCGGCCGCCAGCACCAGCAACAGGGCGAGGCCGCGACGCGAAAGCCTGCGCAGCACCAGCGCATAGGCTATATTGGCGACATATTCGTAGAAGAGCGACCACGCCGGACCGTTCAGCGGATGAATCTCATCCCAGCCGCGAATATCCAACGCCTTCGGCAACGGTAGCAGCGTACAGCCGAGCAGCATCACCAGCAGCATCCGCCAGACCGGCGTCTCGGCAATGCGTGGAAACAGGCCCCCCGCCTGGAGATAGAAAAGCGCGCCACCGAACACGCTGCCCAGCACCACCATCGGCTGCAACCGGATCAATCGCCGCTTGTAGAACTCCCACTGCCCCATGCGAGACCAGCGATCATCATAGGCATAGGCGATCACGAAGCCGGACAGCAGGAAGAAGAAATCGACGGCGAGATAGCCGTGATTGATGATCTGCCTAGTGGGGTCCGCATCCGAATAGGCTTCGAATACGTGGAAGATGACCACCATCAGCGCGGCTATGCCACGTAAGCCATCCAGGATTTCGAAATGACTTTTGCCGGGTGCGATGGCCGTCGTCGATGTCGCCTTTGAAGATGAGATCATGCCGCTCCTCTACCTGCTTGCCCTGGAACCGGTGCCGGCTTGTCGGGGGTCGTCCTGCCATGACGCGCCCGTCATCGACAAGTCATAAGGCTGCGGATATCAAGGACATGGGTCGCCCATCGAACGGCGAGATCGCGTTATGCGGCACGGAACCGAATGGAGGGGCGATGCGGAAGCGACTGATGGTGATCGGTCCGGTAGCCATGGCGCTTGCCGGTCCGCTGGCGGCAGGTCCGACGCCGGGCCAGGACCCGTTTCCCGTGACCATCCAGGTCGATGCGAGCCGAACCGGCCCGCCGGTCCAGCCGCAATGGCGCTTCTTCGGCGCGGACGAGCCGAACTATGCGACGATGAAGGACGGGCGGACCACCCTCGCCACGCTGGGCTCGCTCGCCCCCGACCGCGTCTATTTCCGGACGCACAATCTCCTCACCTCCGGGGATGGCACGCCCGCGTTGAAATGGGGTTCGACCGGCATCTATTCGGAGGATGCCGGAGGTCGGCCGCACTATGACTGGTCGATCGTCGACCGCATCTTCGACACCTATCGCGCCCGCCGGGTGAAGCCCTATGTCGAGCTGGGCTTCATGCCGGAAGCCATGTCGACCCGGCCGATCCCGTACCAGCATGACTGGCGACCCGGCAGCGGCGAACTTCGCACCGGCTGGGCCTATCCGCCCCGCGACTATGCGCGGTGGGAGGAACTGATCTTCCAATGGGTCCGGCACTGCGTCGACCGCTACGGCCGCGACGACGTCGCAAGCTGGTATTTCGAGACATGGAACGAGGCCAACCTGCCCCAATATTATTGGGGGGGCACGCGAGAGGAGTTCTTCCGGCTGCACGACGCCGCCATGCGCGGTGTGCGGCGGGCGCTACCGAACGCGCGGGTCGGCGGGCCCGACAGCGCCGGGGCGGGCGACGATTTCCTGCAAGCCTTCATGGCCCATGCGAAGGCCGCGGGCACGCCGACGGATTTCCTGTCCTTCCATGCCAAGGGTCAACCGGAGGTCGTGCGAACCGGCGCGACCAGCCATGTCCGCATGGGCATCGACACGCATCTCCGCGCGGCGGATCACCAATTCGCCGCCATCGCCGGCGATCCCGCCTTCCGCACCAAGCCGATCATCATCGGCGAGTCCGATCCGGAAGGTTGCGCCGCCTGCCAGGGGCCGGCCAATGCCTATCGCAACGGCACGATGTATTCGAGCTACACCGCCGCCGTCTTCCCCCGGCTCCGCGACCTCGCCGAAAGGCGCGGCCTGACGCTGGAGGGCGTCCTGTCCTGGGCCTTCGAGTTCGAGGATCAGGCGCCCTTTGCGGGTTTCCGCCAGCTGACCTCGAACGGCATCAATCTGCCGGTCATGAACATGTTCAAGCTCTTCGCCAAAATGACCGGACGGCGCGTGGCGGCGATCTCGGACCATCAGGTCGCCTTGGACGACATGCTGCGGGGCGGTGTGCGCGGCCCGGCGGATGTC
>NZ_QLJH01000052.1 GCF_003951315.1 Sphingomonas sp. S-NIH.Pt15_0812
CACAGTGCCAACAATCTCGCGCGGTTCTTCGGGCCAGACGCGCCGATGCGTGTGGTGGAACTGTTCGTGAGCCGATGAATGGATGTCCGCTTTCGGGGAGCGCTGATTTCACCATGAATGTCTGTTTTTGGGTCAAACTGATAGCAGGGACTGGAACGACAGATCGACAGACTACCGCCTTGCCATAGGACAGGGGAACATCGACGTGCTTGTGCAATGGAAAAGCAGGTCGCAACCAACGAATATGCTCGCTGAAGGCGGGATGGCCTTCGGCTGGCGTTGTCGATTTCAAAGACAGAAGGCAGAGCTAACTGACCATGCCCATACTCGCTGTCGCTTTCCTGGCGTCCCACGCCCTCGCATCCGACCAGATAGCCTTTCGCTGTCCCATCGGTGGTGACATGATCTCTGTCAGGCGTTCGGGGCCGGATTTGATTTATCAGGTGTCCTCTCATGACCGTGTGAAGCTTCATATAACAAGAGGCCACCTCGCACGAACTGGCTATTCAGGTGGTGGAGAGTTGCAGGCAGTCTTCCAAAACGGCCCCTGGACGTACGTGGTGTACGAGCGGACGATCCGAACCGGCTTCGCGGGGCGTAATGCCCCAAGCTTTACAGCCGGGGTCGATGTTCTGCGGAACGGTGCTACTGTTTCACGCCGAAGCTGCGGAGATAGCCGGACGCAGTTCAGCAGTGGGGCTATTACTAACCTGCCAGAGAGTGATTTCATCGAGCATTAAGCTCGTTATGTGAGTGATCTGGCAATCATGTAAATCTAACGTGATCTCGAAAATCAGGTATGACGTACATTAGGCTCAGCGAAACTGCGAGGAGATGCCGCGATGATTGTGAATGCTGATGGGGAAGATACCGGATCGGAACGAGCGGAGGTTCACTTCCTGTCGGCGCTGGTTGACGAGTTGATGCGTAAGATGCTTGCCGCTGGCGTGATGACCCAGGCGGACCTGAATGACGTCGAAGCGGCCACAGCGAAGCGGGTGGGCGGCATACCCCGCGCGTGGTAGGTTGCTCCCGCCGCCATCCTATCGTTGCGACATGAGGCGTTCTGCCTGCCTTGCCAAGTGGCTGAGGTCGTACACGTCAAAGGTCTGCAAGCGCGGCGAGGTGTCCGCGACGCATAAGGCGCCAAGTGCGAAGCCTGCCGCGTCCACCAGGGGGATGCCGGCATAGAAGCGGACATAAGGCGCACCAAGCACCGCTGGATTATCGACAAATCGGGGGTCTTGCGTCGCATCGGTCACGATCAGCGGCTCACCCGGGCGCATGATCGCAAAGGCGCAGAAGGACTCCGACCTTGGTCCTTCGCTGTCCCTGATGCCGACCCGGGCCGCCAGCCATTGACGGTTGCGATCCACGAACGAAACGGCTGCGATTGGCGTAGCGGCAAGAAGCGCTGCTTGCTCTGCGATCCGCTGGAACTCGCTGGACGGCGGACGTTGCGTGATGCCTGAGGCGTCAAGAGCCTGTTGTCGCGCTATTTCATTGGTCGGCCAGGGTGGGCGCATGGGGTCACAATCTTCAGGAACATAGCCAAAAACCGGCATCTAGATTTCAGAAGACGAACTTCGTCACGCCTCCTTTGCAGCGGCGTAGTCGGTCCTCCAGTTCCGCTAAGTAGGAGCGGATGAGCTGAGCAGTGGCTGCGTTCTCTGTCATGCCCGCCACGCGCATTGCCACCCGTATTTCGTTCATCAGTTCATCAGCGCTGCTCATCATCAGATCACCAACTGCTATGACAGTGAGGCTGACGTAAAAGTGTTAATAAAGGGTTAACAGGCCAGTGGCTCGTCGCCTCTGACGCGAAGAGACGACACAGATGAGTTAAAGGCAGAAGTTGGGAACCAGGAGAGCGGCTCTGAATGGCCGGAAGTGGGTCTTCGCGATGAAGGGAAGGGCGGCTGCATCCATCCAATTCCAGCCATAATCGGTCATTTTGTTATTGCTCACAAGAGATTGCACGTTAAGATTTTATAGTAACGACTGGTAGGTTAGATAGGGCTGCTAAAGAGCCACTGGGAGCAGTTACATGAAGTCATTGTTCGCGCAAGCATTCTGCATATCCGCGCTTTTTACTGAACTATCATCTCAATCTGACGCCCACGCTGCCAATCTCCGCTCATCGAAAGTGCAGGTGGAACAGGTGTGCCAGGTTCCCATCGGGTGGGCTGACGTAGCATCTCGCAAGCCGCGATTTGTTGTTTTTGGCGAAATGCACGGAACGCAGCAGGCCCCTGCCTTCATCGGTGACATAGCTTGCGCACTCGCAGCAAGAGGTGAGCGTATCTTAGTTGCGGTTGAACATTCGTCGATCGAGAATGACGCCTTTCAAAAAGCTTGGCGCCTCTCGAACGCGGAATTTCCTGAGGCACTTAAGCGGACGGGTTGGGCCGATCGTGATGATGGCGTTGGCAGTGAAGCAATGCTCGCCCTTCTTGTTCGTCTTCACCACTTGGCACGACGTGGACAATCGATTGATATCGTAGCCTTCAACGGTGCAAAAGACGCGGAGCAGAGCCGTAGGTTCTCCGATCTACCTGGGCAGGGGCCGCATGATGCTGCACAGGCGGAAAACATCCGCGTCGCAGCAGCGGCCCATGCTTATGACCGCGTTCTTGTGCTTGTCGGCAATGTTCATGCCCGCAAACGCCCAGTCGAGCATTTCCGTGCGCAGTTCGAACCAATGGTGATGCGACTGGGCCCACCGTCGTCGATCATTACGCTGAATATGAAAACGGCAGGTGGAACAGCTTGGAATTGTGAATTGAAGCCTGGCGTGACGCCCAAGCGGGGTAAACCAATCACCCAAGATGACATCGCGTGCGGAAGTTACCCACTCAGTGGCGACGCCGACCTGCCACACAGTCCTTTCATTGCGCTGGGAGCGTTACAAGGATTGGCGATTGATCCAGACTACGACGGTGTTTTCTGGCTTGGCAAGGTTAACGCCTCCCCAAAGGCAGTTGTAACACGCTGACTAATTTATCTGGCCGACCTTCAGCCACAAGACGATCCCATCCTGGACTGCTAGTACGATTCCTTTTGTGTGCATACACGCCGCTTTGGCCATGTCTCTTTCTAGAAGAAGCCGATCCGCTTTCTTTTAACTGCCAGGCACCCGGTCGGCCAACTCAACTGACCATGCTCCCTCCTGCAAAATGAACGAATGGCAGAAGCTGGGAAGCGCAGGGGACGGCGTGAATGACCGCGTCTGGGTCGTCACGACCTAAATGGGAAATTGTGGCTCGCGTCTAATCTGCCACGGACCGCATTTGCTATCACGCCGACGCCCTTGCTGCATCGAAGGTAGATCGGTTGTCTTCGATCCGATCGATGTGCGCTCCCGCCCAAATCCCGAGCTGCCGGATCGGGTCCGCTAGCGACCGGCCTAGGTCGGTCAGGGCATACTCGACCTGTGGTGGGACCGTAGGGTGCACGGTGCGCGTCAGCATGCCGTCGCGCTCGAGCGCGCGTAGGGTGCGGGCCAGCATCTGCTGGCTAATGCCACCGATGACGCGCTTCATCTCGTTGAACCGCCGCGGCCGCTCTGTGAGCGTAAGGACGATCATCACCGTCCACTTGTCGCCGATTGAGCTGAGAACGCTGCTAAACCGACCGCACTCGATGTGAAGTGGTTCGGGGGTAGTCAGTTCCATGTGACCAGGTCCTAACAATATGCCTTCTTGGCGCGGTGCGTTGGGTCACATAGCTGGTGCAGGTCACTTTTCCAGACCGGAGCCGACCGTATGAAGATCCTGCACATCGACGCTAGCGCGAGCAACGCCGAAATCTCGCACACCCGGCGCCTTTCGAACGAGCTGGTCGAGCGGCTCAAGGCAGACCACGCTGATGCGACAGTGGTGTACCGCGATCTGGTCGCAGATCAGCTTCCTCATGTCGACATGACCATACGGCACGCCTGGCTGCCCGAAAACGCCGACGATCCTGCGTTAGTTGAGACGCGGGGGCGCTCGAAGACGCTGGTCGAAGAACTTAAGGCGGCCGATGTGGTTGTGATCGGCTCGCCCATGTACAACTTCACCGTGCCCTCGACGCTAAAGGCTTGGATCGACCACGTCTCAATCGCGGGCCAGACCTTCAGCTACACCGCCGAGGGCCCGCGCGGCCTGCTGACCGGCAAGGCCTACCTCGTGATCTGCTCGGGCGGTATCTATTCGCAGGGGCCGTTCGCTGCCAACGATCACTTGGCGACCTATCTGGAGGCGATCCTTCGCTTCTTGGGCATCAGTGACATCGATACCATCCGTGCCGAGGGGATCGCGTACGGTCCTGAGCAGGACCAAGCCGCAATGGCGCGCGCGTCCGAGCAGATCGGTGCCCTATCGGCTGCCGCCTGAAAGAGGCGAAGCGAAGGGCCGGTCCGGCGCTAAGCGGGCCGGTGATACCGTTCGTGATCAAACGACCGCTTCCGGGAATGTGCGCGCACTCTCGGAGCGTCGCTTGTTGGGTCCTTTGGCAGCACGACTGCATTCCTGTTTATGCAAGGTGATGGAGGGTAAGGCTGGCAACCTGAAGAAGTGGGGCGAAGCGATCGCATGATCTCTCCTACACTGACGTGTTCCTGACGCCGGAGGCCACTGAGGCGTACCTCGGGCAGGCCCATACGCGCCCATGTGCCTTGCTGGGGGTGTCCGTGGCGTAGAGGTGTCGAGCGCTGCCCAACCCTGCGGGTGCTGTGAAATAATCGATTAAGAATCTGACGGTAGGATCTGCCGATGAGCTCGCTCTTGGCAGATTATGAAGAGGTGCGGCTCGACGCGCTCGTCCAACTCAAGCTTCTGGATACGCCGCCAAGCGAGAGCTTCGATCGCATCACCCGCATGGCCAGCCTGATCTTCGGGCTGCCCGTCGCGGCGGTGTCGCTGACCGATCGCGATCGCCAGTGGTTCAAGTCCCGCGTTGGCGTAGATCATTGCAGCATCCCGCGCGATGGGGCGCCGTGCGCACGCGTCGCCGAGGCGGGGCAGCCGCTTATCATTGAGGATATGCTCGCGGATGCGCATTATGCCGAGAGCGTGCTTGCCCGTGCTGGCACGCGCTTCTACGCGGGCGCGCCGCTGATCACCAGCGAGGGCTACGGCCTCGGCGCGCTCTGCGTGCTCGGCACCGAGCCGCGCCAGGCAGCGCCGGCGGAACTGGCCGCTCTCGTCGATCTGGCTGCCATGGTGATGGCGCAGATCGAACTGCAGCATGCGTTCGGCCGGATCGACCCTGTCAGCGGCCTGCCCATGCGCGGCCAATTCCGTGACGACCTGCTCGATCTCGCGCGCGAGCGCCATGGTGAGCGGCATATCGTGGTTCTCGTCGACATCGCACGCGACGAGCAGATCAGCCGGATCAGCCGCGCGCTCGGAGGCGCGCGCGTCGACGATCTGATACGAGAGGCTGCACGCTCGCTTCGCGCCGCACTCGATGGGGATCGTCGTCTGTACCATGTCGGTGCTGCCCAGTTCGCCTTCCTGGCGCCGCCCGGCGCCAATCCTGACAACTACACCGCGGACCTCCGCTCCGCCTTCGCCGCGCTACGTGCATCGTCCCCCGTCCGCTTCGTGACCAGTCTGGCGATCGGCGTTCGCCCGTTCGCGCTCGGCGAGGTCTCGCCCGACGACCTCCTACGCGGGGCCGCCGCAGCTGCACAGGATGCTCGCAGCGTTTCAGGATCGGTTTCGCTTTATTCTTCCTCGAGCGACCAGGCACATCAGCGGCAATACGTCCTGATGCAGGATTTCGGTGCCGCATTGGCCGCAAGCGACCAGCTGCGGCTCGTGTATCAGCCGCGGATCAACCTCGCGACCAGACGGTGTATCGGTGCGGAAGCGCTGCTCCGGTGGAGACATCCACGCCTCGGCGACGTGTCTCCCGCCGAGTTCATTCCCATCATCGAACAGACGTCGCTTGCCCTGCCCACTACGCGATGGGTCCTCGACGCCGCCATGACGCAGCTCTCCCGCTGGCAACACAGCGGCTTGGCGCTCAGGCTCTCGGTCAATTTGTCCGCAGTCAACCTGAGCGAGGCCGACCTCGTCGCCCACGTTCAGGGCGGCTTGTTACGGGCACAACTGTCGCCCGAGCAGATCGAACTGGAACTGACCGAGAGCGCGATCATGGAGCACCCGGAGCAGGCGATCGCGGTGTTACGCGAGCTCGCCGCAGCGGGCATCTGCCTCGCTATCGATGACTTCGGGACGGGACAGAGCAGTCTCGCCTATCTGCAGCAGATCCCGGCGCAGATCGTGAAGATCGACCAGGCCTTTGTGCGCTCGCTGACCCGGGCGGCCGGGGCCGACTACGTGCTCTTCGAGACGATGGTCGCGATGGCGCACAAGCTCGGCTATCGCGTGGTCGCAGAAGGGGTCGAGACGAGCTCGGCCGCCGAAATCGTCGCGGAGCTGGGCTGCGAGGAAGCGCAAGGCTACTGGTTTGCACGCCCGATGGAGTCCGACGCCTTAGCCTCTTGGGTGCGCGCTCATGATGGACGCCGCTGGGCCGCGAGATGGGCGGTGTGGCAAGGCGCGTCAGCGCCCCCGTGTTCCCGGCGTAAAACCAGGCGCCCTTAACGGTTTATTCCGACTGCCTTCCTAGATGCGGATCGACAGCTTCGCGCCGGGCCAAATCACATGCCATATTCTGACCTTACCCCAGAGTCGTCCGCACGCATCCTTGAGTCGCTGCAGAACCCGGTCATCGTGATCGATGCCGGCGGTGACCTGAGCTACGCCAATGCGGCGGCCGCCGCGCATCTGGGCGGCTGGATCGTCGGATTGTCGTTCTCGGATATTTTCCCAGACGTCCTACATTCCACACTTAACGCGGATACGCCTTCGTCACTGCGGCTGACCACGCGGCAGGGAGAGAGCTTCGACGCACTGGCCAACCCACTTGGCGGCGGCAGCACGTGCATCAGCATGTGGCCAGGCTCCGTCACCTCTTCTCACTTGGCGCCTGCGTACCAGGACGATCTTACCGGATTAGCGCTGCGCAACCCTTTCATGGCTGCGCTCGAGGCAGCCGTGGGCACGACGGAGTCGCGGCACGTCGCCGTGCTGTGCCTGGATCTCGATCGCTTCAAGATGATCAACGACACGCTGGGTCACGGGATCGGCGACCAGCTGCTGAAGAAAGTCGCCGACCGCCTGCGCGCTGCCTGCCGCAAGGAAGACGTGATCGCCCGCCTAGGCGGCGATGAGTTTGTCATTCTGCAAAAAGGGATCGTCGGCGCGGACGACGCCGAGAAACTCGCCGGGCGCCTGGTCGACCTAGTCGGCCGGACCTATGTGCTGAGCGGGCATACGATCAACGTGGGTGTGAGCATCGGCGTGGCCATCGTCGACGGCCCTGTCCAGCCGCGCGACCTGTTACGCAACGCCGACCTTGCCCTCTACGAGGCCAAGCGCGCTGGGCGCGGCAGATACCGCTTCTTCGAGAGCGGCATGGACGCGCAGCTTCACGAACGTCGTGAACTTGAGATCGATCTGCGTCGAGCGCTCGCCCTGAAACAGTTTCAACTAGCCTACCAACCCTTCGTGGATCTCGAGACCGACACCGTGATCGGGTTCGAGGCTTTGCTGCGCTGGAGTCATCCGACCCGCGGCAACGTTCCACCGCTCAGCTTCATCGGCGTGGCAGAGGAGAATGGCCTCATCGTCAAGATCGGCGAGTGGGTGCTGACCACCGCCTGCATGGAAGCTGCCGGGTGGCCGGGGAAACTCATCGTGGCAGTCAACGTGTCACCACTTCAGTTTAAAGCCGACACGCTCCTGGAGACGGTCTCGTCAGCGTTGGCGCGTTCGGGACTCGCGCCCGAGCGCCTTGAGCTCGAGATCACCGAGGGCGCGCTTCTAGCCGACACCGACAACGTTTTAGCAACTCTTCACGCCTTGCGAGCTCTCGGCGTGAAGATCTCCATGGATGATTTCGGCACGGGCTACTCGTCCCTCAGCTATCTGCAAAAATTCCCGTTCAACAAGATCAAGATCGATCGCTCCTTTGTCTCGGGCGACGACGCGGACAGTGAGGCGATCTTGCGCGCAGTGTCCGGGCTCGGCTCCAACCTTGGCATGGCAATCACCGCGGAGGGCGTGGAGACCGCAGAGCAGCTGAAGCGTATACGAGAACAGCATTGCACCCATGTTCAAGGCTACCTGACCGGCCGTCCGATGGCGCAGGCGCAGGTCGCTAATTTTTTGTCCGAGCGACTTTGAGGAAGCACGATGCCGATTTATCGACTGGTCTATTACAGCCGTAATCATGTGGTGCTGGACGTATTTGCGACTGAATTGGCCGATATCTTGGCGAAGAGCCGCGGGAACAACGAGAGAGATGAAATCACAGGCGCCCTCATGTTCAATGCCGGGTGCTTCGCTCAGGTGCTCGAAGGACCGCTGGAGCGAGTCGAAGCGGCGTTCGAGCGGATCCAGCAGGACGAGCGGCATGGTGAGGTGTCACTTCTGTCGCTTGAGCCCATCAAATACCGGAGCTTTCCGACGTGGGCGATGGGTTTCGTCGGCGCGTCAGCCGCCGACATCGAGCGCTACGCTTCAATTGGGGCGTCGAACGGCTTCGACCTGTCTCGCTTTGACGGCGATGAACTCCATAAGCTCTTGCTGGAGCTCGCGTTCGAAGAAGAGCGTGCAATGGCGTAAGCTGCCGTCGATGTCGCTCCTATGATCCCTCCTCTCGTGCCTTGACATCTGGGCGCAGCTGGAAGCTTGAGGTGAACGAATGGCAGATGTTGGGAGCTAAGAAGGGCGTGCTGGGTGACCGCTTGTGGGTCCTTTCCGCCGCATGCCCCTAAATTTGCCTGCTGACCTCGGCAGCGTGGCTAACCTCATAATGGCAAGGTATAACCCAGAAGGGGCAGGGAGCATATGCCACCCCACCCCCAGAGCACTTAGAACTGAATTGTAGTGCTGACCGCGAGGTTGCGTCCCAAGCTGTCATAGCGCTGAGGTATCGTATTCGACCGCGCCAAGCCGATATTGTACGAGTTCGCCAGGATCGGCGGGTTCTTGTCGAATAGGTTATTGGCGATCAGCCGCAGGCTGAAGCGTTGGGCGATGTTGAACGTCAGGGCCAGATCGAAATAGCTCTGTGCACCGATGTAATAGAACGTGGTTTGTGCGCGATCCGGCGTTCCGCCGATCGCCGGATCCCCGGAGTTGTTGGCGCTGGTCAATGAACCGGTGTACCGCCAGTTGAAGGACGCGCTGAACGCATTGTCGGGCAAGGTGTAGGTGGTTCGCAGTGTATGCGCCCATTTGGGAAGCAACTGGCTGCAACCGTTGCCGAAGTAACCGGTGCAATTGCGTTGCGGCTGATCCGGCGCATCCTGGCCGCCGGTGAATGTCGTGCGAGACCCGTTGAAGTCGAAGTCGACTCGTCCGGCACCGCCCAGACCAAGCGCATAGTTGCCTTGGAAGTCCCAGCCACGCGCGATCGAGAAGTAGTAATTGGTCGTCCCCTGCCGGATAAATCCGGCGGTCGCGTTGGTGTTTACGGGAGCGTAAAGGGTGCCGTTCGCCGCGCGGACGATGCCTGAACAGAAGAACGGATCACCGTTGGAGCGCTGGCAGCCGTCAGTATAGTAGGTGTAGTCGTTGTATCCGAGCGAGTTGTTGATCTTGATGCGGTAGCGGTCGACCGAGAAGGTCAGGCCGCGCAGGAAGCTGGGCTTCAGCACCAGGCCATAGGTCTGCGTGTAGGCAGTTTCCGGATCGGCGGTGAAGCCGCCGGAGCGAACGGTACACTGATTGTCCGGGCATAGGAGGGTAGTGCTGCCATACAGGGCATCAGCGAGACCAGTGGCGCGGCAAACCTCCCGCGAGGCAACCGGCGTTCCATAGGTTACCGCGCCGGTCTGAGGATTGGTGGTGACGGTCGGGGCGCAGAAGTCGTTCTGCGATCCGCCCTGCCGGGTATAGCTGACGTTGCTGGCCTGGTAGGCCTCTACCACGGTTGGCGCACGCTGCGCCTTATTGAACGAAGCGCGGACGGTGATATCCGATATCGGAGCGTAGAGGCCCTCCAGCTTCCACGTCGTGAAAGTCGACGGGTTCGAGCTGTACTTGGACACTCGACCGGCGATGTTCGCCTGGACAAGATGGGCAAACGGCCGGTCCTGCACGAGCGGCAGTTGGGCCTCGGCATTCGCCTCCCAAACATGCTGGCTCAGGTCGGAGTCGGAACCGCCATAATCCTCGCGGAAGCCCGCAGTTGCAGAGGAAAACTGACGGTCCTTGCGGAACTCCGTGCCGAGCGCGATGGCGACGCCGTCGTTCGCGAAGGGCGAGGTGATCCCGTACTTACCCAGGTCGCCGGTGACGTTAGCCTGTACGTCGTAGAGAATGCCGACGGTGGTCTGGATTGCCGGGCCGACGCCCTGTGACAGATAGTCCAGCAAAGCCTGATTGTTGTTGCCGGCACTGAAGGCATCGAAGGGCACGCAATTTGGATCGCTGCCATTAACCCGCGACACGCAGGTTGGGGTGCCGTTGACGGCGACGACGTTTAGCGACCGGTTGACGGCGGTGTAGTTCAGCAGGCGCGAGGAGTTCCAGTCCTGCTGGTTACGCGCATAGACCCCGCCTACGTCATAGGTCCACGAATCGCCGACCTTGCCGCGGATACCGCCGGTTGCCCGGATGCCTTTGTTGACGTAGCTGTCGACCTGATAGGGCAAGCCGCTGAAGCGGTACCGCACATCAAGCGGAACCAGCCCGCTGCTCGCAGCACCGCACAGCGTGGTGCGCTGCCCGGCAGACAGGAACGGGTTGTCGCAGTTTACCAGATACTGCCCGGCATCGTAGTTCGCGGCTGCGAACACGCGCGTTGGGTAGCGGTTGATGGACTTGTCGCGGAACCACAAGGCGGAGCCGTAGATCTCATATTCCGGGGCCAGCTTCAGCGTGACGAAGCCGCCGGCATTCACGCGGTTGAGCTGGCGCTGGTAGGAATAGCCGTCATAGGGGTTTGCCGCGTTGCCCGCGCCCACACCATAAGGAACGAACGTGCGCGACCCTGCAGGATCGTTGACATAGGCGCGCCCGCTGTTCGCGCCCGATAGCGGCGAGATGTAGCCGCTGGTCGAATAGCTCGACAGCGAGCACGACAAAGGACCATCCTTCGCAGCCTGCACCAGCTGGCAGGCGGAGGTGGAGCGCGCATCATAGGGAATCAGGTCAGCATGTTTGTAGTTGACGAAGCCTGATAGGTTTAGGGTCCCGTCGAACAGCCGCTTGCCGATGGTCAAGGTAACATCCGTGCGACCGCCGTCGTTCACCTGGCCCAGCCGGGGCGTAAATCCGCTGGCCTGAGCAACCGGAGTGACGATGTTGGCCTTATTATCGTGATTGTAAAAGTTGTAGTTGGCATCGAGCCGTACGCCGTCGAAATCAGGTCGCAGGATGAAGTTGACGACGCCCGCTACCGCGTCCGAGCCGTAGACCGAGGAGGCCCCACCGGTCAGGATATCGACCCGCTCTAGCAGGGACACCGGGATGATATTGGTATCCTGTCCGTTCTGCGTGCCCACGCGCTTGCCGTCGATCAGAACGAGCGTACGCTCGAAGCCCAGACTCCGCAGCTTGATGCGCTGGCGTCCATCAGAGTCCTGGTAGGTCTGCTGGTTATCGGGTGAAATCTGCGGCAGCCGGTTCAGTACCTCTTCGACGTTTACCGGTGCCTGCGCTCTGATGTCGGCCGCGGTGACGGATGTAACAGGTGCTGCTGAGGCGATGTTGGGCCGCTGAATGCGTGTTCCAGTGACAATCAGTTCGGCACCATCGCCAGATGTGCCGGAGGTCGCTGGAATGCCGGCGATTGTGTTGCCACGTGCAGCAGAGCTTGCTGATCGATCCTCGCCGACGGAGGGGGTATCATCAGATTGAGGCTTTGCAGCCGCAGGGGCGGTACCATTTGCTACCTGACTCGGCGTCTCCATCTCGCCAGTCTGCTGCGCTTCTGCAGGTACTGCTATCGCCAACGCGGAACCCAATGCGAAAAGCGAGACGGACTGCCGCAATATCATGATATTCCCCTTGTTAATCGCCACACGATCGTTGCCGTCGTGGCGATAAGAAGTATGGTTTACCAATGTCAGGCCTGGGTCAATACCCATATCATACCTTTTATGGTGTTCGTTGTATCGGAATTCTAAAGCAACGCGCGGATCAAAACGGCTGTAGCCGGCGAAAGGCGTTTGCGATGAGGGAAAAGGCGCTGATTACCCCTGCTGCATATGCCATTATACTATAAATCGTTAGCAATACCAAAGCTGGTAGGCTAAATTCGTAATAATGGAGCATCATTACCAACCGCTACAACACATCGAACAAAGGCCCGCAGGGCAATGGTGGTTTATAATCATTGTTAAAAGGTGATATGAAAGATAGAGATAAAGCAGAGTTGCGCAAATAAGTCAGTATAATTACATTAGCTTTTTAAAGAACTTATCTATGAATAATCTTCAGATATGTGCGCGCTCAAAGGAAGATTGAGCGCTCTAATTCAAGTGCGCCTATGCTCCATATAGGTGACGTGACGGTCAATTATAGCGAGTCATGCTTTTAGTTGATGACGTGCTCCCCAAAGCTCTACCAGTCATAACTGGAGTCCGGGGTTGGTATGGTGCCCCTCTGGGCGGTGTTGCACAACCCGCCTGGCGGCATCGGCGGGCGTCAGCCCGCCAGCACCACTATGCG
>NZ_QLJH01000053.1 GCF_003951315.1 Sphingomonas sp. S-NIH.Pt15_0812
ATCGCCAGGGTCGCGGGCGACTGGCCAGCCAGCCGCTGGGACGAACTCATGCCGTGGAACTGGATGCCGCCAGCAGATCGGCCGACCGCGCAAGCTGCCTGATCTGCGGTCGTCACACCACGCTTACTGCCAAGCAGGTCGCGCTGCAGCCTCTCCTCGTTCAGCTCGCTCCCAGCCGCCTCAACGCGGACTGTTCAGCGAGCGAGCGTTGGGCGCGAGCCGCGACTAAGAAGGCGAGGTCCCAAACGATCACACCACCCGCAGCGCGATGCTCTTCCTTTAGTCGCTCCGCCAGTGTGTCCGGGTCGATCTGATCCACGGTCGCGATGCCTCGCTCGACTATTCGCGGCAGCATCGCCCGCATGAGTGTCGGCAGGAAGGAGGGCTGGTTGGGATTGAGCAGGATGGCTTCGCCGCGCGCCTCCTCAACCGAAAGCCCCAGTTGCTGCATCAGTTCGGCGAGCCGGAGCGCCAACCCCAGATCCCCTCCTTCTGCTTTAACCGTGCTCCAGTTCCAGTCATAAAGCTGGCGGTGCAACGCCAGGTATCCAAGCCCTGCGGGAAGGGTGGTGCGTGCATGTTCCTGAAATGCCAAGACGGCATTAGGATTGGCCATCGTCGCTAGCCGCTCCAGTGCCGTGGCGGCATCGGGTAGGTACATCAGAACGCGACGGCCGACGATCGCGTCAAAACGGCCGAGATCGGGCACGTCACCCGAAAGATCGACCGCGCGGTACTGGATATGCGCGACACCCAAGTCCGCGTCGGTCGCTTGCGCTACCGCCAGCGCCTGTTCGCTCCGGTCGATCGCCACGACTTCGCCGTCTGGCCCGACAAGCCCAGCCATAAATCGACTGAGGTCACCATTTCCGCAACCGACATCGAGTACTCGCGCCCCGGGAGAGATGCCGATGTCGCCGAAGAAGCGGGCGCTGGGAGCATTAGCCGGATTGGGAGGGAAGCGCAGAGGTGAGTGAGACATTGTCTCATTATACAGGTGGTCGTGCGCTTGCCAAGTGCAGCTGTCTGGGGAGTTCGGATAATCACGGGACATGACGCGCGACGAGAGACCTATTTCCTGATGCGATGAACGAGTGTCCGAAGTTGGCGTACAGGAAAGGGAGCTTGAACGTCCGGTAGTGGGTCATGAATCGTGATCGCAAGGCATGGTGGCCGCTTGTGCCCCTGAGCAGACGCGATACTCTAATCGCAGCGTCATCGTCCCCGAGATCGAGCGCATTTTCTCCGCTTGCGGCACTCGAAGCACCGAATGCAAAGCGATCAAGGATATGCCATGTGCCCCTGGATGCGTTCCTCCGAGGTGAACGTCGACATGGGCAGGCCTGCGGCATTGTAGAGGTTGACGGGCACCACGTTGCTCCAAGCGTACCTGACGAAGCGAGGCCGCTCCACAGGTCCGGACACGACCACGGTGTCACCATCGATCCGAGCGGTCGCGGGGACGAACCTTCGATCGGCATCGGCGATCTCAAAGCCGCTCACGGGCGCTCCTCGGCTAGTCAGACCTCCGGCATGATCGAACCAGATGCGTATGCCCCCGGCCTCGACGGTCGCCTGCCGGAACAACGGACCTGCATAGGCGACGTTCTCGGCATAGGCGATGTTCCTTGCGGCGAGGGCTAGACGATGGGCGACAGTCTGCTTGTCGCCGGGATGCACGTTGTGGGCATCTCCGACGTCGGTGGTGACGGCCATGGCCGTCCCGACCAACGCCAGCGCACGCCGCTGCGCGTCGCGGACCAACCCCCATTCCTCGGCTGGCGAGTCGAAGGAGGAGATTTGGGCATATAAGAACGGGAATGGGCCTTGGGCGAAATCATGCCGCCAATCCGTGATCAGGCCCTGGAACAGATCGGCGTAGTAGGGAGCCCGAGCGACGTTGCTGTTCGTTTCCCCCTGGTACCAGATCACACCCTTGATGCCGTACCCCGTAAATGGAGCCACCATGCCATTGTAGAGGGATGACGGCCGATATGCCTCCTCCGGCGGATGCCATTGCCGCGCCGGGGGCGTTCCGCCCGAGGCTCGGATAGCGGCGTCCTCTCGGGATTCCGCGACCAGAGCCAGATCGGCGTCCGCCTGCTCCTGCTGGAAGCGTGCGCGGGCATCGAATGCGGGAGTAAGCGCCGGGTTTGTCGCGAAGGCCTCGGCGGAGACCCAGCTGTCCGCCGGCGTTCCTCCCCACGTTGAATCGATGACGCCGATTGTCACACGCTCGCGCGCCGCGATCTCGCGGGCGAAGAAGTATCCGATCGCCGAGAAGCCAGCGGCCGTCGCCGGCGTGGTCGTCGTCCACGCCGCATCGACGTCTCGTAATGGCACTGTGCTGCTGCGATGCTCGACGTGCAAGAGTCGGACGCGCGGATTGGTCGCGGCGGCTATCTCAACTGCGGAATCCTTCAGCGGTGCTCCGTCGAACCCCTTCAGCGGAAACTCCATGTTCGATTGCCCGGATGCGAACCAGACGTCGCCAAGCATCACGTCGCGTATGCTGACCGAGCGCTCCGCTTTCTCGCCGTCGACATGCAGGAGGTAGGGTCCGCCCGCCGCCTCCGGCTTTAACCATATCTCCCAACGGCCGAGTCGATCCGCCACCGTGGCAGCGTGCTGACCGTGGAGCGCGACCGCTATGCTCGAGCCTGCACGTGCCCAACCCCAGATGTGGATCGGTCGATCTCGCTGGAGTACTGCATGGTCACTGAAAAGGTGGGGAAGACGAAGCTGCGCCGTCGCAGGGGATGCGATGAGCGCGGCGTAGGCGGCGGCAGCGAGCAAGCGGTTCATCATGGACATTCCAGGAGTTCTCAGGATGGAAGCGGCCCACGACCGCCGACGGACGCTTACCCGCCCTCGGGCATATGGTGGGCGGGTTCGCGGGTGGCGCTGTTTCGTTCAGCGAACGGGTACTTCTCCCGCCGCGACGTTCCAACCGCGCAACGTCAGCGAAGTGGCGCGGGGGGCGTGGCTTGCAGGATACCGGACTTCGATCGTTCGTTCCTCTCCGGGCAGAAGGGCGACATAGTTGTCGCTGTAGAAGGCGGGCAGAACGCGTTTCCCCGCCGCGTCGACCAGGGTCAGCTTGGCATTTAGCGCGGGAACGGCGCTCGAGTTGGTCATTCTGACGGTGACGACCTCCTCGCCGCCGTCCGCTTTCGTGGTCGCGGACGTCCCGAGGGTTACCGACTTCAGGTCGTTCAGCGCGCGATGCGCCGCCTCATTCCTACCGCGCCAGTAAAAATTCTCAGCCACGACCACGCCAGCGCGATCGATCATCTCGAGCTTGACGAGCAGCATCGGATGCGCCGCGAACAGGCGATCGAGCGGGATCGCTGTCAGCGGCGTCGCTGCGTTGGCGACGGCGTCAACCCGGTCTTCGCGCGTGAACAGTTCCGTATTGTCCAACCCGACGACGCGGGTGCGTACGCGCAGGTCCGGCCGGGCGGCGCGAGTGGTGTTCAGGACGACGATTTCGTTGCCGGGCAGGTTGAGTTGGACGTGCAGCGGCTCGGTGGCCTTCTTAGCGCCGTAATAAGCCGCGTGGGTATCATAGTCCCAGCTGTAGATTTGCCATGTGTTGGACGGCCAGGCCGGATGCGTCATCCACAGCAGCCGTCCGGAATTCTTCGTCCACAAGTGCCCCAGGAACCCCTCGTACATCGCCTTGTGCGTTTCGAGG
The DNA here is from genome assembly GCF_003951315.1 of Sphingomonas sp. S-NIH.Pt15_0812. Classification (GTDB taxonomy): domain Bacteria; phylum Pseudomonadota; class Alphaproteobacteria; order Sphingomonadales; family Sphingomonadaceae; genus Sphingomonas. The sequence goes on from NZ_QLJH01000053.1 coordinate 3,698, forward strand.
TTCATCATCTGTGCCTTGCGTTCGAAATCGGCAAAGCTTGTCGGGGGCCCGAACATCGTAGTGAGCGCGTTCATGAACGTCTTGGTGTCGCCGTTCCCGCTGAAATGCCAGTCGTGATAGGCGAGCGTGTCACTAAGCGGCCAGGTTTCGCTATCCGGCATCGAAGCTCGCACCGATTCGAGCGTCGATAGCGACGGCGTGCCGGTTTCGACTGAGAAGCCGGTCGCGAGATCAGTAAAATAACCGACCGGCGGGCGGTAATTATAAGGCCCCGATCCCTGCAGATTGACGACGTTCGAGCTGCCGGTGAACCAGCGGGTGCCGTCCTCGCGTACGATCACGTCGTCCAGCCCCTCGTTGAGCGCCGGATAGGGCACGCCTTCGTTGCGGCCGAACCAGAGGATGATCGAGGGGTGGTTGCGATACCGCCGCACCACGTCGTCCGCGTTGCGTAGAAACAGCTCCGGATCCTGCGGCTCGATTTGGAAATTCTGGGTCGACTGCCAGAAATCGTTCAGGATCATCATGCCATTCTCGTCGGCAAGATCGTAGAATTCCTCTTCGGTGTTATTGCCCATCCAGTTGCGGATGACGTTCATGTGCGCCTCCTTCTGGAGGCGGAAATAGGGCGCCAGCCGGTCGCGGTCGACGCGCTTCATCGCATCGTCCATTCCCCAATTGCCGCCCCGCGCGGCGATGGCGACGCCGTTAACGCGGATCGTCAGATGCGGTTCGGGCATCGTCGCGGTGACCGGCGTCACCGCCGGCGAGCGTTCACCGACCGGGGTCAGCGATTCCGCCCAGCCGTTGGCGGATTGCTTGATCGCCTGATGTCGGACGTCGAGGATTCGTTCGCCGCGCAGGCTGGCATCGGTGAATTGCAGATTGACCCGGCGCAGCGCGCCCGCCGCGTCGAACAGCGACAGGTCATAGCTTACCTCGCGGATGCCGAACCGGTCGGTTCGAGTGTCGGACAATCGGCCATCCGCCACCGCCTCGAGCGATAACTGATAGAGCGCCTGTTCGCCGTAGCCGTTTGGCCACCATAATTTCGGATTGGCGACGTGCAGCTGCGCGAAGTCGGCGGGGGTGAAGGCGATGCTGCTGTCGCCAGGCGCCGCGGTCACTGTCTTTTCGACCTTCACGTCGCCGAACGCTGCGCGGACCGTCACCTGGCGTGCGGCGAGCCCGTCGTTGCGGATCGGCACGGTGATATAGATGTCGGCGCGATCGGTGCGCGGCAGCGGCAGATCGGTGACGACATGCGGATCGAGCAGCCGTACGGGGCCATGAGCGATTAGTTCCACCGGTCGCCACAAACCCGTGTCACGATCGCGAATGCCGGGAATCCAGTCCCAGCCTTCGGTCGCGACGAAGGTGGGCCCGTCAATTGCTAGCTGGCCGCCGTTTTCACCAACGCCAGCGCTGATCGACTGCTCATGGGGGATGCCGGGATGGGGCGGCGGCGAGACGCGGACCGCGATCACGTTTTCGCCCGCGACCGGTGTCAGATCGAACTGGCCGCGGATGAACGCCCCGCGCGTCGAGCCTAGCTTGGCACCGTTCGCCCAGATATCGGCGGCGTAGTTGATGCCGCCGAACACCAACGTCAATCGCTTGCCTGCTGCTTCGGGCGGGACGACGAAACGGGTGCGATACCAATAGTCCTGTCGCGCCAGGCTTTCGGGAATCTTGAGGTTGTTCAGGCCGTAATAGGGGTCGGGATAGACGCCGCGGTCGACCAGCGTGGTCAGCACCGTGCCGGGCACGGTGGCCGGTCGCCACGTGCCGCTGACGCTGCCTGGGCGCGACAGCGTGACGGCATCTTCCCGCACCTCCGGTGCGGCGGCGAGCTGCCAGCCGTTGATGATCCAGCGTCCGTCGCGGGTGGGCGCCAGACCGGTGGGAGGCAGCGCCGTGCGGATGGCGGGCGGCGTGGTCGCGTCGCCGCGCGCACGGGGCAGCGTCCAGGCATCCTGCTGCTGAGTGAGCCCGATGTTCGCCTGTTTCTGGAAGGGCCAGCCGACGCCGACGTGCCAGAACTGCGTCGTCGCAAAATCGGGCCGTGCCGCAGCCGCCGCGGCGATCTCGCCGGGTCGGCGCGCATTCGGTGCGAATTGGGCAGCGGCGAGCGATCCGCCGAAATGGCGCGGCGTGGCATCAGGCACCTGGCCGGTCCCAACCGTGGGGGCGACCGCTAGCCTCAGTGCGACCGCGGACGGTCGGCCGGCACGCGAGGCGACGGTGCGACCGTCGACGTAGACGACGAGACTTCGACCGTCGGCGACTGCCGCGACATGCGTCCAGCGACCGGGAGCGATCACGGCGCCGCCGCTGACCCGGACCGACCCGTCGGTCGCAGCGATCCGACCATCGCTCATCGCAAGGCAGCGGCAGACGCCGGCCGGGTCGCCGATCGCTATGAGCACGCCGGTTTCGCCTGCCCGGTCCGGGCGCACCCATGTGGACAGCGTCCATGGGGAGCCCGCCGCAACCGCAGCCTCGGCACCGGTCAGATCGCGCTCGACGCCGATGCCGCCACTAAGAATCGTGACGTTATAAGGGCCGGCGTTTGCGATCGCCGGGGCTCGATCGTTCTGCGTCCCTGTCTGGGCAGACAGAGGGGAGGCGAAGGTTCCGCCGAGCAGCAGCGTTGCGATCATGGCTTTATGTCTCATCGTCGTTCCTCTCTGAATCAGGTCACCGGTCGCTGCCGGCGTCTCATTTTTTTCGGCGTAGCGGATAAAGTCAGGATTTGGCCGCCCAGAACCGCGCCGCGCCGCGCGCGCCGGAGGCGTCGCCCCAGCGTGCCGGCACGATCCGTCCCTTCCACGGATTTGAGGAGGCGTGATGTCGAATCACCTCTGCTCGGCGGGGATATGGCCCTCCAACTTCCGACATGCCGCCGCCTAGTACGATGTCCGAAATCCTGCCGTCAGGTACGATACCGTCTTCCACGCCCGTTCCGATAACGCGTGCGAAGACGCTGCCGGCAACGGCTCCCGCGTCGTTACGGGCTTCTGACACTGCCAGGCAGCTGGCATCGTTGGCGAGCCGCAACTCATGGGGCAGCGCCACGATAGGATCCTCTCGTAACGGCCGCCGGTTGAAATACGTCGAGTTGCCATCGCGCACGCCGCCGCTGCGGGGCAATAGCGACCTGGGAGTGCCAATGCCGATCGTGCAGGCTTCACCCGCCGCGGCATCCGTCGAAGCGGCGCGTTCGGCAATGGTCCGGATGGCGGCAGCGTATTCGCCGGGATCTAGAATCCTCTGACGCCGAATCAACTCGCCGTCGCCGGTCAGCACGACTGTCTCGATCTTCGTGCCGCCAAGATCGATGCCGAGCGCGGACGGCGCGACCGCGCTTCTGGCGGGTCGTTGCGCTGACTTCTCTACAGGCGTGAACAATCTTGGATGCAAACCGGACATCCTCTCATGACAAATTTGTCATCTCACTATTGCCAACGGTGAGGATGCCAAAGAGATTTACAAATACAAATTGAAATTTTTAATTGACGGTTCTTTTTCGTGCGATACATGGGGAAGGTCAAGACAACGGAAAGTTGCGGCTGACATGATGGAGGGGGAACAGGGGGCTGGGCCCACCGATGATCAATCCTCCCGTGTCGAATGGTCCGCCGAGGCCGGCGATGACGAAAGTGGAGGAGGCGATCGATATGGCACGTGTGAACACCAAAATTCTGCTGATGGCTGCGGCATCCGTCACGGCGCTGGCGAGTGGCGGAACCGCTATGGCGCAGCAGTCATCGACCACCCAGGGGGTGCTGCAATCGCCGCCCGCCGATCAAGCTGCGTCGCCGACCGCGCAGGCCGCCGATCAGGATGGGTCCGTCCGCAACGGTGATGAGACGAGCGCCGACACTCAGACCGACGGCGGCGACATCGTCGTCACGGGCATCCGGGCGGCACAACAGCGTGCGGTCAACCTGAAGCGCGATGCGGCGTCGGTCACCGACTCGATCTCGGCCGAGGACATCGGCAAGCTGCCGGACGTCACGATCTCGGACTCTTTGCAGCGCATCCCCGGCGTTCAGATCCGTCGTGATGCGGGCGAAGGCGCGTCGATAAACATCCGCGGCCTTCCTCAGGTGACCACGCTGCTCAACGGCGAAGCCTATTTGGGCGCCCAATCGATCACGACGATTCAGCCGAACTTCAACGACATCCCTTCTCAGCTGTTCGCAGGCGCCGACGTCATCAAGTCGAGCACTGCAGACCTGCTGAACGCGGGCATCACCGGCACAGTCAATCTTCGGACACGCCGCCCCTTCGATCTCAAAAAGGGTTTCACCTTCGCGGCGGCGGCGGAAGGCGCCTATGGCGACAAGACCAAGAAGTACGATCCGAATCTCAACGCACTGGTAGGTTGGCACGGCGAACGGATTGGCATCCTGATCTCGGGCGCCTATTCAAACCTGCACCTGTCGAATTCGCATAACGGCATACAGGAGGGCTATGGCGCGGCGCTGCACAACGAGCAGTTCAATACCGCCGCCAATCCTACCGGCGACGTCAACACCAGCAACGGTTTCTCGCCTTCCAATCGACCACATGGCACGATCGTTGGGACCGGGCGCGATGTGAATGGTGATGGCGACGCGAACGACGCGTTCATCGTGCCACAGGGCTTCACCGCATGGGACAAGGTCAACCAGCGCGAGCGCATCGGCATCAACGCATCCGCGCAGTGGGAGATCAGCGATGCCCTGACGCTGAATGCCGATGCGTTCTTCACCCAGCAGAACGAGAACGACCGGACGGCCGGTATCCAGATGCAGAACGTCAACTGGCAGGCGGGAGAGTTCGTCCCCGGTCGGTCGCGCAATACCGGTCGGCAGGTCACACTAACCAGCGGGAACATCTCGCGCGCATATGATTTGAACACGACGCAGATCTATAATTACGACCTCGGCAATTTTGACTCCTACAGTCAGAACGACCGCTACAAGTCGCAATCCCAGAACTACAACGTCGAACTGAAGTACGACAATGGCGGCCGCTTCAAGGCAGTGGTGCGTGGCATCTACGGCAAGGCTTACAGCAACTACGACCAAAGCTACCTGCAATTCAGCCCCTCGAACGGTGCGCAGTGGCAGCCTGGAGGCATTGGCCACTATCCAAGTGGCGACATCGCATTCAATCCCGGCGGCTACCAAGTGAACACGGTAGCCGGTGCCGCGTCGCTTCCAGCAAGCGTTGATTTTACCGGCGCGCAGCCGGTGTTCACCTTGCCAACGCAGCTGACGACGCTTCTCGGCAACATCGACAACTACGCGCTGAAGACCACCTCGTCGGAGGGCAACTACCGCCGCAAGGGTGACCTGAAGCTGGTCCGTGGCGACGTCACGTACGAGGCTAACGACAATGTCAGCGTAGCCGCCGGCGTCCGCTACAGCGAGCGCTCGGTCGACGACTTCGAATTCGATCGCGCGGCGCCGCTCTATGCGGGCCAGGCTTCGCAGACGGGCGGCTGCCTTGTGAAGTGGAAGGCCTTCGACGTGCCAGTCGGCGACGCGTCGTGCTATGCTGGCACGGGCACGTTCAACACGCCGGGCTTCCGTCCCTACACGGCCGGTCTGACTCGCAAGGCGAGCGCCGCGATCTTCAATGGCCAAGTAAAGCAGTACGACCTGCCCGGCGCCGGCCTACCCCCGATCTACGTCTTCGATCCAAAGGCCATGGATAACGCCCTCGCGTTCCAGAACAGCTTCTACCCGGGGAACGTCGAAATCCAGAATCCGGGCGCATCCTTCAACGTCGGCGTCAAGCAGACCTCGGGCTACGCGCAGCTCAACGTCAAGGGCGAAGTCTTTGGCATCCCGGTGAGCGGCAACGCCGGGTTGAAGATTATCAACACCAAACTGGACATCACGCAGTACGTTACCGGCTCGCCCCGCCCGTACGGTGTCGCGAACGTGTCGAACGGAACGGTAGAGACGAAGCGCAGCTTCACCGATTATCTGCCTGCCTTCAACCTGGCCTTCGACTTCGCCAGCAACCTGAAGCTACGTGTGGCCTTCTCACGAACCATGACGCTGCTCGACCTCAATCAATGGGGTGGCGGTCTCAACCCGACCTATGCGATCGACACGACCAACCCGGGCTCGCCAGTGTTTCGCGTTACCGGCGGCAGTTCGAACGGCAACCCGCAACTCGATCCGTGGCGGGCGACGAACGTCGAGGGCTCGCTGGAATATTATATCGGTCGCAGCAGCCTGATCAGCCTAGGCGCATTCTACATCGACGTGGCGAGCTTCATCCAGTCGGGTAACATCGTACGGACCGACCTGCCGGATAACGACGGGGTGGTTCGCAACCGCACCGTGTCCATCAGCACGCCGGTCCAAGGTGCGGGCGGCACGTTGAAGGGTGTCGAAGCAGGCTGGAAGCAGTCGTTCAGCGACCTAGCCTTCATGCCGACCGTGTTTTCCAATTTCGGCATCGACGCGAATGTCACCTACTCGCCGTCCGATTCTGGCCAGGTCGATCTCGCCGGCGACAAGATACCCTTCCAGGACAATTCCAAAATTCAGACGAATCTCGCGGGGTTCTATCAAGACAGCCATTTCCAGGCGCGTGTAGCATGGAACTACCGCTCGAAGCGTGCCGTGCAGCAGAACTTTGGCGGCATCCAGGGGTTAGAACTTTATCAGCAGCCCACAAACTATGTCGATGCCTCGATCAGCTACGATTTCACGCCGAACCTGACGATTTACGCTCAGGGCTCCAACCTGACGGGCGAGTATGAGAAGTACTACCTGACGTTCCCGGATGAAAAGGCGTACAACAACATCTACGAGCGCCGATTCATGGCAGGCGCCCGTGTGAAGTTCTGATAGAACATGGTGCCCGCCATCCTCGCCGATGGCGGGCCTTATTCCCCGGAGGGTCTATGAGTGAAGCCGAGGAAACGGACTCGGGGCCCCCGTGGCAGCTGCGGTCCATAGTGATCGCCGGTGGTGGAACCGCGGGCTGGATGGCGGCGTCGTACCTCGCCAAGCGGCTCGAGGGCCGGAACGTTCGCATCACGGTCATAGAATCCAGCGCCATCGGCACCGTTGGCGTGGGCGAAGCGACGGTTCCAGGCATCCGGGACTTCCTTCGGGTGTTGGACGTCACCGAGCATGAGGTCATGGCGGCCACCCAGGGAACGGCGAAGCTCGGCATCGAATTCGTCGATTGGAAGCATCCAGGCACCCGATTCTTCCATCCCTTCGGCTTGTACGGCATGCGCTCGCGCGGCGTTGCCTTCCATCACTACGTCCGCAAGCTTCGTCAGGCCGGACACGAGATCGATATCGGGGACTATTGCCTCGCGACCGCGATGGCACGTCGCAACCTCTTCATGCAGCCCACCGATCGCCCGGTCCACGACCTGCTATATTTCGACTGGGCGCTACATTTCGATGCAGCCCTTTTTGCCAGGTTCCTTCGTGCGAAGGCGATGGAGTGGGGTGTGTCCCACCTCGACGCGACGATCACCTGCGTGCGTACGGACGAGACGTCGGGCCATATCCGCGCCCTCGACACGGATCGTGGCGAAACGGTCGCCGGAGATTTCTTCATTGATTGCACCGGCTTTCGGGCGCTTTTGATCGGTGAGGCGCTCGGCATACCCTATGAAGAGTGGACGAATCTGCTGCCATGCGATCGTGCCGTGGCCGTGCCGTGCGTGCGGCGCGAGGCGCTGACCCCGTACACCCGAAGCACTGCTCTCTCCGCCGGGTGGCAGTGGCGCATACCGTTGCGGCATCGCGTGGGCAACGGATACGTGTACGCGAGCCGCCACCTTTCAGACGACGAGGCGACGGCGACCCTCCTCGCGCGGCTGGAGGGGGAGGCGCTCGCGGAACCCAATGCGATCCGCTTCCGGACGGGGCGGCGCAGCGCGTTCTGGCATCGCAACTGCGTCGCGCTCGGTCTGGCGGCAGGGTTCATGGAGCCCCTCGAATCGACCAGTATCACGCTCATCCAGACGGGCTTGGAGAAGCTGCTTGGGCTCCTCCCAGACCGTCGGTTCGATCCGGCGCTGGAGGATGAGTATAATCGGACGACGGCGTTGGAATATGAGCGGATCCGCGACTTCCTCATCCTGCACTATGTCGCAAATACACGTCGTGGAGAGCCAATGTGGGATCGCTGCCGCAGCACCGCTCTGCCACCGATGCTCGCTAACAAGCTACGTCTGTACAAGGCGCGTGGTCATCTCGTCCGATACGACTGGGAGTCGTTCCAAGATCCAAGCTGGATATCGATGTACGAGGGCTTTGACATCCAGCCGGTTACTTACGACCTGGCAGCGGACCATTTTTCCGAGGCCGATCTAGCTGCAGCACTGGACCGCATGCGGTCATCGATCGCCGACGCCGTCGATTTGGCTGAGCCGCACGAGACCTATCTCAACGTATTATATCGTTAAGTCGACTAATCGCCGGGCATCACGGATGACAATCAACGTCTTCCGCTCTGTATCAAAATCGAGTCCGACGGCAGGATGTGATCGAGGAATGGGAGGATTGCGGCTCCTACCGCAGGCGCATCCTGCGCCATTACGGCAGGCATGATCTTGGCCCGGCAGGGCTGTGGGACGGCGTTCAATGCCTCTGAGAGGCCCTCATGAGCTGCCCCCCCCTGAGTGGTCCATCGACTATGACAGTCTGGACCAAGGAAGGGACGACGAATGCCTGCCAAGAAGCACAAGCCCGAGGAAATCATCGGGAAGCTGCGCGAGGTTGAGATCATGCTGGGTCAGGGCGGCACGACCGCCGAGGCTTGCCGGCGGATCGCCGTCAGCGAGCAGACTTACTATCGGTGGCGCAAGGAATATGGCGGCCTGAAGACGGATCAGGCGCGTCGGATGAAGGATCTGGAGAAGGAGAACGCCCGGCTGCGTCGTGCGATCTCGGATCTGACGCTCGACAAGCTGATCCTGCAGGAGGCAGCAAAGGGAAACTTCTGAGCCCCGCACGGCGCCGACGCTGC
>NZ_QLJH01000054.1 GCF_003951315.1 Sphingomonas sp. S-NIH.Pt15_0812
GACGTTCTCTCGCATATATCCGTGCTCCTTGGTCCCGCAGGCGTGCCTGCATCGACATCAGTGGAGCCGCTGGCCGGCGAGAACCGGCGTGCGCGCGGAGGGTGGACGTAACCATCCCGCCGTTTTTTCGCAGCGGTGAATCTCTACGATGACTGGATCGACCGCGCAACACCTTGCATATCTGGCGAGGTGACCCAGAAACGGTCATCCGGAGGCCCCCGCCGGCTTCCCGACATCCGACATTCGTTCATGTTCGAAGCAGTCGTCGATACGCTGGGAACGGCTCTCTGCCTAACAGCCCCAGGTCCGTCCCGAAAGGGATCGGAAAACGGGACAGCGTACACCCATACGCCGCGCAGCTGGTTGACCACTATTGGGAGCGAAACGAAGCTAGAGCGCCGTTCAACATCATGGAACCCGCAAGTATCGCGACCGAATTGATAGGCCAGCTATATCAGGCAGCCATGTGCCGCAGGACTTCTATTACCCGATCCTGCCGGAACGGTTTCGGAAAGAAGACTGTCTCTGCCGGGATGCTCACACGCTGAGGTAGTGGCTTGCCTGAAGTGATGATGATCTTGATCGGGGGCCATCGGTCGCGGATGCAGGCCGCAAGGCGGATACCATCGATCCCATGCGGCATATCCACGTCGGTGAAGACGATGCGGATATCCGGGCGACTTTCCAGGATCGCCACTGCCTCAGTCGAGTTGGCCGCCTCGACCGTATCGAAGCCTGCATCCTCGATCATATCGACCGCGAATAAGCGGAGAAGCGGTTCGTCTTCGACAATAAGGACAAGGGGTCTGGTTGGACGATCACACACGCACACTATCGCTCAACCCATAGCCAAATGATCGATTGAAGCGTGCATATCCGCCTCAAGCCCGGTCGGTTCATAACGGAGGTCGACGCCGCCCGTTCCGACAAGACCCAGCCTTACCAGCTTGGAGCCGAAGCCGCGGCGGGTCGGCGCAACCACAGGCGGTCCGTTCTTCTCGCGCCACGACACCAGGAGGTCGGTTTCGTCGGCAATCAACCAGGTGAGGTCAACGTGCCCACCTTCCTGACACAATGACCCGTACTTGCAGGCGTTGGTCATCAACTCGTGCACGACCAGTGAGAAGGAAAGCGCAGCGCGCGCACCGAGCGGGACAGGCGGACCTTGGAGATTTACCCGATCTGCAAAGCCCACCGTGTCGAGCACCGCTTCGGCGACGTTCCGCAGATCAGCGTCAGCCCAGCTTTTCTGGAGCAGCACATCATGCGCGGCGCTGAGCGCGATCAGACGGCGCTCAAAATTTTCAACGGGGCCGCGTTCGGGAATTTCGCGCAACGTCTGGCTGGCGATCGCCTGCACCATCGCCAGCATGTTCTTCAGTCGATGGCTGATCTCGCCATTGAGGATCTGCTGCTGTTGCTCGGCGCGAAAGCGCGACACGCCGGCTTCCAGTCGGTCCGCGGTGCTGCGCAGGAACCATAGTTCCTCCGGCGTCCAGCAGCGCGGGATCGACGAATGCACGACGAAGATTGCGGTCGTTCGATCGAGGTGCCGCACCGGCATGTTGACGAGCGCAGCAACGTCGACCGCCTTCATGCTGCCGGGATCGGCCATCGTTCGATCGTCGGTGTTGACGTCCTCGATCACGATCGGCAGGCCCTGAGCCAGATCCTCGCGCATGGCGCCATAGTCGTCGAAGCGATGTCGACCAACGATGCTCGTCACACCGGGTGCGGTCCAGTCGGCTTCGAAATCGACATGCTCAACTGTCGCATCAACGAAGCCGATGCCGGCACGGTCGACCTCCAACACGCGACCGACAATGGCCGCAGAGCGCTCGATCATCGCCGCGCTGTCTTCGCTGCGGCGGATTGCCTCGCCGATCTCGATCAGCGCCGTTTGCAGTTCGACCATGCGGGCACTCGACTGCGCCATGCGACGCAGGTCGAGATGATCGCTGACCTGCCGGGCGAGTGCCGACAGCAAAGTGCGTTGGGCGGCAGACAGTCCATCAGGCCTCGCCACCGTGTCGATCACGCACAGGCGGCCGACGATCGCCCCTGATTTCAGGACCAACGGAGCACCGGCATAGAAGCGGAAGGCCCGCTCGCCAGTGATGAGGGGGTTGGTACGTGTCCGCTCGTCCTGGCTAAGGTCGACGATCTCCAGAACCTCAGCGCGGTCGATATCGAGCTGGCATACCGAGTAGCCGATCTCCGTCTCGCACACGTCGAGCCCGACCCGCGCCTTGAACCACTGCCGGTCCTCATCAAGCAGACTGACAAGCGCAATCGGCGTGTCGCACGCCTGGCTGGCGATCAGAACCAGATCGTTGAACGCCTGCTCGGCCGGCGTGTCCAGCACAGCCAGCTCCGCCAGTGCCTGCATGCGATGGCCATGATGTGTCTCTGGCACCTAGAACCCCTCTTCCAGCAAGGCCATTCCACCGGATCACCGCTGCCAAGCGCCGGGTCGAGCCTAGCCATTGATGTCGCATGCAAATCGGTCGCGTTACCTTGACGCTACGTCTTACACCAAATTGTGGTCTCGCCCATGGTTCATCTGACCGCTCAATCGCGACCAGGCAGCGCTGAACCGGATCGGCCTCTTTTCCGAATAGCTGTTGATTTGCTACGCGTTAGGTGAGGATGCGCCAGGTGGCTTGTCCGCCTTTGGACGCCGTGATGATCCGTATCCAGCCTGCCCGCTTCTTCGACCGGATCGTGGCGTGGTCCCTGCAACTCCAACTGCCGGGGGCGGCGCGATACCTTATCGCCACAGCCTTGGTCGTGGCGATCGGATGGGGCCGTGTCCTCTTCGTACCCGACACCTTGCCCTGGCTGCTCTTTATCCCGGCAACGATCGGTATCGCTCTGGTGATGGGCAAGGGGCCGGGCCTGTTTGCAGCCGGTCTATCGACCGCTACCGGGATCGTGTCACTCGGCACCCTCGACCATCCGACCTGGGTGCCTCGACAGCAATGGGTGGCAGCATCGCTGTTCCTCATTGTCATGTTCGGGCTCGTCATGCTGACCGCAGAGCTGCGGGCATCCTTGCATCGAGCGCGTCGCCTGAATGAGGAGCTGGTTGAGAGCGAGCGACAGGCGGTTGATCGGCAAGCATTCCTGTCCAGCGTGCTGGCCAGCTCGACGGACTGCATCAAGGTTCTCGATCTTGACGGCAAGCTGACCTTCATGAGCGAAGGCGGGCAACGCGTCATGGAGATCAGCGACTTCAACGAGGTTGCCGGCTGCCCGTGGCCTGACTTCTGGCAGGGCGCCGGCAACAGCGAAGCCAAGAGCGCAGTCGACGCGGCAAAGCGAGGCGAGGCGCGCAGCTTTATCGGCAAGGCCGACACCTACCGCGGCACACCGAAATGGTGGCACGTCGCCGTCAGCCCCATCCCAGGGCCAGACGGTCGGCCCGATCGCATTCTCTCGGTATCCCGCGATATCACCAACCTGCGCGCGAGCGAGGAAGAGCGTGATCGCTTCGTCCGCTTGGCTGAAAACAGCACCGACTTCATCGGCATGGCCCGGACCGACGGCAGCGTGTTCTACGTGAACGATGCAGCCAAGCGGCTCGTCGGTCTGGACGGCACCGACGTTACCCAGCTCACCATCGCCGATTTCTTCCCACCCGAGCAGGTCGAGACGGTCACGCGCGTGGTGCTGCCGGCGGTGGAACGTGATGGTCAGTGGGCCGGCGAGTTGAATTTCAGGCATTTCCAGAGCGGCGAGCTGATCCCGGTTCTCTATTCGGTATTCCCCGTTACCGATACGGCCGGGGCCCTGATCGGCTACGGCACCGTGACCCGCGACTTTCGCGAACGACGCCGGGCCGAAGACGATATGCGTCTGATGAACGGCGAGCTGGCACACCGCCTCAAGAACGTGCTGGCGGTTGTGCAATCAGTCGCCGCGCAGACACTGCGCGGCATTCCCGAAGCCGAGGCGGCAAGCCAGAGCCTGTCAGCGCGGCTCGTGGCGTTGGGAGCGGCGACGGCTGTGCTGACCGGCACGTCGTGGCGATCAGCCGATCTGCGCGAGCTTGCGAACCGCGCCCTGTCGCCACACGGACGTATCGGGGAACGCATCCTGTTGTCCGGTCCAAGGGTGACGTTGAAACCCGAAGTGACGGTGGCCTTCGCGCTCGCGCTCCATGAGCTGGCGACCAATGCGGCCAAATATGGCGCGTTGTCGAATGAGACGGGCGTGGTGACATTGGCGTGGTCCATCGATGGAGGCGGAGCAGATGCCACGCTGGCGGTGTACTGGCGCGAGAACGGGGGACCACCGGTCACACCGCCCGAGCGGAAAGGTTTCGGCTCGGTCCTGATCGAGCGCTCGCTGCGCTCCTATTTCAGCGGCAAGGCTGCAACCGAGTACCGACCGGAAGGTTTGGTCTTCGAGTTACAAGCGCGCCTTCAAGATGCCGCCATCGTGATCGGAAATTGAGCGTGGGTCAGAGTACACCGATCGGCAGCAGGACGATCCTGATTGTCGAGGATGAGGCATTGGTCAGGTTCGACCTCGTCGACTTCTTCACGGACGCCGGATGGCGCGTATTCGACGCGGAGGACGCGGATCAGGCCATCGTCATTCTCGACCGACACAAGGAGATCCGGGCCGTGCTGACAGACGTGCAGATGCCGGGATCGATGGACGGCGTGAAGCTGGCGCATTATGTCCGCGAGCGTTTCCCGCCAACCGTGTTGTTCATCGTGTCCGGAAATGCACCGATCCCGGAAAGCGAGTTGCCCGCACAAGCACGGTTTCTGCCTAAACCATTCGACCCGCATAAGCTGTTGCGTCAGATTGAAAGCATGGCGCAGGCGTAACTTCTCGCAAACGAACGGGATACGGGAATATACAAGCGTTCCCCAATCCCGTGTCTAGGTTAGTTTTGGAAAATACCGACAGGCACTTAATGTGCCGAAAGGGCCAAGGCGAGATATCGCTCCTGTCTTCAGTCACCCTCGGCCTGCGGAGGCACCGGCTTCAACGGCTGCAGGCCTCGCTTCACCGTCTCGCGCCAAGGACGCGTCGGAGACGGCAAGGTGAGTTGCAACATCGCGCACCTGCCCCTCACACCATCGATCGTCCGCCCCATCTCCTTTGCGATCGTTGCCAAAGGCTGTCTGGCGGCGATGCGTCGGCGAAGCTCCGTATCGGCTTTCTCTGTCCAGCGCGCACGCTTCATGACGGGACCGCCTTCACGGATGAAGATGATCTGAATCTCCGCACCCCTCGGCTGCACCCTCGGTCTGGATCGTGCAATGTTCGATCCCGAAACGGCTATCGAGCGTCGCGGCGACGCTTCTCCTAACGGTGTCGGGATCAGCGCCCTCGGCGAGGGTGACATGCGCGGTACAATTCACGTCCTCCATAGTCATCGACCAGACGTGAAGGTCATGAACCCCGGCGACACCGGGAAGGCCGGCAATACTGGCGCGCAGTTCCGCCAGCTTGATCCCACCGGGTACGCCTTCGAGCAGCACGTTGGTGGTATCGCGCAGCAGCACCCAAGTCCGAGGCAGCACCCATAACCCGATCCCGACCGCAACGATCGGATCGACCCACGTCCATCCGGTGAACCGGATCGCCAGCGCCCCCACGATTACGCCCACCGAACCGATCATGTCCGCCCAGACCTCAAGGTAGGCGCCCTTGACGTTCATGCTGGCGTCCTTGCCCGAGGTGAGCAGCTTCATGGAGGCCAAGTTCACGACGAGGCCGATCGCAGCGACGATCAGCATGCCGGTGGATTGCACGCCCTCCGGCTCGCGGAAGCGCTGTACCGCTTCGACCAGCACGTAGATTGCGACGCCGAAGAGAAGCAGCGCGTTGAACGCCGCAGCCAGAATCTCGAACCGCTTGTAGCCGAACGTCCTCTTGTCATCGGCCGGCTTCTGTCCAAGCCGGATCGCCATCAAGGCGATCACCAACGCTGCCACGTCGGTGAGCATATGCGCCGCGTCCGACAGGAGGGCGAGACTGTTGAACACGAACGCACCCACCACCTCGGCGGTGAGATAGGCCGTGGTCAGCACCAGTGCCCACCCGAGCATCTTGGCGTTTGCTCCCGCCGTATGGTCGTGGGCGTGTCCGCCCGAACCATGATCGTGTCCGCTCATGCTGGCTCTCCCTGGAGCAGATGGTTGTTTTTAGCTGGCAGCTCCGCGTCAGCCGGGGTCCACCCGCCGAAGCGGGCATAGAGGGTGGGCAGGACGAACAGCGTCAGCAGCGTCGCTGAGATCAGCCCGCCGATCACGACAGTCGCCAACGGCTTCTGCACTTCGGCCCCGGCACCGTGACCAAGCGCCATCGGCACGAATCCGAGCGATGCGACGAGCGCCGTCATGGCAACCGGCCGAAGCCTGGCCAGCGCCCCGTCATGCGCCGCCTGCGCCCGATCCATGCCCTGACGCATCAGGTCATGGATGGAGGACACCATCACCAGCCCGTTGAGGACCGCGATGCCGGAGAGAGCAATGAAGCCGACTGCCGCGGAGATGGAGAAGGGCATGCCGCGCAGGAACAGCGCCAGCACACCGCCGACCAGCGCCAGCGGAACGCCTGTGAACACCAGCGCCGCGTCACGGACCGATCCCAGCGCCCCATAGAGCAGGAGCATGATGACAGCGAAACAGATCGGCACGACGATCATGAGCCGGTCGCGTGCCGATGCCAGGTTCTCGAACTGGCCGCCCCATTCCAGATAGGTGCCCGGCGAAAGCTTCACCTTGGCCGCGATTGATGCCTGCGCATCGGCAACGACGCTCGCCACATCGCGGTCACGCACGTTGGCCTGCACCACCACACGACGTTTGCCGTTCTCCCGGCTGATCTGGTTGGGGCCATCGACAACGGCGATGTCCGCGACCGTCGAGAGGGGCACGAAAGCACCGCTCGATGTCGGCACCGGCACCTGGGCCACCTCCGTCAGGTCTGACCGCGAGCTTTCGGCAAGGCGGATCACGACGGGGAAGCGCCGGTCACCCTCGAAGATCACGCCTGCCTCACGGCCTCCGATCGCTGCCGCCACGGTGTCCTGCACGTCGCCGGCAGTGACCCCGATCCGCGCCATCGCCATGCGGTTCGGGCGGATATCGAGCATTGGCAGACCTTCGGTCTGCTCGACCCTCACGTCCGCCGCGCCTGCAGTGTTGCGCAACACGTCGGCGATGCGATCGGCGGTTGCGTTCATGGCACCGAAGTCGTCGCCGAACACCTTCACGGCGATGTCGCCGCGCGCGCCTGCGATCAGCTCATTAAAGCGCATCTGGATGGGCTGAGTGATCTCGTAGGCGTTACCCGGCAGCGTCGACAGCCGCTTCTCCATGCGTTCGATCAGCTCTTCCTTGGGCAGACCGGGATCAGGCCATTCGCTCCTTGGCTTCATGATGACGAAGGTATCGGTCGCGTTCGCCGGCATCGGGTCGCTGGCGATTTCCGACGTGCCGGTCCGTGAGAAGGCGAACCGGACCTCAGGCTGCTTCGCCAGCATCTTCTCGACCTGGAACTGCATGGCCTGGCTCTGGTCGACCGACGTTCCGGGGATGCGCACCGCCTGAACGAGGATGTTGCCCTCGTCGAGCTGGGGCAGGAACTCCTGTCCGAGCGTCGTGAAGGCGGCTGCCGCAAGCGCCAGCGCCCCAATCGCGACGCCTACGGTCACGGTCGGACGGCGCATCGCCTTGCCAAGACCCGGCTCGTAGCGGCGACGCAGCCAGCCGATGATCCGGCTTTCCTTCTCATCGACGCGCTTGCTCAGCCAAATGGCGATGGCTGCGGGCACGAAGGTGAGCGAGAGGATGAAGGCGAACACCAGCGCGATGATGACGGTGAGGGCCATCGGCTCGAACATCTTGCCCTCGACGCCGGAGAAGGTGAGCAGCGGCGCGTAGACGAGGATGATGATCGCCTGCCCATAGACGGACGGGCGGATCATCTCGCGGGCGGAAGCCGCGACGATGGCCAGCCTGTCGCCAAGGGGCAGCGGCTCGTCACGGCCGTGCTGCGCGTCGCCAAGGCGGCGCAAGGCATTCTCGACGATGATGACGGCGCCATCGACGATCAGGCCGAAGTCGAGCGCACCAAGGCTCATCAGGTTCGCCGACACCCCCGCCCGGAGCATGCCGATGCTGGTAAGCAGCATGGTGATCGGGATGACCAGCGCAGCGATCAGTGCGGCCCGGAAATTGCCGAGCAGCAGGAACAGCACCACGATGACCAGCACCGCGCCCTCGGCAAGGTTGCGGGCCACGGTTGCGATCGTTGAGTTGACCAGCTCGGTGCGGTTCATCACCGGCTTCACGACGACATCGACTGGAAGCGATGCACCGATCTCCTTCAGCCGCTTGGCTACACCCGTCGACACAGTGCGGCTGTTCTCGCCAACTCGCATGACGGCCGTCCCGACCACAACCTCACGGCCGTTCTCGGATGCGGATCCCATGCGCAGCGCCTGCCCCGTCCTGACCGTCGCGATCTGACTGAGCAGGATCGGCACGCTCTCGCGCGTGGCAACGACGGTGCGGGCCAGCTCGTCGGCATTGCGGACGCGGCCATCAGCGCGGACGGCCAACCCTTCACCGTTGCGATTGACGACGCCTGCGCCTGCGCTGGTGTTGTTCCGCTCCAGCGCCGTGGCGAGGTCCTGGAGGCTGATCCGCATCGCCGCCATGCGCTGGATGTCAGGGACGACGAGATATTGCTTGGTGTAGCCGCCAAGGGAGTCGACGCCCGCGAGGCCGGCGCTGCTCTTCAACTGCGGCGTGACGATCCAGTCCTGAACCGTCCGGAGATAGGTTGCCTTGTCCGGTTCGCTGACGAGGTGGTCGCCCTCGGGCGTGATGTAGCTGCCATCTTTTTGCAGCCCCGGCTCGCCGTTGCGGTGATTGACCTGATCGAGTTCGCGAAACTCGACCGTCCACATGAAGATGTCGCCAAGCCCAGTCGCGATCGGCCCCATCTCGGGGTTCACGCCTTCGGGCAGGCTTTCCTCGGCGGTACGTAGTCGCTCCGCGACCTGTTGGCGGGCAAAGTAGATATCGGTGCCCTCATCGAACACCGCCGTCACCTGAGCGAAGCCGTTACGGCTGAGCGAGCGGGTATATTCGAGGCCGGGAATACCAGCGAGTGCGGTTTCGACGGTGAAGGCGACCTGCTTCTCGATCTGGTCGGGTGACAGGGCAGGCGCGACGACGTTGATCTGGACCTGGTTGTTGGTGATGTCGGGAACGGCGTCGATCGGCAGCCGCTGAAGGGCAAAGATGCCTGCCAGCGCGCCTGAGACGGTAAGAAGGAGGACGAGCCATCGCTTCTCGACGGCGAAGTTGACGATGCGACCGATCATGGCTCAGTCCTCGTCCTTGGCTTCGCCATTACCGAGTTCGGCCTTGAGCGTGAAGCTGTTGGTGGACGCGATACGCTCGTCGCCGGTTAAGCCAGAGACGACCGTGACGTTGCCACCGTTGGTGCGCCCGAGCGTCACCGGCGTTGCCTTGAAGCCATTGGCGGTCCGCACGAACACGAACGGCTTGTCAACGATCATCTGGACGGCTGCGGAAGGGACGGCGATCGAGCGGTCGCCTATTGCTGGCAACAGGATGGAGGCGGTCACCGTCTCGCCGATCCGCCACTGCCCGCCGCGGTTATCGATGGTGGCGATCACCGGCACCAATCGGGTCGTCTCGTCGAGGATCGGCGACACGAACGTCACACGCGCTTCCTGGCGGCGACCCGCCGAAACTACCTCGACCCGCGTGCCCGGACGCACCCGACCGGCATCTGCCGGGACAAGCGACGTCGTGATCGTCACCTTCGAAAGGTTTGCGACCCGGAACAGCTCCGCGTCGGCCGCGATCTGCTGGCCGAGCGTCGCAGATCGCGCGATGACCTGTCCGGCGATGGGCGATCGGACGGCGATGCGGTTGAGGGCTCCGCCTCCCCCGCCGGTTGCGGAAAGCTGCTGCTGCGCAAGCCGGAGCGCGATGCTCGCCTCGGTCGCGGCCGTGCGCGCTGCGACGAGATCCTGTTCGGGGGAGACACGTTCCGAAAACAGGCGCAGTTCGCGACGCAGATTGGATTGGGCAAGGCTCGAACGTGCGCGCGCTGCCTCTACCTCGGCCTTCAGCGAGGCTGCCTCACGGCTCTCGATGATCGCCAGCGTATCGCCGCGGCCGACAGACTGGCCGAGGTTCCTGGTCAGCGACACCAGTCGTCCGCCGATCGCCGCAGATACGACCTGGACACCCTGCGGGTCGCCCTCAATGGTAGCCGGAATTTCGATCGCACCGGCAACCCCGCCGATTGTCGGGCGGGTTACCTCGATGCCGGCATCGGCGATCTGCTGGGCGGAAAGGACGGCGGTGTTCGGATCGCCGGGCTTTTCGGCACCCTCTGCCTTCTCCGTCTCTGCCTTCTCTCCACCCTCATTGGTTTTGGCAGGACCTCCGCACGCCGGCAGCATGGCGGCAAGGGTCACGTGCGCGAGCGCCGCCAGGATCAGCTTCTTCATCGATTGTCTTCCGTGACTGTAGGCGCGGGCGTCGTCAGCCGCTCAAGGCGCGCCTGTGCGTCGTGGTAGGCGGCAAGCGCGTCGATCGCGGCCGCCCTGGTGTCGGAAAGGGTGCGTTCGGCATCGAGCAAATCGAGCTGCCCGAACTTGCCTTCGCGGTAGCCGATGCGCGCAATCCGGGCCGCCTCCTGTGCGGCCGCGAGCGCGGGACCGCTGGCATTACGCGCGGTCGTAGCGGCGTTCGCGGCTTCCGCCTGTGCCTGGGCGATGGCCTGCTCCGCATTAAGGAGCGCCACACGCCGAAGGGCGTCGGCCTGGTCGCGCTGAGCCGTCGAGACGGCCATCGCAGCACGACCGCGGTTAAAGACAGCAAGAGGAATCGAGACGCCGAAAACGGCCGCGACATCGTTCGTCTGTTCGAGACGGCGCGCGCTGGCGCTGACCGTCACATCGGGAACGCGCTGGCTGCGAGCGAGGCGAATTTGTGCGCTCGCGGTCGACAGGTCCGCACGAGCTGCTGCCGCTGCCAAGGTAGAACCGCCTGTTATCGGACGTGGCGGTCCTCCGCCCTCGAC
This sequence comes from Sphingomonas sp. S-NIH.Pt15_0812, assembly GCF_003951315.1. Classification (GTDB taxonomy): domain Bacteria; phylum Pseudomonadota; class Alphaproteobacteria; order Sphingomonadales; family Sphingomonadaceae; genus Sphingomonas. The sequence goes on from NZ_QLJH01000054.1 coordinate 11,101, forward strand.
CCGATCGAACCAGTTCATGTCGAGCGCAATAACGGGAGTGCTAAGCAATCGCGCGAGATTGCCGGATGCGACCTCCGCGGATCGCGCCGCACGTTCCGCCGCGCCTTCGGCCGCAATCCGGGCAACATCCGCCCGCTGCTCCTCCAGCGGTGACGCGCGTCCGGCGCGCACCCGGACCTGAGCGGCTCGCAGGGCTTCGGCTGCGATGCCGACCTGCGAACGCGCGATTACGAGCCGGCGCTCGGCTGCGCTGGCTTCGTTATAGGCCTGCGTCACCCGTAGCCGTAGATCGGCACGGGCGATCTCCGCATCGAGCGCTACCCGACTGAGTTGCGCCGATGCGACCGCCACCCTGGCGCCACGCTTGCCACCCAGCTCCAGCGGCAAGGCCAGCCCTACCGTCGTTTCGGACGATCGAAGGCCCTGGTAGATGCCCGATCCCGCGACATTCTCGGTTTCGGCAACGATCGACGGGTTGGGTCGAAGATTGGCGACCCGACGCTGCGCCTCGGCTGCGCGGATAGCGGCAGCGGCTGCTTCTTGCGCGGGGGGCGTGGCTCCAGCCCGAGCCAGCGCGTCGTTAAGACTAAGAACCGGCGCCGTGCCGGTAGGCGGGCTAGTCTGTGCGTGTGCGGATGAGGCACATGCGCCTGCGGCCAGAACGGCCGCGATGATGCGATGCATTGATGATGCTCCTGACGATACGAACCTGGGCGCGCGTCGCGCCCGATCGCTTGCGTCAGGCCTGAGGTGGTCGAAGCGCCTGTTCGCCGTCGTGAGGAGCGACAGCCGGGAAGGTTCGCACCCCGAACGTGTTTTCAGCTATCCGCGCGGGAACGGTCATCCGGCCATTAAACGGCGTGCCGACATCGTGCCCGTGACAGCTCGCATGGTGATGCGGATAGCCCTTGTCCGCATCCGCGGGCACCTGATCGCCATCGCCATCGACATGCGCAAACATCTCGCTGGAGGAAGCTTCGACCGATCCCGCGATCTCTGTCGCATGTGCCACGCCCGACCAACCGGTCAGCACCAGCATCAGGCAGGCAAGGAAGGGGAGCAGCGTGCGCATTCGTCACCGTCCTAGCATGCTGCAGCTCGGCTGTAATCCTGTGCTTCAGGCGAAGCGAGTTCGCGTCGTGCGGCAGCGACGATCTGCACGCCCCCGAAACTGTGACTGATGCCGTCACCCCGTCGCGCAAAGCCTAAGTTTCGCGACAGCTGTGACCGTGCCGACGGCTGACTGAAATGCGATCATTGGGCTGTCGCAAATGTCCGTTCCGAAAAGAAGCCGATACGATGCGAATCCGCGACAGCGAGCAGTGATGCCCTGAGGACCCAGTTACGGTCATCCAGGCCCGGTTTTTACGTTCCTATTTCCTACTGACGTGCTCCCCAAAGCTCTACCAGTCATAACTGGAGTCCGGGGTTGGTATGGTGCCCCTCTGGGCGGTGTTGCACAACCCGCCTGGCGGCATCGGCGGGCGTCAGCCCGCCAGCACCACTATGCG
>NZ_QLJH01000055.1 GCF_003951315.1 Sphingomonas sp. S-NIH.Pt15_0812
CCCGCCCTCCTGCTCGCGCAGTACCGCGATGATCTGCTCCTCGCTGAACCTACTCTTCTTCACGTCCGTCTCCTCACGAAGGCGGACTCTAGCTCAAATTGGCGGAGTTTCAGGGGAGCACGTCAAAGGAAGACCAAACGGCACCCTATCAAACGGCACCGCAGAAGCTCCAAAGAAGATTGAATCTCTATTTTTTGTATCTGCGTTAGGTGCGCCTGCGAGGCGGTGTAGGGTAAGCGTCCGGCCTGACCCGTCCGCGCATTGGTAGGCTGAGTTATCTTCAGTCGGATTGACCAATAAGAACTGCATCGTTGAACAGCGCCTCGCCATTCACCATTTTTATCCAGTAAAAGCCACGCATGAAGCCGTCTGGCTTCTCGACCGCCGCGTCGAGACCGAACTGGCCGATCAGATGCCAAGACTCCAGCTCCCGCATGAAGTCAGGCGCATTCATCGCATCATAGTCGTCCCACGCCAGACAACGGTACCGGCGCTCGCACTCGCGTCGCATGTCGCCTGTTTGCAGTGGTTGCGGCCAACCGCCCACTTGCCACGCTGCCCCCTTAGAGTAGCTCGGACTGATGTCCCAATACCAACTCTCGAATTCGCGATTGTCATCAGCTTGTCCCGCGTCGTCTTCGGATTGGAGAGCCTCGTAGGTTGCCAGGCGTTCAAAGTGTATCCACTGACGCACCTGCTTTTCGCTAGCCAAGCCAGCGGTTCGCGCGCTGCATGGGACGTAGACCACGCGACCTAGCATCTGATCGAACCCTCCCCACTCGTTCCGGCCGACGAAGAAGAGGAGGTGTCCCGATGACGGCAACCATTCGATGTCATCCCGGCCCTCAAGGTCATGAAGCGCGATCTGCGCGACGAAGGTGAGCCGTTCTCCTTGGTGGGTAGGCCATAGGGAGTTGTCGCACTCCGCAGGTTGTCCACCCAGCCAAGAGGAAGTGGGCTCACTGGCAAAGCCGCCGAGGTGGCCCATTTTCCGGGTCTGGAGCTTCGCCAGCTTGAGACGTGCAACGGTGTACGGCGATCGCGGGATGGGTTTCCCGTCGATGTCATGCTCGCCTCTCAAGTAGTGAATGGCGAACTCAGGATCAATCGCCCGCCCGCGATCCAGCTTCTCGATAAAGAGCCGCAACCCAGGAATCAGATCGATAAGCCGTGCCATGGTCCCCCAGACATCAGAGCAAACCGCTTGCAACATCAAGGTTGCTGATGAGCCAACTCGATTGAAAAGCGGAAAGTACGGAACCCAGCCGACCGGCCCGGCACCGGCGGCTATGGTGCGAAGCGCCAAGGCGTCAGTTCGCCAATGCGGTTTATCGGGTGCCCATCGGCGATGCGGGTGAGCACGTCGCGCAGCCAAGCTTCAGGGTCGACGAAGTTGAGCCGGGCGGTCTGGATGAGTGTGTAAATCGCCGCTGCCCGCTCACCGCCCTTGTCCGAGCCGGCGAAGAGGTAGTTCTTGCGGCCGAGTGCAACGGGGCGGAGGCAATTCTCGGCGCGGTTGTTGTCCGCCTCGAGCCGCGCGTCGTCGCAGAAGCGGGTCAGTGCCGCGCGGCGCTTGACGGCATAGCGGATGGCGTCCGCCAGCGCGCCCTTGCCCGAGATGCGGCGCATGGTGTCCTCGGCCCAGTTGAAGAAGCCGTCCACGCTCACCCTGACAACCTGCCGTCGGTTGAGCCGGTCCGCCAACGGCAGCCTGCGCCCTAGCTCCTCCGCCTCGTACATGAGGTCGATCATGCTGACGCCGGTGCGCGCCGTAGTGGAGCCTGTCGCCTTCCACACGTCGTAGATCTTGCGCCTGACATGTGCCCAGCATGCCACCTCGACGATGGGACCGGGTTGACGGCGTACGTCGTACAGCTGGTCGTAGCCCGTATAGCCGTCTGCCTGCAGGAAGCCGCTGAACCCGGTGAGGTGCGCGCGCGGTCGCTCGCCCTTGCGGTCGGGCGTGTAGAAGTAGGCCGCTGCTGGCGGGCCTATGCCCTGCCAGCCCCGGTCGTCGCGGGCATAAACCCAGAGCCTGCCGGTCTTGGTTTTGCCAGTGCCCGGCGCCAGTACCGGAACTGGCGTGTCGTCGGTGTGGATCTTGTTGGCCGCGAACACGTGAGCACGGATGTGCTCAACCAGCGGCTGGAGCAGCCAGCTGACCTGGCCGACCCAGTCGGCCATGGTGGAGCGGTCGAGGTCGACACCCTCGCGAGCGTAGATCTCTGCCTGCCGGTAGAGCGGGAGGTGGTCGGCGTACTTCGACACCAGCACGTGCGCGAGCAGGCCGGGACCTGCCTTGCCGCGCGGGATGGGCAGCGCCGGTGCGGGTGCCTGGGAGATGGCGTCGCAGCGCTGACAGGCGAGCTTGGGGCGGACATGCCGGACAACCTGGAAGCGGCCGGGCACATACTCCAGCACCTCGGTCACGTCCTCGCCCAGTGCCGACATGGTCCCGCCACATGCGCCGCAGCCGTCAGCATGCGGAGCGGCGTGGACCACCTCATGTCGCGGCAGGTGGTCGGGTAGCGGCAGGCGCTTCGACTTGCGCTTCTCGCGGACGGGCGGTGCGATGCCTGCGTCAGCGGACGCGCTGGTCGCCTCGGCCTCGACCGTCTCCAGCTCTTCGAGCCGCAGCTCCAGCTGCTCGATCTCGCGGGTGAGTCGCTCGGACGACTGGCCAAACTGCATCCGCCGTAGCCGCGCCAGCTGGACCTTGAGCTTCTCGATCTCCAGCGCAGTCAGCTGGATGGTCGCCTTGGCCGCGCGAAGCTCGGCCGAAGTGCTGGCCAGCTCGGCAGCCGTGGCAACGCGGGCTTGCTCGACGGTCGCTAAGCGGTCCTGCAACGCCTGTGCGAAGGCGCGCAGCTCGTCCGGGTCGGAGGGGAGATCGACCATCGCCAGCGACATGACCCATCCTATCACCGGACCGACTCAGGCCAAGCGAAAAGGACGGAAAAGCGCCGTTTAGATGAGAGTCGGCGCGGTCACCGGGGCCGGCGCTACGGTGCGTCGCCAGTCGATACCCGCGATGAGCAGCGCCAGCTGCGCGGGGCTGAGCACGATGCCGCCGTCGACCAGTGGCGGCCACACGAACCGACCCTTTTCCAGCCGCTTGGCGAACAGGCACATGCCCGAGCCGTCCCAGTAGAGCGCCTTCAGATAGTCGCCGCGCTTGCCCCGAAATACGAACAGGTGTCCGGAATACGGATCGGCGGCGAGCACCTGACTAGCGAGCGCGGTCAATCCGTCGAAGCCCTTCTGCATGCTCACCGGCTTGCAGGCGAGATACACCTTGGTGCCCGGCGCCAGCGCTATCACGACGCATGCCCCAACGCCCTCAGCACGCGGGCGAGCGCCTTCTCATTGACGTAGCTGTCGACCGACACCCGCACGCCAGCCGGCAGATCGATGTCGATGCCGCCCGGACGGCTTCCCGGATGAGGGCGGATCAGGTCTTCCACCGGTGCGGCAGGTGGCGACGGCTTGGGCGATGCCGGTGCCGGCGTTGCTGGCGTTAGCGCCGTGCCGGGCTTGGCATGGTCGGTGTCCACCACCACGCCATAGGGGATGAACTGCAACGGCTCGCTGGCGATGTTTGCCGCCTTCCGATGCGCCGACCGCCAGTTGTAGATGAGGCTCTCGGCAATGCCGAGCCGTCGGGACACCTCGCGCACCGTCACGCCTGGCGCCGACGCCTCGGCGACCACCGCCGCCTTCTCCGCCTCGCTGTACGTCCGCCTGCGCTCCGTTCGGGTGATGACCTCCATCCGCCCCATCTCCTGACCTCCTTCTGGACTCCAGAAGGAGACCAACACAGGTCTCGGCTTCGCCGGCTACGTCCCACCCGACAACACGCGGCTCACCGGACGGTTACGTGTAGGCGCATTGCAGATCACCGCTGGCGAGTGACCTACAACGGTGGTTTTTTAGGAATCAAAGAGGGAATTGAAATCTGAGAAGCGATCGGCCTAGTTGATCGCCAAATTGCCGATCGAGTGCCGGAGCTGTCGCATATCTCGCATCGGAGGCGCCCCGAACTGGCGCAGATACTCGCGGCTGAACTGCGAGGCGCTTTCATAACCAACAGCAAAGGCGACATCGGAGGCACTGCGGTCACCGGCGAGCAGCAACTGGCGCGCTTCCTGAAGCCGCAACTGTTTCTGATACTGGATCGGACTGAGACCTGTCAGCGCTACGAAGTGGCGGTGGAGGCTCGCCCGGCTCATACCGGCGGTGTCGCACAATGCCTCGATCCTGAGGCGGGTGTCGCGGTGGTCGCGGATCCACTCCACCGCGCGGCGGATGCGGCCAAGCGCACCCTCGGGTTGGGCGATGTGGCGCAGCAGCCGACTTTGTGGCCCTTGCAGGAGACGATAGAGTAATTCGCGCTCGGCCATCGGAGCCAGTGCTGGAATGTCATCGGGCGCGTCGAGCAAAGTCAGCAGGCGTAGCAGCGTGTCGCGTAGCGTCTGGGTCATCGGGTTGAGCGTGATCCCGCTACCGGGCGTGTCGGTATCGCGGATCGCGGGCATCGTCGCGGCGATATCCGCCAGCAACGCAGGGTCGAGCGTCAGCGACACCGCAACATAGGGGCGGCCGTCCTCGTCATCGTGGATCTGCCCGCTAAGTGGCAGGTCGAGCGCGCTGATGAGATACTGCGCCGTGTCGTAGCGCAGAAGGTTGTCGTGGATGGCCACGTCCTTGGCCCCCTGTAGGATGAAGCAAATCATCGAGCGGTAGAGGCAGGGCGACGTGCCTTCGGTCGCCTGACCGACGCCGATCTCTAATCGGGGAATGGCGGTCGGGTGAGAGCCCTCGCGGCCGTGACGGAGGGCGATGTCGATGTGCGGCTGAAGCTGCCCGGTCATGCCGAGGATATGCCTGCGCGCGTCCCGCCTGCCAAGAGCTTGAGACGATCGGGCAAGGATTTGGGAGCATCGAAGGCGCGGCGACCTGAGGCGCGGCTTATCTCGCTGGCATCGGAGACGACGCCGGAACGGTGCTTCCTCCACGATCATCAAAGGAAGGCCCTATCATGACGCAAAAGATCGCAATCATCACTGGCGCGAGCCGCGGCCTGGGTCGCAGCATGGCGCTGCACCTGGCCCATCGCGGCGTCGGCGTAATCGGGACCTACCTTAACAGCACTGCCGAGGCCGAAACCCTGGTAGCCGAGATCGAGGCGGCGGGCGGCAAGGCGGCGATGCTGAAGCTCGACGTCAGCGATACCACGAGCTTCCCCGCCTTCGCTGCATCGGCCACTGAGACGCTGAAGACTACCTACGACGCCGAGGGCTTCGACCATCTGGTCAACAATGCCGGCGAGGGTGTTCATGCTCCCGTCGCCGACGCTACCGAGGCCCAGTTCGATCAGATGATCGATATGCACCTGCGCGGCCCGCTGTTCCTGACGCAGGCGCTGCTCCCGCTCCTGAATGACGGCGGGCGCATCTTGAACGTCTCGACCGCTTTCACGCGCACCACGATGGCTGGTTTCGGACTTTATGCCGCGGCCAAGGCGGGGCTCGAAACACTGACCCGTTTCATGGCCGTCGAGCTGGGCGCGCGCCGGATACGGGTCAATGCGATCGCGCCGGGCGCTATCGCCACCGACTTCGGCGGCGGCGGGGTGCGCGACGACAAGCACGTCAACGCTCACGTCGCCGGCACCATCGCACTGGGCCGCGTTGGGCAGGCCGACGACATCGGCGGGGCTGTCGCCGCGATCCTGTCCGACGATCTCCACTGGGCAAACGGCACGACGTTCGACGTGTCGGGCGGCCAGTCGCTCTGATCCCGGGAGAACACGCATGACCGATCTCACCCTCATCAGCCATCCGCTGTGCCCGTTCGTCCAGCGCGCCGCGATCCTGCTGCTCGAAAAGGGCGTACCCTGCAAACGCATCAACGTCGATCTGTCGGCCAAGCCCGACTGGTTCCTGGCGCTGTCGCCCACCGGCAAGGTGCCGGTGCTGAAGGTGCGCCAGAGCGACGGCCGCGACGCCGTCCTGTTCGAGAGCGTCGTCATCGCCGAGTATCTGAACGAGACGCAAGCCGGCGCGCCGATGTACCCGGACGACGCGCTCGCCCGCGCGCGGCACCGGGCGTGGATCGAGTTTGCCACCCAGACCCAGACCGAGGGCTGGTTCTTCCTCCACGCCGTCGACACCGCGACCGCCGACCACCGCCGCACCGCCTTCCGCGAAAAGCTGCGCAAGCTGGAGGCCGAGCTTGGCGAGGGGCCGTACTTTGCCGGTGCCGACTTCTGCATGGTCGACGCGGTGTTCGCGCCGATGTTCCGGTACTTCGGCATCATCGATCCCGCCGTGGCGAAAACGATCTTCGACGGCCTGCCGCGCGTCAACGCCTGGCGCGCCGCGCTCGCCGACCGGCCGAGCGTCAAAGACGCCGTCGTCGCCGACTATGCCGAACGATTCCGCGACCACCTGCGCCAGCACGGCGCGCTGATCGCCGCCTGAACCGCCTATATTCCAGGAGTGAATACGATGACCAAACCATCCAATAGCGCGCTGATCCTGATCGAGTACGTCAACGACTGGCTGTCGCCGACCGGCGGCATCTACCCGCAGTTCCAGGACCGCGAGCAGGTCGACACCGCGATCGCCAACTCAAAGATCGCCCTGGGCCAAGCGCGCGCCCGCGGCATGCACGTCATCCACGCCTCGCTCAAGTTCGAGTCGACCTACAAGGTTCTGGGTGAGAGCAAGTACGGTCTGCGCAAGATGATGCGCGATTATGGCTCGTTCCTGGGCGAGCAGGCCGACTTCTTCCCCGGGTTCGAGCCCGCCGAGGGTGAGCATGTCGTGCGTGAACGCGCCGGGGGCAGCAGCGTCTTCGTCGGCACCACGCTCGACGGCTATCTGCGCAACAACGGCATCTTCGATATCTATCTGGCCGGCTTCTCGCTGCGGCAGTGCGTCGAATCCTCGATGCGCAATGCACATGACCTCGGCTACCACACCAACGTCCTCTGGGATGCATCGGCCGGCTACACGCGCAAGCAGCAGGAGGATTTCCTCGCCGAGATCGCCCCATTTTATGCCAACGCCCTCACCACGCAGGACTTCGTGGCGCAGACCTGAAGCCACTGCGGCCCGTGCCTGGCGCCCCCTCCCACTTTCCGGGGCGCCGGGTACTATCTTCCCCGCCAGGCAACGAGGCAGCCGATGATCGGAATGACGGTCGACCTCACGATCACACCCGGCAGCGGCGACGCGTTCGAGCGCGCCTTCGCGGTACAGGCCGTTGCGGTGCGCGCAAAAGAGCCGGGCAATCGGCTCTACGCCTTATTCCGGTCGAAGGCGTCGGCTGATGCCTACACGCTGGTCAAGATCTACGACGACGAGGCCGCACTAGAGGCGCACCGCGCGGCAGGGCTTAACGCCAAAGGGCCTTGCCAGTACCTTCCTACAAGAAGCGCCTCGTGAAACGGCCGGGGCGTCCCCATTGGGATGGATGGTAAGGAAGAGCGGGCCGACCGTGCTACTATTAGAAGCATGTAATAGTGGCAGATGTAGTGGAGGGACCAACAGTTTCCCGCGTCCATTGCCGCAGAATTTTGACGATTGCCCCTCTATCAAACATGATGGAGGTGGTTTACGAGCCACCACCCGGTGAGTTTCACCTCTACGTTCTGATCCGAGATTAGCGACTGACCCTGCGGGTAAGTTGCGGCATCGTTGGTCAGTAAGGGCCGTATCGTGTCATAAAGACCTTTCTCCTGCTGCCTGTTGATTTTCGTTGGCGGATTTTCCGCCGTCATTGCTGTGCCAATCAAAATTGCCGCTCCACTCACGAATAAATTAACCAATAACTTTGCGTTTTCCGCCATCTTCTCTGCATCAGATACCATTAGCCGATTGACAATTCAAAGCTTAAAGATCATTGTACCAGTTAAGAGAAGTTGGATCGGCCCATTCCCCCTCCGCCCCAATAACCGGTGATCGAGAGGGGCGAGCCGGTCGCATTAGGATAGCCGGTTCATAACGTGGGCGGCGCTTCGAAACGCGGATTGGCGGGAATCAGGACGGTCAGCGCAATCTTCAATGCCGTGGTAACGGCCGGCCCATCATCAGCAAGGGGCCGGCCGGATACGAGATTAGCGACCGGTGCAGAAGGGACGACCTGCCTCCGACAGCAGCCGTTCACGCCGGACTTGGCCATTGGGTGCCTTGCCTTGATACATTGCGCACTCCTTGGCGTCGTATTCGAGACGGGCTTCACGATAGCGCAGCCGGGCATCGACCTTCCGGAAGGCGATCATCTCGGCGCTGGGAAGCGCGTCATTGCCATAGCTCCGCTCGACTCCACGGCGATCGAGTTCGGTGTCGATTGCATCGAGCGTACGATTGTACGAGGCCAATTCGGCGGCACTTACGAAACCCTGCCTGCGGCTCAGGCGAGTCATGTTTTCCCGCACTTGCGAGACCTCGTTGTTGAGCTTTCCCGCCCGGGTCCGGGCCACATTCCCGCTGCGCTGTCCCGCCGCGATGCGATCCTGTGCAAGCGAAACGCGCGCCTTGAGCGTATTTGTCGCCCGGGTGTTCTCGGCACGTGCTGCCTGGCTGCCTTGTGCTTGTGCTTGTGCGACCGTGGGGGTCATTGCGCCGACCGAAATGGCGATGACTGGCAGGATCATATTGAGCTTCATTGCGACTTTCCGAACAGCAGATTGGAACGGCTACAACGTTGCGGTCGCATCCAGGCTCCTAGGTGTTTAGTCCCGCGGTTTGATGGTGCGATGCTTTCGTTCGAATGGAAGGAGGCCGTATGGGACAGGTACGTCACGAGTGATCGCGTGCGATCACTCGCCACGACCACGTACGCCGTCCGAGCAGCAATACAGCGATCGCAAAGCTTCGCTCGCGATGCTGAGCCGTGAGCTGGCGATCAACCCGAAGACGGTGGCGAAGTGGCGGAAACGGGCGACGGTCGACGACCTGAAGACCGGGCGGAAGGCCCCTCATTCCACCACTCTGTCCGAGGCCGAGGGGGCGATGGTTGTGGCGTTCCGGCGCCACACGCTGCTGCCGCTAGCCTGCGCTCGCGAAGGCGGGGGACTGCCTCTATGCCTTGCAGCCGTCGCTTCCGCATCTCACCCGGTCAGCACTGCATCGGTGCTTACAATGGCACGGCATCTCCCGCCTGCCGGACATCGAGGGCGACAAACCGAAGCGTCAGCGCTTCAAGCGCTACCCGATCGGCTTCTTTCACATCGGTATAGCCTTGGGTAGCAGACTGCCGAAGGCAAGCTTTACTTGTTCGTCGGCATCAACCGCTACCCGCCAAGTTGGTGGTCACGTAGCTGGTCAACAAGGCTGATCGCCGGACGGCGTGGGAGTTCCTCGAACACCTGCTGAAAGCCGTTCCCTATCGCATCCACATGATCTTGACCGATAACCGCATTCAGTTCGCCGACCAGCCACGCAACCGCAACGCCGCCCGGTCGCGCCGGATGCGTTTCGACATGATCTGCGAGGCCAACGACATCGAACACCGGCTCACCAAACCGAACCACCCATGAATCAATGGTCAGAGCCTGCCCCGGCGAAGGCAGAGGTCGAGCGGATGAACCGGACCATCAAGGAGGCGACCGTTAGACGCTTCCACTACGACAGCCATGACCAACTGCGGACACACCTCGCCAACTTCATGGCAGCCTACAACTTTGCCTGCCGGCTCGAGACGCTCAACGGCCTTACACCCTACGAATGCATCACCAAAATCTGGACGTCGGAGCCAGACCGGTTCATCGTCAATCCGATTCACCAGATGCCGGAACTAAACACCTAAGAGCTTAGCACCGAATTCAAAGAGTACAATATAACGATTTGGGTAATTGATACTTACTTACATAGAGCAATTAAATATAGGGACGCTGCTGAGGCATTAAATTTATATTTACAAAACTGATGTCTGACAATTTATTCAGAATAATGCGCTTTAATTATAAAATTTGCCCGATTGGTACTGAAAATAAGAATTTTTTTCGTTTTTTTAATACCTTGCAACTTGAATTTGATATTGATTAACCTTGCGTATTTGGTTGAACTGCGTATTAGGTGCGCCATAGCTATTTTGGTAAGCAATCTATGTCGGATTCACTAAGTTTGCTGGCATGCAAGCCCGCTGTTTGGCGGCCTCAGCCAATCATGCGTTATTCCGTTGTCGGAAATCGCCAGCTCAATAGGCTCAATGAAAGTGGAGGCGTTGCAGTCCACTTAGGAAGAATCTCGGGCGACCAGTTTCACGTTGCATTCCAGGGAACGCAAAGCACGTCACTCAGCATTTGGACTACGAGTACAAAATCTGGGTTTATCAGCAAGCCGAAAGTTTTGGATGATCTAATCTCTATCCGCTTCATCGATCAAGGTACGATGCTTCGTTCCAACCAAAATGGAAAGGAAGTAGTGGCTGGGTCCAACCACGCTCTATATAGCGTTTTTGCCGAAATGGAAATTGAGCAAGCGTCGCCGGGATTTTCTGCCACGTCAGCGACGGTTAGGCGCAGTGACATGGGCAAAGCTTGGCAAGCTTTGTTTAAACAAGATGCTAGCACGTTACCCAATTTTCAAGCCTATATAAAAGTTGAAGATGCAGGTATATTAGCATTACGGCAAACAATTTGGACGCTGGGGATGAAGGTAGCAAGGCAACTTGATCCGGGAGACCTGATAATTCCGTTGCTTCATGAAGTTTTAATATATCAAATAATTGGATCATGGCCTAAAGCTGGTTTTACTATAGTTCCTAAACACGAAGATGCTAGTGATAGACAAATAAAAAGTGCTGTAGAATTTATAGAAGATCGTATTTCATTGGCGATATCGTTAGACGATATAGCTAGTTATGTTGGCGTAAGTGTTCGTACGCTTCAATCATCTTTTAAAAAGAAGATAGGGCTAAGTCCTATTCAGTTTCTTATTATGAGGAGATTAGACAGAGCTATGGAAGATCTTAGCAAAAACAACACAGATAGTGTAGGAGAAGTGGCCCGCCGCTGGGGGTTTGTTCATATGAGCGATTTTTCTCGTAGATATAAACAGCGATTTGGTAAAACCCCAAAGCAAAGATAAAAATAGGTTTACGCATATCTATCAATAATAAAGCATATAAAATATATCGAAATATACGTCATGCACTCTCTATAAAGGATTTATAAATGCCCAAATATTATTTTGACCTTAACGACAAAATTTTAAATATAGACAGTCATGGTATTATTTTTGAAAATCAAGTAAAAGCTCGTAACGAGGCTGTAAAGTTTGCGGGAGCATTAATCGCTGAACACGCGGAGGACGTCTGGATCCAACGCCGTGAGTTAATTATGGTTGTCAAAGGTGAAGATAACATCCCGCTGTTTCAGCTTACATTTTTTGCTACAGATTTACAGAGCATAGAAAGCTTACAATAAATTTTGAAGCACCTCATGAGTTTTTATCTATACGTTTATTTTTGGCATTTTGAAGATCGTATTGACGATGATCCCGTCTGGCTCAGGAGTCCAGCCGACCGAGCAAACCAATGGACTACGCCCTTAGTGGAGTCCTTCAACGGATTCCTGCGGAGCGAATGCCTGAACACGCACTAGTTCCTATAGCTGAAAGACGCCAGAGCCAAGATCGAGGCTTGGCAACGCGACTCTAACGAGAGCCGTCCTCACACATCGCTTGGCTGGCTGACGCCGGTCGGATATGCTGCTGGCGCGGCAAAGACCGCAACCAAATGAACTGACCCGAGTCCTCCGGATTGGTCCATTCTTTGTGGGAAATTCCCGGTTAGGTTTGGCAGGTGCCAGACGAGGGAATCCGCCGATGAAGAAGTCGAGGTTCAGCGAGCAGCAGATAGCGTTCATCCTCAAGCAGGCCGAGGATGGAACAACCATCGAGGAGGTTTGCCGGAAGGCCGGCATATCAATTGACGTGCTCCCCTGAAACTCCGCCAATTTGAGCTAGAGTCCGCCTTCGTGAGGAGACGGACGTGAAGAAGAGTAGGTTCAGCGAGGAGCAGATCATCGCGGTACTGCGCGAGCAGGAGGGCGGGA
>NZ_QLJH01000056.1 GCF_003951315.1 Sphingomonas sp. S-NIH.Pt15_0812
GATCTACACGCATGTCGAGACCGCAAGGCTGGTCGAACTGGTTCAAACGAACCATCCGCTCGTTGACCTCGACACGACCCGGTCCTAACCGCCAGCCATGTTCACTTTTCTCGACTTCGAAAAGCCGATTGCCGAATTGCAGGGGCGGATCGACGAACTGCGCGACAGCGGGGCGAATGGCGGTGTCGATATCGCCGCCGATGTGGCGCGGTTGCAGGCGAAATCCGACAAGCTGCTGCGCGACACCTTCGCGCGGCTGACTCCCTGGCAGAAGACGCAGGTCGCGCGGCATCCCGAACGCCCGCACTTCAAACATTATGTCGCCGGGCTGTTCGAGGAATGGATCCCGCTGGCCGGCGACCGCGCCTTTGGCGACGATCAGGCGATCATCGGCGGTTTCGCCACCTTCCGGGGGCGCAAGATCCTGGTGATCGGCCATGAGAAGGGCGACGATACCGCCAGCCGGCTCAAGCATAATTTCGGGATGGGCAAGCCCGAGGGCTATCGCAAGGCGATTCGCCTGGTCGAACTCGCCAGCCGATTCGGCCTGCCGGTGGTGACCCTGGTCGACACCTCGGGCGCATTCCCGGGCATCCAGGCGGAGGAGCGCGGCCAGGCCGAGGCGATCGCCCGCTCGACCGAGGCGTGCCTGAACGCCGGCGTGCCGGTGATCTCCGCCATCGTCGGCGAGGGGGGGTCCGGCGGCGCGATCGCGCTGGCGGCGGGCAACCGGGTGCTGATGTTCGAACATGCCGTCTATTCGGTGATCAGCCCCGAGGGCTGCGCCTCGATCCTGTGGCGCACGGCCGACAGGGCGCCCGACGCGGCCGAGGCGATGCGCGTGACCGCGCAGGATCTGAAGCAGCTCGGCGTCATCGACACGATCGTGCCCGAACCGCTGGGCGGCGCGCACCGCGATCACGGCCGCGCGATCGCGAAGCTGGGCGATGCGATCGAATCGGCGCTGGGCCAGCTCGCACCGCTCTCGCCCGAGCAGCTCACCCGCGAGCGCCGCGCCAAGTTCCTGGCGATGGGTCGGCTGTAAACGCAAAAGGGCGGCGGACCCGTCGGTCCGCCGCCCTTTTGATCGCCTCGGACAGGAGCCGAGGCGACGCTGTCAAGGTCAGTTCGTCGACGCCTTGGTCATGTTGCCTGAGACCGAGTTGAAGGTCGCGCCCAGGTTCTTGCCGAGGGTCGACATCGCCGAGATGGCGGCGACCGCGATCAGCGCGGCGATCAGACCATATTCGATGGCCGTGGCGCCCTTGGAATTCTTAAAAATCTTGCGCATGTTCTGCATTGCGATCTCCATGGTCACGAAGCTTCAGTTACCCGGCCGAGCCGGGGGAAGACCGGATCGACAATCGCATTCCTATCGCCGGCAGGTTGAGAAACACTTAAACTTGCGGCTCGTAGGGTATTGATAACCATCAATGTTTCGTCAGCGGGCCTTGACGACCTTGGTGCTGACATTGTTCCACATGGTGGTGGTCGTATCCGCGACGCTGCCCAGCGCCCCGACCATCGCCAGCACGATCAGGGCGACGATCAGGCCATATTCCACGGCGGTGGCGCCACGACGATCGACGAACAGGCGCCGGCCGGCGCGCAGCAGGGAGCGGAGCGGGATCATGGACCGGCGGGATACGGGAGGAGAGCTTAAGGAATGACCAACGATATCATGATCGTGGTCGCGGCGGCCCTGATCGACGCCACCGGTCGCATCTTGGTGCAGCAACGTCCGCTGGCCAAGGCGCATGGCGGCTTGTGGGAATTCCCCGGCGGCAAGGTCGAACCGGCAGAGCGGCCGGAAGCGGCAATCGCCCGCGAACTATCGGAGGAATTGGGCATCCAGGTCGAGATGGGCGCGCTGGAACCGGTCAGTTTCGTTGCCGGTGGCGAGCCCGACCGGCCGTTGTTGTTGCTGCTCTACGCCTGCGACCGATGGGTGGGGCAACCAGCGGCTCTGGATGCCGTGGCGCTGCACTGGGACATCCCCGAGGCCTTGGCGGCCCTGCCGATGCCGCCGGCCGATTACCCATTGGCCGCGGCACTGGCGCGCTGGCTTGTCGTGGAACCATCGCGGAAACGGCGTTGACGACCGTGTCGGACCTGTGGCAAGCGCCTGGCACATCGAAGCGCTCGGCATGCCGGACGTCGACGATGTCCCACTTTGCGGTCGGAAACGGCGTAAGAGCAGGTGTTGGCGGGTGTAGCTCAATGGTAGAGCAGCAGCTTCCCAAGCTGAATACGAGGGTTCGATTCCCTTCACCCGCTCCATCACGGCACTAAACCCACGGATTTCCGCCATTCCGGCGTCCGGCCGCGCTTTGCGGGACACCTGGCTGTAGCACCAAGCTGCACACACGCCGCCGTCGTCCGCCCGCAACCGAAGCCCGTGCCGGCGACCGGACGAGACGTGGGACGTGGCCTCGATCACCTATTTGTGCCGACGCGGTGCGCGCTATTACTACCGTTGCCGCCTGTACCAGCGGAGCGTCGTCAACCATCCTATAAGCATCTCGCTCGGTAAGGCCGATCCGGTCGAGGCACGTCGCCTCGTCCCCCGGCTGTCCGCCCGATGGGAGATGATGGCGATGCAGATGTTCAACCGGTCCAGCCCCGGTTTCCTCCAGGCGCAGGAACTGACGCGTATCTTCCGCGCAGGGCTCGACGAGGAGTTGGGGCTGGCGATGGCCTCCCATTTCGATCCCCCCGACGCGCTGGAAGGGAACCGCCGCACATTGCGGGTGCTGGAGGCGGCCTATCGCATTGCCGCACGTCTGCCCGCCGATGCGGACAGCGTGCCGGAGACCATCGTCAACGAGATGACCGACGGCTTCTTGGATGGGTTAGCGCAAAGCTGTGGACGGTGCCGATGAAGTTGCGGTCGCTGCCGCCGATACCAAACGCGGCAAGCCGGGTTGGTTCCGTCGAGCGGATCCCAGTCGGTCACCGCTGCGAAGGGCAGGCCGAGACTGGCGGCGAGCTTCACATAGGGCGTGAAATTGACCCCCGCGACATTGCAGACGGTAATGCCGAGCCGGTCGAGACTGTAGCCCATTGCGTCCGCAAACGCCGGCATCAGCGCTTCCTCGGCGTCGCCCTCGACGAAGATCACGCCGCGCGAGAAGAGCAGTTCCAAGCGCGTCGCGGTCAGATAGCGTTCGACGTCCTCCAGCTCGTCGTTGGTCACGGGCAAATTGGCGAGCGAATAGGCGAGCGCCTTGCCGCCCAAGGATTTCAGATGAACAATGGCGCGCAGCGGCGCGACTGCGGCCAGAGTCGGCGAATGACTGGTGACGATCAGCGCTTGGGCGGGGTCACCGGCGTTGAACAGCTTGTCGAATACGCCGCGCTGGAGCTGCGGATGAAGGTGCGCCTCGGGCTACTCGATGCATAGAAGCGAGAAATTACGCTCGTTTTTGGCGCGGCGCCAGGCGAACTCGGCGAGCTTAAGCGCAATGAGCGCGACATTGGCCGAACCGAGGCTATGGTCCAAACGGGCGCTTGCTGGAGAGATGGATGCGCGGCGGCGAGCCGCGCTGGTACATCCCTTCCATGTTGATGTCGTTGAAGGTCACGCGAACCCCGTGCGCTTCTGCAATCGAATAGATGCAGACCGAGCTGATCAGATCCTTGCCGGCTTTCAGCCGCGCCGTAATCGCTGCCTTCATGGCCTTGTCTGCCAAGGCGCGGCGGTTGTGCATCATCGTCTTGGCAAGCGCTTTCATTGGTTAGGCTCCTTTCTCGTCATCGTCGGACTTCATGGCGGCGATGAGCTTCAGGAGGCGGTCGAGGTCATCGGGCTTGAGTTTGCTGAGCTCGCGAGCAGCGAGCTGCAGCTTGGGATCGTCGGTCGCGGCACGTTCGGGCGCGTTGCCCAGCAGCCACGACAATTTGGTGTCGTAGAGGTCGGCGAGCTTCGCGAGTTCGTCGGCGGTAATCCGGCGATTGCCGGCTTCCATTTCGGAGATTGTGGGGCGGTGCATGTTCATCAGCTTGGCGACCTGACCTTGCGAGAGGCCGGCAGCCTCACGCGCGGCACGAAGGCGCGTCGGAAGTGTCGCAGTCTTATCCGAGGGTGCGTCAATCATCCCGCCACGGCCTCTTCGGCTTCCTTGGCGTCCTGCGCTTCAAGGATCTTGCGAACGAGCGCGACGGTCTGGTTGATCGCGAGCGGCACTTTCGTGTCGTCATCGACAAAGATGTTCGCTTCGCACGGGATGGACTTGCCCAGCGCGATGCCGAGCATGCCGGCAGCGACCGGCCAGACCTTGCTGGTGAACTTCGGCAAGGCTTCGGCGGGCTTCGTGCCCCCGTCGATCGTGGGGCAGTCTTCGCCGCTCAGCGTCTGCACGGTCTGCAGCACTTCGATCAGCTTGGCCTTGATAATGTTAGCGTCCATCGCGATTCTCCGTCTCTTACGGATGGTAAGATATTCTTACCATCCGTAATGTCAAGAGTGCGGCGTTTCAGTTTGGGCATGGCAGTATCAAGCGGTCGCGGTCGCGGACGCCGCCATCGCCATTCCAATCTCAATATTCGCTACGATAATCGGAGGTGAAACGGCAGCTCTTTGCACAAGCTGCCGTTGATAGCTCAACCGGCGAACGTCGCGATCCGGTCGACTTAAATCGAAGCTCGGCCGATGCGTCCTGGCACTTTGCTGCCCTTGTCAGGTAACATGCCGAACGGTCGGTTTCGCCGCTAGCGGATGTTCATGCTTCCCCAACCAACCATCGGAATGCGACTTGAGCTGGGCCAAGAGTAGTCGATCGAAGCTGGCGAACGCTTGAAGGCCCATAGCCCACCTCATAAAACCCTAGTCGCCAGCGGTTCGAATTTGGCAAATTGCTGGGTGCTTGGGCAATCGGCGCAGTCTCGATGCGCATTGGCGCGCTGATACGATCTCAGGCGCTGCGGCAAGGCGCCAAGATCGGCGGGGCTTTGCAAATCGTCTACCGAGACCCCGAAATGCTCGGGCGCGAAGCTGCAAGGCGCGACCCGGCCCGCCTCGTCGATGAACAGGAAGGTCTCGGCCACCCGGCAATCGATTATGGGAAGCGGCCGGCCCGCCACGCTATCCGCAAACCGTTCGAGATAGGCTGCACTACCCACCAAGGTCGTCCCCATCTGGCGAAGCTCGGAGCGCAGCCGCGGTACTTCGCCCGCAAGGCGTGCAACGTCATCAGGATGCAGGCGATGGCCGGGAAAAAATTCGGGCCGGTCGCGCCCGCCCAGCTGGTTGAAGCTGATCTCGTCCACCCCCCAGCCGGCGAGTATACGGCATAGCTGGCCGAAGCCGGCAACATTGTCGCGCATCAGCACGATATTGACCCTGACCTTGAGCGCCGCGCCCGCAGCGTCACGTTCTCCCACCAGCGCGGGCACCGTCTGTGCGAGTTTGGCGAATGCGCCGCGCCAACTGCGCATGGCATCGTGGAAATCGGACATGCCGTCGATGCTGATCGTCACCTCGCGATAGCCGCGCACCAGTTCCGCGCGGACCTGGGGCGCGCCCAGACGGGTACCGTTGGTGGTCAGGCTGAGATCGACACCCTGTTCGGCGGCCCGCGTGTCCAGTTCGGCGCGGGGCGCCCACAACAGCGGCTCGCCGCCAAGCCAGCTGAGCAGCACGGGCTGTCCTGTCGCTTCGCGCCAAGCGCCGAGCAGGTCGATGAACCGCGCGACCCTGACCGGGTCAGCTTCCTCGCGCGGCAAGCCCAGGCGCTTGTCATACGCGCAGAACGGGCACGCCAGATTGCAACGATTCGAGACGCGCCACAGGACGATCACGCCGCCGTCTCCAGCCGCACCGCCGCGTTCGTGAAATCCTCGGCAACGACTTGCTCGATCGGCCGGGCGATCCCGCGGGTCAGCCCCGTTGGCAGCTCGACCGAAAACCCGCGCGCCACAAATCCTTCGATCGCCCAGCGCACGCAATAGTCGGCAGCGACGCCAATCACCGCCACCTTGCGCGCACCACGCCCGCTCAGCGACGCGAAGAAGGCGTCGCGGGCCACGGTCTCGCCCGTGGTGATGGCCTCGATCGCGACATCGGCCTCAGCCCACATGTCGAACACGCCTTTCTCGAGCCGAAAGACCGGAATCGCCGGATCGACGACACCGGAATCGAGGATATTCACCCACCCCGGCGTACCGTGCACACAGTGTAGGGGAAACTGTTCGGCCTCGGCGGAGGCGGGATAGGCCTCGGCCGAATGGGTGTCGAAGGTGAACAGCGCACCCGCCGTATCCGCCGGCCGGAGCGATGCCAGCCAGTGCTGCATTGGGGCAATCAGCGCCTCGGCCCCGGCGACCGGCAGCGCGCCGTCCGCACACATGAAATCGGCCTGTGTGTCCACCACGACGACGAAGCGTTGCATAGTCCTACCTCCTGCGAGTCCGACTCGACATATATCCATGTCAATTATAAGTAAGGTGCATTATGGATATAAGCGGTGATAGACAGTTTCTCAGCGACTATGATCCGGCGGCATATGATCGCCCGTCGGTTACCGTCGATCTTGTGCTGCTCGGCATGCACCGTCGGCGGCTGTCGGCGTTGCTGGTGCAGCGCGTCCAGCCGCCGCAGACGGGGTATTGGGCATTACCCGGCGGGTTCGTCGGGATCGACGAGAGCCTGGACGCTGCCGCCGCGCGGCTGCTTCGCGACAAGGTGGGCTTTGACAGCGCCCATCTCGAGCAGCTCTACAGCTTCGGTGCCGTCGATCGCGATCCGCGGATGCGCGTGATCGCCATTGCCTATCTGGCATTGCTCCGCGAGGATCAGATGCAGGCGGCCGTGCGTGCGGGCCGGGTCGCCATCGCGGCGCTCGAAGGCGAAACGGTGGCGGCGATCGGCGAGGACGAGGCGGCGCTGCCGTTGGCCTTCGATCACCAGGCGATCCTGACACTCGCGCGTGACCGGCTTCGCGGCAAAATCGACTATTCGGACCTGGCCTTCGCATTTCTGCCTCCGCGCTTCACGCTGCGCGCGCTCCAGGACGTGCACGAGGCGGTCCTCGGCACATCGCTCAACAAACCCGCCTTTCGCCGCCGCATGCTCGATCGGGGCCGGCTGGTGGCGACCGGCCTGCGCGAGGACGAGGCGTCGCATCGCCCCGCCGAACTGTTCACTCTCGGCAGCGCCTGCTGACCAGCCCGGAGCCATCGATGGTCTATACCGATATCGCCACGCGCACCTACAACCATGGCTAGCGGCTCGATCCGATCGTACGCAGTCTGCTCGACACCGATTTCTACAAGCTGTTGATGCTCCAACTGATCTGGCGGCTCCACCCCGACACCCAAGCGACCTTCGCGCTGATCAACCGCACCCGCTCGGTCCGCCTCGCTGACGTGATCGACGAAGGCAAACTGCGCGCGCAGCTCGATCATGCGCGCACGCTGCGGCTGAGCAAGAAGGAACTGATCTGGCTTGCCGGCAACAGCTTCTATGGCAATGCGCGGATGTTCGACCCCGAATTCCTCGCCTGGCTGAAGGATTTTTCGGCTCCCTGAATATGAGCTGCGCGTCGTTGACGGCCAGTTCGAGCTGCAGTTCGCTGGGCCGTGGACGCACACCACGATGTGGGAGATTCCAGCGCTGTCGATCATCAATGAGCTGCGCGCCCGCGCGGCGAAGGCCGGCAAGGACCGCTTCGCACTCGACATTCTCTACGCCCGCGCCAAGGCCAGGATGTGGGACAAGGTCGAGCGGCTGCGCCGACTGCCTGATCTCGTGCTTTCGGACTTCGGTATGGACGTCGATTCGATCGAGGCAACCTATCGGCATTTTCACGGCCGGGTGCGCACCAGCTTTGGCTGGGGCACCAACTTGACCAACGATTTCCGCGACTGCGATCCGGACGGCGGCACCGGACTGGCGCCGATCTCGCTGGTTTGCAAGGTCGTCAGCGCCAACGGTCGCCCCGCGGTCAAGCTCTCCGACAATCCTGCCAAGGCCACTGGCGAGCCGAAGGAGATCCAGCGCTACCTTCGGGTTTTCGGCAACGCGGATCCGCGCTCTTTCCCACCAGCGCCTGCAGGTTCATCGTATCGTCGGTCATCGGGGTCTCCGTCGGTTGAGTGTCGTAACCCAAATCTATCCGAAGATCGCCGATGGCCACCCCTCAGCTACACCACCCTGCGGGGCGCAACCCGCCATCATGCTTCGCCGGTCACGAGTGATGCAAAAATCACGGATTTCGTATCAGGCCAAGAACGGCAGGAAGCTGAGGGCTTCGGCGATGCAAAAGGCTGATGCACCTGAGATGCCGGTCCATTGGTCAGTTTTCGAGGGTATGCCTCCAAAGCGGAAGGTCCGCTTTCCTCTCAAACTCGGACTCCCGCATCAGTCTGTTTCGGAACAGGGTACAGCTGGCGCATGCATTGCACGTCGAGCGATGGTCAGGAGCAGGCCGGCATGGCGCGACGGAAGGCACCTCCCGCCACCACGACTGCCTCCTCACAGCGCGCCGAACCGACGCCCTGGATCACGATTTCAAGGCTGGGCTGTCCTGGAGAAACATAGGCTCACCGCCCACATCCAGTCGGCGCCTACAGATGCACAGTCCGGTCGCGTCGACGCGGCTAATCTCGCGACTTCAGTAGCGAAATTCACTTTGGCCTGATCGCGGCCGCCACATTGGGCCCAGCTGCCGCTGCCCAGCCCGGACCGATCGGCGGTGCCAAAGCGCAGAACCCAGCCATGACAGACGGGCGGCACCGGCGGCTCCGGATCATCCGCCTTTGGCGGATCCCAGGGGACATAGGCCTCCGGCTTGAACAAGTTGCCCTGTAACTTCGTCAGACGCTTCCAGGCGCCTGACGGCAGCATGGCCGGGGGCGTGACGCCGGTCCGGTCGATCACGCGCAGTGTCACGGAACCGTTGGCCAGACGTTCGATCTCGACACCGGTCACCGGCATCATCCATGGTCCTGTGAACAGGACCCGCTTGACCATGCGATGCTCGCGGGCGACCGCATCGAGAGGCTGAAACCCGGCCTGGACGAACAGTTTTTGCTCAAACCGGACCTGGTACTTCTGATTGCGGAGGAAATCGGCACGTTGCTCGGCCGAGCCCTTGGGCGGATAGTCATCCACCTGGGGGGCAGCAAGCGATGCCAGCAGCATCGGCAGGACGACGAACTTCGACATTGTAATCCCGTCCGATGGTTATCCGAGCTTTTTCATTGGCTTGCCCGAAAACGCAGCGCATTGGCAACATGGTTGTCCTGATGGTGGAGATCTTGGATGCCGATGATCAATGCCGGCGGAGGCGCCATTTTCGGATCGCTTGCACTCCGGCAAGAAGCACCGGCACAGCACCAACAACCGGCCACGCCATCTCCCAGCCATGGGGGACATCAACCTTCGTCGCCATGTCCCAGGCGAAACCGACGCCCATCAGCGCGAAGAGCGCCAGTTGACCGTAGGTGATCTTGGAGAGGGCAAGCGCACGCGCGTCGTCCTTGCTCAAGGCCGCGCCTTCCGGCGCTCGGCGTTCCAGCGCGCGCGATGGAGCACCCCATATCCGGTAAAATGCCACCAGGAACAGCGAAAGGATCGCGATGATACCGCCCCAAATCGCGATCTGCCCGGCGAAGCTATCGATATCCGGAATGCGCCAGACGGTCAGCAGGCTTAGGCCGACCATCGCCAGGATGATCGACCAAATGGCATAGCGGGCGCGTTTGTTGAATGCCGCTATGAAGTCGTCTCTTTCCAGCTCGCTGACGCGTACGGGCACACCTGTCTGATTTTTTGCGATAGATAAAGCTGTGCCCGTCGGTCGAGAACTGATCGGCGAAGGATTGCCGCATTTGGTCGAAATGAGCGTTTCCGAACATCCTGAAAGTCTAGCCATGCGTCGGCCACATGCAATGCCGGCGCGCCGCGCAGAGCGGGCATCCGTTCGCTTGCTTCGATCGAGACATCGCGTCTGGTCCACATGGTGGCGGTCGACGGGGCAGGGGGTTAGGGGGCCGCGTCGCGCAGCGCCTGGTTGATGCGGGTCTGCCAACCGGCTCCCGTGGCGCGGAACCGTTCCAGGACGTCATTGTCGATGCGCAGCGACACCAGCGTCTTGTCCGATCCGGCGGGGCGGCCGCGTCGCTTGCCAAAGGCCGCCAGCACTTCGGGTGGGAGCAGGTCGGCGGCCGGCCTGGCGCGGGCGAAGTCCGCATCCGTCCATTCGGGATTGTCGTCGTCGAAGACGACCGGGGGCTTGTCAGAGACCATGGCGGCGCATCTCCTTCTCATGAGCGCGGCGGTAGCTGATCGCGCGGATCTCGTTCGACCGGACGGCGAAGACCAGGCACCGTGCCTGACCATCCACCCGGCCGAACGCACGGAAGCGGGCTTCGCCATAGTCGTAGCGATCGTCCGCGACGACCAGGGCATTGGCGAGATCGAACCCGGCGGCGTCCGCTAGCGACAGGCCATGCTTGGCGATGTTCGCGGCGTCCTTGGCGGGGTCGAAGGTCACTTCCATGGGCTTTTGCGTAGCTACGAAAATGGGCGCTTGCAACAGATTTCGTAGCTATAGAAAAGGCCCGGCTCGAGTGACCGGGATGGAGGGGCAAGCTACCCAATATCGAGTATGTACACGCATGGGTCTTGGGACGCAGTATTCATGCCTCCCATAGGGGAACAGGTCATGAAAAGCACGGCACTTGCGGTTACGCTAGCCCTTTCATTAAGTGGATGCGCCAGCACGATCGAAGCATGGAAGGGCCGACCCTGGGGCTCGCATAACTTCCGGGCACAAAAGATCTATGTCGGCTCCGCGGATCGACGCATCTCGATCACGGGCGAGAGGGATGGCAGCGTCATCATTTGCCCGGAGCTATCACCTGAAGTCGCTGTATCTCGTAGCGCACAATCGACGCCGTCCTTATCGATCAAGGAAGCGCAGACGCTTTCATTCGCCGACGCGGTCACCGCTTTGCAAATGAAGGGGCATGAACTGGACGCGTCATCGCAAAAATATGCTATGCTTCACTGGACGCTTTGCACCGCGTACCTGAACTCTACGATCGATAAGCCGACCTATCAACGGGAGCTCCTCGCGCTGGTGGCCGATGGAAGAACGGCGATGCTGTCGCAGGCGACCGCTGCGAAGGATGTCGGCATGGCGTCAGCAAAAGCCGGTGCGGCGGCCGTCCCGGCTGCGGCTCCGGCTGCGGCCGTTCCAGCTGTGGGCAAGTGACCGTGGTTTCGTCTCCGCGATTTGCTCGCACCATCCTTTTGCTGACCGCGATCTGCGCCGGATCGGGGCTGCTTGCCGCCCGACAGCCGAAAGTTTCCTCGCATTCGGATGCCGAGCAACTGGGGGTGAGCCAGGCGCAGGCGGAGATGCGCGACTTCGCTAACACGGCGCTCGCCGCTGCGGCAGAGAGCAAGCGTTCCTTCCCCGCTTATGCCAAATGGAACCGGGCCATCGCAGCTGCGGTGGCAGACGGCATGTCACCGAGCCGTCTGTCGCGAGTAGATGATCCCTTGCGGCGGCTGGAGCCCGAGCCAGAACGATTATCCGCCGTCTCGAAAGCGGCTGAGTCCGAGCTTGCTGCGTTTCTGCCGCCCACGCCTCCCGGGAAAGATCTTGCTAAGATCAGCGCTTTCAAGAAGCGCACGCGGCCGACGTCGCTGACCATCAACCTCTTAACGCGTTTTGCGGGTCAACCAGCATTGGTCCGGTCCGCCGCCGGCCGGGCTGTCGCGACCTACAAGCTGCCGGGGTAGCGAAGTCCGGATCGCTGGGCCCGGACCGAACATGGTCTAGATTTCTCCTATCCCGAATCCCGCGCTTTCCCCCCCGCCTCGCCCGCCCGCTTTTTATGTCGCTTTCGGTGCAGCGCACGCATCGCAGGAAGCCGGCCTAGACCATGATGACATCAGGCTGACGCATATCCGGAGTTGCGCAGATAGTTGCGGCACTCGTCTGGTGAGAAGGCATTGAGGAGCGATCCGACACGGCGCCATGTTGCTTCATGGGATCGCTCTG
>NZ_QLJH01000057.1 GCF_003951315.1 Sphingomonas sp. S-NIH.Pt15_0812
AGCGGATCGGTACGCGCGAGCTGCAACGCCTCTTGCTCGGCCTGATCCCTCCGCCTGATCTCCGACCGGAGCTGCTTGCCGCGCTCGGCTGCGAGCGCCAGCCAGATGTAGGACAGCCCCGCCACGACCAGCACCGCGCCGGTGACCACCGCCACCAGCAGCCGGGTCCGCCAAGCTGCGGCCTCCGCATGGCGGCTGGCATCGGCTATCCCCGACGCCGCGATGCCCTTGATCTCGGAAAGCACGTTATCGGCGTTTGCGCGGAATGGGCGCAACATCGCCACGCTAGTTGCAAAATTGATCTCGAGCATCGATGATACGACTTTGACGGCGTCACTGTACTTATGAAGCTCGACGCTGATCCGTTGGGCACGACGTCGCTCGGCCGGCTCGAGGCTTTGTTTCAGCACTGACAGATCAGCGTTTATCCTATCGATGCGATCTTGGATCGCGGTAAGCTGGTTATTGTTTGCCGCGCTTTGACCATTGGCTGCGGTATCAACCATGAGGCGGTATAGGTTGCCATCCTCATGGTCGAACCGTGCCGCGAGTTCGCTCAGCGACACCGCAGTTTGCATGTCTCGGCTGACGATAAGGTTGGCAGTGTGTTGGACATAGATCAGCGTCGTTAGACACAGTGCCACCGCCGAGACCAGGAGAACGACCACCGCCCGCGGTCCGGCAACCTGACGCGCCAGCGACATCAATCTGCCACGTTGCATCTTTGAGCCATAAGACACGAAGGGTTTTAGCGCGCTCATCCTTCGAGATGCGGTAGGAGCATAATCCTAAGGAATTTCTCAACGTCAATTTCTTGGTGCCGTCGCTACATCGACTCGGATGCTGAGACCCAGAAACGGCCGTTCGCACGCGCCTTCTCGCTTCCCGAAAGCAGCCGCTCATTCATATGAGCGGATCGGCTGCTTAAGCGAGCTTGCCGGGCCACTCAGAACAGCCGAGATTGGGAGGAAAGCGGACGTTTGCAGTTGGACGACCTCGCGGTATTTTCCTTGGATGCGCACGCGAGTGCCCCCCCCCCCCGCTCAATTGCGGTTTCCTTTTGCATTCCGCTACATTGCTCGTGGACCGGTGCAGGGTAGACGCTGGCAGATGGGAGTTGCAGGTGTTTGCTAAGAGGATCGTGTACAGCACAGCGGCAGCAGCTGGACTAGCGCTGGTTGGCGGCTGCGGTGGTGGTGGTGCCAGCGGCAGTTCGGGATCAATTCCCGTGGTTCCGGGGCCGACGCCTGCCCCTACTCCCACGCCAACCGCAACGCCCACGCCGGTTCCTACCTTCGCCTACAGCCCCGCCTTCGACTTGAGTCAGGACCGCAGCATTCCTCTGATCGGCGCCGAACTGATCGCGCAAATTGATACGAGCACAAACTCCAACAGCTATGGCGCCATCGCGGCGGCGCTGCAGGACGCGGTAGTCAATCCCTATCTGAACTACGTCGCAACATCGCGGCAGTTGGCGCTCGCTCGCTTCAACAGCACAGCCGATATTTATCACGGATCCGAGATGTCTCTGCAGGGGGCAGACCGGATCGTCTACCAGAACTCAATCGGATTTGCGAGTTGGGCACAGCCGGGCCCAAATTTAGGACCTTTGCCGTCGTCGCTACGCTACACAGTGATTGTGGTTCAGAACCAACAGCCGCGCAACGCCGCTGGCCGGCTTGACTCGGTTGAGCGGCGCTATGTCGGCGGAGCGGCCACTGTCTCGGGCGACGTTCCGACAAGCGGGTCCGGCAGCTATACGGTGGTGCTAACAGGTGCGTCGGCCCGGCCGACCGGGGGGGACGGGCTGATCGCGCAAAATGCGCAGCTAACTGTTGATTTTGCAGCGCGAACGGTGACTGGGACGGTAATCGCCTTATCCAGTTCCTCGCCGAGTGCCGGCGAGCGCATCTCGCTACTCTTTCAAGGCCAGCTTGCCGCAGACGGCCGCATCTCGGGCGGGCTCACAAGCGCGGACGGCGCGACTGGACGCTTTGCGGGCCAGCTCTACGGCCCAGCAGGCGGCGAGCTTGGTCTGGCGTTTGCGCTTCAGCGCGACACGCTGCAGGGGGTGGGCACAGTAGCCGGGCTTCGACGCTGACGATCCGCGGCGCTGGCGCGGCAATTGGCAGCTTCGGGTGAGCGCCTGTTGTCTGCTAGTGGGCGAGAGCAGCCGCCCTGCCCTTCCGCCGAGGAGACCCAGTTGCGGTCATCCCCGGCCAGTTTCTACGTCCCCAACTTCTGCCATTCGTTCACACTGGCAGCAGAGCAAGCGTGAGACGCACCACGAACCGCCGCTAAGCTTTATCCTGTCCGTCTTGGCTTTTGGTGGTTTCGGCTTTGTCAGCCACAACCACCATCAGCGACTTACCCGACGCCGGGTTGCATCCGCCAGTAAGACGCGGTGGCAAGCAGGTGCAGCAGTTGCTTTAGCGTTCGCCTTCGCCAGCGCTGTCGCAGCGCGTGGCTGGGCATTTGGCCCTGTATTGTGGTTCGGCTTCGTAATGTTCGCAGCCATTCTGGTGTTCCTTGCCTTGAACTTCTGGCCGCAGCGGATACACAAGCACCAGCTTTGAACAACTGCCTCATCTGGCGGGTAAGCCACGTTCATCCAGCTTAGTGTCGCCTCCGCGGAGACGCCGTATGACCGTCACCTTCCCTTCCGCAACATCATAGGCCACAGCATCGTATGACCAGCAACAATGCGCAGGAAGGCTGCCGCCCCAGCTGCCTGTCGAGTTGAAGTACTCGATGAACAAAAGTCGCCCGGTAGATGAAAATCCGGGAGACACCTCGAAAGTCACGCCTTCAGCCACCAGCTTTTCTCCGAAGGCTTTCAACCACTCCTCCTTGTTACGCGCAACCACTTTTCCGTCGTCGTACACCACCAGTTTGTCTGACAGCAGCTTAGCATAGGAAACCAAATCCTTCGCTTCGATAGAGCGAATCAGATTTTCACCCAGAACGTTTTGGCCTGGCAATGGTGGCGGTGGAGGGATTTGGGCTTGGGCAGGCAGCGGCATCATCATCAGGATTAAGCCCATCGTCTTACGGCTCATTGTCACTCACCTCTTTTAGGTGACTACTCGTAGAGGCGAACAGAACGTGTGCAATAGCAAGGGGTGTACCATTCGCGCCCTTTCGGAAGACGACCCAGTTGCGGTCATTTTTGGCCTCTTCCTCACTCCCCAACTTCGGCCACTCATTCATATCCGCAGTATGACCGCGCCTGGCACCTGACCCTTCGGACTCAAATATCGTGATGTGGGAGGAATACGGACAGGCACTTCTCAGGGATCAATATGCCTTAGCTGCCGATTTTTTCGACTTGCCACCAATATGCTGCCTTAAGGTCGTCTATGCGGTGACGTGTCACCGCCTCCATACATGCGGGGTAGGCAGCAAGGCCGCCGGTCCCGCCGTCATAAAGATCGCGCTCAGCGGCACATGTCTGGTCGCGGTATATAAGCCAAGCACGTTCGGCGCTCTGAAGCTTTTGGCTGTCACTTAACCCGAGCACTGCCATGATCCGTCGATAAGCACCGTTCAGATCACCATCAGCTTTTTTCGCCGCGAGATTTAAGCAATTTGCTTGATCAGCCCCTGTGCCTGCCGCCCGGCAAGGGGCATCGATAGCATTCATGTGCTGCGCTTGCAGAGGGCTTGCCATCCCAAGTGGGGCTAGGATTACCGTCAACGACAGGAGAACTTTGGTATTCATCGCTGTTTTACTCCCTTTGGCGGCAACATACCATACGTACTGGTCTTTAGGATTGAAACAGCCGACACGGAGTGCGTTCGGTCATTTTTGACAATGAACCCGTAGCGGGAAGGTGGCCCTGCTGAGCGTGCCGAGAGACGTCCCGAGCATCGGCTTTCCAAAAAACTGTATTCAGTTACTCTTTTCCGAAATTGGCCTGCGAGGATGGGGAAAAAGAATAGCCGGGCTGAATGAATGGGGAAGATCAGCCGCCCTGCCCCGCCGTAACGACGACTCAAAGGTGGATGTTCGCGGGGTGTATGTGAGGCGCTACCGTCAGGCAGTGCCTCCACTATCCGAGCGGGCAGCCGTTACATCCAGCATATCCTGCAAAAGCTCACTAGCTGAGCCACGGACTTCCCACGCGTAGATCGACAACGAAAGGGCGGCTTCCGAGGAAAAAATGGTGCTGGCACGAACGGCATGGGCCGTGGTGGTGCTTACCGGCAATACCGAGACTCCTAGCCCCGCCTCGACAGCCGACAGGACACTGCCAAGGCTGTTCCCGGTAAAGGCGATGTACCATCGACGTTGCTCGCGCTCGATCCGGTCGATCATCAGGTCGCGATAAAGGCCGCCTGGTGGAAATGTGACAAGCGGGATGGGATCCTGCCAGACCTCGCTATTCTCACCCTCAAACCAGGCCAGCGGCTCAGGAAAGCTCGCCCGGGCGTCCCCATCGGTCACTGCCTCCTTGACGATCACGATGTCGAACTCGCCGTTCCTGAACCGCTTCTTCAGATCGCGGCTGAGGCCGGTCGTCACGTCCAGACGGATTTGGCGATGGTGCCCGGCGAACCGCGCGAAGCAGGAACTCATGGCTAATGTCACGATATCGTCCGGAACGCCGATCCGAATCGTACTCGTCCCTGCCGGATCCGCGAGCAAGGCCTGTGCCTCGTCCTGGAGAACAAGAAGTCGGCGGGCATAACCCAACAAGCGCTCGCCCGCCGGTGATGGCGAGATCGGCCGCGACGACCGATCGATTAGCAACCGACCGAGCATGGCTTCCAAACGTCCAAGCTGCTGGCTGACTGTGGATTGAGTGGAGTTCAACCGTTCGGCAGCGTCGGTGAAGCTCGCCGTGTCTGCTACGGCGACGAACGTGCGGAGAAGTTTCAGGTCAAGCACGGCTGCATTCTAACTCTGAATGATAATCATTCAAACATATCATTCGTAAATGTCTCCAGCGATAACCAGATCACGGCTTGGCAATCATGAGGATTTCTGGTGCGCGATCCTGCTACCACCCGCCTGTTCCGCAACGTTCTCTGCAAAGACGGCAGGACACAGAACCTTGGCGTGCGCACTGGCCGCTTTGTGGACCCCAAGGAACTGAGCGACGATACCGAGGCGATTGATCTGGACGGTCTGCTGGCGCTCCCCGCCTTCATCGAAGGGCATATCCATCTCGACAAGAGCTTCGTCGGGGACGGTTGGCGTCCACATCGGCCCGCAGATGATCTTGGCGAGCGGCTGACCATCGAAAAGCAGCTTCTGGCGAGAGCGTTACCCGTCCAGGAACGAGCCGATGCCCTTCTGGCGCAAGCCCATCGCCTTGGCACCGTCGCGATGCGCAGCCACGTCGATATCGACGCCTCGCTGAAGCTCGACCATCTTCACGCGGTCATGGCCGCATGCGAGCCGTGGCGCGGGAAAGTGGACGTCGAGATCGTCGCATTTCCTCAGGCGGGCATCCTCGCTTCTCCCGGCACCGCCGACCTTCTCGACGCAGCAATCAGGGAAGGTGCAAGTGTTGTGGGTGGGCTCGACCCCTCGGCGTTTGACGGCGACGCAGACGCTCACCTCGACGTGGTATTCGGTGTCGCCGAGCGCCAGGGTGTCAAGATCGACATCCACCTTCACGAACCCGGACAGCAAGGGATCGAGCAGCTCCGCCGTGTCGCTTCACGCACCAAGGCGGCAGCGATGCAGGGGAAGGTTGCCGTAAGCCATGCCTATGCGTTGGGCGATGTAGAGCGGGACGAAGCGGCCCGTACTGCTGATCTACTGGCTGACGCCGGCGTGGCGATCATGACCAACGCTCCCGGCAACCGCGCCTTCCCGCCCATTCCGCTGCTTCGCCGCGCCGGGGTTCGAGTGTTCGCCGGTAACGACAACATCCGTGACGCCTGGTGGCCGTATGGCGATGCCGACATGCTCGGACGCTCCGGCTTCTTCACCGATGCCGAACTCGCAATTGCCCTCGACATGGCGACCACGGACGCCGCTGCCGTTCTCGGTCGCGAACACTACGGCATGGACCTGGGAGACGAAGCGACGTTCGTTCTCGTCGATGCCGACAATGCG
Source organism: Sphingomonas sp. S-NIH.Pt15_0812 (assembly GCF_003951315.1). GTDB lineage: Bacteria > Pseudomonadota > Alphaproteobacteria > Sphingomonadales > Sphingomonadaceae > Sphingomonas. The sequence continues at coordinate 6,071 of NZ_QLJH01000057.1, forward strand.
TCCGCAGCCGTCGCCGCACCGCCCTGCAATCGTCGTCTCGTACAACGCGGAGAGATCATCGCCGCGCCGGCATCCCGGTTCGAGACGCTTCTTTCCTCCTTCGACAAGTCAGGACCCCGCTTATGAAGACCATCGCACTCGCATTGCTGATCGGCGCCATCGCCACGCCTGCCGCCGCTGCCGACATCTCGACCCATGTGCTTGATCTTGCCCGCGGCGTGGGTGGCAAGGCCGTGCCCGTCACGCTCTCGAAACGCAGCGCGAACGGGAGCTGGCAGAAGGTCGGATCGGCAACGACCGATGGCGACGGGCGCATTCGCAGCTTCGGGGACGCCAAGTCGTTTAATACCGGCATCTACCGGCTCCAGTTCGACATGTCGCGCTACCCGGACGCATCAGCCTCGCCGTTCTTCCCCGAGATCACGCTGACGTTCCACGTCACTGACAAAGCGGGTCACTATCACGTTCCGGTAGTTGTCAGCCCTTATGGTTACTCGACCTACCGAGGGAATTGAACATGATCGTCGCGACGCTTCCGATTGCGATGGGCGCGGCTGCAGCGCTAGGCGCGATCAACCTGTGGCTGGCCCTGCGGATCGTCCGCATACGTGTGAAGGGTGACGTATTGATCGGCGATTGCGGCGACGATCTGTTGGCTGGGCGCATGCGCGCCCATGCCAATCTCGTCGAATACGCACCGTTCGTTCTCGTGCTGCTCGCCCTGATCGAGCTTGCCCGCGGGAGCGGCGTGGCCTTGGGCCTGACGGCCTTGATCTTCGTGATCGCCCGTATCGCTCACCCGATGGGGATGGATCTAAGGCGTTCGAACCTACCCCGGGCAGGCGGGGCCATCCTGACCTGGCTCGTGCTCGCGTTCCTCGTTGGGTGGGCCGCCCTGATTGCTGTCGGTGTTGCCTGATCGGCCATCCTGACGATCGTTTCTGAAAGACACGTCCTCATGTTGAGCTTTCTTGCCCTTCTGCCTGCGGCGTTGGCGGCTTCCGGGCCAGCGGTGCCGCTGGAGCGGAAAACCGTGTCTCTGGCACTTGCCAATCGACTGGCAAACGCGGCGGTCGCCTCGTGCCGTGCGATCGGCAAGGAGTCCGTCGTTGCCGTGGTCGATCGCGGCGGCAACCTTGTTGCGCTCCAGCGCGGTGAAGACGTCGGTCCGCACAATACGCTCGCCGCGCAGCGCAAGGCGTTCACGGCTCTGTCAACCAAGTCGAGCACGTCTGTCCTCGCCCAACGCGCGGTGGACGATCCGACTTCGCGGAACCTCGTGACCATGCCAGAACTGCTGCTGCTCGGTGGAGGCATGCCGCTCGCGATCGATGGCAACGTGATTGGCGGTATCGGCGTTGCGGGTTCGGGCGGCGCAGTGAACGACGAGCGCTGCGCGACGCAGGCGATCGTGCAGGTTCTCAATCAGGAAAGTGGAAGGCGATGAGCGAACTGCCGCATCATGGACGCTACGACTACAAGCCGATCGTCGGGCGTCCCGACTACTCCTGGCCGGAGGAACGTCGTCTGGCGATCTATCTGGGCGTCAATCACGAAGTGTTCACCTTTGGCGATGGCATGGGTGCGGAACTCGCACCCTCCAAGACCCAACCGGACGTCATGAACTTCGCGTGGCGGGACTACGGCAATCGTGTCGGCGCTTGGCGCTTCATGGAGCTGTTCGATCGCCTTGAACTCAAGACGACGGCGTTGGTCAACAGCGCCATTATCAAGCAATGCCCAGGGCTCGCCGAGGCATGCCGTGACCGCGGCGGCGAGATCGCCGCGCACGGACGCACCAACGCGCAGGCCGAGGGCGAGCAAAGCGAGGATGAAGAGCGGGCGATGATTTCGCGCACGCTCGACGAGTTTGCGGCTATCGGTGTCCGTCCGCGTGGCTGGCTGGGGCCCTGGATCTCCGAGAGTCACCGCACACCGGACCTGCTTGAGGAGGCCGGTTTCGATTACGTGCTCGACTGGGCGCATGATGATCAACCCACGCGGCTGAAAACCCGCAGCGGCAAGGGCATTCTTGCAATTCCCTATTCGCAGGAGGTCAACGACATACCCTCGGTCATCGCCCGCCATCAGGAGGCGACGACATTCGCCGGCATGATTGAAGATACGATTGAGCAGTTGCTTAGCGAATGTGATCGTCGCCCGTCCGTTCTCGGCATCGCTCTCCATCCTTATATCATGGGGCAGCCACACCGGGCGCTTCAGCTTGATCGGGTTCTGACGCGACTGCGTGAAAGGGATGATCGTCGTATATGGTGGACGACGGCCGGTGCCATCGCAGACCACATACTTGGTTGAAGCGTGCGGGTGTCAAAACCGTCCAGTTTCGACGCTTTTCATGCGACCACGGCTTCTTAGGCGTTTGCGTGTGTCAGAACCCCGGTTCACAATGTCCATCTCCAAGACCCGCAATTTGCCTCGGCTAACTCTACGTTTGGGGCGGGAGCTGTCACGACCAGGACGACCCAATAGCGGTCACCCAAGTCATTATCTTCTCTCCCCAGCTTCGGACGTTCGTTCACCTGATTGCTGGCCGTCCAGCCGATTATTGGCTTCGCTGCGGCGGCAAGGAAAGATTGTCATCGTCCACGGTGCCGACGCTCGGGGCATTGGTGTTGCTCAATCTGCTCGTCGTCTTTGCAACCTGGCTACTGCTGCTGATCGGTTTTTTCCGGTGTTTGATGTAAGAAATAACTGGTGCCGGCTAGATGATGCGAGCAGCACTATGACATGAGCATACGGTCGATATCCGCTGCATGGTTGGTGGGCGCATCGCTGATAATGACGGCTGCGCTGCCCTCTCTGGCGTCTTCGCATTCGCCTGACGTTAAGACGACCAAGCCGACGCTGGCGATCCTGCTACGTCCAGAGACGGACGCGTCTCACAGAGTTATCGGCATGGCCGTCGAGGAACGGATCACCATGACCGGGCAGCCGCAGCGACTGACGCTCACGGCGCCTGTGCGCTTCGCCGGTATAGTGCCAATCGGCTCGGTCGTCTCCGACTTCACCGTCGCGGATGCCGGTGGAAAGGTCGGCGCCAGCGTCAGCGAAGTGGCGAGCGCTGCTGGCCCTGTTCGACGCTGGATTAGTGATCGCGACCTAACCGGTAATGTGATGGTCCGCTATCGATTACCGTTAACGCCATTTTCCGAAGGTGGACCGCCTTATGGCATGAAGGCCGCCGGTCTCGGCGTGGCGGGCAACAGTGGCAGTGTCCTCGTCCTACCTGAGATTGCCGGTCTTCGCCGATCAACTCTCCGTTGGGATCTGTCCCGCATGGCCCCTGGATCCAGCGGCGTCATTGCCGGCGGCACCGATATCCTCATAGCAGAAGGCGCCCCCGAGGCGCTGATCGACCGATGGCTGATGGCAGGGCCGCTCGAGGCGGCACAGAAGTCATCTGGCGACCGCTTCAACGCCTACACGCTCGGCGCTCCGCCCTTTGACGCGACGACGATGATGGCCTGGTCACACCGAGTCTACACATTGTTGGCGGACACCTTCGGTTACCTTGGCAAACCTCCCTACCTCCTTGCGATCCGCGCACTGGATGCACCGTCCTTCGCAACCGGTACGGCGTCGGTGGGCAATAGCGCCAGCCTCATTACGGTGGGATCGCCGACCTATCTACCGGGGCAGGACGTGGAGCGGGTGAAAGGAACTATTGCTCACGAGATGACCCACAACTGGGTGGGGCAGTTTGGCGATCGATCAGCTTCCTGGTTCAACGAGGGGCTCACCGTGTACGTCTCGGCTACGCTACCGTGCGAGGCTGGTCTGCGGGATTGGAGCGATTGCGCCAACGAGATCGGCAAGTGGGCTAGGGACTATTACGGCAGCGTGGCGAGGAGCTGGACCATGAAGAGGATCGAGGCGACGCCCTTCGCTCGCGAGGACGTGCGACGGGTACCTTATGGCCGGGGGATGATGTACTTCGCCAATCTCGACGCGCAAATCCGAGCGGCCTCGAACGGACGTCGGACACTCCTGACGGCGCTGCGCCCGTTGTTCGAAGAACGGCGCGCTGGGCAGCCGCTCACCATGCAGCGCTGGGAGGCATGGCTGGATCGCGAACGAGGGCCGAAAGCGGTGGTCTTGTTTCGCGATACCGTGCTGGAAGGCGGTATGATTGTGCCAGAGCCAAACGCCTTTGGTGACCGGCTGCGAGTTCGTCCAACGCACTGGACAATCGGCAATCGAACGTTTGACGGCTATGAGTGGCACGTGCTTTGACTGAGCTGCCCCCCTCTGAGTGGTCCATCGACTATGACAGTCTGGACCAAGGAAGGGACGACGAATGCCTGCCAAGAAGCACAAGCCCGAGGAAATCATCGGGAAGCTGCGCGAGGTTGAGATCATGCTGGGTCAGGGCGGC
>NZ_QLJH01000058.1 GCF_003951315.1 Sphingomonas sp. S-NIH.Pt15_0812
GATAAGCCGCTCGGCCGCGTTCGTCGGCATAAACCATTCACTCGGCTGAAAACGGTCATTCCGCAAACGCCGACACCCACCGTCGGCTCAGGTGCTAGATGGCTCATACCTATTGTCAGCCCAAACTGAACAAACGGCAGAAGTTGGGCGGGCGGAGAGGGATAGCGAACGGCCGATTTTGGGTCAGTCGTACAGGCTGGTAGGTTGAGCCCTACCTGAGGGCATTGAGGATCACTGCAACTGTCTCCTCCGGCATGTCCCACATCGGAAAGTGGCCGCTGTTTTTGAACCAGTAGAGCTCTGCCTCGGGAAACGCTGCTTGTGCTCGCGCCGCTTGTCTAGGCAGGCAAAGCCGATCATGCCTGCCCCACCCGATGACAACGCGACCGGTGCCGGGGGCCGCGGGGCCGATCTGTTCAGGTCCGGTGGCAAGGCTATGAACGAGCGCGTCGAATGTCGGCGTTCTGCTCAGACCCTCCAGTTCAGTGGCGACGATGTCGCCGTTAAGCGCCCAGGGACGGGCGGAGAGCTGAGCAAGTAGTGCTGTGCGCGACGCCGCGTTTTGGCTCAGAGCCGGCAGGCCTGGCCGGATGGCTCGCAGCAAGCGACCGGAGGCGCCTATCGTTGTGCGGAAGAGGGTCCTCTCCCAGCCTCGCCAGAAGCCGCCAGGATCGAGCGCGACTACGTTGCCGACGTGCCCTCGCCGCGCGAGCTCGAGCACGATCCGCGCACCCATCGAACTGCCGACGACATCAACGCCGGACAAGCCAGCGCCTGCTATATACCGCTCGACGCTGCCGACCAGGCCATCGAACGTTCCGCTGTCAGGCTCTGCAGGGGTGGCCCCGTGGCCGGGAAGATCGATCGCAATGACCTTTCGCGCGGCGCTGAGTGGTGCGAGCACCGTGCTCCACGATCGCCAACTGCCACCAAGGCCGTGGATCATGAGCAGCGTGCGTCCGGTACCCCGCTCGATCGTGTTCATGCCGTCTCCGTATTCTGGGTGTTATAAGCTCAACGCGTGCCGCCGCCTCGCGGACCCAGCCGTCCTCCGACGGACGCCGGAGAATGATATGCCTTACGAAGCGGCATCGGACGAAACCCGGCATCGGAGCGTAGCCGGATCAACGACGTCTTACTCGATCGTCATGCCCTGCGTCGGAAGCTCCGAAAGGGAGCTAAGCTCATGGATGGGGCAACCATTGTGCTGACCACGGAACTGCGTCGACATCTCGTAAGTCGGTTTGCGGGCACGGTTGACGCCGCCAATCGGCTGATGAGCAGCAAGCCCGTGCCATGGGTTGAACGACACCGCCTGCTCCTGGTGCTCGCTGAGCCCGAGTTGCCAGCCGAGCTGCGCAGGCACAGTGAGGCGGGCGACAGCTACGTAAGGGCTCTCCTTCTCGTCCCAGACGACCGAAGCGTCCTCAACTGGCATCTTTTCCAGATCGGTGCAGAGCTGCACGCGCAGTTCCCAGACACTGTTCTGCTCGATAAGCACCTGACCCATGTCCTCGCGCAGCGCGTCTGGGCGATCTGATGCGTCGATCTTGCTGCCGGTAAGCTCCGTGAGATTGGGCGACAGCGGCGCGACCGAAATCTTGGCGATGTAATTGCCGTGTCGCAGCGGCACCTGGGTATAGTAGGTCTCGCCAAGCGGTTGGGTGTTGGGTGCCCCGCCCAGGGTCTGGATCGTCGGGCTCTGGATGCCGACTGTCTCAAGCGCTGCGTCGACGGTCTGTAACACCGCCGACAGGCCCTTCTTCAGCCCCTCGCCGGTATCGGTCGTCTTGGCGAGCATCTTGAGGTTAGCGAGGAACGCCTTCGGGGTAGGGGCTGCGAACGCTGGACCGTTGACCAGGATGAAGTCCTGCGTCGTGTCGGCCTCCGAACCTGGCAGGCGGTCGCCGGGGACACCGAATAGCTTGACGGCGAGTCCGCGCGGCACACTGACGCTGTCATCGAGGATGTCGCCAGGTAGCGTCGAGAAGCGCAGCAGCGCGTCGTAGGTGCCGGGCGTCGCAAACAGCCCTTGGGCCAGAGAGGGCGCGGTTCCGGATAGCACTTCAAGCTTGCCCTTGACGATCGCGTGACCCTTGGCGTGCACGCCGCGCACCGCAGTGCCATAGTCCTTGGCCGTCTTCTCCTGGATCAACCGCAGCTGCTCGTTCAATCCCTTGATGGTCTCCGCTTCATCGTCGGCCCGCACCTCGACGTTTGGCGTGAAGGCGACGGGCGAGCGGTGGAGATCATTCGACATGGGCTGGACCTTCTGCGAGCGTGACATCCAATGAGAAACCTTGTCCCGACCGGGTCGGGCTCACGCATGCAGCTGATCTGGACGATTGATGGTATCGATCTGGACGATCGGAGACCTATTGCGATACGAATTGAGCTAAGCCCCTGGTATTTACGCCGTCCGGTCGTGCTCGGTAGTCTGCAGGTCTGCAGCCATATGCAGCCTGGAAGGCCCGCGAAAACGGCCTTGGACCGGCATATCCCGCGGTCTGCGCGATCACTTTGATCGGCAGGTCGGTCGCTCGTAGCAGCCGTGCCGCAATGCCAAGCCTAGTCTTCTGCACAAAATCGATCGGACCTTGCCCGAAGGTTTTGGAAAAGTGGTCCGAGAACGAGGCACGGCTCATGCCGGAGAGCGACGCCAGACTGTCAACCGTGTGAGGGGCTGCAGGATTGTCGATGATAGCGGCGAGCGCTTTGGAGAGGCGGGGGTGAAACGTTGTTCCCTTGGAAAGCTCCGTCTGTCGTTCCCGGCGATCGCGCAGCAGTGCAATAAGTCCCTGCTTCATCAAAGCTTGGCACATCGCCTGAGTGCCGAACCTAGCGTGGATGATCTCGTTGACCATCGCATCGAATACGCTCGCAGGGATGACGCCTGTGGCCATGTCGCCGGCAGTCGGTGCTCGCAGCAGGTCGAAGAAGCCCAGGCCTCCCTGGTAAGGCGCCGACAAGGCTCCGCACAGCATTAGTGTATCATCGGCGCCGCTGCCCGCGGTGAATTCGATCAATCCGTCCCCAAGCAGGGCGCAACGATCAGCGGCTTCGCGGATTTGGGCGTGATCGCCCACCTCGCCGACCCAGTGTTGCTCCGAGGTAGGGACGATCAGCACGCTCGAAGGCGAGAACGGGATCGGTGGTGACGAACCGACCTGCAGATGTCCGGACCCACGCAGTACGAAATGGACCGTCACCGCATCAAAGGCGGGGAAGATCATCCGCCACCCCGTCTGGATGCGGCACACCGAGAAAGCGTGCGGGTCGACGTCGATGGTGGTGAGGAGCTGATCAAGCGTGCGCTTCATGGCACTGCCCTACCGCACGGCTGTCACTGCGAACACCACGCGCTCTCCTGTGAGGCCTTTACGGTGATCGATGTCGGCGAGCGCTACGCATCGTGAACGGATGTCCGCTGTTGGTATACCGATCCCCGCGCACGAACGTCTGCTTCTGGGTCTTGCCACCCAGGTCGCTGCGCGTGAGGATGATGCGGAAACCGCGGTGGTCTAGACTGTCGTAGCCGCTGGGAGGAGCGTTGCGGGCAGCTTGGAGCGGGCCTACCCCATATCAAATGAACGGGGCTGGGTCATGCGGTTGACGATGTGCCTAAACTCCTGAGCTGCGCCCCTGATTACCACCCTGTTTGCACATGCGGAACTGGACCAAATATCACGGAGCGGAAAAGCGCCGACCTGCTTTTCCGCTGAATTACGGTGACGAGCGCCTCACCGGGTAGAAAGGCGCGGCGCTTGGTGTCGATGCGTCGTTACGGGTCGGCGTCCCCGACACATGTCGATACGCCTTGTACTTGATCGATACCTTGGTGAGGATGCGCATCAGCACCGGGGGAGTAAAATCATGCGTCGTCGAACTTTTCTTGCCGCCGTGCCGGGCGCGGCGCTTCTGCCCAGTTCGATTTTTGCTGAGACACAGCAGGCGAGTACGCGTGTATCCGGCGGGCAGGGCGCATCAGGTCCAGGGCAGGGCGGCGCGCCTCAGCCGGCGGTGCCATCGCTTTTGAAACGCTGGGAGACCAATGCCGATCGGTTCTTGCGACCCGACGTTACTGCGGGCGATCGGCCGGTCGGGGCAAGCTTCGCTTCCCGTACAGCGGCGTACGGCCTCAATGGGGCGGCAGGCACGGCCCATCCACTGGCGACCCAAGCCGGCATCGACATCCTGCGCCAGGGTGGATCGGCGGTGGATGCCGCCATTGCGATCAATGCCTGTCTCGGGTTTCTGGAGCCCACCTCCAGCGGCATCGGTGGCGATGCCTATGCGATGATCTGGGACCCGAAGCAGCGCCAGGTCGTCGGGCTGGCGGGATCGGGCGGGTCGCCGAGGGGCCTCAGCCTGGAGACGGTGCGGTCGCGGGCGCGAGGCGGTGCGCTACCGCCGCTGGGGGCCGTGTCCGTGTCGGTGCCGGGGGCGGTCGATGCGTGGTGGACGATGCACCGACGCTATGGCCGGCTGCCCTGGGCAAAGCTGTTCGAACCGGCGATCATGCATGCCGAGGCGGGAGCGCCCGTGCCCGACATCATCGCTTATTACATCCGGCGCAGCATGGCGGCGTTCCGCCGGCCGGGCAACGGCATCGAAGAGACGGCCAACGCGCTGCGGACCTACGGGCTCGCCGACGGCAAGGGGCCGGCCACGGGCCAGGTGTTCCGCAATCCCGATCTCGCGCGCACCTATCGTGCCATCGCGAAGGGCGGGCGGGACGCCTTCTATGCCGGCGAGATTGCGCATGTCATCGATCGCTATTTCAAGCGGATCGGCGGCTGGCTTCGGTTCGAGGATATGGCAGCGCACCGGTCGGAATGGGTCGAGCCGCACCGGACGGGGTATCGGGGCGTAGACGTGCATGCGCTGGGCGCGAACACGCAGGGCATCGCGACGCTCCAGATGCTCAACATCCTCGAAACGTTCGATCTGGGCGATGCAGGCTTTCAGTCGCCCTTGTCGATCCACCTCCAGGCAGAGGCGAAGCGGCTCGCATATGAAGACCGCGCGCGCTTCTATGCCGACCCGCATTTCAGCAAGGTGCCGGTCGAATGGCTGATCTCGAAGGACTATGCCCGGCAGCGGGCGAAGCTGATCCGGACCGACCGCATCCTCGATCCGGTCTATCCGGGGCAGGCGCCGAGCCACGGCGACACGACCTATTTCAGCTGTGCCGACAAGGACGGCATGATGGTGTCGATGATCCAGTCGAACTTCCGTGGCATGGGGTCGGGACTGGTAGCCGACGGGCTGGGCTTCATGTTCCAGGATCGCGGGCAGTTGTTCAGCCTAAGGGACGGCCATCCCAATATCTATGCACCGGGCAAGCGGCCGTTCCAGACGATCATTCCCGGCTTCGCCACGCGCGGGGGCGATCCCTGGATGAGTTTCGGCGTGATGGGTGGTGACATGCAGCCGCAGGGGCAGACGCAGATCATCGTCAACCGCGTCGACTATGGCCTTGAAATCCAGTCGGCGGGCGATGCGCCGCGCTGGCACCATGAGGGATCGTCCCAGTCGATGGGGGAGGACGCCGCAGGGCTCGGCCCACGCGGCTTGCTGCGGCTGGAAACCGGCGTGCCTGCCGCGACGCGGCAGCGGTTGGCCGAGATCGGCTGGACGCTGGGCGAGCCCGATGGCGGCTTCGGCCGCTACGAATGCGTCGAGCATCGCATGGACGGCGCGACCCGCGTCTATGCCGCGGCGAGCGAGATGCGCGCCGATGGCTGTGCGCTGGCCTATTGAGAGGATGATGATGCACCGACTGATCCTGACCGCTCTGGCCGCCATGACGACTCCGGCCATGGCCGCGACCTACGAACTGAAGGCGACTCCGCAGACGGTCGCCTGGGGGCATTACGACGCGACCGACAAACCGGTGTTGACGATCCGGTCGGGCGACACGGTCGTGATCCACACCCTGCTGACGAACAGTCCGGCGGGGCTGGAGAAGGCGGGGGTGGCGCCCGACGCAATCGAGCCCGCGCTGCGCGCCGTCTATGACGGCGTGCCCGCCAGTGCACGCGGACCCGGCGGTCACATCCTGACCGGGCCCATCGCGATCCAAGGCGCTGAGCCCGGCGACATGCTGGAAGTGCGCATCCGCAAGGTCGACCTGGCCATCCCCTATGCTTATAACGCATTCCGCTATGGTGCGGGCTTCCTGACCGACGATTTCCCCTATGCCCGCATGAAGATCGTGCCCCTTGATGCCAAGCGGATGGTCGGCCTGTTCGCGCCGGGCGTCGAGGTGCCGCTGGCACCGTTCTTCGGCAGCATGGGCGTTGCCCCGCCACCATCGTTCGGGCGCTACGACAGCGCGCCGCCGACGATCAACGGCGGCAATATGGACGACAAGGCGCTCGTCGCGGGCACGACGCTGTTCCTGCCCGTGCACGCCCCCGGTGCGCTGTTCCAGGCGGGCGACGGCCATGCCGCGCAGGGGAATGGCGAGGTCGACATCACCGCGCTCGAAACCTCGCTGACCGGCACGTTCGAATTCGTGCTGCATAAGAAGGTGGCGATCGCCTATCCGCGCGCCGAGACACCGAAGGCCTATATCGCGATGGGATTCGACGACGATCTCAGCCACGCGACGCGCAAGGCATTGCGCAACATGATCGACTTCCTGGTCGCCGAGAAGGGGATGACGCGGGACGATGCCTATATGCTGATCAGCGTCGCGGGCGATGTCGAGATCACCGAACTGGTCGACCGCAACAAGGGCGTCCACGTCGTGCTGCCCAAAGCGCTGTTCACGAAGCGGTAGCGCGCCGGGGATGTGACGTTCGCTGGTCACCGAGCGGCCAGGCCTGGATTGCGAGCGTGTCGCATACGCGGACGGTGGACGGCCGGTGGCTCGCCGCGTCGCGATCGGTCATCGCCACAATCGATTTCAGTTACTTGAAACCGTTGTTTGGTAAAGGTCCGTTTCCTTGCGAACGGCAGCCCTCCCGCATGTCCGATGCGATCAGGCCGCCGTCCGGTGGGCCGTAACAAGGGGTCCAGATGACTAATCCGACGAACCGCCAGAGGTTGGCGGCGATGCTTGCCGCCGCTTCCGTCCTCGCAGTGACCCATGCCGCTGGCGCGCAGACGATGGCGCCTGCCGAAACCCAGGCGGAAACCCGCATGACCACGGCCGCTGCCCCCGTCGACACGGGCAAGCCCGTCCTCGCTCAGGCCGGCGTCACCGGCACCGTCGATGCCAAGGGCGATGCGGGTAGCGCTGGCGCACCGCAGATGACCCGCGACAACGGTGCTCCGATCGGCGAGAACCGCAACTCCAAGGCGGCGGGCGACCTCGGCCCCGTGCTGCTCGAGGACACGACGCTGATCGAAAAGCTCGCCCGGTTCGATCGCGAGCGGGTGCCCGAGCGCGTTGTTCACGCTCGCGGCACCGGCGCCCATGGTGTCTTCACCGCCACCGCCGACATTGCCGACCTGACCAGCGCGTCGTTGTTCGTACCCGGCAAACAGACCCCCGTGTTCGTCCGCTTCTCGACGGTGATCCATCCGTCGGGCAGCCCGGAGGGCTTGCGGGACCCGCGCGGCTTCGCGACCAAATTCTACACCGATCAGGGCAATTGGGACCTGGTCGGCAACAATCTGCCGATCTTCTTCATCCGCGATGCGATCCAGTTTCCGGATATGATCCACTCGCTCAAGCCGTCGCCGGTGACGAACAAGCAGGATCCCAACCGCTTCTTCGACTTCTTCTCGGCAACGCCGGAAGCCACCAACATGCTGACGCATGTCTATTCAAACTTGGGCACGCCCGCATCCTATCGGACGATGGACGGCAACGGCGTCCACGCGTTCAAGCTGGTCAACGCCAAGGGCGAGACGGTGTTCGCCAAATTCCGGTGGATCAGCCACCAGGGGGTGCGCAACCTCAACGGCGCGCAGGTCGCGACCGCGACGTGGAACTACCTGACCGACGACCTCTATGGCGAGATCGCCAAGGGCAATTACCCCGTCTGGGACTTGATGGTGCAGACCATGAAGGCTTCGGACTTCGCCAAGCTCGACTATAATCCCTTCGACGACACCAAGGAGTGGCTCGGCGTGCCGTTCCGCAAGATCGGCGAGATGACGCTGAACAAGGTGCCGACCAATTTCTTCGAATATACCGAGCAGTCGGCGTTCGCGCCGGCCAATATGGTGCCGGGTATCGAGGCTTCGCCGGATCGGATGCTCCAGGGGCGCCTCTTCTCCTATTCGGACACGCAGCGCTACCGGATTGGCGCCAATGTCATGCAGTTGCCGGTCAACCGCCCGCTGGCGAGCGTGAACAACAACTACCAGGATGGCCAGCTCGACCACGGGCAGCGTACGTCGGACGTCAACTATTTTCCGGCCGCCACCGCCGCGAAGACGACCGCCGCACGCTTCCGGGCTGCGCCCTACTCAGTTGACGCGATGGTCGACGCCAAGCCGATCGCCAAGACCAACAACTTCGCGCAGGCCGGCGCCTTCTATCGTGCACTGAAGGAGCAGGACCGGGCTGACCTCGTCACCAACCTGGCGGGGGATCTCAACGTCGTCACGTCCGCGCGGACCAAGACGATCATGGTCAGCTATTTCTACCAGGCGGATCGTGACTTCGGCACCCGACTGGCGACCGCGGTCAACGTCCCGATGGCCGAGGTGACGCGGGCGGTCGTCGAATACCGCACCGCCAATCCCGCGCAATCGGCGCGCTGACATGAGGGCTGGGTGGGGCGCGGGGATGCCGCGCTCTGCCCAGACCCGAACGGAAAAAAGGGAAATCGATGATCAGCCTTCTCGCCGTGCTTCTCGCGACGACCATGCCGACGCCCCCGCAAGCACAGGCCGCCACTCCACCCGCTCCCGCAACCCTGCCGTCGCCCGAGCGGCGCCAGCAACTGCTGTTCGAGGCGGCGCGGCTCGGTCGGACCGACATGATCGATCCGCTGGTCCGGGCCGGGGCCGACATCAACGCCTATGACGATCGCGGTTTCACGCCGATCATTCTGGCGGCGTATAATGGGCAGCTCGCCACCGTCGAGGCGTTGATCGCCCAAGGCGCAAACGCGTGCCGGCCCGACCGCGACCAGGGCAATACCGCGCAGATGGGTGTCGCATTCAAGGGCGAGGATGCGATCGCCGCCCGCCTGTTGAAAGCGGGATGCGATGTCAACGCCCGTAACAATGCCGGACAGACGGCGCTGATGATGGCATCGCTGTTCAACCGCACCCGTCAGGTCGACATGCTACTCGCTGCTGGCGCCGATCGATCAGTGCGCGATGCGGCAGGACGCACCGCGAGCTCGGTTGCAACTGATCAGGGCAATGCCCCAATGGCACGGCGTGTTGCCCAATAGGGCCACATGCCTCGACGACGGTCGTTTTCCGTTGGATTCCAGAGGTGACAAGTACAAGCGGGCTTAAGCCTTAAAGAGTTTCGTCCCGCCCGATCGTCGCGGCTCAAGCGTATGTTTATCAATGGGAGGCACGCGTAGGGGTTGATAGCCGATCAGGTTAAACGGCACGGTTCGGTGGAATATCCTTGCTTATCACCCTTCACCAGAAACGAGTGTCAGGCTTTAGCAAGCCTTTCGTAGGCATTGAATCGCGCGGCACGGGCCTGACTGCTCCGCCGATCGTTGAAGAGCGCTGTCAAGTTTGAGATAGTGCCTGGAGGCGCAGCGATATGAGTAAACGTCCGTTAATCGGATGCGATGTCAATGAGATTTTGCTGGATATAGATCGCTTGGAGCCGTTGTTCACAGACATCTTCGGCATTCCTGGTCGGATGAGGAAGCGGTTTTGACGTGCTCCCCGGAAAACATGCCATTGATAAGTTAGCTCGTCAGATGGAGACGAGCGATGCGGCGAGGCCGTTTTACCGAGGATCAGATCATAGGCGTGCTGCGTGAGCACGAGGCTGGCGTGAA
>NZ_QLJH01000059.1 GCF_003951315.1 Sphingomonas sp. S-NIH.Pt15_0812
GCCGCCCTGACCCAGCATGATCTCAACCTCGCGCAGCTTCCCGATGATTTCCTCGGGCTTGTGCTTCTTGGCAGGCATTCGTCGTCCCTTCCTTGGTCCAGACTGTCATAGTCGATGGACCACTCAGAGGGGGGCAGCTCAAATCGACTCGCGCCCGAAAACGCCATTCATGTGACCTCTCGGATAGCGGGTACCAGCCACAGACACGTCTTGGAAACAAGGCTGCTCTTGCAGTTCTACCGCTTACAACAAAGGGCTGCCAATCTCTTGATCAGCAGCCCCTGATAAGAAGACGAAGCAGTCAGATATCAGACAAGAGACACCTTGATCGACCGACGCCGGAAGCGAGCGGTTGCGCCGATCATTCCGAAACCGAGGAGCATCATCGCCCAGGTAGCGGGCTCGGGAACCGCGGCAGCCGTTCCGACGACATCGAATTCGCGGTAGATGGTCGCTGCAGGATCAGCGGGAGCTATGTCGAAACGGATCGCCGCTACGCCGGAGGCAAAAGCGTCAACGCCGGAATTTACATCGTTCTCGAGGGTAAGACGCGACGCCTGGTTCAAGCCACCTGCGTTCGAGCCGATGAAGGAGCCGAGATTGACAAAACTATCAACGCCGGTGGTCACATAGCTGACGAAGACGGTGTAATTCTGACCGGTACGATTGTCCTCGTGCGCAGCAAAGGACGAAATCCGCGTAAGATCGTAGCCGTTACGCGCGGTCGACAAATCGAATTTATAAACGAGCGAGAAGGTGCCATCGCTATCGAAAGCGCCACCCGAGCTATCGAAACCGTTAGTATTGGCGCCATTCATGCCGTCGTTCAGCACCGTCGAAGCCTGGCTGGAATTGCCGAACGCGGTGTATCCAGTCTGCGTCACACTCAGCAGGCTCTTGCTTCCCGCATTGATCAAGTCATTCGCCAGGATTGATCCCGCAAAAGCTTGCTGGTTATTGCTTTGCGTATCGTTGCCAGTGCGAACTAGCGTGGCGGCCTGTGCCGTCACAGGAAGTGCAGCCAGAAGCATCGGCGCACTCAAAATCGCCACCATCGTCTTACCCATATTTCCCCCGTCAGATTCTGGTTTGTGTGACAACGACGTTACCGATGCTAAAGGGATAGTTTGTGATGCCTCTCCGAAGCTTCGCTAGCATCCCGCTCATCTCGATCGTCGATGGGTAAGGCTGTTAATCGCTCGTTTAGGATCGACCTATGGCTGCACGTCTCATTTGATGAGATATCGCATACACTTATCCCAATGCGGGGCACTTTGCGCGGTCGACAATGCCCTGAGATCAACGCAGCTCCCGCTGCCAAGTGCGAAACTGTTCATCGGGTTCCGCACGCTGCACAGCCGCCCGATAGGTGCCAGGCCGAGTGCCGAAGCGTGCAAGGAAAGCTCTATTGGCCTGACTCTCGTCTTCAAAGCCTGCCGCTCGGGCGATCACCCCGAAACGTCGATCCTCTCCCGGGTGGGACAGAAGTCGTCGCACATACTCCAGCCGCCGGGCCAATATGAATTTAGCGAGCCCGCCTTGTGCTCGCAGCGCGCGATAGAGCGTTGCTCTCGACAACCCTACTTCTACAATGGCCTCTTCAGGGCCAAAATCAGGATCACTGAGGCGAGCGTCCACGACGGCTTGTAACTCGAGCAGGCGGGTATTCTGCCCAGATTGCGCAAAAGCATTTTCACTGCCTCGCCGAACCTCGATCATCGACGCAAGTAGGCCACCTAGGGCGGTGGTTAATCCGGGCAGCGATCGCTCCTCAAGTTTTGGGAGGGATTCAAGCAGCGACCGAATGAATGAAATATAAAGCTCGGTTTGCTCGCCATGCGCAACCAGCCCGTGCAGTCCGTCAAGCGGACCCACCATATCCTCAAGTCGCCGCGACGCCATTGAAAGAGTGGCAACATGTACGTCGTAGGCTTCGTTGCGTAATGGCGCGTTCGTATCCATGATCACGAGATCACCCGCCGTCAGACCCATGACCCCCATGCCAAGGTCGACCGTCAGCCGGCCGCTCAGCACAAGCGTCGCCGTCCAGTGGGAAAGACCATAGCGGGATAGGTTCCCGGGATCTCGGCTATGACCTACGTCGTTCAACCGCCGGTCGTACAGGAACGCACGATCCAGCCGCCATCCCCGAAACGTTGCTCGCAGATTCGGACCCGTCTGCGAAATATCGGCGCCGGCGCTGTACAGGGCGCGATAACGTGGAAGGCGAATATCTGGCGGCAGCAATTCGGTGTCGAACTCTATCCGTTCCACGGGCCGTGCTGGGGAAGTCACAGTGTCTGCTGCGCTGTCGTGGAGGCAATGACAGCGGCAAGGGTGCAGGCCGTTGTCACAGCCGCCCCGGTTACCAGCAGCGCATCACCAAAGGCTGTTCCTGCCCGTCCCACATGCATGGCAACAGCCCCCGTCAGCAAAGGGCCTGAACCAACCGCGAAAAAGGTCGTAAATGCGAGGTACGTTCCGTTCACCCTGACGCTTTCGCCACGTGGCGTACGGAGTTGGATACCGAACAGTCCGCCGAGAAGCGCTATACCTAACGACACCAGCATTGCTGCCATGCCCACTATCGCACCAATTAATGTGGGCACTCGAACGACCGCCGCCAAAGACACGAGCGCCGCTACCAGAGCGATGAGCACAAGCAAGGGCATCCGTTCCTGCCGGCGGTGAGATCGGGCAAAAAGCCAGCCGGCGATCATGGGCCCTGCTGGTGCCGCGAACAGCGTTACGGACCCAATTAATAGGGCTGCGTCTACCGTCGAAAGGCCGCGCTCTCGGACCAGCAACGTTGGCAACCAGTTCAATATGGCTTGTGCAAACATCACGGGCGCGAACGCGACCAGAAAGACGGGCAGCAACTCGCGCCATCTCAGCCGAGGGTCCGATTTAGCCTTTGTCGAGAGAGGTGCAGGAGAACGTTTCGACAACAGCACCCCGGCCGCAACGACGTTCGGAATTCCAGTTAGGATGAACAACCAGCGCCAGACAGCCACGCCGCTCTGATTTGCCAGTGGCTCGAGGAGGACGAGCAACGAACCGGCCGCCAGCAGAGCCGTGCTGCGCCCCAGGCTCGCCCCGCTGACGAATACACCCAGCGCTTTGCTCTGATTTTCAGCAGATGCGCCATCGACCAAATACGCAATCGCTAAAGGTACGAAGACACCTTGACCGATGCCCATCATCGCTCGTGCGGCCGTCAATGTACCAAGTGAGGTAGCAAGTCCCGTACAGATGCTGCCCACGGTCCAGATTATCACGCCGACGCCTAGCCACCCTCTCGAAGGGGGATGGCTACGACGAAATACGGCCAAGACGGAGGCGGCCACGCCATAGGTCGCCGCGAACGCCGTACCTATGATCCAACCGGCCTGAGCATCTGTCATGGGAACGCTACTACGTATGAGAGGTAGCGCACCGCCGATCATTGTGCGGTCAATGAACGCGAGGCAGTGGAGCATCGCTAGCACGATTACAAGCCGCATGGCCTAGGTGCCTCCAAGCGGCCGGTTCGGTACTACATAGTGCTTTGGCTTAGTGATCTACTTAGGTCAACACGTTCATTTCCCCGGCGTTTGACGAACGTTAATGGGTGAAGCAGAGGCACCGCCGAGGGCACGGGATGCCCCCATCATTTCCTGATCATGCTGATCAGATCGCGGCCTGAGCACTCGTAAAGCGTTGTAGGCGCGAACTCCGCAAGATTAAACTACGTTATGCTCGTTCAGTGGTTGCAAAGCGGGTACGCCACCAGCAACACGGAGCGTTTGTCGAGGCTTGCTTAATTTCTAAAGCTCGTCGTAACACAATGATCCATATCCGGTCATTAACGCTCCCTTCCCTGCTTCCCAACTTCAGACATCCATTCATCAGGATAGAGCCGCCAAAGTATGCCGCCCGCGCGTGAGCGGCTGATTAGATCGAGCGCAAGCAGACCGTTCGCTTAGGAAAGTGGTATCCCTCCCCCAAGCATTGATTAGGCTGACTCCACTCAAGCTTGGCGGCGAACTCCACCGTCATCCGCGCAAAGTGGTGCTGGCCTATAAAGGCTATTTAGTAATATGATGGCGTGGCATCCCGAAGCTTAGCCGGGATCAAGCGGCGTGAGGGGGTTCGGCAATGAGTATGATAATAGGCCTACTGGTTGCGGCTGCCACCGGTTCGACACCTCGCCCACTTAATGCATCGAGTTGGGTTTCAATTAAGGACTATCCTGCGGAAAGCCTGACTGAACACGCTCAGGGCACCGTGGGGCTGCAGTTAGCCATAGACCCCGAAGGGTACGTCTCAGGCTGCACTGTCTCCAGTTCAAGCGGTTTCCGCTCGCTCGATGCCGCTACATGCTCCCTGATCTTCATTCGTGGTCGCTTCAGCGCCGCTCATGATGCGGCAGGTCAACCCACGGCCTCGACGTACGCCACCAAGATCACATGGCGTTATCCTGACGACATACCGTCGCCGGTTGAGCCCAAGGCCATCGAAATTGGCACCATTGCGATCGAAGAAGGCATGGGCATGTCGGTCCTCCATGTCGCTCCAAGCGGCATCATCTCAGCCTGCGATCCTGCCGAAGCAACGTACAAGAACATGCTTCGCCCGCCCGACCTATGCCATCTCTTTCCAGTCGGTTCGAGGTTCTCGCCGCCAGCCGTCCGAAAGGGAAAACCAGTGCGTCGTATCGTAACTGTGAAGATCGATATGGGCAGCGTCGTGGCACGCTGACTGGAGCTTCGAATTACCGTCCGCGTACCGGAAAGAAGCTGATACGATGTTGGGTGTTGAGTCCTGCGCCAGACGGCACCGCTTCGCGGCTCCTGCGTTCTCCTCAGCTATAAAGAAGAGGGTGGCGTGAAAAGTAGATTGGGTGTGGGGTTGGGCTTGGCGCTGTTGATCACGGCCGAGCCGGCGGTCGCGCAGCAGGCACAGGACGAAGCCATGAAGGACGAAGCGTCACAAACGCCCGTTCAGGACGTGCAGGGACGCGGAGCGGTCGGACAACAGGGCCCTGCCAGTTCGCTTGGGAATACTCAGGCACAACCGGACAGCGGCGCCGCTGCTTCCAGCACAGCGGAACAGGAAGTGTTCCCTTCGGCACTCACGGCGGACACGCGTAGGCCGCCACCCCCCGGCCTGATCGGTGACTGGCTCGCGATCCGCACCCGGTTGGCACGTCGCGGTATCGGCCTGACCGCGCGCTACGCCTCCGAAAGTGCCTACAACGTCACTGGTGGTGAACGGCAGGTGCTCCGCGAGACCGGCCAGTTCGACGCGGGCATGTTGCTCGACCTGGACAAGGTTGCCGGATTGAAGGGCGGCGCCTTCCAGGCGACGATTACCTGGCGGCGCGGTCGCAATCTCAGCGACGATGCCGGGCTCGGCACGCTTCAACAGGTGCAGGAGGTTTACGGACGTGGCCAGACGCTGCGGGTGACGCAGCTGTGGTACGAGCAGGTGATCGGCGACAAGCTGGAGCTGAAGCTTGGCCTCACCAACCCGGGGGAGGATTTTGCAGCGTTCTCGTGCCAGTTTATGAATTTGAGCTTCTGTGGCGCGCAGCCGGGCAATCTCGCCGGCGATTATTGGTTCAACTGGCCTGTCAGCCAGCTGGGTGCGCGCGCCCGGATAAAGCTGGACAAGACGCACTATGTGTCGGCCGCGGTGTACCAAATCAACCCGCGCAACCTGAATGAGCGGTTCTTCGTCGCACATGTCAACGGCGGCACAGGTGTGCTGATCCCAGTCGAGGCGGGCTGGACGCCAACCGCCCGCGACGGACGGGTCGGCGCGTACAAGATTGGTGGCTGGATCGCCACTGCCGACGGCGACGACGTCTATCTGGACGTGAACCGACGCCCGCAGGCGGTTACCGGCTTGGAGCCGCTGCAGCGTTCGTCGCGCTACGGCGTCTACGTCAACGTGGAACAGCAGCTCACTGGCCGCGCCCGAGACGGCAAGGCAGTCTCTGGGCTGAGCGTCTTCGCCAATGTCACCCAGACGGACCGGCAGACCAGCGTCACCGACAATCAGGTTTCACTCGGCCTGTTCTACCGCGGCCTTGTGCCCCGTCTCCGCGGTGAGGTGCTGGGCATTGCGGTGGCGCGGACCAACGTCAACGGCCGGATCGCACGCGCACAGTGGCTCGCTTCCACGGCGGGACGAGTCCAGGACGGGGCCGAGCAGGCTGCCGAGTTGTTCTACTCGATCCAGCCGCTCGAAGGGCTGGAACTCAGGCCCAACGTGCAATGGATCCGGCATCCAGGCGGTGTAAAGCAAGCCAACGATGTAGGCGTAGTCGGGCTAAAGGCGGCGATCACGCTATAGCCCCGCGCGACCGAATGGCTCAAGCCGACCCGGCTAGTCGCGCAGACCAAGAGAAAGGTTGTCGTTTGGACATTCCGCCCTTTCCATGGTGGCCGCAGCGACCCAGAAACGGCCATTCCGGACGCCCTACCCGCTTCCCAGCTTCGGACGTTTGTTCAGCTAGGTGTGGCGTCCACGGTGGAGTCATCGCGGATGCGCAATTGACTGACGGGTTGGGTTACCGGCTTTTACAGCAGCGGTGGCGGGTGTCGTAAGTTTGCCCACTTGGAAAGACGCGCTAACATTGGCTTTCTGAATGGTCGACGAGGTTGCTCGTGGAGGCCGTAATCAGGAGACGTCCATGTCAGTCAAAGTCATAGCGTTTGTCGCCGTCAAGCCGGGCCAGGAGGATGGCTTCGTGGCTGCGGCTCGCCCTTGTATCGAGGCATCGCGTGCTGAGCCGGGAGTGCTCTATTATGACCTCTGGCGAGAGGTGGATGGGGAGCAGCGCTTCGTCTTCAATGAGTTGTACGTCGATGATGCAGCTGTGCAGGCCCACATGGCATCCGCACATTTCAAGGCGTTTGGAATGGCCACACGTGATCTGGCTGCTGCCCGGCCCATCATCACAGTGACCCACGCAGTCGAAGTGGCTGACTGACATGCTGCCACGCGCGCTTGCCTTTGACGTCTTCGGTACGGTTGTCGATTGGCGATCAGGCATTACGCGAGCATCTGCTGATTTCCTCTCGAGGATCGGGCGCTCGGACGTCGATGCAGCTGCGTTCGCGGATGATTGGCGATCGTGTTATCAACCCGCGATGGCGGTCGTCCGAGACGGCGAACGACCGTTCGCTATCCTCGACGTCTTGCATCGCGAGACCCTGGAAGCGACCTTGGGCAATCTCGGCATCAAGATCGATGCTGTAGACCCGGCATTGCTGGACGATTGGACTCGTGCCTGGCACCGCCTTGATCCCTGGCCTGACGTGGTCGAGGGGCTGAAACGACTGAGAACGCAGTTTCCCGTCGTCACCCTGTCGAACGGCAATATCGCTCTTGTGCTCGACTTAGCCCGCCATGGCAGTGTGGTGTGGGACGCAATTCTGGGTGCAGAAGTGACCCGGAAGTACAAGCCGTCTCGCGAGGCGTATCTGGACACTGCCAAAATCCTTGATGTCGCGCCAAGTGAACTATGCCTGGTGGCAGCACATCACAGCGACCTTGCTGCAGCTCGGGGCGCAGGCCTGCTCACTGCATATGTCGATCGACCGTTGGAACGCGGTGGTGCGCCAGCCCCCGACGCTCATCAGCGACAAGATTGGAATTGGAAGGCGAACAGCTTCACTAATCTGGCCGACCAGCTCGGCTGCTAGCAATCGATCCATGATCCTGACTAGCGTGTCGGGCTGTCGGCCGTGAAGGGGGAGCAGCATGGCTTCATGACCGGCTGGAACTCCATGAGCTCCACGCGCGTGCCGTCGGGATCATAGAGGTTTGCCTGCCACTTGCCGTCCAGTCCCATCTGCGGGCCATCGTGCTTGGCACTAAGCCGATCCTCCCGATAAAGCGTCGTGACGGCAGCCTGCATGTTCTGAACACCTAATGAGAGGTGGTTGAGGACGCCGAGCTGGCGAGCATCGACTTTGTCATCGGTCACGTCCGATCCGGCGCCGACCATCATATATTCCAGCCAATCACGACCATCGGGGGTTTGCTGCGACACCCAGTCGACCTTGTCGGGCTTGAACGCGCCGAACCAGTAGGGACGGAAGCCAAGCAGCTGTCGGTAGAAGCCATCCTGTCTCGCTCGGTCGTGCACCGCATAGCCGACATGGATGATCCGTCCGCTGATCGCACCCGGCACTGGCGTATCGACGCCCCTTGCCGGTTGGACGAACTGAACACCATTTCCCTCCGGATCGACCGTAGCAAACCACAACTCGCCTTCCGGACTACGCTGGATACCGCCGAGCTTCTCCACCCCGCGCTTCTGCAACCATGTACGCAAGGCGCGCGCATCGGAGGTCGTATAGGCGACATGTGCGAGCATGCTGGCGCCCTGCCTTGCTCCGGCGGGCAGAACTTCAACGAACTGGCGGTCACTGAGATAATAGCGGACGCCATCCGGGTTTTCCGGGTCGCTGCCCTTCCTTGCTCCAAGAACGTGCGTATAAAATTGATCGGCCTTGCTCATGTCACGGGCATAGACAGCGAGATGAGATACGCCTGTGATTGGCGGCCTTGCCTCTGGCGCGTTTACTGCACCGAGCAGCGTTACGGCGGTCGCTGTTGCCAGCAGGAAACGTGCGATCATTGGCAGGCTCCTGGATTTCGGTAGGTTTGCGTCACTCCGGCAGCAATTCAAGGTAGGAGCGCGTAGGTGACGGTAACTTGAGCTCTGGTTTCGATCGGCGTCGGCTTCGTATCAAGCACAACAGGTGAAACGCGCGGTGCCGGCGGCGCAGCGGGAGCGTTCGCCCCTATCCGCGAGGCGGACACTGTGATGTCGAAGCTTGGTTGATCATGAACGGTAACAATCGGGCCAAGCCGCAGCCCCGCACCCGTTGCAAGAGCTTCCGCCCGTTGCCGTGCATCGCTGACAGCTGCTGCGCTGGCCCTTCCCTGAGCCGTCTTCGGGTCCGACAGTGCGAACCCTTGCAACCGGGCATCACTGGCACCGAGACGGGATGCAAGACCAGCAGCTGTCGCAGCCTTCCCGACTGCCTGGGTTCGAACACGGGCCTGCATGGTTGCGATGAAGCCGGCTACTGCGCAATCACCGCTGCTGAGACGTGGTTGACTTGCATAGCCACGCGCATCTGTGCACCCACCGCCCCGCGCCTCGATCACAGTGACGTTGCTGGTGGTGAAGTCGCTGTTCGGCCCCAACAAACCTGCAACTCCCGTACTGACCGCCTTCTGCTTCGCCGAGAGCGCAGCGGTGGCCGCGTCTGGCGTAGGCCCCTCGCCACGGAGGTAGATGTCAAGGTTCGCGATGTCCGGAACAGTTTGAACAATGCCCACGCCTGTCACTTGCACAGTGCGTCCAGAGGGATTTTGAGCGTTCGCATTCTGAGAGAATAGTACGGCACTCGCAAACAGCCAACGCATCATGCCCTTAGCCTCTCCTGTTTCTGCGCAGCATCCTTCAAACTGACGGAAACGGCAAGGCGAAGCTCATGGGGCGTTACCGCCTTTTAGTAGAAGCGCATGTCAGCGTGCACCAAACGCGCCTCATTAACGGTCATTTAGAAAGCTTACCCGCTGTGACGTGCTCCCCAAAGCTCTACCAGTCATAACTGGAGTCCGGGGTTGGTATGGTGCCCCTCTGGGCGGTGTTGCACAACCCGCCTGGCGGCATCGGCGGGCGTCAGCCCGCCAGCACCACTATGCG
>NZ_QLJH01000006.1 GCF_003951315.1 Sphingomonas sp. S-NIH.Pt15_0812
CGCCCCCGCCGCCACCCGTCCAGCAGATGATGCGCGCCAATGCGGATGGCGACGGCATCGTCACCCGTCGGGAGGCGCTGACCGCCGCCGACCTGGAATTCGCGAGAATGGACGCCGATCATGACGGCAGGGTCACCGCCGACGAGCGCCGCGCCTATGTCGCGCAGGCGCGCGATCCGCGCGGGCTCGGCCGGCGCGGTCCGCCCCGCCGTCATGGCGAGGATCAGGTGATGACGCTCGACCAGTTCCGCGCCCGCGCCGCCGCGCGGTTCGACCGGATGGATGGCGATCACGACGGCCGGCTCGACAAGACCGAGATCGCCCATATGCGCGAGGCGCGGCGTGCGTGGAAGCGCGACCTGCCGCCGACCGAGGCGGCTATGCCGCCCGCATCGGTCGATCGCTGACGCCGGCCCCCTTCCCCGCGCCGCCCGCCATGCTAGAAGCCCAGCCGATGGGAGATGTGCCGCACCTGCTGCTGGTCGATGACGAGCGCTCGATCCGCGAACCGCTGGCCCAATATCTGGTCCGCCAGGGGTTTCGCGTCACCCAGGTCGGCGATGCGGCCTCGGCGCGCACGCGGCTGGCCGCCTATGCGATCGACCTGGCGATCGTCGACATCATGATGCCGGGCGAGGACGGGCTGTCGCTCTGCCGCCATATCGCCGCGACCAGCGACGTGCCGGTCATCCTGCTGACCGCCAAGGCGGAGGAGACGGACCGGATCGTCGGGCTGGAGATGGGGGCGGACGATTATGTCGTGAAGCCCTTCTCGCCCCGCGAGCTGGCGACGCGGGTCAAGGTGGTGCTGCGGCGATTGCGCGGCGGCGGGGCGCGCCATCATGCGCCGGACGGCGGCTCCTATGCCTTTGCCGGCTGGGTGCTGCGCGCGGGCGAACGGGCGCTGGTCGACCGCGACGGCGTCTCGGTCGCGCTGTCGAGCGGCGAGTTCAACCTGCTCCAGGCCCTGGTCGCGCGACCGCGCCAGGTGCTGACCCGCGACCAGTTGCTCGACCTGACCCAGGGGCGCGAGGCCGCCGCCTTCGACCGGGCGATCGACAATCAGATCAGCCGGTTGCGCAAGAAGATCGAGGCCGACCCCAAGGCGCCCGAGATCATCAAGACGGTCTGGGGCGGCGGCTATACGCTGGCGGCGGAGGTCACGCGGCTTTGACGCGGATGTGGCCGCGTCGCTTCGCCGGGCAGATGGCGTTGCTGATCGCGCTGGCGCTGTTCGTCGCGCAGGCGATCAACTTCGGCCTGGTGCTGCGCGACCGGGCGCAGTTCCGGCTGGAGCAGGCGACCCGGCCGGTGGCGGTGCGGATCGCCGATGCGCTCGATCGCGAGGTGCAGGGCAAGCGCGCGCTCGCCCCCGATCGCGGCCGGGTGCGCCGCGTGGCCGCCGATCCGATCGCCGCCAGTTCGGCGGAACACCATCCCGAGGTTGCGAGCGAGTTGCGCCGGCAGCTCGCCGAACTGGGCATTCGGGTCGGGCGGATCGATACCGGCCTGCGGGTCGGCGATCCCGAAATGCCGCGCGGCGGCCGGGCCGAGCGGTTCCGCGATCCGCCCAGCTTCGAGACGCTGCTGATCGCGGTCGAGCAGCCGGGCCGCGGCTGGCTGACCATCGTCGCGCCCTGGCCCCGGCCGGAGAAGCGCATCTTCTGGGCGCTCGTCAGCCAGACGCTGATCCTCTACATCGTCGTGCTGTTGCCGGTGCTGTGGGCGGTGCGGCGGATGCTGCGCCCGTTGCGCGACCTGACCCGCGCGGCCGAACAGTTCCGGCCCGGCGCCGAGCCGGTGCCGCTGTCGGCGGAGGGGCCGGAGGATGTCGCGGGGCTGATCACCGCCTTCCAGCGGCTCAGCCTGCGCGTGTCGGCGATGCTGGACGAGAAGGACCGGATGCTGGGCGCGATCGGCCATGACCTGCGCACGCCGCTGGCGGCGCTGCGCGTGCGGATCGAGTCGGTCGAGGACGAGGTCGATCGCCAGCGCATGGCGGACACCGTCGCCGAGATGAACCGGACGCTGGACGACATATTGTCGCTCGCCCGGCTCGGCCGCCCGTCCGAACCGCGCGTCGAGGTCGATCTGGGGGCGCTGGTCGATGCGGTGGTGGAGGATTTCCGCGATCTCGGCGCGCCGGTCGACTATATAGAGGGAGAGCGGATCACGCTGAAGCTGCGGCCGTCGCTGATGCGCCGGGCGGTGCGCAACCTGATCGAGAATGCGGTGAAATACGGCGTATCGGCGACGGTGCGGATCGCCCATCTGGGCCCGCAGGTCGCCATCCTGGTCGAGGATCACGGGCCGGGCATCCCGGAGGAGCGGCTGGACGATGTCTTCGATGCCTTCACCCGGCTGGAGCATTCGCGCAACCGCGACACGGGCGGCATCGGCTTGGGACTGGCGCTGGCCCGCGCTATCGTCAACGAGGCGGGCGGCGAGGTGACGCTCGCCAACCGGCCGCGCGGCGGGCTGGTCGCGACCATCACCCTGCCGCGCTGACGCCCTCCCCTTCGCGCACGCGCAGCATCGACAGCGCCGCAAGCAGCATCACCGCGGCGGCGAAGGCCATGGTCCAGATCGGCTCGGTCGGGAAGACATGGCGGACGATCGTGCCCATCACCGTCGCCACCAGCAATTGCGGTACGACGATGAAGATGTTGAACAGGCCCATATAGATGCCCAGCTTCCGCTGCGGCAGGCTGGACGCCAGGATGGCATAGGGCATGGCCAGGATCGACGCCCAGGCGATGCCGATCGCCACCTCCGCCAGCAGCAGCGTATAGGGGTCGCGAAGCACGAAGAAGGACAGGAAGCCGATCGCCCCGATCACCAGCGCGCCGGCATGGGTCCGCACCTTGCCGAAGCGGCGCGCCATCGGCTGGAGCAGGAAGGCGGCGGTCAGCGCGGCGACCAGATTGTACATGGCGAACAGGATGCCGACCCAGTTGCCGCCGGCATTATAGGCCGCGCTCGCCGGGTCCGCCGAGCCGAAGGCATATTGGGCGACCACCGGCGTCGTGTAGATCCACATGATGAACAACGCCGACCAGGTGAAGAACTGGGTCAGCGCCAGCCGCTTCATGATCGGCGGCATCCCCGCGAAGTCGCCGACGATATGGGTCAGGACATTGTCGCTCCGCCCCCGCGCGTGCAGCCATCCCGCCGCCAGCCGCGCGATGCCGTAGAGCGCGACCAGCACGCCGAGCAGCGCCAGCTCCTTTTCGAGCCCGAGCAGCAGCACGAACAGGGCGATCCCCGCGCCCGCGCCGATCCAGGCCAGGCCGCCCAGCGTCGAGGCGGGCGGCACCGGCGGCGGATCATGCGGCTCGACGGCCAGCCCGTCGAACGCCGCCAGTTCGGCCGGGCTGTATTCGCGCGTCGTCACCACGGTCCAGGCCACGGCCGCGAACAGCACCGCGCCGCCGAGATAGAAGGAATAGCGCACCGTATCCGGCACGCCGCCGCCGCTCGCCACATTGGCGATGCCGATCCGGTCGAGCAGGAAGGGCGTGGCCGATCCGATCACCGCGCCCGCGCCGATGAACGCGGTCTGGAGCGCATAGCCGGCGGTATGCTGGTCCTTGCGCAGCATGTCGCCCACGAACGCACGGAACGGCTCCATCGCGATGTTGAGCGAGGCGTCGAGCATCCACAGCAGCATCGCCGCCGCCAGCAGACCCGGCGCATTGGGCATCCCGACCAGCGCCAGCGTCGCCAGCACCGCGCCCGCGAAGAAATAGGGCCGCCGCCGCCCGAACCGTCCCCAGGTCCGGTCGGAGAAATAGCCGATCACCGGCTGCACCAGCAGCCCGGTCAGCGGCGCGGCGATCCACAGGATGGCGAGGTCGTCCAGCCGCTCGCCCAGCGACTGGAAGATGCGGCTCATATTGGCGTTCTGAAGCGCGAAGCCGATCTGGATGCCGAAGAAGCCGAAGGAGATGTTCCACAAACCGGCGAAACCCTGGCGGGGCTTGTCCCTCATCCGCAATCCTCTCTCGCCCGCATGTCGTTGTTTCCGGGCCTGTCGCGGGTCAGACCGAGGAGCGGCGTACCACCAAACGGGTGGGAAGGACCACGCTTTGCGTCGGCTCGCCGCGAATGCGCGCGAGCAGCGTGTCGATCAGGCGACGCCCCGCCGCGCCGGCATCCTGCACCACCGTCGTCAGCGGGGGATTGGCCAGGCTGGCGGCGGGGATATCGTCGAAGCCGACGATGGCGACATCCTCCGGCACGCGCAGCCCGACATTGACGAACACCCGCATCGCCGCCAGCGCGATCAGGTCGCTGGCGGCGACGATCGCGTCGAACGGATCACCCCGGTCGAGCAGATCCTCCGCCGCGCGCGTCCCCGCCTCCTCGGTCGAGATCGCCGGCACCTGCAGGCGCGGATCGATCGGCAGGCCCGCCGCCTCCAGCGCCGCGACATAGCCCAGATAGCGATCGTGGAACTCGGGATAATGATCGGTGGCGTCGCCCAGGAAGGCGATGCGGCGACGGCCCTGCGCGACCAGATGCTCGGCCGCCGACCGACCGCCCGCGACATTGTCGCACCCGATCGTCAGCCCCGGCTGCCCCGCCTGGACATGGCCCCAGCGGACGAAATGCGTGCCGCGTTCGACCATATCGACCAACCGCTGACGATAGTCGGCATAATCGCCATAGCCGAGCAGGATCAGCCCGTCGGCGCGGTGGCTCTGCTCGTAATCGGCCTGCCAGTTGGACGAGGGCTGCTGGAAGGAGACGAGCAGGTCGTAGCCGGCCTCGGCGCAGCTGCTCATCATCGATCCCAGCATCGCCAGGAAGAAGGGGTTGATCAGCGTGTCGTCGGGACTGGGATCGCGGAACAGCAGCAGCGCCAGCGTCCGCGAATGGCCCGAGCGCAGGCCGGAGGCGGCGCGGTCGACCGTATAGTTGAGCTGCTTGGCGATCGCCTCGATCCGCTGGCGCGTCGCCGGGCTGACGGTCGGGCTGCCGCGTAGCGCGCGCGACACGGTCGGCTGCGACACGCCGGCGAGATGGGCGATATCGAACGAAGTCGCCTTGCGCTGCCCCGCCACGTGCCTTCCCTCTCCCGCATCGGCCACGCCATCATGGCGGATGCCCGGAAACGACAAACTCCAATCACGCGCCAGCGTCAACGGCAGTGGTGCGGCCAGGATCATTGTCACCGGAAAGCCACAATCGATTTGTTCACGATTTGAATACGTATGTCGATCGATTGGCGAAGCGCGCAATTGATTTCATTACGGAAACAGAAATCCGGCCCACGGCGCGTCAGACGCAAACGGGGCTTTTGGGGAGAGATTCCATGTACGGTTCCCACCGTGCGCCGACAGCGTCGGCGCGCACGATCCTGAAGCTGTCGGTGAGCGGCGCGGCGCTGGGCGCAGGCCTGTTGCTGATCGGCACCACCGGCGCGATGGCGCAGACCAGCCTGCCCGACGCGGCGCAGGTGTCCGCCGGCAGCAAGGTGCCCGATCCTGCCGCCAGTTCCTCCACCGCCGCCAATCCCAATGAGGCCGGCGGCGCCGAGGATCGCAAGGCCGCCAACGCCGCCCAGACCGGCGACATTACCCCCGCGACCAACGAGGCGGTCGCCCAGGCCGCTGGCGCCGCCGCGACCGATGCGGGCGCCTCGCCCGAACAGGCCGACATCGTCGTCACCGGTTTCCGCCGCAGCCTGGAAAATGCCGTCGCCGAGAAGAAGAACCGCGACCAGATCGTTGAGTCCGTCTCGGCCGAGGATATCGGCAAGCTGCCCGACGCCTCGATCGCGGAGTCGATCGCGCGTCTGCCCGGCCTGACTTCGCAGCGCATCCAGGGCCGCTCCAACTCGATCTCGATCCGCGGCTTCGCGCCCGATTTCTCGACCACCCTGCTCAACGGCCGCGAGCAGACCTCGACCGGCGACAATCGCGCGGTGGAATATGACCAGTATCCGGCCGAGGTCGTGAACCAGGTCGTCGTCTACAAGACCGGCACCGCCTCGGTGATCGGCCAGGGCCTGTCGGGCACGGTAGACCTGCGCACCATCCGTCCGCTGGAATTCGGCCGGCGCGTCATCTCGATCGGCGCGCGCGGCGTCGATGCGGACATCGGCAAGCTCAACGCCGATTCCAAGCAATATGGCTACCGCGTCAACGGCACCTATGTGGACCAGTTCCTCGACAAGCGGCTGGGTGTCGCGCTGGCCGCCAGCTATACCGACGAACCGTACCAGACGCAGGAGTTCAACGCCTGGGGCTATGGTGCCGCCGGCCCCAGCAACGCCGCGCTGATCGGCGGGTCGAAGTCGTACATCACGTCCAACAGGCTGCGCCGCCTGGGCCTGACCGGTACGGTGGAATTCCGCCCGGTCGAGAATTTCACCACGACCATCGACGGCTTCTATTCCGACTTCCAGGATCACGCGATCAAGCGCGGCATCGAACTGCCGCTCGGCTTCGACGGGCAGAACGGCCTGGGCGTCACCGATCCGGCGAACACCGGCGCGCGCTTCAATCCCGCCACTGGCCAGATCGCCAACGGCACCTATGTGTCGGGCACCTTCACTAATGTGCAGGGCGTGATCCGCAACAATCGCGAGGATCGCGACGCCAAGCTCTACGCCTTTGGCTGGAACAACCAGTATAAGGGCGATGACGGCTGGAACGCGACCTTCGACCTCAGCTATTCCAAGACCAAGCGCAACGAGACGATCTTCGAGACCTATTCCGGGACCGGCTATGGCCGCGCATTGGGCGCGACCGACACGATCGGATTCGTCTCCTCGACCAAGGGCACGGTGTTCAGCCCGACGCTCAACTATTCCGACCCCAACCTGATCCAGCTCACCGACCCGCTCGGCTGGGGCGGATCGAACGTCCAGGCCGGCTATTTCAACGACCGCGCCGTATCCGACCGCATCTGGCAATATCGCGCCGAGGTGGAGAAGGAGATCGAGGACAGCTTCTTCTCCAGCGTCCAGGCGGGCGTGAACTACACCAACCACGACAAGTCGCTGACCCCGAACGAGGCCCTGGTCCAGCTCGCCAGCGGCAATGTGATCGAGCCGGTGCCCAGCCAGTATCTGAAGACGCCCAGCGACCAGACCTATCTGGGGCTGGGGCCGGTGATCAGCTACAATCCCTATGACCTGCTCGACGGCGGCGTCTATCGGCTGGTGTCGAACAACGCGAACAACGACGTCCGCGCCAAGGCCTATTCGATCAGCGAAGACCTGATGACGATGTACCTGCAGACCAATATCCGGCAGGACATCGGCAGCGCGCAGCTGACCGGCAATATCGGCGTGCAGGCGGTCAACACCTCGCAGCATACCAGCGGCTATTATATCGATCCGACCAATACCGGCATCGTGCCGATCCGGCAGGGCGCGGACTATTGGGACGTGATGCCGTCGCTCAACCTGTCGCTGCGCACCGCCAACGACTTCGTCATCCGCGCCGCGCTGGCGCGGCAGGTGATGCGCCCGCGCATGGACTCGATGCGCCTCGGCCTGTCCTATGGCGTCGACCAGACCCGCGGGATCATCGCGGGCAGCAGCGGCAACCCCTTCCTCCGCCCGTTCCGCGCCAATGCCGCCGACCTGACGTTCGAGAAGTATTTCGGCAACAAGGGCTATCTGGCGGCGCAGTTCTTCTACAAGAAGCTGATCAACTATGTCGTCGACCGCAATCTCCAGGACCAGGTCTATGACTATACCGGCCTGCCGCTGAGCGCGAGCGGCGGGTTCCAGACCACCAATCCCAACGCCCCCAACTATGTCTCGCCGATCGGCGTCATCACCCAGCCCTATAACGTCAAGGGCGGGCAGCTCTACGGCGTCGAGCTGGCGGGCACGCTGCCGCTGGGCGAGGTGGTCGGCTTCCTCAACGGCTTCGGCGTGACCGGCGGCGGCTCCTATACCAAGTCGGAGATCGTGGCCTATCCGGGCGCGACCGCCGCCGACCTGCCCGGCTATTCGCGCTGGGTGGCGAACGGCACCGCCTATTTCGAGAAATGGGGCTTCTCGGCGCGCGGCTCGGTCCGCTACCGGTCGAGCTTCATCGGCGAGGTGTCGGGCCTGGCCGCCAACCGGGTCAACCGCAATGCGCGCGGCGAGCTGATCGTCGATGGCCAGATCGGCTATGACTTCAGCAACGGCTTTCTCCAGGGCCTGTCCGTCTATCTCCAGGGGCAGAACCTGACCAACACGCCGTTCGTGACGCAGAACCCGGGCCAGGACCTGCAGATCATCGACTATCAGCGTTATGGCCGCCGCTATCTCGCCGGCTTCACGATGAAGTTCTGATCCATGGCGACCGCCCGACATACCCCTCGGGCGGTCACCGGACGGGACAGGCCATGACCGCCGCCGCCATCCGCAGCGTCGTCATCGTCGGTGGCGGCAGTGCCGGCTGGATGGCGGCGGCGGCGCTTTCGCGATTCCTGCCGCCGGGCACCGCGATCCGGCTGATCGAGTCCGACGCGATTGGCACGGTCGGCGTCGGCGAGGCGACCATCCCGCAGCTTCGCCTGTTCAACCAGTCGCTGGGGATCGACGAAGACGCGTTCGTCCGCGCGACCGGCGGCAGTTTCAAGCTCGGCATCCGCTTCGACGGCTGGTCCGGGCCGGACAGCCGCTACATCCACGCCTTCGGCACGATCGGTCGCGGCGCGGGGCTGTTGCCCTTCCACCATTACTGGCTGGCGCATCGTCAGGCCGGCGGCACGACCGACCTGTGGGACTGTTCGGCGAGCGCCCGTGCGGCGGCGGCCGACCGGTTCGCCCCCGATCCCGGCCGCCCCGACCTGCCGAGCGGCCTTGCCTGGGCCTATCATTTCGATGCGGGCCTCTATGCCGCCTATCTGCACCACTATGCCGAGGCGCGTGGCGTGGAGCGCATCGAGGGACGCATCGTCGGCGTTGAGCGCGATGGCCACACCGGCCATGTCGCCGCCGTCCGGCTGGAGGGTGAGCGCCGGGTCGCGGGCGACCTGTTCATCGACTGCTCCGGCTTTCGCGGCCTGTTGATCGAGGAGACGCTGGCCAGCGGCTTCGACGACTGGTCGGCGCACCTGCCCTGCGACCGCGCGCTGGCGGTGCCGACCGGGCGGACCAGGCCGCTCCATCCCTTCACCTGCGCCACCGCGCGTGCGGCGGGTTGGCAATGGCGCATCCCGCTCCAGCATCGCACCGGCAACGGGCTGGTCTATGCCTCCAGCCACCTGTCCGACGATGCGGCGGCGGAGCTGCTGGTCGGGCATCTGGACGGCCCGCCGCTGGCCGACCCCCGGCCCTTGCGCTTCACCACCGGTCGCCGCCGCCGGCCCTGGATCGGCAATTGCGTCAGCCTGGGGCTGGCCGCCGGTTTCATGGAGCCGCTCGAATCGACCAGCATCCATCTGGTCCAGTCGGGCATCGCGCGGTTGCTGGAATTCTGGCCCGACCGCCGCTTAGCCCCCGCCGGCATCGCCGCCTTCAACCGGCGCAGCGAGGCGGAGTGGCTGGCGATCCGCGACGCGCTGATCCTCCATTACCATGCCAACGCGCGCGACGAACCTTTCTGGTGCGAGCGGCGCGCGGCACCGATCCCCGACAGCCTGGCGGAGCGGATCGACCTGTTCCGCGAGTCCGGCCGCATCCTCCGCCAGGGCGACGAACTGTTCGCCGAGGTCGGCTGGCTCCAGATCCTCATCGGCCAGGGCATCGTGCCGCTGGACCATGCGCCCCTGGTCGCCGCCCTGCCCCCGGCCGAGCGCGAGGCGCTGGTCGCGATCGCCGCCCGCCATGCCGAAGCGGTGGCCGCCCGTCTGCCCGACCATGCCGAATTCGTCGCGCGCCATTGCGCCGCCCCGCCCCCGACCGAAAGCCGAACCGCATGAAGACCGCCCTGCTCGCCGCCGTCGCCACCCTCGCAAGCTGGGCCGTCCCCGCCGCCGCGCAGGACTATCGCCAGCGCCCGCCGCAGGACGAGGTGATCTATTTCGTCCTGCCCGACCGGTTCGACAATGGCGACACCGCCAATGATCGCGGCGGTCTGACCGGCGATCGGCTGGCGACCGGCTTCGACCCGAGCGCCAAGGGCTTCTACCATGGCGGCGACTTGAAGGGGCTGATCCGCCGGCTTGACTACATCCAGGGCCTGGGCGCGACCGCGCTCTGGGTCGGGCCGATCTTCAAGAACAAGCCGGTTCAGGGTGGCAAGGGGCAGGAGTCCGCCGGCTATCACGGCTATTGGATCACCGACTTCACCCGGGTCGATCCGCATTTCGGCACCGATGCCGATTTCCGCGCGCTGGTCGATGCGGCGCATGCTCGCGGGATGAAGGTCTATATGGACATCATCGCCAACCATACCGCCGATGTGATCCAGTACCGGGAATGCGGCGAAGGCAGGCCCTGCCCGTATCGCGACCGCGCCACCTATCCCTATCGACGCAAGGGCGGCCTGACCGGCGAGGCGATCAATCCCGGCTTTCTGGGCGACGATGTGCAGACGGCGGGGAATTTCGCGCGGCTGACCGATCCGACCTATGCCTATACCCCCTATGTCCCCGCCGCCGAGCGACAGGTGAAGGTGCCGGCCTGGCTCAACGACCCGATCTACTATCACAATCGCGGCGACACGCTGTTCCGCAACGAAAGCTCGCAGACCGGCGACTTTTCCGGGCTGGACGATCTGATGACCGAGAACCCGCGCGTCATCGCCGGGATGATCGACATCTATGGCGGCTGGATCGACCGGTTCGGCGTCGACGGCTTCCGCATCGACACCGCCAAGCACGTGAATCCGGAATTCTGGCGCGCATTCGTTCCGGCGATGCAGGCGCGTGCCGCCGCGCGCGGCATCCCCCATTTCCACATCTTCGGCGAGGTGACGGCGGGGATGGAGCCGGGCTATCTGGCGCGCTGGACGAAGATCGCCGGCTATCCGGCGGTGCTCGACTTCGCCTTCCAGAATGCGGTGATGCAGGTGGTGGCGGAGAACAAGCCGACCAGCGTCATGGCCGACCTGTTCGAAGGCGACGTGCTCTACGCCCAGGGCGAGGCGACCGCCGATATTCTGCCGACCTTCCTCGGCAATCACGACCAGGGCCGCTTCGCCCGCTGGGTGCGGCTGGGCAATCCCGATGCCCCGGACGCGGAGGTGCTGAAGCGCGTCGCACTGGCCCATGCCATGCTGCTGACGCTGCGCGGCGTGCCGACGCTCTATTCGGGCGACGAGCAGGGTTTCGCCGGCGACGGCAACGACCAGGACGCGCGCGAGGATCTCTTCGCCAGCCGCGTCGTCAGCTATAACGACAACCGTCTGGTCGGCACGACCCGCACCACGGCTCAGGACAATTTCCAACCCGACCATCCGCTCTATCGGACGATCGCCAGCCTCGCCCGCCTGCGCACCGCCACGCCGGCCTTGACCCGCGGCCGCCAGGTGACGCGCCAGCGCGGCGATGGCCCCGGCCTGTTCGCCGTCTCGCGCTTCGATCCCACGGACGGGCGTGAGGTGGTGATCGCCTTCAACACCGCCGCCACGCCCATCACCCAGGCGGTGCAGGTGGAAGCGAAATCAGAGCGTTTCACGACGCTTGCCGGCACCTGTCCGGCGACCGCCGCCGCGCCGGGCAGCCTGACCATGACACTGCCCGCCTTCGGCTATGCGGTGTGTTCGGCCTCCCCCTCCCGCTAAGGACCGAGCGGCTCCTCTCCCATATGGAAGAGGAGCCGACACATCACTTGGCCTGGAAGCCCCGCTTCGCCAGCAGCGCCTTGATGTCCGGGTCTCGGCCCCGGAAGGCGCGATACGCCTCGGCCCGGTCGGTTTCGTTGCCGGTCGACAGCAGGATGCGCGCGAAACGGTCCGCCGTCGCCTTGTCCCACGGACTGCCCGCCTCCTCGAACGCGGCGAAGGTGTCCGCGTCCATCGTCTCCGACCACAGATAGCTGTAATAGCCCGCCGAATAGGCGTCGGACGAGAAGAGGTGATTGAACTGCGGCAGGCGGTGCCGCATCACCAACTGCGCCGGCATCCCGATCTCCTTCAGCGTCGCCGCCTCGAAGGCGGCGGGATCGACGATTCCGTCGGGCAGCGTGTGCAGCTTCATGTCGACGATCGCCGAGGACAGATATTCGGTCGTGGCGAAGCCCTGGTTGAAGGTCTTCGACGCCTCGATCTTGTCGAGCAGCGCCTGCGGCATCGGCTGCTTGGTCTGGTAATGGCGGGCATATTTGTCGAGCACGTCGCGGGTCAGCAGCCAATGCTCGTTCACCTGGCTGGGATATTCCACGAAGTCGCGGGGCGTGCCGGCCAAGCCGGGATAATAGACATTCTGCAGCATCGCATGGATGGCATGGCCGAATTCGTGGAACAGCGTCTGCGCATCGTCCAGGCTGATCAGGATCGGCTCGCCGGGCGCGCCCTTGGCGAAGTTGTTGTTGTTGGACGACAGCACCATCTGCGCCGGCGGCAGGCCGCGCTGCCCGCGATAGGTATTGGCCCAGGCGCCCGACCGCTTGCCGGTCCGCGCGAAATCGTCGCGGTAGAACAGGCCGACCTCCTGCCCGTTCCGCGTGACGTGCCAGACGCGCATGTTGGGCTCGAACACCGGCACGGTGCCGGTAATCTCCTTGAACTCCAGCCCATACAGCCGGTTGGCCGCGTAGAGCGAACCCTGGATGATGTTGTTGAGTTCGAAATAGGGCTTCAATTGCGCCTGATCGAGGTCGTAGCGCGCCTTGCGCACCTTCTCCTGATAGAAGCGATAGTCCCAGGGTTCGATGCGGATCTTCGCGCCCTCCTTGTCCGCGATCGCCTGCATGTCGCGGACCTCCTCGGCGACGCGCGCCTTGGCATAGGGCCAGACGCGCATCATCAGCGCCATGGCGGCGGCCGGCGTCTTGGCCATCGTGTCCTGCATCCGCCAGTCGGCATGGGTCTTGAAGCCGAGCAGGTGCGCGCGGTTGGCGCGGAGCCGGACGATGCGCGCGATCGTCGCCTTGGTGTCGTTGACGTCGCCATTGTCGCCGCGCTTGACAAAGGCGCGCCACACCTGTTCGCGCAAGGCGCGGTCCTGTGCGAAGGTCAGCACCGGATCGACGGCCGAGCGGGTATTGACGATCGCCCAGCCCTGTTGACCACGCTCCTGCGCCGCCGCCCGGGCCACCGCCTTGACGCTGTCGGGCAGGCCGGCGAGCCGCGCCTCGTCGGTGACGATCGTCGCCGTCCCCTCGTCGGCGAGCAGACGCTGCGAGAATTCGGAGAAGTTGATCGCGAGATTCTGGTTGAAGGCGGACAGTTCCGCCTTCTGCGCCGCGTTCAGCTTTGCGCCCTGGCGGACGAAGCTGTCGTAGGTGCGGGTCACCAGCCGCTGCTGCTGGGCGGTCAGGCCGCTGGTCGCCCGCGCCTTCCAGATCGTCTCGATCCGGGCGAACAGCTTGGGATCGAAGGTGATCTCGTCGGACGCCGCGGCCAGCCTGGGCGACCATTCGCGGTCCAGCGCCTGATAGGCGGGCGTGTTCATATTGCCGGTCATCACGCCGAACAACGTCATTACCCGGCCCAACCGCTGTCCGGCGAGCTGCATCGGCACGAAGGTGTTGGCGAAGGTCGGTGCCGCCGGATCGTCGGCGATGCGGCGATAGTCGGCGCGGCGCTCGGCCAGCGCGGCGGTGAACGCGGCGGGGAACAGCTCGGGCTTCACCTTGTCCCAGGGCGGCACCCCGCCATAGGGACCGGTCCAGTCGGCCAGCAGCGGATTGGCGGCGGCATTGGCGGTCGGAGCCGCCGGCCCCTGGGCCAGGGCGGAAGAGGCCAGCAGGGTGGCGGCACCGGCCACCGTCAGAAAGCTACGCATTATCGGTCTGATACTCCCGGATCACGGAAGCACCAGCATAGGCGACGAACGGCGGGGCGAAAGCCTCTTATGCTGTTCTCGCCAGCGCCTCGGCCACCTTTTCCGGATGATTGCCATAGAGATAGCCGGGCTCGAACTCGCCCAGCGCGCGCAGCCGGGGACGATCGAGGATGGTCACCGTGCCGTCACGAAACAGCATCAGTTCCTGTTCGCGCAACGATCGCAGCACGCGATTGACATGGACGTTGGTCAGCCCGCTCGCCTCCGCCAAGTCCGCCTGGATGAGCGGCAGGCTATAGGTGCCGCCGCTGCTCAGCCCGACCATGGCCAGTCGCTCCTCCAGCTCGCAGATCAGATGGGCGATTCGGCCGTCCGCGCCCAATCGACCCAGCCGGAAGATCCATTCGCGATGCATCGCCGCGTCGAGCAGGGTCGAGAACCACAGCATTCGTTGCAGCTTCGGCCGGGGCGCGAGGATGTCCTCCAGCACGCCATGTTTCCAGATCGCCACCTTGGCCGGGCCGATCGTCGCGATGTCATGGTCCAGCCGACCCATCGGGAAGCCGTGCAGGTCAACAAAGTCGCCGGGAACGTGAATGGCGACCAGCTGTCGATGCCCGGCGCGGTCGTCCATGTATCGGCACAATATGCCCTCCAGCAGCAATGTGCTTTCCGCCACCGGCTCTCCCGCACGGACGAGCGTCCGCCGGGTCGGCAGGTCGCGAATGGCGCTGGCCGAGCGTTCGAGTACCGCGATGTCGTCGCTGTCCATCTGGTCGCGACGTCGACCCAGAAGGAATTTCGCTGTGACCTGCCCGTCCACCAATATCCTCATGCCTCCGCCGGCCCGGCATTGAAACGGCATGAGCATCACTTCTGTTCCGCAGGAGTAACGAGTAGGGCCTCGAACGTTCCAAGCCGGTTGATTTCACCCCCGCGCATGCTTAATCCCAGCCATGTCCGGCACGGATCCCGTAGCTCAGCAGGATAGAGCGTCCGCCTCCTAAGCGGAAGGCCCCCGGTTCGAATCCGGGCGGGATCACCAGCGGTAGGCTGCCGGGCCACATCCTGGATCCGCTCGGCGGAGAGACGCTCCCGATCCCTACGTTCCACACCGACGATAGCGGGATCGATCAGTTGGGTTTCGCGACATTGCCCCGGACGGGGCAGGACGATCGAGCGTCGCTCAGTCCT
Organism: Sphingomonas sp. S-NIH.Pt15_0812; assembly: GCF_003951315.1. Taxonomy (GTDB): domain Bacteria; phylum Pseudomonadota; class Alphaproteobacteria; order Sphingomonadales; family Sphingomonadaceae; genus Sphingomonas. The sequence goes on from NZ_QLJH01000006.1 coordinate 15,040, forward strand.
GCGCGGCCGGACCCTCGGTCGACACCGGGATCTGGTGCACGGTCGCCGATTGCGAGGCGAGCAGATAGTCGGCGGTGGTCAGGAACGGGATCGGGTTGACCGCATGGCCATCGATGCGGACCTCGTAATGGAGGTGCGGGCCGGTCGAGCGGCCCGTCGAGCCCATCAGCGCGATCAGCTGGCCACGGTGAACGCGGGCGCCATTCTGGACGATGATCTTGGACAAATGGCCGTAACGGGTGGCGATGCCCTTGCCATGGTTGATCTCGACCATGTTGCCATAGCCGCCCAGGCGGTCGGCATGGTCGACGATGCCGTCGGCGGTGGCGTAGATCGGCGTGCCGGTGGGCCCCGGAATGTCGACGCCGGCATGCATCGCGGCGGTGCCCCGGAACGGGTCGCTGCGAATGCCGAAATTGCTGGTGAACTTCAGGCTGGTGACCGGCTGGACCGAGGGAATGGCGATGACGCCGTTGCCACCCTGGTCCAGCTTCTTCCAGGTCTGGAACAGCGACTTGAACTGCGCATCCGCCTTGAGGTCGGCCAGCGCCTCGGCACTGGCGGCGGGGATGAAGGTGCCCCCCGAGGGCGGAGCCGGAGGCGCGGCGGGCGCTTCGGCGGCATGGGCGGTGCCGGTAGCGGCGAGGCCGAGCAGCGTGGCGATCATCATCGAACGGCGGGCGCCGGCGCGAAGGACGGCGGCCGACAGAAGCGAATTGGTCATCGAACCCCAATGCGAAGCGCCGTGTCCGCGTCATCCCGCGAACCGGCTCGGAACACCTGAACGACTTGCAGCCCCACCGCTCGCCGAACGCCCGCCTTGTGACCCGATGCATCAGCGCGCGGCAATAGGCCCGTAGAAGTCCCGCGTCAGACCGGCAGACTGGCGCGCCGAGTCGTTGAACGGAGGCTTAATCACACCGCGGAAAAATCTGCCTACCAGCCTCTGCCACTCCGGCGCGGGCGGAATGCCGGCATTCGCACAGAGATAGCCGAACCATTTCGCCCCGAATCCGACATGGCGAATCTCGTCGGTATAGATGCGATGGAGGATTCGCGCCGAGGCCATGTCCCCCGCCGCCTCGAACCGGGCGACCGTTTCCGGCGTCACGTCCAGGCCGCGCGCCTCCAGCACCATCGGCACCACCGCCAGACGCGCCGCCGGGTCATGCGCCGTTTCCGCCGCCGACTCCCACAGGCCGGCATGAGCCGGCAGCGCGCCGTACTGGCTGCCGAGCGCCTTCAGCCGGCGATCGAGAATGGCGAAATGCATCGCCTCGTCCGCGCCGACCGACAGCCAGTCGTCGACATAGGTGCGCGGGAACTGCGCGCCGAACCGCCCCGCCGCGTCGAAGGCCAGATCGATGGCGGAGAATTCAATATGGGCCAATGCGTGGAGCAGCGCGATCCGCCCGCGCTCCGATCCGCCGCGCCCGCGCTTGGGCATCCGGTTGGGCGGCAGCAGTTCGGGCCGGGCGGGCCGCGCCGGCTGGTCGGGCATCGCCACGTCGAACCGCGCCAACAAATCCCCGCGCTTCCACGCCCGCGCCGCCGCGCGTGCCAGCCGCACCTTGTCGCGCGGTTCGGCCGCGTCCAGCACCTGGCGGCAGGCGGCGGCGATCGTCGTCATGCGGAAGCGGCCAGATCGCGCGCCGCTGCCAGTACCGCCTCGGCATGGCCGGGCACCTTCACCTTGCGCCATTCGCGCACCAGCGTGCCGTCCGCGTCGTACAGGAAGGTCGCGCGTTCGATGCCCATGTACGTCCTGCCGTAGAGCTTCTTCTCGCCCCACACGCCGAATGCCTCGCAGGCGACACCGTCGGGATCGCTGGCCAGCTCCACCGCCAAGCCATGTTTGGCGGTGAACTTGCCATGAGCGGCCAGACTGTCCTTCGACACGCCGATCACGCGGACGCCCGCCTGGGCGAAGTCCGCCGCCAGCGCGGTGAAATCCTGCGCCTCACGCGTGCAGCCGGACGTATCGTCCTTCGGATAGAAATAGACGACGAGCGGCACGCCGACCCGGCCGAGCGCGATCGGCCCGTCCTGCCCCTCCACCGTCACTGCCGGAATCTTGGTCATGCGATCGTCTCCCACCAGGTCGCGACCTCCTGCCGTGCGACGGCCAGCTCCGCAACCATGTGCGTCCAGTCGTCGCAGCCGACCGCGCGGGCGATCAGCGCACGAGTCGCCTCCGCCGGCTCGGCCGCGTCAGGCGCCACCAGTCGCATCGTGATCAACAGCCGGGCGAGCAGACGATAGGCGGCCGGCAGGTCCGCCGGCGCGAGGCTGGCCGCGACCATCCGCTCCACGGCGCGGCCCAGATTGGGGTCGAACCCGTCACGATGCAGCAACTGGCGGGCATGGAGCGCGAATTCCAGGTCGACCAGCCCGCCCGGCAGCAGCTTGACGTCGAGCGGCCCCGCCGCCGGCTTGTGCCGTGCCATCTCCGCGCGCATCGACCGGGCCTCGTCGACCACGTCGCGGGTCGGTCGATCCCCGGCCAGCACGGCATCGATGATCGCCTGGGTCGCGGCGCGGGCGGCAGGGGAACCGAACACCGGTCGCGCGCGGGTCAGCGCCATATGCTCCCAGGTCCAGGCTTCCTCGCGCTGGTACCGGGCGAAGCTGTCGAGCGACACCGCCAGCGGCCCCTGCCCGCCCGAGGGCCGCAGGCGCGTATCGACCGGATAGAGTGGCCCCGCCGCTGTCGGCACCGACAGCGCCGCCGTCATCCGGCTGGCCAGGCGATTGTAATAGAGGGTCGCGCCGAGCGGCTTGGGCCCATCGGATTCGGCCCGGAAATCGCCGGTGAACAGATAGACCAGGTCGAGGTCGGAGGCATGGGTCAGCACGCCGCCGCCGAGACGACCGAGCGCCAGCACCACGAACTCGCTGTCCGGAACCGCCCCATGCGCACGGCCGAACTCCGCGATGGTCGCTTCGGCCAGGACCTGGACCGCCGCCTCGGCCACGCGCGCATAGCCCGCGCCCACCGCGAGCGGATCGGCCGCGCCCGCGACGATCTGTACGCCAAGCGCGAAGCGGGTCTCTCCGACCACGCGGCGGACATGGTCGAGCCGCTGCTGGTAATCGCCGACATCGCCGCCGCGCATCGCCTGGGCCAGGGCCGCGACATCGCCGACCTCGTCCAGCGCGGACGAGTCGATCAGGCCGTCGATCAGCGCTGGCCGGCGCGCCAGTTCGTCGGCCAGCGGCACGGCATGGGCCAGGATGCGGGCGAGCAGGTCGGCCAGCCCCGGCCGCGCCTCCAGCAGTCGGAAGATGTTGATGGCGCTCGACATATGTTCGAACATACCGTCCAGCTTGCCGAGCGCCGCATTGGGATCGGGGGCATGGCCGATTGCCTCGACCAGGGTCGGCAGCACTGCCTCCAGCGCGTCGCGCGCCGCGGCGCTGCGCAGCGACGGGTAAAGACCGGACCGCCATGCCGTGATGCGCTGCGCCGCCGCCGCGCCGTCGCTGAAGCCGTACGCGGGCAGCGCCGCGCTCAATCCCTGCGGATCGCGCGACAGGCCGGCACGCTTGGCATCGTCGAGCGCGTCATAGACCCGGCCGACCCGCTGCACCGAGGGACGAAGCCGGTCGAGCAGCGCGGCTCCATCCGCCAGCCCGTGCAACTGTGCGACCGCGTCCAGGCCCTCGCCCGAGGGCAGGCGATGGGTCTGCCGATCGTCGATCATCTGGACCCGGTGCTCGATCGTGCGGAGCAACGTATAGGCCTCGGCCAGCGCCTGGGCGTCACTCACCTCGATCCAGCCGGCGATCGCCAGTTCGGTCAGCGCGTCCCGCGTCGCCGGCGCGCGGAGTACGGGGTCGCGGCCGCCATGGATCAGTTGATGGATCTGCGCGAAGAACTCGATCTCGCGAATGCCGCCGCGGCCGCGCTTCAGGTCATAGCCGGGACCGAAGGCCTGTCCCTGCGCATGATGATCCCGGATGCGGTGCGACAGCGCCCGAATCTCCCCGACCGCGCCGAAGTCGAGCGTCCGCCGCCAGACGAACGGCCGGATCGAATCGAGGAAGCGCCGGCCCAGCGCCACATCCCCCGCCGCCGCCCGGGCGCGGATGAAGGCGGCGCGCTCCCAGGTCAGCGCCTGGCTCTCATAATAGGCGATCGCGCCGCCGACCGGGATGGCGATCGGCGTCACCTCCGGCGAGGGCCGCAGCCGGAGATCGACGCGCAGCACATAGCCATCGCCGTCGCGGGCCTGGAGCAGCTCCACCGCACGCCGCGCGATCCGCACCGCCGCCTCTTCCGGCTCCTCACGGGCGCGGCGGGGCAGCGTCGCCGGGTCGAAGATCAGGATCGGGTCGATATCGGAGGAATAGTTGAGCTCGCGGCTGCCCTGCTTGCCCAGGGCGATGGCGGCGAAGCCGACCGGCTCGGCATCCGGATAGCGTTCGGCGATCGCCGCACGGATCGCCCGGTCGAGCGCGGCATCCGCGAAATCGGTCAGCGCGGCCGTGACCGAAGTCAGGTCGAACAGGCCGGCCAGATCGCCGAGCGCCACCTGCAAGGCCAGCGCCCGCCGCTGCCGCCGCAATGCCTGCGCGACGGGCCGGTCCGGGTCGTAGGCGAGCAAGGCCGGGTCCAGCCGACCGGACGCCGCCGCCTCCGCGATCGCCGGCTCGCGATCGGTCAATAGAGCCAGAAAGGGAGAGTGACGGCGCGCCCGCTCCAGGGCGAGCGGCAGGCGGGGATCGTTGGCGATCAGCGGCAGCGATTCGAACATCGCCCCCGACCTGACACAGATCGCAACGAAGACCCACTCCGCACGTTATGATGGCATGATGTCCCCTAGTTCCTTGCTCGCGGAGACCAGCGGTGGCGAACAGATCGTTCGGCGGCCCCGTCCGGCCGACGCGATCGGCGCCGCGTTGCGCGACGCCTATGGTGGGACGGTCGCGACGCCGGAGGACATGCTGCGCCTGTTGCGGCGGCTGAATGGTAGCACGCGGCTGAATAGCTGACGCAACCTGCCTAGCGCAGTGTGGGTTAGCAGCTTCAACGGGCAGTGATTACCCCTAACGGTCGCCACTTTTGACGTTGTAAACGCGTTCACGCGCATCGCCACCAAGCGCCTGTTCTCGCAGGAGCAATGGAGGCGACGGCTATCTTGGATGAAGTCAGCCGGCGAAACCCAACCAGCCCTACGCCTTCAGCGTCCGCGGCTGAGGTGGTCTACGTCGCCCATGATCGAGTCGAGCGCCGTCTTGTTCGGGTCGGTCTCATGATCCCGCCGCGACGGGAGCGCACCCTCGCTCAGCAGGGCCTCCAGCGCGACGCGGCCACGCGCGACGCGACTTTTGATCGTGCCGACCGCGACCTGACAGATCTCGGCCGCTTCCTCATAGGCGAAGCCGCCCGCGCCGACCAGGATCAGCGCCTCGCGCTGCGGCTGCGGCAGATGCATCAGGGCGCGCTGCATATCGCCCAGTTCGACATGGCGATCCTGGCTGGCAGGCGCGGCGAGGATGCGGTCGGCGACCAGATCGTCCCACTCGCCCTTGAAGCGCGCGCGCCGCATCTGCGACAGGTACAGATTGCGCAGGATGATGAAGGTCCAAGCGCGCATATTGGTGCCCGCCTGGAAGCGCTTGCGCGCCGCCCAGGCCTTGAGCAGCGTTTCCTGCACCAGGTCATCCGCGAGGTCGCGACTGCCGGACAGCGACCGTCCGAAGGCGCGCAGGTGCGGAATGACCTGCGCCAGCTGCGTCTTGAATTCCGGGTCGGACAGCGAAACATGCTCGACCGGAGCCTCCATGGGCTCGGGAGCATCGTCGTCGCGCAGCATCGCTTGAGTCATTCGTATCCGATCTTAGAGCTCGGCACGGTTCCCCGCCCCGGCAGAAAATAGTCATCACGATCCGACTTTACCAGCCGGGAGCCATATTTAGCGGAAAACGATCACCGCGAAGATCACGATCACCAGCGCCAGCGAAATCGGCAGGATGTACCGCGTCATATGCGGGGTGGATCCGGCGCGCGCCTCTTCGGTGCTGACATGGATGGGGTCTTCGGGATCGGCCATGATGATAAAACCCCTTGGGATCGTTTTGGCTCCGTAACCCTTCCACCTTTTCCGCGTCATCGGGGCGGACGCCGTCGCCCGCCCCGATGATATTACGGTCAGGCCGGCACGGTCGACTGGTCGAAGAACAGCGCCTGGCTGATCGCCGCCTTGACGGTCGAGCGCTGGAACGGCTTGGTGATGAGGAAGGTCGGCTCCGGCCGCTCGCCGGTGAGCAGACGCTCCGGGAACGCGGTGATGAAGATCACTGGCACCTCGAACTCGGCTAGGATGTCCTTCACCGCGTCGATGCCCGAGCTGTCGTCGGCCAGCTGGATGTCGGCGAGCACCAGGCCCGGCCGATCCTCCATCGCCAGGCCGACCGCCTCGTCACGCGTGACGGCGACGCCGGTCACGTCATGACCCAGGTCGCGGACGATCGTCTCGATGTCCATCGCGATGATGGGCTCGTCCTCGATGATGAGCACGCGGGCGCGGGTCTGCTGCTCGATCTCGGCCAGCGCCTCGGACACGAGCCGCTCGACCTCGTCGGTCTCGACATCGATCAGATAGGCCGCGTCCTCGGGCGTGAAGCCCTCCATCGCGGTCAGCAGCAGCGCCTGGCGCGACAGCGGCGTCATCCGGGAGAGGCGGGCGCGGGTCACCGCCTCGGCGCCGATCGCCTCCGGCTCGTCGCCCAGTTCGTCATAATTGGCCGAGGACCAGATGCCCTGGAACATCCGGTACAGGCCGAGGCGCGGATCGACATCGCGCGGAAACTGGTCAGGCGCCGCGACGATCGCCTCCAGCGTGGCGCGGACATATTGGTCGCCATGGGTCTGGCTGCCGGTCAGCGCCCGGCCGTAGCGCCGCAGGAAAGGAAGGTGCGGTGCGAGTTGCTGTCCAAGCGACATGAGCGTTAAAAACTCCCTGGAGACTGATCGGCCCTTCTGTGTACGAAGGGTATGCTGTGGCAATGGTCGGGCGAACGTCCGATTTTTCGGAACGCTGTTGGAACCATCGAGAGCATGTTTGGTTTCACGGCGATGTTGAACCATTGCCGACATTTCGGCACGTCGCTGCACGCCCCTCGGTTTGAGCGGGCTTAGGGGGAAGTTTTCGGGTTGGGTCAGGATAGCGAGAAACCGGCTGCGATGCGGGACACCATTCAGCAAGAGGGCGTGCGCAGCACCCCCGCCGATGCCCGCGCGACCGGCCGGACGACCGGTCGCGCCGCACAGCCGGACGAGACCAAGGATCGCGAGATGGGTACGGCGTTGCGCTCGGTCTATCAGCGGACCGTCGAGGAACAGATTCCGGACGACCTGCTCGACCTGCTCGGCAAGCTGTCCTAACGCCGGGCGATGCCCGATCCCACACTTGCGGTCTCGACACTCCCGCCGACGCAAACCGACACCGCCGACGCCCTGAACGCCGAACCGGCTCTGCCCGGCGGGATGTATCGATTCGGCCGGTTGCCGACCGGGGCGAAGCTCTTCCTGATCCTCAGCGGCGCGTTGCTGCCGCTGGCGCTGATCGCGGTCGTCGCGACGCTCCAGATCACGCGGCTGACGGATGCCGAGGCGCGTTCGCGCCTGCGCATCGCCGCCAACGAAAGCGCGCGCGCCATCGCCGTCGAGCTGGTCGGCGACATGAACGCGTTGCGGGTCGCGGTGAACGCGCTCGGCGCCGATCCGGCAGACGCGCCAAGCTGCGCAAGGGCGCAAGGCGTCTTCGCGCAACAGGCCTCAGCTGGTGCACGGTTCGAGATCGCCGACCGCCAGGGCCGCTTGCTCTGCGGCGAGCACATGCCGCAGCCCGTCGACATGGAGGCGGACGAACCCGTCAACGCCGCCGTCCTGCCCGGCAAGGGGCTGATTCTGTCGCTGACCGGCGGCCGGTCGGACGTCACCGCCCGCGCCTTCTTCCCGCAAAGCTTCCTTCGCAAGCTCGGCCGGCCGACCAGCCGCGCGACCATCTTCTCCAGCGAGATGCTGCTCGACGACCAGACGCTGGCGCTGGAACCGGCGCCGGGTGACGGGGCGTTTCAGCGGCGAGAGGAATTACGCACGCCGCTCGGCATAGCTGACCTGGAACTGCGAACCCGGATGCCCAGTGCGCCGGTCACCTCCTCGCTGATCGTCGCATTGCTGCTGCCGCTGCTGATGTGGGCGGCGGCGGCGGGGATCGCCTGGCTGGTCGTCGACCGGCTGTTGCTGCGCCCCTTGCGACAATTGCGCGCCAGCGTCGCCACCTATGTGCCGGGCGAGGTGATCGACTCGCGCGCGACCAGCCTTCCCGCGCCGGAAATCCGCGAGCTCGGCGAGACCTTCCGATCGATCAGCCAGACGGTGGCCGATCACGAAGCGGGGTTGGAGGAGGGATTGCGCCGCCAGACCAAGCTGACGCGCGAGGTCCATCATCGGGTGAAGAACAATCTTCAGGTGATCTCCAGCCTGATCGCCTTCCATGCGCGCGGCGCGCGGAGTGCGGACGCGACTGGCGCCTATGCCTCGATCCAGCGCCGGGTCGATGCGCTGGCGGTCGTCCATCGCCATCATTTCGCGGAGATGGAAGTCAATCGCGGCCTGAACCTCCGCACCATGGTGGGCGAACTCGCCTCCAACATCCGCGCCACCGCGTCGGAACGGGCCCATGCGATTGGCATCACGCTGGATGTCGACGCCTTTCTGGTCAATCAGGACGTGGCGGTCGCCCTGGCCTTCCTCATCACCGAGATGATCGAGCTGGCGACGAGCTGCGACCCCGCCGCGCAGATCCGTGTCTCGATCAAGCCCGACGAACAGGCGGAGCGCGCCGTGCTGCGCGTTGTGTCGCGGGCACTGGTCGATGGCGACCTGCTGCGCGAGCTGGCGAGCACCCGCTATGGCCGGGTGATGGAGGGGCTCTCGCGCCAGCTCCGATCGAAGCTCCACCACGACCCGCTGACCGGGGCCTATGAGATCGCCTTTTCCGTCACTGGGCGCGACTGAAAAAACTTCGCGCGACCATGGAACCGGCCGGGCGGAGGCGGGTTTTACAGCACGGATCGCGACCTTATGCCCCCCCGCTCTCGCGATCCACGACATAGGCCTGAAGGCGTCACCCCTCCCCCCCCCCGGTGACGCCTTCAGGCCTTTAACCTTTTCGGGCATCCCCAATCTTCTTTCAGTCAGCGCATCGGCCATATCGTTTGCGGAACGAAAAAGCCGGCGGATCATTGCGTTATCGGCATCTACATACTGGAGGTTCTTATGCGTAAACTGGTTGGTCTCGCCATCGTCGCTAGCGCGTTGCTCGTTTCGGCCTGCAACACGATCGAGGGCGCCGGCAAGGATGTGAGTTCGGCGGGCAAGACCGTCGCCAAGACGGCCGACGACGCCAAGTAAACGCTAAGGCGACATGACAGGAGCCTCCGAACCCGCCAGGGTTCGGAGGCTCCTTGCGTTTCCGGCTCAGCTCCATCACCCCCGCGACATTATATTTGAAAGGCTAGGCCGAATGACCACCGACGGACGCCGGATCGAACAGGGCGGACTGATCCTGTTCCTGGTGCTTGCCAGCATCGGGCTCTTGCTGATCGTCTCCAGCTTCATCGGCGCACTGCTCTGGGCGGCGCTGGCAGCGTTGCTGTTCCAGCCGTTGTTCCAGCGTCTTCTACGCCGCTGGCCGGAACGGCGGACGATGGCGGCGGCGGTATCGCTGCTCATCATCACCGTGGCGGTCGTCATCCCCGCGCTGATCGTCGCCAGCCTCGTCATCGACCAGTCGGTCGGCGTCTATGCGCAGATGCGCTCGGGCAATATCGATTTTGCGCTCTACTTCCACCAGGTCCACGACGCCTTGCCCGACCGTATCCAGAATCTGGTCGACCGGTCCGGCTTCGACAGTTTCGAACGGGTCCAGGCCAAGCTGTCGCAGGCGGTGAGCAGCAGCGTCAGCACCATTGCCCGCCAGGCGCTGTCGATCGGGGCCAATGCCGCCTCCTTCCTGCTGGCGTTCGGCGTCGGCCTCTACGTCACCTTCTTCCTGCTGCGGGACGGCGATTCGATCGGCCCGGCGGTGGTCCGCGCCCTGCCACTCCGCCGCGACGTCGCCGAGCGGCTGAGCGACAAGTTCGTGGCCGTGGTGCGCGCCACGATCAAGGGATCGGGCGTCGTCGCGCTGGTGCAGGGCGCATTGGGCGCCGCGACCTTCTGGATCGTCGGCGTGCCGGCGGCCTTGCTCTGGGGCGTGCTGATGGCGATCACGGCGCTGCTGCCGGCGGTCGGCCCGGCGATCATCTGGACGCCGGTCGCCATCTATCTGCTCGCCACCGGCGCGATCTGGCAGGCGGTGGTGGTGATCCTGTCGGGCGTCTTCGTGATCGGGCTGGCCGACAATATCCTGCGCCCGATCCTGGTCGGCCGCGACACGGGACTGCCCGACTGGATGGTGCTGGTGACGACGCTGGGCGGCATCGACCTGATCGGCCTCAGCGGCATCGTGGTCGGGCCGCTGGCCGGCGCGCTGTTCATGACCGGCTGGCAGATCCTGACCGAGGACCGCCGCGCCGAGCCGGTACGGGTGAATAGCGAGGCGGGCGGCTGATCGCCGCACCGCCCTTCAATCCTCCGCGCGTAGGGTGGCCCCCTCCCGCGCGCGGCGGCGCTCGGTGAACCAGATGCCGATGATCGCCAGTTCGTAGAGCAGGATCAGCGGCACGGCGAGCAGCACCTGGCTCATCAGGTCGGGCGGAGTCAGCACCGCCGCGATCGCCGTCGCGCCGACGATCGCATAGCGCCGCGCCTTGATCAGCCCCTGGCGCGAGACGATCCCGGCCCGCTCCAGCAGCATCAGCAGCACCGGCAGCAGGAAGGACAGGCCGAAGCCGAACAGGAACTGCATGATGAAGGACAGGTAGTTGCCGATCGCCGGCAGCGCCTCGCGCTTCACGCCGCCGACCACGCCATCGAAGCCGAGCAGGAAGTGCAGCGCCATCGGGATGGCGACATAATAGGCCAGCGCGGCCCCCAGCGCGAACAGCAGCGGCGTCGCGAACAGGAAGGGCAGCAGCGCGCGCCGTTCCTTGCGATACAGACCCGGGGCGACGAACTGCCAAAGCTGGTTGGCGATGATCGGAAAGGCGATCATCATCGCCGCGAAGAAGGCGACCTTCACCTGGACGAAGAAGGCCTCGAAAATCTCGGTATAGATCACCGTCCCCTGCCCCGCGCGCAGCAGCGGCTGGACCAGGAAGGCGAAGATGCGGTCGGCGAAATAGAAGGAGATGGCAAAGGCCACCGCCAGCGCCGCGATGCAATAGAGCAGTCGACGGCGCAATTCGATCAGATGGTCGAGGAGCGGCGCGCGGCTGGCATCGACCTCGTCGAGATGTTCGGTATCACTCACGACGCGGCCCCTTCGGACTTGCCGGGCGCGGGCGTATCCGCCGGCGCGACCTGGGGCTTTTCGACCATCACCGGCGCGGCATGGCCGTGCGGGTCGTCCTGTGGGGGAGCGGCGTGCCCCGCCTCCGCCGACGCGTCGGGGATAGGATCGGCCGGGGGCGGTGCGGGATGTTCGCGCATGATGCGCTCATTCTCCGCCGCCCAGCGCTTCTCCATCTCCTCCAGTTCGGCCTCGCGGACCATCTGGTCGAAGCCCGAGCGGAACTGGCGGGCGACGCCGCGCGCGCGTCCCACCCAATAGCCAACCACCCGCATCGCCTTGGGCAGGTCCTTGGGACCGATCACCACCAGCGCCACGATGGCCACGAGCATCAGCTCGGTCGGCGCGATATCGAACATTCAGCCGCGCCCCAGCGGAGAGGACAATATCAGCGGTCGTCGCGCAGCGTATCGCGGGTGCGATTGCCGTCCGGGTCGAAGGCGGGCTCCGCCTTGCTTTGCGCCTCAATGCGCTTGGCGGGCTTGGAGGTGTCATCCTCCTCGGCCATGCCCTTCTTGAAATTCTTCACACCCTTGGCGACATCGCCCATCAGGTTCGAAAATCGCCCGCCGCCCAAGAGCAGGATGGCGACGACGGCGAGAACGAGCAGATGGATCGGGCTGAAGCTGCCCATTGGCTTAACTCCTGAAGACACCCTGCATCTAAGCGCTATCGCCGGGCTTTTCCAGCCGCTCCGTGGAAAGATCGACCGGATCGAGCAGACCGGCCGCGCGCAGATCGTCGATCCCCGGCAGATCGCGCCGGCTGGCCAGGCCGAAATGGGTCAGGAAGGCCGGCGTGGTGGCATAGGTCAGCGGTCGGCCCGGCACCTCGCGGCGGCCGGCGGGCCGAATCCAGCCCGCCTCCAGCAGCACGTCGAGCGTCCCCTTGGAAATCTGCACGCCGCGGATCGCCTCGATCTCCGCGCGGGTGGTCGGCTCGTGATAGGCGATGATCGCCAGCGTCTCGACCCCCGCCCGCGACAGCGACCGCCGCTCCTCGCTGGTGCGGCGGAGCAGATGCGCGAGATCGGCCGCCGTCTGGAACAGCCAGCGGTCGCCGCGCCGGACCAGCTGGATGCCGCGTCCCGCATAATCGGCCTGCAATTGCGCCAGGGCCGGGCGGGGGTCCGCCGCCACATGGGCGCGGATCGCCTCGACGGTCAGCGGCGTCTCGGCGGCGAACAGCACCGCCTCCACGGCGCGGACCAGAGCGTCGGGCGGGGTCATGCCGGCGCACGGAGGAAGAGCGGCGCGAACGGCCCGGCCTGGCGCAACTCGATCCGCCCCTGTCGCGCCAGTTCGAGCGCTGCGAGGAAGCTCGATGCGATCGCCGATCGCCGCAACACCCCGGCGGAGGGCGGCAGGAAGCTTTCCAGCGCGCGCCAGTCGAGCGTCACGCCGAGAAGCGCCGAAATTCGCTCCAACGCCGCCTCCAGCGTCATCACCTGGCGGTCGGCGACGACATGGAAGACCGGCCGGGTGCGCGCCGATATCCGGCCATAGGCAGCGATCAATTGATAGAGGTCGACCTGCCAGTCGGCACGGCGATCGGTGCGCAGCCCCTCGGGCATCCCCCGCGCGAAGACGTCCCGACCCAGCCGGTCGCGCGCGACCAGCCGCGCCCCCGCCTCGCGCATCGCGTCCAGCCGTTCGAGCCGCATCTGAAGTTGCAGCGCCAGCAGTTCCGGATCGGGGTCCGGATCGGCCTCGCGGGGCAGCAGCAGCGCGGATTTGAGATAGGCCAGCCAGGCCGCCATCACCAGATAATCGGCGGCCAGCTCCAGCCGCAACGCCGCCGCCCGCGCGACGAAGGCGAGATATTGCTCGACCAGCGCGAGGATCGAGATGCGGCGCAGATCGACCTTCTGGCTTCGCGCGAGATTGAGCAGCAGGTCGAGCGGCCCCTCCCAGCCATCGAGGTCGAGGGTCAGTTGCTCCGGTTCGGCCACCGCCCGGTCACGCCGCCGCAAGCAATGCGTCGCGCTCGGCGAACAGCGCGGCCACCTCGCCTTGTCCCGGAGCCGGCATCGCCTCGGCCAGACGCCGCATCGTTGCCGGCCCGGCGGGGGGAAGGTCCTCGGCCAGAGCCTCCCATTGCTCCGGTGTCGCCGCGCAGCACAGCGCCAGATCGCACCCTGCCCCGATCGCCGCCCCGGCCCGCGCGCGCAGGTCTCCGTCCAGCGCGCCCATGTGCAGATCGTCCGACAGCAACAGGCCCTGAAAGCCCAGCCGCTCGCGAATGACGGTCCGGACGATCGTCGGCGACAGCGTCGCCGGTCGTGCTTCGTCCCAGACCGGGTAAAGGGCATGGGCCGTCATTCCGGCCCTGGCCATCCCGGCCAGCGTGCGAAAGGGTGAGAGGTCGGCGGCCAGCGATTCGTCATTGGCCTCCACCACCGGCAGCGCATGATGCGGATCGCAGGTCGCGCGGCCATGGCCGGGCCAGTGCTTGACGATCCCGGTGACGCCGCCCGCCGCCAGTCCGTCGAGCATCGCGCGACCGAGCGCGGCGACCTGCATCGGCTCCGCGCCCAGGCACCGATCGGCCAGTGCCGCCGTTGTGCCGGGCCGGGCGAGATCGAGCACCGGCGCGGCGTTCATCGTGATGCCGCCCTCCGCCAGCATCCGCCCGACCGCCTGGCCCTGCGCACGCAGCGCCCGGATCGCGGTCATCGGCGCCCGGACATAGGCTTCGGCGAAGCGGGCGGCCGCCAGCGTCTCCGGCCAGTGCGGCGGCCGCAGGCGCGCGACCGGCCCGCCCTCCTGGTCGATCAGGATCGCCAGGTCGGCGCGCGCGCTCAGGTCACGCAGATCGTCGGTCAGCGCGCGAAGCTGCACGGGATCGACGATGTTGCGCGCGAACAGGATGAATCCGGCCGGCGCGACCCGGCGGACGGCCGCGCGCTCCGCCGGCGTCACCTGCGGACCGGCCAAGCCGACGATGATCGGCGTCATCGCTCCGGCCCCGATCAGCTCGCGACGAAGCAGCTTTCGCCCGCGACCTTCAACCGGCCGCAGAGCTGCGCCGCCTGGTTGGCGCTGCCCGCATTGACGCGCAGGCGATAGAGCGTCTTGCCGTCCTTCGCGACCGGCTGCACCACCTTGCCCAGGGGCGCCAGATAGCTGAACCGCTTGGTGAAGCGGTCCCAGGCTGCGTTGGTCAGGCTTTCCGAGGGATAGGCGCCGAGCTGCACCAGCGATCCGCCCGGCACGGGGCCGGCGGGGGCCGGACGCTCGCTCATCGGCGTGGCGGCGACCAGCTTGCCGGCAGGCGCGGGAATGGCGGCGCTGGCGCTGCGACCCGCTGCCACGCCCTGGGTCGGGCTTGCCGACGCGGCGGGCGTCGCCGTCACCGGGGCCTCGGGGATCGCGCTCAGGTCGATCGCGCCGGTGCCGGCCGCCTTGCCGTCGCTGGTCGCGACCGCGGCATCGCCCTCGCCTTCCACCTTCAGGCCGCCGGGTTCGACCGGCTTGACCTTATAGGGATTGGGCTCGGCCGCGATCAGCTCGCCATTGCCGCCGGCCGTGCGGTGCCAGATATTGACCACGGCGAAGGCGATGCCCGCGACCACCACCAGCACCAGCACCACATAGGCGACGAAGCGCAGGATCGACGATCCCTCTTCCTCGTCGGGATCGACGGTCTCCAGCCAGGGCAGCCGGTCCTCGTCGCGCAGCGATAAGTGGTCGACCATAAATCAGTTCATCTCCGACACGGCTTCGACGCCCATGATCGCCAGGCCATTATGGATGATCTGCCCGATTCCGGCCGCCAGGAAAAGCCGCGCGCGCGTCGCCTCGGCATCCTCCACCACCAGGAAGCGGCGGTCCGGCCGATCGTTGCCGACATTCCACGCCGCGTGGAAGGCGGCGGCGAGGTCGTAGAGGTAGAAGGCGATGCGGTGCGGCTCGCGAGTCGCCGCCGCCGTCTCGACGATGCGGGGGAATTGCGCGGCCAGCTTGACCAGGGCCAGTTCCTCCGCGTCGAGCCGCGAAAGATCGGCTTCGCCGCCGGTGATCCCCGCCTCGGCGGCGCGGCGATGCAACGAGGCGATGCGGGCATGGGCATATTGCACGTAGAAGACCGGATTGTCCTTCGACGCCTCGACCACCTTGGCGAAGTCGAAGTCCATCTGCGCATCGGCGCGCCGGGTCAGCATGGTGAAGCGCACCACGTCCTTGCCGACCTCGCGCACCACATCGGCGAGCGTGACGAAATTGCCGGCGCGCTTGGACATCTTGACCGGCTCGCCGCCGCGCAGCAGCCGCACCATCTGGATCAGCTTGACGTCGAAGCGGGTCTGCCCGCCGGTCAGCGCCGCGACCGCCGCCTGGATGCGCTTGACGGTGCCGGCATGGTCCGCGCCCCAGATGTCGATCAGCTGGTCGGCGGATTGCGCCTTCTGATAATGATAGGCCAGGTCGGCGCCGAAATAGGTCCAGCTGCCGTTCGACTTCTTGATGGGCCGGTCCTGGTCGTCGCCGAACGCGGTCGAGCGGAACAGCGGCAGTTCCACCGGCTCCCAATCCTCGGGCGTCTCGCCCTTGGGCGCTTCCAGCACGCCGTCATAGACGAGATCGCGCGCGCGCAGCTCGGCCTCCGCCGCCTCGGGCTTGCCGGCGGCCTGCAACTCGGCCTCGGAGGAGAACAGGTCGTGATGGATGCCGAGCAAGGCCAGATCGGCCTTGATCAGGTCCATCATTGCCGCGACGGCGCGGGTGCGGAACAGCGCCAGCCATTCCCCCTCGGGCGCGGCGGCATAGCGATCGCCGAATTTGACGGCCAACGCCTCGCCGACCGGGACCAGATAGTCGCCCGGATAAAGCCCTTCGGGGATCGTCACCGACTGCCCCAGTGCCTCCAGGTAGCGGCAATGCACCGAGCGGGCGAGCACATCGACCTGGCCGCCGGCATCGTTGACATAATATTCGCGGATCACCTTATGCCCGGCGAACTCCAGCAGGCTGGCAAGCGCGTCGCCCACCACCGCGCCGCGGCAATGGCCCATGTGCATCGGCCCGGTCGGGTTGGCGGAGACATATTCGATATTGACGGTGACGCCATCGCCCGTGGTCGAGCGGCCATAGTCCGCGCCCCCCGCATGGACGGCGGCGAGTTCGTCGCGCCAGCTGTCGTCGGTCAGCACCATGTTGATGAAGCCCGGCCCGGCGATGTCGACGCGGGCCACCTCGGGCAGCTTGCGCAGCGCGGTCGCCAGCGCCTCCGCCAGGTCGCGCGGCTTCGCGCCCGCCGCCTTGGCCAGCACCATCGCCGCATTGGTCGCGAGATCGCCATGCGAGGCGTCGCGCGGCGGCTCCACCGTCACGTTGCGGCGGTCGATCCCGCCCGGCAGCACGCCAGCAGCGGTCAGGGTGTCGAGCGCGGCATCGATATGGGCGGCGAAGCGGGTGTAGAGCGTCATGGTCGTCCGATACTGGGTGGAGCCCAAGCCCTTAACGCCAAAGCCCGGCAGGCTCAAACGCTGTTGCATTTCCTGCATCCAAGCGCGGAGCCTTTGCAGTTGCGGATATGCTGCGTTGCAATAATTTGGCCTTCAACGGTCACGCGGCGGACGAAACGCTCTTCCGCCCTTCTCCAACGGGACAGACATCATGCGCAAGATCAGCATCTTCGCCGCGGTTGCGGCTACCTTCACCGCGTCGGCCGCCTTCGCCGCGCCGCAGGAGCACCGCTTCACGCATGAGGGTCAGACCTATGTCTACACCGCCGACGAGGATCATGGCGCGAAGGTCATCTCCGGCCACCGCGTCGAGGACGGCAAGTCGTTCCGCCTGGTCGTGCGCAACGGTCGCGTGACCGGCCGTTCGGGCGAAGCCCCGGTCGCCTTCCGCGTCGCCGATGCGGCGGGCGCGGCAAAGGACGCCAATTCGGCCCTCTGATCTTCGCGATCTCATATTGCATGCCGCCAGCCTATCTGGTGGCGTGGGTAACAGGGGGCTGCCGGGTGACCGGCGGCCTCTTTTTTTGCCTGGACGATTGTGTTCGTGAGAGATCGCGAAGAGGATCGGGTTCGTGGAGAGGCGCAGGGACAGCCGGCGGGCATTAGCGCGGAATCATCATTTGGAACCCGCTGACATAACCTTGACTTGGGATCGTCATTGCGAGCGCAACGAAGCAGTTCAGGGCGTCACGCGCGGCCATGGATTGCTTCGCTGCGCTCGCAATAACGGCTTGGTCCAAGCCAATTTCGTCCTGCTCCAAGCTAGCGATAAGGGAAACCGGCGAGCCGCCGGACGGACGGCCTCGGCATCGCCTGCGCCTAAAATCCGTTTTCTCTTCGCCGACTCGTATGAACGAAGAAACGCTCAGAAACCTTCGGGCAAGTCGATCGGCCCCACCAGTTCGCGGTACCGGGTGATCGCATAGCGATCCGTCATCCCCGCGATGAAATCCGCGATGTGCCGGCTGCGCGCCGGCTCCGCCTGCGGCAGGCGCTCCCGCCATTCGACCGGCATGGCGGCGGGATCGGCCGAATAGGTCGCGAACAGCCCGCTCACCACGTCCCGCGCCGCGTCCGCCGCCGCGAGCTGGACCGGGTGATGATAGAGATTGGCATACATGAAGCGCTTGAGGTCGCGCTCCGCCGTCCGCATCTCCTCGGAAAAGCCGACCAGGGTCCGGCCGGCGGCCCGGACATCGGCCGCATCCCGAACCCCGCCATCGGCGATCCGCGCCTGCGTTTCCGCGAGCAGGTCGGTGACCATCGCCCCGATCTGCGTCCGCACCAGCTCGCGCGCCAGCCGCACCGGATGGCCGTCCGGGAAGCGCCGCCGCACCCCGTCCCAGGTCTGCGCCACCACCGGCACCGCCAGCAACTGGTCCAGCGTCAACAGGCCCGCGCGCAAGCCGTCGTCGATATCGTGATTGTCATAGGCGATATCGTCGGCGATCGCCGCGACCTGCGCCTCCAGCGAGGCATGGTGCCCCAGTTCGAGCGGAAACTCCGCATCCGCCTGCGCCAGCGCCCAGCCGGGATGACGGACCGGGCCGTTATGCTTGGCCAGCCCCTCCAGCGTCTCCCAGCTGAGGTTGAGCCCGTTCCACAGCGGATAGGGGCTTTCCAGCTCGGTCAGCACCCTGAGCGTATGGCCATTATGGTCGAAGCCGCCGGCTTCGGACATCGCCGCCTTCAGCGCATCCTCGCCGGCATGGCCGAAGGGGGGATGGCCGATGTCATGCGCCAGGCACAAAGCCTCGGTCAGGTCCTCGTTCAGGCCCAGCGCGCGCGCGATGGTCCGGCCGATCTGCGCCACTTCGATGCTATGGGTCAGGCGGACGCGGAAATGGTCGCCGTCCGGCGCCATGAAGACCTGCGTCTTGTGGCGCAAGCGACGGAAGCTGATCGAGTGGATGATCCGGTCGCGGTCGCGCTGGAACGCGTCGCGCGGCCCCCGGACCTGGCCGTCACGCTGCTCGTCATGCCGCCGCCCCCGGCTTCGCGCCGGGTCCGACGCCCAGGGTGCGATCGTCACTCTGCCATTCCCCCGTTGGATATCGGCGCTTATTTCGCCGGCAGCTTGGTCACCGGCTGACCGGCATCGCTGGTGAAGGAGAAGGCCGAGACGCCCTCCTTGGCAAGCTGATTGACGAAGGCGCGTGCCTCCGCATCGGTCTTGAAGGGGCCGGTCAGCACGCGGTTGGAGGCACGATTCTTGGTCGCATAGGCAGACCGGCTCTTGAGCGCCGACGCCTTGCCCTGCGCCCCCTTCCACGCCTTGGGCAGGTCGTCGGCATTCGCGCCGCCCGCCACCTGCACCCAGATCCGCGACGGGTGGGCGCGGGCCGCCTTCTTCTCCGCCGCTTCCTTGTCGGCCAAGGCCTTCTTCTCGGCGGCGGCCTTCTTCTCCGCCTCCGCCTTGCGGGCCGCCGCATGGCGTTCGGCCGGCGTCTTGGGCGCGGCCTCCGCTGCGGCCTCCGCCTTGGCGAGGCGCGCCGCCGCCCGGCGCTCGGCAGCGGTCTTGGGCGCGGCCTCGGCCTTGGCAAGACGCTCGGCGGCACGGCGTTCGGCCGCCGTACGCGGCTTGGCCGGGACAGCGTCATCCGCGGCGGCATCGCCGGTCAGCCGCGCCGCGACGACGCGGCGGACGGCGGTATCGCGGGCTTCCTTGGCCGTGGCCTCGGTGACGACGCGGTGCCCGATATCCGAAGCCGGCGCGGTGGCGAGGCCGGCGGGCTCCTCCGGACGCGGCGACTGGGTGACGGCGCGGACCGGCTCCTCGACGCCCAGTTCGGACGCCGGGATCGACAGGCTGGCGACGATCCGCGCCAGCACCGCATCGGTCCGCCGCGTCGATGCGCTGGATTCGACCGGTGCGACGCGGGCGGGCGGCGTCTCGGCCGTCTCGACGCGGTAGGGCTGGACCGGCACCGGCTGCACCACCGGCGACGGCGGCGCGAACCTCGGCACCGGAGCCGTAACCGGCTGAACCGACGCCACCGCCGTGGGTGCAGGCGTGGCGACCGGCTGTGCGGGCACGGGCTGCACCACCTCGCGCGACGGGGCCATGGTCACGACCGGCGCGGCGGCGACCTGGACGGGGCGGCTGGCCACCGGCCGGGTAGCGACGGGTTCGCGGCGGCGGGTCGGCCTGCGGCTGTTCTCGACCGGCTGGATCGTGCTGGAGGCGGCGACCTGCACCGGCGCACTGGCTTGGCGCGCCAGCGGCGGCAGCGGCGGGATCAGGCGCGCATCGGCGACCCGCTCCGGCGTCGCGAAGATCTCGCCGAAATGCACCGCGAAGGCGCGGTCGGCGGCCGACAGCGTCGGCAGGCGCTGGAAGAACGCACCCAGCCCCTGCGCCATCGTCGTCGGCATCATCGTGGTCGCGATCTTGTTCGCGCCGGCCGTGTCGCCGCTCATCGCCATGACGAAGGCGCGGGCGCGCCAGGCGGCGCGGTCCTGCCGGCGGACCAGCGGATCGAGCTGCTCCAGCGCCTGCGCCTGCTGGCCCGAAATGCCGAGCGACAGCGCATAGCGGCGCAGCGTCTCGTCGTCGCGGTCCTGCGCCAGCGCCAGCCGGTAATCCGCCTGCGCGCGCGCCTGTTCGCCGATCAGGTCATAGGCGAGCCCGCGATCCGCCGCGAATCGCGACGGCGCGACGCCGAAGCTTTCCGCCTGCTGGAAGAAGCGCAGCGCCTCGCCCGGCCGTTCAGAGCGGACCAGCACCGATCCCATGCCCGCCTTCACCCGACCGTCGCGCGGAGCGATCTTGTCGGCGCGGGCGAACAGCGACGCGGCGGCGGACAGGTCGCCCATGCGGATCGAGAGGTCGCCCGCCTCGACCAGCGCGTTCAGGTCGCGCGGATTGCTGGCGAGCCGGCGCATCACATCGCCGAGATCGTCCGCGAGCGTACGGTGGAGCGGCTGCACCACCGCCTGCGCGGCCAGAGGAAGGGGCGCCAGGGCGGCAACAAGCGCGAGCGCGGCGGTCGAGAGGAAAAGCGGCTTCATGGGATAGATCCGGCTACAGCCCAGCCGGGATGAACCGGCAATGTCACAAGGCCCGCCGGTGCGACCAAACGGGCCGGGATGACGACAAGACGGGTGGCAACGGGCGGGCGGCAATGAGCCGACGACGCACAACTCGCCGGCCATGGGTCCGGCCGGGCGAACGGACCGTCCCGACGGGCAGAAGGCCGCACGGGGAGAGGATCGCCCCCTCCCCGTGGACCGTGCTTACTGGTTGTTCTGGCGGTGCAGGAAGCGCGGGATGTCGAGCGGATCGGCCGGCTTGGCCTCCTCCTCGCGCGGCGTGCCACGCGCGGCGTTCGACATGCGCTCGAACAGCGTACCGCCCAGCTTGACGCGCGGGGCCGGAGCCGGCGGCTCGATCGCGCCGGTGTCGCTGCCCGGGGCCAGCCAGCGACGACGCGCACCGCCTTCGTCCGCCGCCGGTGCGGGGGCGGGCGTCGGCGCGGCATAGGCGGCCGGCTGTGCCGGTGCCGGCGCGCGCGGTGCGGCCGGCGGGCTCACCATCGTGTCCGCGCCGAGCACCAGCTCGTCATCGGCGGGATGGGACGCGGGAGCCGGCGGCACCGCCGCCTGCGGCGGGACGGGCGCGGAGGCGACCGGGTGAGGGGCCGGCTGCGGCGCGACATATTGCGGCGCGGCGACGGGCGGCGCGGCGGGGGCCGCCTGTTGCGGCGCGGCGGCCGGGGCGGGCTGAGCGGCGGGCGCCTCGCTCGGGCGGAACGACGTGGTGTCGTCGGTCTTGCGACCTAGGCCGAAGGAGAAGGAACGCGCCGAATCACCGCCTTGCGACGGGCTGGGCACCACGCGCTCGACCGCCTCTATACCGGTCGCGACCACCGACACGCGGATGCGGCCCTCCAGCTCCGGGTTGAACGCCGAACCCCAGATGATGTTGGCGTCGGGATCGACCAGGTCGCGAATGTGGTTCGCCGCCTCGTCCACCTCCAGCAGGCGCATGTCGTCGCCGCCGGTGATCGAGATGATGACGCCCTTGGCGCCCTGCATCGACACGCCGTCGAGCAGCGGGTTGGCGATCGCCTTCTGCGCCGCTTCCAGCGCGCGATTGTCGCCCGACGCCTCGCCGGTGCCCATCATCGCCTTGCCCATCTCCTGCATCACCGAACGGACGTCGGCGAAGTCGAGATTGATGAGGCCGGGCATGACCATCAGGTCGGTGATGCCGCGCACGCCCTGCTGCAACACCTCGTCCGCCATCGCGAACGCTTCCTTGAAGGTCGTGTTGGCATTGGCGATCAGGAACAGGTTCTGGTTCGGGATCACGATCAGCGTGTCGACGAACTTCTGCAGTTCCTCGATACCGCCATCGGCCGCCTTGGATCGGCGATTACCCTCGAAAGCGAAGGGCTTGGTGACGACGCCGACGGTCAGGATGCCCATGTCGCGCGCGGCCTTGGCGATGACGGGCGCGGCGCCGGTGCCGGTGCCGCCGCCCATGCCGGCGGCGATGAACACCATGTGGCAGCCCTCAAGCTGCTTGGCGAGGCTCTCGATCGTCTCTTCGGCGGCGGCGCGGCCGATCTCCGGCCGGGCGCCGGCGCCCAGTCCTTGCGTGATCTTCGCACCCAGCTGGATGCGGTTGGGTGCGGTCGACTGCTTCAACGCCTGCGCGTCGGTATTGGCGACCAGGAAGTCGACGCCCTGCACGTCGGCCCGCATCATGTTGGCGATGGCGTTGCCGCCGGCGCCGCCCACGCCGATCACCGCGATTCGCGGGGTCAGCTCATCCACCTCGGGTGCCAGAAATTCGATGCTCATCGCCACTCTTACTCCGCCGCACCCGAGCCATGTGTCCGCCCGCCCAGGTATCGATTATTGTTATGTACGCGACGATCCGCCGACCGCCACTTAAAAACGTCAATAGTTTGCCCGCGCCGCCTGGAGAAGCTTGCGAAACAGCCCCAGACCGCTCGGCCGGTGGACCGTTTGCCCGCTGGGGGCGACGGCGCGCAGGTCGATGGGATCGGTCGCGGCATAGAAGGCCAGTCCTGCCAGCGTTGCGAACGCCGGACCGGAATGGGCCTCGGGCAAGCCCGTCAGCCCGCGTGGTCTTCCAAGCCTTACCGACCGCCCTAGAGCCTGCTGCGCATAGTCCGCAATCCCCTTCAACTCGGCCCCGCCGCCTGTCAGCACGACCTGTCGCCCGACCGGACCTTCAAACTTCAAATGCGTCAAGGCCTTACGGACTTCGTTCATTTGATGTTCCAGTCTTTGGCGAATCACCGCGATCAATTGCGCCTTGGTGATCTGGGTGCCGCCATGGACATCGTCTTCCGCGCCGACTGGCGTGACCGGGATCATATCGTGATTATCACGCGGCGATGCATTGGCCGATCCGTGGAAGCATTTCATCCGCTCCGCCAGCGCGCGTCGCGTCCCGAAGGCGGAGGCGATGTCGTCGGTGATGTCCTGCGCCCCCACGGGGATCGAGCAGAGGCCGACCAGCATCCCGCCCGCGAACAGCGAGACATTGGTGATGCCCGCGCCGATCTCGACCAGCGCGACGCCCAGCTCGCGCTCCTCCTCCGACAGGCAGGCCAGGCCCGTGGCGACCGGCGCGGCGATGATCGATTTCACCTCCAGATGCGCGGAACGGACGCACAGGTCCAGATTGCGCACCGGCGAGCCATCGGCCGCGACGACATGGATGTGCACGCCCAATTTGTCGGCATGGAGGCCGAGCGGCTTCTTCACGCCGGTCAGCCCGTCCAGCGTGTAGAGCGCCGGCTGCGCGTGCAGCACCATCCGCCCCTGGGGATCGATCGACTGGCGGCCCGCCGCCAGCAATGCGTCGATATCCTGCTGCTCGACCTGATGGCCGCCCAGTTCGAACTCGACCTCCGCCACGTCGGACACCAGCCCGCCGGCCGAGAAGCCGACCCAGACATTCTCGATGTTCAGCCCGGCGATCCGCTCGGCCTGTTCCACCGCCTCGCGCACCGCCGCCTCGGTCGCCCCCATATCGGCGATATAGCCGCGCTTCACGCCCCGGCTCTCGCGCTGACCGGTGCCGAGCACGATCAACTCGCCGCCATCGCCCTTTTGCGCGATCATCGCCGACACCTTGGACGACCCGATGTCGAGCGCGGTGATCAGACCTTCCGGTGCCACTTTCGCCATTATCTCACCCCTCGCCCCCGGCCGGCGCGTTATCGGCTCCGCTCTCGGACCCCGTGCCGCCGTCGACCGCCGCCGCGTTCGCCGCGCCGTCCGTGTCCGGCGCGGTCGCCGTCCCGACCTGCGCGGGATCGGCCAGTGCATGGTTCTGGTTCATGCCGGGCTTGCGCGCAACCAGCTTCGCGGGGTCGCGCATGTCGAACCGCATCCAGCCCCGCCCCAGGAGCGGCCGATTGGCATCCAGTTCGGCGAAGCGCGCCAGCGCCCGGCCCGCCCCGTCCTCGGGCAAAGCCAGCACCTCCCCACTGGCGAAGGTCAGGTCCCAGCGGCGATTGCCGATCCAGGTCGCCGCCTTGATCTTCGGGCGAAGCTGGGGCGCGGCGGCGAGCAGCGCCTGATAGCCAGCCTCCTGCCGGTCGGCGCCCGGCCCGATCACCAGCGGCAGGTTCGGGATGGCATTGGGCTGGACCGGCTCCAGCAGCACGCCGTCCTTGTCGATCAGCGTCAGCTCGCCGCGATCCTGCCACACCGCCGCCGGCGTGCGCTCGACAATGTCGATCAGCAGCGTATCAGGCAGCCGGCGCGAGACATGCGCATCGGCGATCCAGCCATAGCGGAGCAGCCGGTCGCGGATCGCGGGCAGGTCGACCGCCAGCATCGAGGTGCGGTTCTGCTTGTCCTCCAGGGCGATCGCATAGACCGTCATCCGGTCCATCCGCTTCAGCCCGGTGATCTCGACCTGCTCGACGCGCAGGCCCGCCTGGCCCGCCGTGCTGGCCACCGCCGCGCCGATCATGCCGGGCACGCCGATCCAGGTGGCGATGCCGATGATCGCCGCGCCCGCCAGCCCGGTGATCGACCAGGTCACCGCCTTCTTGACCGTCGCCTCGCTGACCGGCAGCCGCGCGACCAGGCGTTCGCCGAGCGATACCGACTTGACCGGCTGGCGGCGGCGCGGGGCCGGTCGCTTGGGCGGCGGACCGCGCTTGATCGTGCGGCTCATCCCGGCCGCTCGCCATGCGGACGCCGCATCGCCTCGTCGACGATCGCCTGGACCAGTTCGGCATAGCTCATGCCGATATGGCGCGCCTGTTCGGGCACCAGGCTGAGCGGGGTCATGCCCGGCTGGGTGTTGACCTCCAGCAGGAACAGCCCGTCGACGCCGCGCTCGTCGTCCCAGCGGAAGTCGGAACGGCTGGTCCCCTCGCAGCCCAGCAGCCGGTGCGCCTCCAGCGCCAGCGTCTTGCACGCGTCGGCGATCTCATCCGGGATGCGCGCCGGGCAGACATGCTCGGTCAGGCCGTCGGTATATTTGGCGTCGAAATCATACCAGCCGTTCTTCGGGATCAGCTCGGTCACGCCCAGCGCCCGGTCGCCCAGCACCGCCGTGGTCAGCTCGCGCCCGCGGATATAGGGTTCGGCGAGCAATTCCGCGAATTCCTGCCACGGCCCCTTGGCATCGGGCGCGATCGGATTGCCGTAATTGCCGTCCTCGGTGACGATGGCGACGCCGACCGACGATCCTTCGTTGACCGGCTTCAGCACATAAGGGCGGGCCAGCGGGTCCGCCTGATGAATGTCGGCGGAGCGGACGATGCGGCCCCCCGGCATCGGCACGCCGTGCGGCACCAGCGCCTGCTTGGTCAGCACCTTGTCGATCGCGATGACCGAAGTGGCGAGGCCGCTATGCGTGTAGCGCAGGCCCATCAGGTCCATCAGCCCCTGCACGGTGCCATCCTCGCCGGGCGAGCCGTGGAGCGCGTTGAACACCAGGTCCGGCCGCGCCGCCGCCAGCCGCGCGGCGACGTCGCGGTCCATGTCGATCCGCGTCACCCGGTGGCCGAGCGACTCGAGCGCGTCCGCGACGCCCGCGCCCGACATCAGCGACACCGGTCGCTCCGCCGACCACCCGCCCATCAGCACCGCGATATGCAGCGGCGTCATCGCCTCGGTCACTTCGCCACTCCCACGCGCTGGATTTCCCATTCCAGGGTCACGCCCGATTGCGCCTTCACTCTCGTTCTCACCTCTTCCCCCAGCGCCTCGATCTCGGCGCTGGTCGCCTGCCCCAGGTTGAGCAGGAAATTGCAATGCTTCTCCGACACCTGCGCGTCGCCCCGGGTCAGGCCGCGACAGCCCGCCGCATCGACCAGCGCCCAGGCCTTGTGCCCCTCCGGGTTCTTGAAGGTCGAGCCGCCGGTGCGGCTGCGCAATGGCTGCGATGCCTCGCGTTCGGCGGCGATCCGGTCCATCTCCGCACCGATCGCGGCGGAGTCGCCGGGACGGCCACGGAACAGCGCCTCGATCACCACCACGCCCTCGGGCAGGTCGGAATGGCGATAGC
Source organism: Sphingomonas sp. S-NIH.Pt15_0812 (assembly GCF_003951315.1). Classification (GTDB taxonomy): domain Bacteria; phylum Pseudomonadota; class Alphaproteobacteria; order Sphingomonadales; family Sphingomonadaceae; genus Sphingomonas. The sequence goes on from NZ_QLJH01000006.1 coordinate 41,480, forward strand.
GATAGTTCAGCCGCTCCGCCGGCCAGATCTCGACGCTGCCGTCGCGGCGCACCACCGTCGCCTCGACCAGGATGTCGCGTACTTCGCGGCCGTAGGCCCCGCCGTTCATCCGCACGAAGCCGCCGACCGTGCCGGGAATGGAACGCAGGAACTCGGTCCCGGCTATCCCCGCGTCACGCGCCGTGGAAGAGACCAGGATGCCGCTCGCCCCGCCACCGCAGCGCAAGGTGACGTCGTCCACCCGCTCGACCTTGGCGAAGGGCTTGCCCAGCCGGATCACCACGCCCGGCATCCCGCCGTCGCGCACGATCAGATTGGAGCCCAGCCCCAGCGGATAGACCGGCATCGCGGGATCGAGCGCCGCCAGAAAGGCGGACAGGTCGTCGCGATCGGCCGGCTCGAACAGCCATTCCGCCGCGCCGCCGCTCTTGAACCAGACCAGGGGCGCCAGCGGCGCGGCCGGGGTCAGCCGTCCGCGCACCGCCGGCATCCCGGCCAGGACCGGCGCCGTCACCATGGACCGACGCCCCAGATCCGCATCCAGGCCTGCCACGCCTCCGCATTGGCCTGCGCCGCCTTGAGCGAGGCGTCCTGCGCCTTGGCGAAGGCCTCGCCCGAGTCGACCATCTTCTGGCCGACGCCGAGCGCCTGGCGCTGCGCGTCGAGCATCTGCTTCTGGAGATCGATCGAGCTCTTGAACCAATCGGTCATCGTGCCTCTCCGATGGCGCTGGCCAGGCCGGCGGCCCATTTGGTGATATCGCCCGCGCCCAGGCAGACCACCATGTCGTCCGGCCGCAGATCGCCGGCCAGCTCCTGCGCCAACGCACCGGCATCGGCGACCGTTGCCGCGTGGCGATGGCCCCGCCGCTTGAGCCCGGCGACCAGCGCATCCGCATCGACGCCCTCGACCGGCGCTTCGCCCGCCGCATAGACCGGCGTGACCAGCACCCGGTCGGCATCGTTGAAGGCGGTCTGGAAATCCTCCATCAGATTGCCCAGCCGCGAATAGCGATGCGGCTGGACGACGGCGATCACCCGCCCCCGCGCGCCCTCGCGCGCCGCCGCCAGCACCGCACGGATCTCGACCGGGTGATGGCCGTAATCGTCGATGATCGTCGCCGCGCCGCCCTCGACCGGCGCCTCGCCCACCTTGGTGAAGCGCCGCTTGACGCCGCCGAACGCCTCGAACCCCTTCTGGATCGTGACGTCCGGGATGCCCAGTTCCAGCGCCACGCCGATCGCGGCCAGCGCGTTCTGGACATTGTGGCGGCCGGGCATCGGCAGTTCGATCCCCTCGATCGACCGGATCGCGCCGTCGCGCTGGCGGACGATGCACTCGAACCGATTGCCGCCGGGGATCGGCGTGACGTTGACGCCGCGCACATCGGCCTGCGCCGAGAAGCCATAGGTGACGACGCGCCGGTCGCGCACGCGCGGCAGGACGTTCTGCACCTCCGGATGGTCGAGGCAGAGCAGCGCCGCACCGTAGAAGGGCACATTCTCGACGAACTCGACGAACGCATCCTTCACCGCCTCGAACGATCCGTAATGGTCGAGATGCTCGGGATCGATATTGGTGACGACGGCGATCGTCCCGTCCAGCCGCAGGAAGCTGCCGTCGCTCTCGTCGGCCTCCACGACCATCCAGTCGCTGGCCCCCAGCCGCGCATTGGAGCCGTAGCTGTTGATGATGCCGCCATTGATGACGGTGGGGTCGACCCCGCCGGCATCCAGCAGCGCCGCGACCATCGAGGTCGTCGTCGTCTTGCCATGCGTGCCCGCCACCGCGACGGTCGATTTCAACCGCATCAGTTCGGCCAGCATCTCGGCGCGGCGCACCACCGGCACGCGCCGCTCCAGCGCCGCCTCGACCTCGGGATTGGTGCGGGTGATCGCGGTCGAGACGACGACCACCGCCGCGTCGCCGATATTGGCCGCCGCATGGCCGATCGCGACCGGAATGCCCTTGTCGCGCAGACCCTGCACGACATAGCCCTCCGCCACGTCGGAGCCCTGTACCCGGTAGCCCAGATTCTTCATCACCTCGGCGATGCCCGACATGCCGATCCCGCCGATGCCGACGAAATGGATCGTGCCGATATCGGTGGCCACACCCTTCATGCGCGGTAATCCCTCTTCATCGTCATGCGAATGCCGGTTTGTGCGCCTTCTGCACCTTGGGCAGGCGGACGCGCGGCGCATCCAGGCTCTCGACCAGATCGGCGAGGTCGCTGACCGCGTTGGGCCGGCCGACGCTGCGCGCGCGGCCCGCCGCATTCTCCATCGCCGCCGGGTCGAGACCCAGCTTCTGCATCTGCTTGGCGAGCTCGACCGCGGTGAAATCCGCCTGCGCGATCGTCCGCGCGCCGCCCGCCCGGGTCATCTCGCGCGCGTTCGCCGTCTGGTGATCGTCGGTCGCGCTGGGCAGCGGCACCAGGATCGCGGGGCGGCCGGCGGCGGTCAGCTCGGCGATGGTCGAGGCCCCGGCCCGGCCGATCACCAGATGTGCCCAGGCGAGTTGCTCGGGCATGTCGGGCAGATAGGTGGCCAATTCGGCCGGAATGTCGTGCGCGGCATATTGCGCGCGTGCCGCGTCGATATCCTCGACCCGCGCCTGATGCGTCACCTGCAGGCGGCGGCGGAAATTGGGAGGCAGCATCGCCAGGCCATCGGGCACCACGCGGCTCAGGATGTTCGCGCCCTGGCTGCCGCCGGTGACCAGCACGCGGAAGATGCCGTCCTCCTCCAGCAGCGGATAGGGCCGCGCACGCAGCGCCAGCACCGCCTCGCGCACCGGATTGCCGACCAGATGCGTCTTCCCGGCATGGCGCGGCGACAGCCGCGCCGTCTCGTCATAGGAGGTGGCGATCGCATCGACCCGCCGCGCCACGACGCGATTGACCCGGCCCAGCACCGCATTCTGTTCGTGCACCGCCGTCGGGATCTGGTCGGCGAAGGCGGCGAGCAGCGCCGGAAAGGCGGGGTAACCGCCGAAGCCGATCACCGCCGCCGGCTTGAAGGTGCGATAGAGCTGCCGCGCCATCGCCCGGCCCCGCCACATCTCGCGCACCGCCGGCACCCAGCCCTGCGGCTTCTTCGCCTGGAAGCGGCCGGCGGGCAGGACATGCGTCTGCACCCCGTCGAACAGGCCGGGAAACCGCACGCCGCGCGCATCCGACACCAACGCGACCCGGTGGCCGCGTCGCATCAGCTCGGCCGCCAGCGCGGCGGCGGGCACCATATGGCCGCCGGTGCCGCCGGCCGCCAGGACGTAATGTTTCATCACTCACCGCTCCAGCGGACGACGTAGGGGCTCCGCGTCAGGAACGGATTGCGCCGCGTGAACGCCAGGAGCAAGCCCATGCCGATCGACAAGGCGATCATCGACGATCCGCCATAGCTGATGAACGGCAGCGTCATCCCCTTGGACGGGGCGAGGCCGGTGTTGACCGCCATCGACACCAGCGCCTGCGCGCCGAACTGCACCGCCAGGCCGGACGCGGCGAGCAGCTTGAACTCGTCCTGCTCGTCGAGCAGCTTGACGAACACCCGCACCACAATCGCCAGGAAGACGAGCGCGATGATCATGCAGGCGATCAGGCCGAATTCCTCGCCGATCACCGAGAAGATATAGTCGGTATGCGCTTCCGGCAGGCCGAACTTGGCCGAACCGCCGCCGGGACCGGTGCCGGTCCAGCCGCCGGCGGTCAGCGTGCGGTGCGCGGCGTCGACCTGGAAATGGTCGGCCGCGCCCTCGCCCTCGACATCGGGGAACAGGAAGGCGTCGATCCGCGCCCGCGCCGTGCCGTAGAAGAGATAGGCCGCGACCAGCCCCACCGGCACCATGCCGACGATCCCGAGCAGCACGCGCATCGGCGTGCCCGCGATCATCAGCAGCGCCATCCAGACGGTGCAGAAGATCACCGTCTGCCCGAAATCGGGTTGCAGCATCAACAGCACCGCGATGCCGCCGGTCAGCGCGCCGGTGATCAGCACGGTCGGCAGGCTCTCGTCCTTGCTCTTCAGCGACAACAGCCAGGCGACCGTCACGATGAACATGGGCTTGAGGAACTCGGACGGCTGGAACTGCGCGAAGCCATAGCCGATCCAGCGTTTCGCGCCATTGACGTTGACGCCGATCAGCGGCGTCAGCGCCAGCAGCACGACCAGCACCGCCGCACCGGTCAGCGCCATCCGACGCGCCACCGGCACCGGCAGCATCGACACGCCGAACAGCACGGGCAGTGACACGCCGACCCACATCACCTGCCGCCAGAAATAATAGAGCGGGGTGAGCTTGTGATGCTCGCCCGAATAGCGGACCGCCGTCGCCGGGCTGGCGGCCGCGACCGCGATCAGCCCGATCGCGATCAGGCACAGCGTCAGCAGCAGCAGCATCCGGTCGATGTCCCAGAACCAGGTGCCGAGCGGCGACCGGTCGCCACGCCCGCCCCGCTTCTTCATCTGCGCGATCAGCTTGGCGGAGCGTTTGGCGTCCCCCGCCTCGGTCGCCCGGGCATCGGTCATGCCAGTGCCTCCACTGCGCGGCGGAAGGCCCGGCCGCGATCCTCATAGTCGCGAAACTGGTCGAAGCTGGCGCAGGCGGGCGACAGCAGCACGACGTCGCCGGCCTCCGCATGGGCCGCCGCCCGGGCGACCGCCACGTCCAGCGTCCCGGCCTCCTCGACCGGGACCTTGCCGTCCAGCACCTGCGCGAAACGCGGTCCCGCCTCGCCGATCGTATAGGCGCGGACGACATGGCCGAACCACGGCGCACACGCGTCGAGCTCGTCGCCCTTGGCCCGGCCGCCGACGATCCAGTGGATGCGCGGGAATGCGCCCAGGGCCGGTGCGGCGCTTTCGGGATTGGTCGCCTTGCTGTCGTCGATAAAGGCGACGCCGTGGCGCTCCGCCACCCGCTCCATGCGATGCGGCAGTCCGGCGAAGCTCTCTAGCCCGCGATCGATCTCCGCCTCGCCGATCCCCAGCGACCGCGCGACCGCGATCGCGGCGAGCGCATTCTGTGCGTTGTGCGGGCCTTGCAGCGACGGCCAGCGCGACTGGTCCATGCAGACGCCGGGCGCGATCTTGGTCAGATGCTCAGCCCTGGCCGACAGGCTCCGCGCGATCGCCGCCGAGGGCGCGTCGCCGATACCGATCACCGCGTCGTGCCCGGCCGACTGCATCGCGAACAGCCGCGCCTTGGACGCGGCATAGCCCTCGAACCCGTCATACCGGTCGAGATGGTCGGGGGTGATGTTGAGCAGCACCGCCACGTCGCAGTCGAGGCTCAGCGTCAGGTCGATCTGGTAGCTGGACAGTTCCAGCACATAGACGCCGCCGTCCGGCAGCGGGGCCTGGCCCAGGATCGGCAGGCCGATATTGCCGCCCATCAGGTTGGGCCGCCCCGCCGTCTCGCAGAGATGGCGGACCAGCGCGGTGGTGGTCGACTTGCCGTTGGTGCCGGTGATGCCGACGACCCGGTGCGGCGGCAGCTCGGCGCGCGCCTCGGCGAACAGCTCGATATCGCCGATCACCGGCACGTTCGCTTCGCGCGCGCGTGCGACCAGGGGATGGGCGTTGAGCGGCACGCCCGGCGACACGACCAGCCCGGCCGCGCCGGTCAGGTCGAGCAGCATCGGGTCGTGGACGATGACGCCGTCGATCGCCGCCGCCGCGTCTCGCGCCGCTTCGTCATGGTCCCAGGCGACGACATGGGCGCCGGCCGCCGCCAGCGCCCGCACGGTCGCCAGGCCGGACCGGGCCAGCCCCAGCACCGCATAGCGCTTCCCGCCCCAGGCGCGCGCGACGATCATCGCAGCTTCAACGTCGACAGGCCGGCCAGCGCCAGCACGAAGGCGATGATCCAGAAGCGGATCACGACGGTCGGCTCCGACCAGCCGAGCTGTTCGAAATGGTGATGGATGGGGGCCATGCGAAATACCCGCTTGCCGGTGCGCTTGTAGAAGAACACCTGGATGATGACCGACATCGCCTCGACCACGAACAGGCCGCCGATGATGCCCAGCACGATCTCGTGATGCGCGACGACCGCGATGGTGCCGAGCGCGCCGCCCAGCGCCAGGCTGCCCGTATCGCCCATGAACACCGCCGCCGGCGGCGCGTTGAACCACAGGAAGGCGAGACCCGCGCCGACCACCGCGCCGCAGAAGATCGCCAGCTCGCCGGCGCCCGGCACGTGCGCGATGCCCAGATATTCGGCGAATTTGAAATTGCCGACCAGGTAGACGATCACCATGAACGCGACGCTGGCGATGATGACCGGCATCGTCGCCAGGCCGTCCAGCCCGTCGGTCAGGTTCACCGCATTGCCGAAGGCGACGATCGTGAACGCGGCGAAGACCGGATAGAAATAGCCCAGGTCGATATACATGCGCGACGTGAAGGGCAGGTAGAGATGCGGCCCGTTCTGCCCCATGATGATCCAGGCGGCGATGCCGGCGATGGCGAACTCCAGCAGCAGCCGGGTGCGCCCGGAGACGCCCGCCGTGGATGCCTTCCGCACCTTGTCGTAATCGTCGAGGAAACCGATCGCGCCGAAGCCCAGGGTCACGAACAGGCACGCCCAGACATAGGGGTTGAACACGTTCATCCAGATGACGACCGCCAGCACCATGCTGGTCAGGATCATCAGCCCGCCCATGGTCGGGGTGCCGCGCTTGGCGAGGTGCGTCTGCGGCCCGTCGGCGCGGATCGGCTGTCCCTTGCCCTGGCGGACGCGGAGCCAGCCGATGAAGCGCGGGCCGATCAGCAGGCCGATGAACAGCGCCGTCGCCACCGTCGCGCCCGTCCGGAACGACTGGTAACGGATAAGATTGAGCAGCCCGGGAAATCCAAGCTGCTCCGCAAGCCAGTATAGCATTCAGCCGCCCCTGAGCGCCGCGACCAGTCGCGACAGCCCTACGCCGTTGGAACCCTTGACCAGCACCACATCGCCCGGCGCGATCGTCGCGCGCAGCGTGTCGAGGGCCGTCGAAGCGTCCGGCACATGAACGATGTTAACCTGTGCGGCAAGGGCCTGGGCCAGCGGCCGCATCGCTTCGCCGACCAATATGGCCGTTTCGACCTTCGCCGCCAGCACCGGCTCGGCCAGCCCGGCATGATAGTCGGCCGATCCTTCGCCCAGCTCGCGCATCTCGCCCAGCACCGCCAGATGCCGGCCCGGCTCCTGCGCCAGCACCGCCAGCGTAGCCCGCATCGAGGCAGGGTTGGCATTGTAGCTTTCGTCGATGACGCGCGCGTGGCCCTCGCCCGCCGCGACGTCGAAACGCGCGCCGCGCCCCGCAAGGCCGCCCAGATCCGCAAGCGCCAGCCCCGCCAGCCCCAGGTCGCCGCCGACCGCCTCCACCGCCGCCAGCACGCCCAACGCGTTGGACACCCAGTGGAGGCCCGGTTGCGACAGGGTGAAGCTCAACTCGCGCGTGCCGAGCCGCGCGGTGACATAGGTGCCGGCGGCGACGCGCATCATCTCCAGCGCCTGGACGTCCGCGCCCTTGTCGAGCCCGAAGGTGACGATCCGATCGGCATAGGGTCGGGCCGCCGCGATCAGCCGGTCGCGATGCGGGCTGTCATGGGGGACGATCGCCACCCCGCCCGGCTCCAGGCCCTGGAAGATCTCGCCCTTGGCATCGGCGATCGCCGACTCATCGGGGAAGAATTCGGTATGCGCGGGCGCGATGGCGGTGATCAGCGCGACATGCGGGCGGACCAGCGTCGTCAGATGCGCCAGCTCGCCCGCATGGTTCATCCCCATCTCGAACACGCCGGCCCGCACCGCGCGCGGCATCCGCGCCAGGCTGAGCGGCACGCCGGTATGGTTGTTGTAGCTCTTGACCGAACGATGCACCGCATCGCGCCAGCCGCGCTCCAGACAGGCGTAGAGCGCCTCCTTGGCGCTGGTCTTGCCGACCGAGCCGGTGACGCCGACGATCCGCGCGTCGGTTCGTGCCCGCGCCGCACGGCCGAGATCCTCCAGCGCCGCGAAGGTATCGGCGACGCGGACGCTGGATCGTTCCTCGGCGCGGGACACCAGCGCTCCGGCCGCGCCCTGCGCATAGGCCTGGTCGAGGAAGCGGTGACCATCCGTCGCCTCGCCCGACAGCGCCACGAACAGGTCGCCGGAGCCGACCTCGCGGCTGTCGAACGCGACACCCGTCACGTCGAAATCGGTGCTGGTCGTCCCGCCGGTCGCGGCGGCGATCTCGCTTGCGGTCCACAGGCTCACGAGGCATGCTCCTCGAGCGGTGTCGCCGGCCCCGCTCCACCATAGTTCAGGCCGAGCTTGCGCCGCTCGCGCGGTGCCGTTTCGGCGGGGCCGGGTGCGACGGAGCGCTTTTCCGGCGGGATCACGATGCGACGCTTCATGCCGCGCACTCCCGCGCCACCGTCACGTCGTCGAACGGCAATTCCATCTCGCCGACGATCTGGCCCTGTTCATGGCCCTTGCCCGCGATCAGCACGATGTCCTCCGGTCCGGCCTCGGCGATGGCGGCGGCGATGGCGGCGCGGCGGTCACCGATCTCGGTCGCTCCCGGCGCGCCGGCCAGCACCGCGCGACGGATCGCCGTCGGGTCCTCGGTTCGCGGATTGTCGTCGGTCACGATGACGCGATCGGCATAGAGCTGCGCCACCTGCCCCATCGGCTCGCGCTTGCCGATGTCGCGGTCCCCGCCCGCGCCGAACACCACGATCAGGCGGCCGCCGGCATGGGGCTTGAGCGCGGCGATCGCCGCCTCCAGCGCGTCGGGCGTGTGCGCATAATCGACATAGACGGGCGCGCCGCTGCGCGCGATCACCGCCCGCTCCAGCCGCCCACGCACCGGCTGCAGCCGCGCCAGCGCCTGGAGCGTCGGCCCGACCGGCGCACCGGTGGCGATCATCAGCCCGGCCGCGACCAGCGCGTTCGCGGCCTGATAGCCGCCGATCAACGGCAACTGAACGTGGTGGACCTGCCCCTCCGCCTCGATCGTCAGCCCCTGGCCCAGCAATGTCGGGTCGCGCCCGACCAGCCGCAGCGTCGCGCCGCGTTCGCCGACCGTGATCAGCGCATTGCCCCGCTCGCGCGCCAGATCGATCACCCGCGCGCTTTCGGGATCGTCGGCCCAGACCACTGCCGTGCCGTCAGGCGACAGCACTTCGGAGAAGAGGCGCAGCTTGGCGGTCAGATAGGCCGCCATGTCGCCATGATAATCGAGATGGTCGCGCGACAAGTTGGTGAAGGCCGCCGCCGCCACGCGCAGCCCCTCGGTCCGATATTGGGTGAGGCCGTGGCTCGACGCCTCGAACGCGACATGCGTCACCCCCTCGCGCGCCAGCCCGGCGACGTTCGACAGGAAGGTGACGACATCGGGCGTGGTCAGGCCGGTATGGGTGCGGTCGTCGGCCGTGGTGACGCCCAGCGTGCCGATCGACGCGGCATGTTCGCCCGCCATCCGCCACAATTGCCGCGTCATCTCCACCACCGACGTCTTGCCGTTGGTGCCCGTGACCGCGACCACGACGTCCGGGAACGGCCCGAAGAAGCGCGCCGCCAGCCGCGCGAAACAGGCGCGCGGCTCCTCATGGACGATATGCACCGCGCCCTCGACGATGACGCCCGGCCGGGTGACGACCGCGACCGCGCCCGAGCGGATCGCGTCGGCGATATAATCCTCGCCATTCACCCGTGCGCCCTGGAACGCGCCGAATATGGTGCCCGGCGCCACTTTGCGATGATCGATCGCGAAGCCGGTGACGCTCGTCTCTTCCGTCCCGCCGGTCAACTGGCCCAGCTTCATCGGCCGATCCTCAATGCCCGCCGCTCGCGGTCTTCACGGACGGGTCCTGCCACAGCGTCGGTATGATATCGGACACGTCGATATCCCGATGCTCGTCGGGCACCACGCCCAGCATCGACCCGACGCGCGCGATCGTGCGGCCGACGACCGGGGCAGTGTTCCAGGCAGCGGTCTTCCAACCGTAGGTCTCCTTGGTACCGAGCGGCGAATCGAGCATCGCCAGGACGACATAGCGCGGCGCATCCATCGGGAAGGCCGCGGCGAAGGTGGCAACGTTGCGGCTATGGTCATAGCCGCCCGCGACCGCCGCCTCCGCCGTACCCGTCTTGCCGCCGACGCGATAGCCCGGCGCATCGCCCTTGCGGCCGGTGCCGCGCAGCACGATCAGCCGCAGCATCTGACGCATCCGCGCGCTGGTCGCCTCGCTGATGACGCGGCGGCCGATGGCCGCATGGCCGGGCTCCACCTTGAGGAGCGTCGCCGGCCGCCAGATGCCGCCATTGACCAGCGCGGCATAGGCGCTGGCCAGATGCAGCGGCGTCACCGCGATGCCATGGCCATAGGCGGTCGTCATCGTCGTGGTCCGCGCCCAATAGGTCGGCAGCAGCGGCCGGCCCTTTTCGCGCAGCTCGATATCGGGCTTGGTGTCGAAGCCGAGCTTCTTGAACATCGCCTGCATCCGCTGCGGCCCGACCTCGTCGGCGACGCGGGCGGTAGCGATGTTCGACGAATAGATCAGCGTCTCCGCCATGTTCAGCCAGCGCTTGGGATCGCCGCGCTCGTCATGGATCGTATAGCCGCCGACCTTCAGCGGATGCGTCGCGTCGAACCGGCGGTTCATCGAGGTGACGACGCCCGTATCGATCGCGGTCGCCATGGTGATCGGCTTAAAGGTCGATCCCAGCTCGAACACGCTCTGCGTGGTGATGTTGCGCAGCTCCTCGCTGCCCGCCATGCCGACGCGGTTGGGGTTGAATGTGGGCAGCGACACCATCGCGATCACCTCGCCCGTCGCGACGTCCAGCACGATGCCGCCGCCGCCGCGCGCGGAGAAGGTGGTCATCGCGCGACCCAGCTCGCTCTCCATCGCGGCCTGGACCCGCGCGTCGATCGACAGCGCCACCGGCGTCTTGGCCAGCGTCGGGTCGGTCAGCCGCGTGTCGAGCACGCGCTCCATGCCGCTCATGCCATGGCCGTCGGTCGACAGGAAGCCGAGCGCATGGGCCGCCATGGTCGATTGCGGATAGAGCCGCTGCGTCTCGCGCGCGAAGACCAGGGCCGGCTCGCCGATCGCATTGACCTGCTCGACCAGCGCCGGCGAGGCGCGGCGCTGGAGATAGGCGAAGGAGGCGTTCTTGGTCAGCTGCGCGTAGAACCAGGCCTGGTCGCCGCGATCCGGCATCAGCGCGGCGAGCCGCGCGGCGATCTCCATCCGGTCGCCCATGATCTTCTTGGGATGGACGCCGATCGTCCAGGCGTCGATCGTCCGGGCGAGCGGCGCGCCGTTGCGGTCGACGATATCCCCCCGCGCCGCCAGCGAGGCGACGGCGGCGCGCGCCTCGCTCCCCGAGAAGGCGGCGAGCATTCCCAGCCGGCCGATCACCAGCAGCACCGCCGCCCCGAACAGGAACAGCAACATCATCAGCCGCGTATGCGCGGTCGCCACCAACTGGTGGCGTTGCTTGGCGCTGCGGCGTTGCGCCGACGTCCGGGCGACCAGTGCCGTCACCGTTTGCCGCTCGCCTCGGTGCGTGCGCGCGACAGGATGTCACCCAGCGTCCGCTCGGACAGCAGCTTGCGGTCGAGCAGCGCCACCGCGTCCGGCTTCACCTTGGCGGCGGCGCTGGTCGCTGCGGTCACGGCCGCGGTGCGGACCAGGCCGACGTCCAGCCCCTTGCCGGCGCTCGCGGTACGGACGGTCGCGCGGACCGGCGCGGCGGCGGGCGCGACCGGGGCCGGCGCATTGGCGGCGACCAGGGTCATCGCCGGCTGCGGCGGCATGCCCGAGGGGACGAGCAACGCGGCGGTGCGGACCGGCGCGCCGTCCGGGCCCGGCGCCGGCGCGGAATGGACGTCGATCGAGGCGAGCGCGGCCTCGTCGCCGACGAACTGCTGCGCGGTCGGCGCGGACAGGGCCAGCGTATCGCCGTTCCAGCGTTCGAGCTGCGCCAGATTGGCGCGCGTGTCGAACTCGGTCTCCAGCGCGCGGATGTCCCGCTCGGCCGAGGCGATGCGGCGGTTCACCTGCTCCAGCTTCTTGCGCTCGTTCGCCACCTGCAGCGACACGAGGTAGAAGCCCAGGACCACGGCGACCGAGACCCCGAACCAGGCGAAGCCCTTCAACCGATAGGCCGCCGTCATACGCTCATCTCCTCTTTCCAGGCGGGCGCCGCCGTCCGCCTGGCTATCCGCAATGTTGCCGATCGGGCGCGCGGGTTGCGCGCCAATTCATCTTCGCCCGCACGGATCGCGCGGCCGACCGCCTCGAAGCTCGGCGCCGCCCCCGCCGCCGCCTGCGGCAGGTGCCGCGAGCCCGCGGGCGCGCCGCCCGACCGATCGCGCAGGAAGCGCTTGACCAGCCGGTCCTCCAGGCTGTGGAAGGTCACGACCGCCAGCCGGCCACCGGGCTTCAGGATCCGCTCCGCCGCCGCCAGTCCCTCGACCAGCTCGTGCAGCTCGCGGTTCACATGGATGCGGATCGCCTGGAAGGTCCGCGTGGCGGGGTCCTTCTTGTCGTGCGGCTTGTGGCCCAGCGCGCGGCGCACCACCGTCGCCAGCTCCGCCGTGCGCGACAGGGGCCGCGCCGCGACGATCGCCCGCGCGACCCGGCGCGACTTGGGCTCGTCGCCATAGCGATAGATGACGTCGGCGATCGCGTCCTCCTCGGCGGTGTTGAGGAAGTCGGCCGCGCTCATCCCGTCCTGGCTCATCCGCATGTCGAGCGGACCGTCCGACTGGAAGGAGAAGCCGCGCCCCGCCTGGTCGAGCTGCATCGACGACACGCCGATATCCATCGTCACGCCGTCGACCGGCGTCTCGATCGCCTGTTCCATGGTCGAGAAGTCGGCATGGACCAGGGTCAGCCCGTCGATGGCAGAGGCGCGACCGGCGGCGATCGCATCGGGGTCGCGGTCGAAGGCGATCACGCTCGCCCCCTGCGCCAGCAGCGCGCGCGTATAGCCGCCCGCCCCGAAGGTCGCGTCGACCATCGTATCGCCCGGCGCGGGGGCGAGCGCCGCGAGCACCTCGTCGAGCAGGACGGGGATGTGCGGGGCGTCGGTCACAGCGTCACCCCCTTCTGCATCATGTAGAAGCGCGCCATTTCCTTGACGACGGGGGGCATGTCCTCGGTGTCGATCAGCGTCTTGGGGTCCCAGATCTCGATATAGTCGAGCACGCCATAGAAAAAGGCATGTTCGCCGATGCCGGCATAGAAGCGCGGAAAGGCCGGCATGATGAAGCGGCCCGAGCCGTCGAACGGAACGGCCTCGCCGGCGGCGGCGCGACGCTTGATGTTATAGTCATATTCGCCGTCGGGGCCGGTATTCGCCGCCTCGCGCGCATCAAGGCGCGCGGCGAGGATGTCGACATAGCCCGGATCATAGGCGACGAGGCAGCGGTTCTTCTGATGGGCGCCGATGATGACGGTGCCGCCGGTCTTGCCGTCCGCCTTGGGCGCGTTGGCGGCGAGCGTGGCGCGGAGCGCGGCGGGTATGGCTACCCGTCCCTTGTCATCGACAAGGCCGATGCCATCGCCCTGATAACGCCCCCTGTCCAACACGCCAACTCCGCACTTCTGGCGCGCACGACCCCGCCGCGCCGAAAGGGGAAGATCGACTTCCTCTTCCAGTGCTTCCGCATCGGCGGTGAGCATGCCCCTGAATGAGCCTTGACGTACCAAGCCGGTGGCGGGGCCGCAACGGGATTTTTGGGGAAATCCGGGGAAGCTACCCGCATATCGTTGAAATAAAACGAACTACGGGAAAATGCGTAGGTCGCTGCGGCGCAGCGAAATCCATGTCAAAACGCCCGCTCCGGTCTGGCCGGAGCGGGCGTTCCCGTAAAATCCCCAAACGACCCGGTCGGGATCGTCCGGCCTAAGCTATTGTGCGGTCGCCTGACTATTGGCGGTCGGCGGCGCGACGCCCATTTCGGCAAGCGGCTCGCCCGTCGAGGACGCCGGCGGCACGCTGTTGCCGGCGGCCATCTCGGCGACCAGATTGGCCTGCGCCGCACCGGGCACCGGCCGCTCGCGCGTCACCGAGCCGATGATCGCACTGGCCAGCGCAATGAGCAGGACGACGGCAGCGAGGCCGATCATGCCGACCTTGACGCGCTGCACCGTCTGCGAGGGTTCGGGAGCACCATTCATCGTGTGGGTGCAACCTAGTGTCTCACGCGACAATTCTCAACCCGCCGCGACCGGATGCCCCGTTTCCGTCCTAAGCCAGACCCTTGGCCGCGCGCCACTCCGGGTTGTGGAGCGTCGACAGGTAGCGGAAGCCGGTGTCGCACAGGATCGTCGCGACTCGCGCGCCCGGCCCGATCTGTCTGGCGAGCAGGATCGCACCGGCGACGTTGATGCCCGACGACAGGCCCAGGCACAGCCCCTCCTCGTCCAGCAATCGCCGCACCCAATGATAGCCCTCGGCGTCGGAGACGCGGAACTGCGTGTCGATCGGCGCGCCTTCCAGATTGGCGGTGATCCGGCCCTGCCCGATCCCCTCCGCCACCGACGCGCCCTCCGCCTTCAACTCCCCGCACGCGTAATATTCGTAGAGCGCGGCGCCATGCGGGTCGGTCAGCGCGATGCGGATACCCTCGTCATGCGCCTTCAGCCCCATGCCGACGCCGGCCAGCGTGCCGCCGGTGCCCGCCGCGCAGGTGAAGCCGTCGACGCGGCCCTCCATCTGCGTCCAGATCTCCTCGGCAGTGCCGGTGATATGGGCGCGACGATTGGCGATATTGTCGAACTGGTTGGCCCAGATCGCACCCGGCGTCTCCTCCGCCAGCCGGCGCGAGGTGTGGACGAAATGGCAGGGCGAGGAATAGGGCGCGGCCGGCACCAGCACCAGCTCCGCGCCCAGGGCGCGCAACGTGTCCATCTTCTCGCGGCTCTGCGTCTCCGGCATGACGATGACGGTGCGATAGCCCTTGGCATTGGCGACCAGGGCCAGGCCGATGCCGGTATTGCCGGCCGTGCCCTCGACGATCGTGCCGCCGGGCAACAGCGCGCCGCGCTCCTCGGCATCCTCGATGATCGCCAGCGCGGCGCGATCCTTCACCGACGCGCCGGGATTCGCATATTCGCACTTGCCGAAGATATCGCCGCCGGCCGCCTCGCTCGGCCCCTTGAGCCGGACGAGCGGGGTATTGCCGATTAGGGACAGCGTGTCGGGGATGATGGCCATGCCGCGCCATACGCCCGCCACGCCGCCGGGCCAAGCGAGGGTCGCTTTGCCCCGGACAAGCCCGGCTAATGCCGCCGGCCGCCGCCTCAATGCCGACCGGGCGAGGCTCGGATCGCCCCAGGAATAACGATTGCCGACGCAACAATACTTGACGCGTCGTGCTGCATTCGCGAAGCGCAGGTCGCTATGAAAAGCTTCCTTCCCCTGCTCGCCGCCCCGCTGATGGCTCTCGCCGCCTGCAACTCGCAGCCGTCCACGCCGGAAGTGGTCGATGCCAATCCCGATCCCATGGCCAACCAGATCGCCAACGCCGCGCCCGTCGAGCTGCCGCCGGCGATCCGCGCCGACAAGACCTTCCGCTGCTCGGACAGCTCGCTGGTCGGCGTCACCTTCTTCCAGGGCGACAAGCAGGTGCTGGTGCGCGCGCCGTCGACCGCGACGGCCGTCCGCCTGACCGCGCCCGAGGCCGGCAAGCCCTACACCGCCGAGGGCGGCTGGACGCTGAGCGGCGACGAGAAGAATGTCACGGTCACCGCACCAGGTAAGAAGGCCCTGTCCTGCCACGTCTAAGGTCGGCCTGACGTCGATCCTCTCAGGGCCGGCGGTGCGAACCGCCGGCCTTTTGCTGTCCGGTCTTTCCCTCCGCGACCGGATCTATGCCGTTCGGATGCTTGCAAGACCCGATGGTTGGCCCCACCATGGGGACGACCATGGACCGCCTCGACCCGCTTCTCGTGCTCAGCGCCTATGCGGTGGGCGTCTTCCCGATGGCAGACGATCGCGAGGCGGACCAATGCTATTGGGTCGAGCCCAAGCGGCGCGCCATCCTGCCGCTCGACGGCTTCCACCTCTCCCGCTCGCTCCGCAAGGTCATCGCGCAGGACCGGTTCCGCGTCACCGCGGACACCGCCTTCGAGCGCACGATCCGGCTCTGCGCCGAAAGCGCCGAGGATCGTCCCGAGACCTGGATCAGCCATCCCATCGAGCAGGTGTTCCTCGATCTGCATCAGCGCGGGCTGGCGCATTCGGTCGAATGCTGGCTGGACGATCAACTGGTCGGCGGCCTCTACGGCCTGGCACTGGGCCGCGCCTTTTTCGGCGAGAGCATGGTCAGCCGCGCCACCGACGCGTCCAAGGTCGCGCTCGCCTGGCTCGTCGCGCGGCTGCGGGTGGGCGGCTTCACCCTGCTCGACTGCCAGTTCCAGACCGCCCACCTCGCCACGATGGGCGCGGTGGAGATCGATCGGTCCGACTATATGGCGTTGCTGGGCGCGGCGCTGGGCGACGGCGCCGCATCCTCGCCGGCCGACTCGTCCGGCTCGGCGGCGGGCGGCGGCGATTTCGCGGCGCTCGACCGCTTGGCCGGCGCGGCCAGCGTTTCCGTGGCGGGACCGGTATCGGGGAAGGACATCGTGCAGCTCTTGACCCACACGTCGTAGACGGGGTGCTGGACGACGTTGAGCCCCGGCCGCTCCTTGAACAGCCAGCCGGAGAAATGCCGACGCCAGATCCTGTCGGCACCGCGCACGTCCACCTGCATGAACGCGCCGGTCAGTTGATCCTGCTCCCAGGGGGCGGTGCGTTCGCAGGCGCGCAGGCGCAGCACCACGTCACCGGTGCGCTTGGCGTCGCCCGGTCGCATCGTCACGTCGCGGCTTTCGCCATTGCGCTTGTTGAGCAGGCCGATCACCGCGACGCGTTGCGCCATCGGCGTCACGCTTGATGCGGCGGCGACAGTGCCGTTCGCGTCGACCGTCTCGATGTCGCTGCGCGTCGATTCGGGCAGGATCTGCTCGATCCGGTGACCGCCGGCCAGCGGCGTGCGGCGGTCCTGATAGGCGCGCCAGCCGAACCAGCCGCCAATCGCCAGCGCCACGGCCACCAGGGCCGCGGCGATCCAGCGAATCATCCCTCCGGCGTCCAGGCTTCGTAATCGCCGGTGGCGGCGGCGCGGACGCCCCCCTTCTCCAGCGCGCCGGACGGGCGATAGGCCAGCGGCGTGCCGGTCAGGTTCGGCAGGGCCGGCTTCTGCCACGGCCGGACCGGGGGCAGCGCCTTGGACGGCACGTCGTCGATCTGGTGGTGCAGCCAGCTGAACCAGTCGGGCGGCACCCGGCTGGCATCGTTGGAGCCCTGGTAGATCACCCAGCGGCGCGGGTTGCCGGCGGTGTCGGTGCCGCCTTCATAATAGACGTTGCCCAGCTCGTCCTCGCCGACGCGCGCCTTGCCGCGCAGGCCGTACAGCATGGTGCCCCAGGAGGCGCCGTTCCACCAGGTGAAGGGATTGAGGTTGATGCCCATGGACCAGCGCTTACCGCGACCCGCGCCGCGCTTCAACCACCAGCATGGGGGCCGTCGGGCAACGTCCACTCTACCCGGTCGCCCTCACCCAGGCCAAGTTCCGCCATGCGGCCACCGCGCACCTCCAGCACCGCCGCCACCGGCTCGCCCGAGGAGAGCGGCGTCTCGTCGAGCGGGACCGTGTTTTCCGCGATCCGGGCGATGGTGCCGTCCGGCCGGATGAACACGATATCCAGCGAAGACGGGGTGTTCCTCATCCAGAAGCTGGTCGCGACCGGCGGGCCGCCATCCGGCGGATAGGGCGCGAACAGCATCGCGAAATCCGGGCCCAGGCCGGTGCGGTACATCAGCCCCTTTTCCTGCTGCGCCGCCGTGCGGGCGAGTTCGGCCTGGAAGACATGGCGTCCACTTGCTCCCGTGAGCGTGACGGGGATCGTGGCGACCGCCTCATCCTGCCCGCCCGCGCTGCCCCGGCAGGCGGAGGGACCGACCAGCGCCGCCGCGAGCGCCAGTCGGAGCAGGCGATGGCGAATCATGCCTCGGCTGGCTCGACCAGCACGGCGAGCGGCCCCTTGCGGCCGTCCACGACGCGGGCGCGCAATGGCTGGTCCGGCTCCACCGTCATCACGCCGCCGCGCCGCAACGTCTCCATATGCACAAAGACGTCCGCCCCGTCGCTGTCGCGGACCAGGAAGCCATAGCCCTTCAGCCGGTTGAACCATTTCACCACGGTCGGCTCGAAGGGCCCGGCACGATCGATCAGGCCGACCGGATCGACCCGATCCGCCCCCAGGCGCGGCCGGGGCGCGGTGGGTTCCTCCACCGCCTCCGACAGGTCGATCGTCAGCACCTCGCGCGCCTGATAGCCGCGCCCGCGCTGGACTGCCCGCGCCTCGACCCGCGCCCCCTCGGGCAGGCTGCGGCGGCCATGCGATTGCAAGACGCTGAAATGCACCAGAACGTCGCCGATGGACGGATCGTCGGACACGGCGAAACCGAACCCGCGCGTCACATCGAACCATTTGATGACGCCGCTGATCGCGATCTCACCATCTTCGACCGAACCGCCGCCCGATCCCCCGTTGGTTACGCTGCCCCTGTCGGGCACGCTCCCACCTTGCGTGTCCAATTGCATAAGTCACCCCTGACGGGGCCTTGCTACCATGGATCGCCCTCGTCGCAATGCTCAAGCGTTACCGCATCGTTAAATTCCGGGACATCGCCCGGCCCGGCCTCGACGATCCGGCGCGCCACGGCGAAGCCATGCCCCGCCCGCACCATCGCCGCGATCTGCTTCTGCCGGCGGGCGGGATCGGCCGGCTCGGTGGCGAACGGCCCGATCCGCTTGCGCTTGGCAAAGGCCAGCGCACTAGCCCCCTCCCCCTGGGCGGCGATGGTCCGCGCCGGCACGGCATCCGCGTCGTCGACCCGCGCCTGGCGTAGCGCATCGGCGACGCGACTCGCGCCGAAACCCCGCCTGGTCAACGACATGGCCTTGTTCTCGGCATAGAAACGATCGTCGATATAGCCCAGGCCCGCCATCCGCTCGGCGACCGCCGCCGGGTCGACCGGGTCGCCCTCCCAGCCCCGCTCGCGGATCTTGCGCCGCAGGTAATCGGTCAGTTTTCCGCGGGTGGTGGCGAAACGCTCGACATAGCGGAGCGCGAGGCGATCGAGCGCAGCCGCGTCGAGCGCGGGGGGCGGCGTACGCGTTCGGGAGCCTCTGGGCGACATTCGCCTTGTTTGTGCCACATAGCCTAAGGAAGAGATAGCGTGACGAATTGCCCCCGAAGGACCTTGGCCTAGATGACGACCGCTCCCACCCCCCAGTCCGCGCCGATTGCGACGCCGACCGAGGACGCGCTGCCGCGTCGCTATGCGAATTTCGCGACGCTGGGCGAGGCGCTGGACTATGCCGCCACGGGCGTGCGCGGGCTGAATTTCCACGATGCGCGCGGCACGCTGGTCCGTCCCTATGGCTTTGCCGAGCTGCGCGACGATGCGCTGACCACGGCGCGACGGCTGATCGCGGCGGGCGTGGCGCCCGAGGATCGCATCGCGCTGGTCGCCGAGACCTCGGCCGAATTCGCCGCCCTGTTCTTCGGCGTGGTCTATGCCGGCGCCTGGCCGGTGCCGCTGCCGCTGCCGACCTCGTTCGGCGGGCGGGATTCGTACATCGACCAGCTGCGCGTCCAGCTCGGCAGCTGCGACCCCAGGATGCTGATCTATCCGCCCGAACTCGCCGACATGGCCAAGGCGGCGGCGGAGGCCTGCGGCGTCGAGGGCACTGACTGGGCCAGCTTCGCCGAACAGCCCGCGCCGGATGTCGCGCTGCCCGAGGCGACGTCGGACCAGATCGCCTATCTCCAATATTCCAGCGGTTCGACCCGCTTCCCCCACGGCGTCGCGATCACGCACGAGGCATTGCTCAACAATCTGGCGGCGCACAGCCATGGCATGGCGATCGGCCCGACCGATCGCTGCGTCTCCTGGCTGCCCTGGTATCACGACATGGGCCTGGTCGGCTGCTTCCTGTCGCCGGTCGCCAACCAGGTGTCGACCGACTATCTGAAGACCGAGGATTTCGCGCGTCGCCCGCTCGCCTGGCTCGACCTGATCAGCCGCAACCAGGGCACGACCCTGTCCTATTCGCCGACCTTCGGCTATGACATCTGCGCGCGCCGCATGTCGTCGCAGACCAAGGCATCGGACCGGTTCGACCTGTCGCGCTGGCGCGTCGCGGGCAATGGCGCGGACATGATCCGCCCCGACGTGATGCAGAAGTTCGTCGACGCCTTTGCCGATGCCGGCTTCCAGGCTAGCGCCTTCCTGCCCTCCTATGGTCTTGCCGAGGCGACGCTGGCCGTGTCGCTGATGCCGCCGGGCGAGGGGATCCGCGTCGAGCTGGTCGAGGAGACCGAATTGTCGGGCGCCGATCGCGACGGCAACCGGCCGCAGCGGTTCCGCGCGATCGTCAATTGCGGCAAGCCGGTGCGCGACATGACGGTCGAGATCCGCGAGGAGGACGGCACGCCGCTGCCCGAGCGGGCGATCGGCAAGGTCTGGTGCAAGGGGCCGTCGGTGATGGTCGGCTATTTCCGCGACCCCGCCGCGACCGAGGCGTGCATGGCCGATGGCTGGCTGGATACCGGCGACATGGGCTATATGTCGGACGGCTATATCTACATCGTCGGTCGCGCCAAGGACATGATCATCGTCAACGGCAAGAATCACTGGCCGCAGGACATCGAATGGGCGGTGGAGCAGCTGCCGGGCTTCAAGGCCGGCGACATCGCCGCCTTCGCGATCACCACGCCGGGTGGCGAGGAGACGCCGGCGGTGCTGGTCCAGTGCCGCAGCAGCGACGAGGCCGAGCGCGGCCGGTTGCGCGACGCGATCCGCGAGCGGGTGCGCTCGGTGACCGGCATGAACTGCGTGATCGAGCTGATCCCGCCGCGAACGCTGCCCCGCACTTCCTCGGGCAAGCTGAGCCGGGCCAAGGCGCGCAACCTCTATCTGGCGGGCGAGATCAAGCCCTACGACATCGCCGCCTGAGGGCGGCAGGTCGGGGTGATCGCCAGCGCACCGTCATGGATCGCACCATCCCGGCCAGGGCCGGGATGGTGCGTGGTGACAGCGAAGTTCGATAGTCTGACAGGGTCCGACAGGGTCCGACATCCGCTGAGAGGCCGTCCGCCTATTTCAGCGGATCGTGCCCCCAATTCATCAGCGAATAGCGCCAGGTGGAATCGTCCTTGTCCTTCTTCTCGTCCGGACCACCCTGCGCCAGGTGGCGGTGCACATAGCCGACCACCTTCTGCATGTGCGCATAGTCGTCGTCGGTCAGGTCGGCCTTCTTCTTGTGCTTGATCGCGACGATTCGCTCGCCCGAGTCATGGCCGACGCCGGTGCCGGAATCCTTGCTCTCCTCGGTCTTCAGCCATTTTTCCAGTTCGGACGGGGTCATGTTGACCGCCTCGCTGAACTCCTTCCACACCTGATCGTGATCGATCTCGGCCATATGCTGCTCCTCTGTCCGTCACCGCCAACGCCCTGGCCCCGGGACGGTTGCGGTCAGACGGTGAGCAGCGCCGCGATCGCCCGCTGATAGACGACCGCCGCCCGGACGAAGTCGACCAGGAAGCCGATCCACATCGCCGAGACGATGGCGAGCGATGCCAGGTCGAGCCGCCACGCGCGCCGCCCCTCGCCCTCGCGCAGCCATGCCGCCGCATGGCCGATGCGCACGACGACGAAGATCCAGGCCAGGAGCACCTGCGCCACCCCCGCCTGCCGTGCGAGCATCAGCAGCGGGATCAGTCCCAGCACCAGCATCGGCGGCACAAACATGCCCGCTGCATCGGTGCCGCCCGCCCCCCGCGTCCGCCGCACCAGCAGCGCGGACCAGAGCCCCAGCATCAGCGTCGCCAGCGCGAAGCCCGGCCAGAGGATATGCAGCAGAACCATAAGCCGACCCCTCCCAGCGATCCTGCCATAGTGATCGGGATCGAGGCATGTTCCAGGCCGCTACTCCCCCGCCCGCAGCGGGTTGAACGCCATCACCACGCCCGACAGCAGAAAGAAGCCGAGCGGCACCAGTGCCACGGTCCAGCGAATGTCGGCCAGCGTCTCCGCCGATTGCGCGACATTGGCGACATAGCCCGCCTTGCCGAAGCTGAGGCCCAGGATCGCCGTCGCCAGACCGATCGCGACGCGTTGCAGCAGCGCCGCCAGCCCGAACACGATCCCCTCGACCCGGACGCCGGTGGTCCGCTCGCCATAGTCGATCGTGTCGGGCAGCAGCGCCCAATAGGCGAAGTGCAGCCCCACCGTCGCGGCCTGCATGAAGATCAGGAAGCCCTGCATCGGCGCGATCCGGTCGATCCCGATGATCGCGAACCCGGCCAGCGCCGCGACGCACAGGCCGATCGCGACGAACCAGGCCCGCCGGGTGCCGGTGGCATGGGCCAGGGTCATCCACACCGGCACCGCCGCGGCGCTGACCGCCAGCATCGCCGCCAGCGCGACCTGCCCCGCGCCCTCGCTGCCGAAGACGTACTTGAAATAATAGAGCACCGACTTGTTGAGGATAGTGGTCGCCGCGATCATCGCCATCATCGCCGCCGACAGGGTGACGAAGGCGCGGTTGCGCGCCAGGCTGACCAGGCACCGCGCGATCGACGGGCGATCGCCCGGGGCGGGTTCCCGGACCGCCAGCCGCGTCGTGCCGCCCACCGCCAGCAGGATCGCGGTGGCGAGGCCGGCGAAGAGCAAGGCGGCGCCGAAATAGGCGCGCGGCCCCGCGCCCAGCAGCCATGTGCCGAGCCAGCCGGTCCCCAGCGCCACCGTCACCGCCGCCGCCGTCCCCGCCAGCATCCGCAGGCCGGCGACGAAGGCGCGGTCGCGACTGTCCGGGCTGACCCGCGCCGACAGCGCCAGATAGGGCACGTTGACCGCCGCATAGGCGGTGCGGAACAGCAAATGGCCCGCAAGGATGAACAGGCTCGCCCAACCGCCCGTCACCGGCGGCGGCGCATAGGCCAGGACGAAGCTCAGCCCCAGCGGCACTGCCCCGGCCATGATCGCGATGCGGCAGCGCCGGCCGTCGCCATAGCGGTCGACCAGCGCGCCGACCGCGAAATTGGCGATCCCGTCCCAGATCGACGCCGCCAGATAGAGCGCGGCGGCGCGCTCCACCCCCAGGCCCAGCGCCTCGGTATAATAGAAGAGCAGATAGAGCAGCGCGCTCTGCCAGTAGAGGTTGAACGCGAAGTCACCGAAGGCGAACAGCGCGAGGCGCGGCTTGGATGGCCGCGCCTCCTGATCCGTGACGATCACCGCGTCACGATCAACCGGCTGCCGCCCGGCTGGTCGGGCAGCGTCACCGCCACCGTGCCGTTCGCGGGATCGAACCGCGCCGACTGGCTGCGACCGCCCAGCGTCGCCTTGCCCTCGCGGACCCGGTCATGGACGATGACGGTCATCGCGGTCCACCACGGGGCATAGCGACCCTCGCGCGGGGCGAAGTCGATCGTGACCCGGCCGTCGCCCGATAGGCGGCAGCTGACATGCTGGCGCAGATAGTCGCCACTGGCGAAGCCCATCGAATGGCCGTCGTCGAAATACAGGTCGCCCGCGCAATCCGGCCCCGGATAGACATGCAGTTCCAGCGGTCCCTGCGGGCGCTCCGACGTGCTCTGGACCAGGGGCTGGCGCGGCAGGATGGTGCCGGCGCGCACGAACACCGGCATCCGGTCGAGCGTCGGCGTCTCCATCAGCGTCAGGCTGGCGGTGCGCGCCGCCCCGGTCGCCTGGCTGGCCGATTGGACGGGTCCGTCGGCGCCCTGCATCTGGCCCTGCACCGGCCGGCCCGACCAATAGTCATACCAGCCGCCGGCCGGCAGGCAGATGCTATAGGCTTGCGGGCTTTCCGGCCGGGGATTGCCCGCAACCAGCAGCTTGCCGCCCAGCGTCCAGGCCATGCTCTGGTCGCAACTGGCCGAGGCGGCGGCCGGATAATCGTAGAAGACCGGCCGCATGATCGGGTCGCCGCTGCGCGCGTTCAGTTCCGCCAGCCCATAGAGATAGGGCATCAGCCGGTAGCGTTCCTCCACATAGCGGCGACGGATCGCCAGATGCTCCGGCCCGTCGACCCAGGGTTCGGCGCGCGGCGTGTTCTTGGCGCTATGATCGCGGAACACGGGGGTGAAGGCGGCGACCTCGAACCACTTGGTCAGCAGGTCGGCGCTGGGGCCCCCGGTGAAGCCGCCGACATCCGCCGCGCTATAGGCGAAGCCCGACAGGCCCAGGTTGAGCAATTGCTGCACCGACAGCTTCAGATGATCCCAGCTCGACACATTGTCGCCGGTCCAGGTGACCGCATATTTCTGCCCCCCGGCATAGCTGGCGCGCGTCATCACGAAGGCGCGCTCGTTCGGGCGGAGCGTGCGCAACCCGTCATAGGTCGCGCGGGTGTTCTGCATCCCGTAGATGTTGTGGACCTCGGCATGGGTCGCGGTGCGGGCTGCGAAGCCGTCGCTGTCGATGCGATGGACCGTGTCCAGCGGCATGGTCTTGGTCGGCGTCTCGAAGATCGCCGGCTCGTTCATGTCGTTCCATACGCCGGCGATGCCCCAGTCGACCTGCTGGCGGAACAGCGTGCCATACCAGTCGCGCGTCGATCTGCGGGTGAAGTCGGGAAAGACCGACGGGCCGGGCCAGACCGGCGCGACATAGGTCTTGCCGTCGGCGGCATGGACGAACTGGTCGCCCGCCACGCCGCTGTCATAGGGGGCATAGCCCTGGTCCGGCGCACGGGCGACGTGCAGGTCGGTGATCGTCACCAGCTTGATGCCCTGCGTCCCCAGATCGCGGACCAGCCCGGCCATATCCGGAAACGCCTTGGTATCGACGGTGAAGGGGCGGTTGCGATCCTGCCAGTCGATGTCCAGCCAGATCACGTCGGTCGGCACGCGGTCCTGGCGCAGCCGATCGGCGATGGCGCGCGTCTCCTGGGCGGTCATATAGCTGTAGCGCGACTGCTGATAGCCGAGCGCCCATTGTGGCATCAGCGGCGACCGGCCGGTCAGGTCGCCATAGCGGCGCACCACCTCGGCGGTGCTCGGCCCGGCGATGACGTAATAGTCGACCGGCCCGTCCGGCGCGCCCAGCGCCAGCACATTGTCCTCGCGATGGCCGAAGTCGAACCAGCTCCGCCAGCTATTGTCGAGGAACAGGCCGTAACTGCCCCCCGCCCCGCCGGTGGCGACGAAGAAGGGGACCGACTTGTAGATCGGGTCGGTGCCGACGCCGAAGCCGTAAGCATCGGTGTTCCAGTCGACGAAGCTGCCGCCGCGCCGGTCGAGCGGCCCGGTCTTGTCGCCCAGCCCGTAATAATGCGCCGCCTGCGGCATCGCCTTCCTCAGGGTGAAGCCCCGGCCGTCGAACGCGACCGGCTGCGCGTCATCGGCGACGATCACCTTGCCGGCGCGGTCGGTGACGGTCAGCGCCAGCGTCTGCGGATCGACCTTCACCCGCAGCGCGCTGGTCGAGAAGCCGTCCGCGCCCGGCTTGACGGCGGCGCGCAGCCTGCGCGTCTCGCTGTCCACGGCCCAGCTCGCATCCTCGGCGAAGCGGCCGTCCCGGGCGACGCGGATGCGGAGCGTCTCCGGGGTCAGCGCCACCACCTGCATCGTGGCGACGGCGTTCCGCACCTCGACCCCGCCCGCGACCGGCGACACCTGCGCCGCCGCCGGGGCCGCGACGGCGACCGCCGACAGCAGCCAATATCCCTTTTTCATACCCTCTCCCGTCGCTTGTCCCGCGAATCATCTGGGATCGGGCTATAGCCGCATAGCCGTGCCGGCCGTGAGGTTCGTGAAATCGTATGCATGGCGGGGCGCCGGTTTCCGCCCCCGGACGGGGAGGAAACCGGCCCGCTTACTTCGCCCCGCAGCGGACCGGGCCCGGCGGGGCGCTGGCGATGCGGATCGAGGACAGGTCGATGCCGAGCGCGGCACTGCTCGACAGTGCGAAGGGCACCGTCACCCGGGTCATGTCGACCCCGCCCTGCGCGAAACAGCTGAGCGGTACGGAGAAGATGCCCCATTCACCCGCATTCGCATCAAGCAGTCCGTCGACCGGCACGCTCGCCGTCTTGCCGCCGGTCATGGCCAGGGTCACCGCGCCTATGGGCTTGGTCACCACGCGATACGCGACCACCAGGCTGAGCTGGCCATTGGCCTCCCGCGTCAGGTCCATCGGCGCGGTCGCCTCGATCCGGGTCATGCCCGCCCCGGCAAAGGCCAGCCTCAGGCTGTCCTCCTGCGCCGCCCGATCGGTGCGGGTCTGGACGACGCGGCCCTCGTTCGCCAGCCGGTCCCCTGCCGCCACCCGACCGCGCACGAACAGCGCGTTGCGGTCGCCCGCCGCCGTCGCCGGGCGGCTCTCGTCCAGTCGGCCAAGCGGCGCACCCTTTTGCGCATAGGTCAGGCCATAGCCGATCGGGAAGAGCGGGTCGTAAGGCGCATCGCGCCGGTTGAGCACATATTGGTCGAGCCGCTTGGGCCAGGAAAAGCTGAGCCGGCCCCGGAAATCCTGTTGCGGCCGGCCATCCTTGCCCGCCAGCAGCATGTCGGCGACCCCGCCGCCCTCGGTGCCGGGCAGGAAGGCCGCGACGAAGGCGTCGGCCGCGTTCAGCTCCGGGTTTACCCACATCGGCCGGCCCGACAGGAACACCGCGACGACCGGAATGCCCGCCGCCTTCAGCCGCTGGAGCAGGGCGAGGTCGCTCTTGTCCTCGGGGCTGTATTCCAGCGTCGGCCGGTCGCCGGTGAACTCGGCATAGGGCGTCTCCCCGAAGACGACGATCGCCGCATCCGGCTTGGCGGTGTAGCGGCCCTCGACCGACAGCGACGCCTTGCCGCCCGCCGCGCGCGTCGCCTGGTCGATGCCGCTCCAGATCGACTGACCGTTGGGGAAGGCGGCATTGGGCACGTCGGCTCCCTGCCAGGTGATCGACCAGCCGCCCGCCTGCTGCGCGATATTGTCCGCCCCGCGTCCGGCGACCAGGATATTGGCGCTGGCCCTGAGCGGCAGGAGGTTGCCGTCATTCTTCAGCAGCACCATCGACTCGCGCACCGCCTGGCGGGCGATGGCGCGGTGCTCGGGCGCGCCGAGCAATTCGAACTTGCCGGCCATCGGTCGCGACGAGGGGCGGCCCGCCTCGAACGTCCCGGCCAGCATCTTCACCCGCAGGATACGCCGGACCGCATCGTCCAGCCGCGCGGCCGGGATGCGGCCGTCCTTCGCCTCGGCCAGCGTGTTGGCGTAGAGCTGCTTCCAGTTCGAGCCGGAATACATGAACATGTCGAGCCCGGCATTGATCGCCGCCGGGCAATCCTCATTGGTGCAGCCGGGCACCTGGCCATGGGCGTTCCAGTCGCCGATCGTGAAGCCGTCGAACCCCCAGCGCTCCTTGAGCACGCCGGTCAGCAGGCTCTTGTTGCCGGTCATCTTCTGCCCGTTCCAGCTGGAGAAGCTGGGCATCACGGTCAGCGCGCCGGCCGGCAGCGCGGTGGTGTAGCCGGCGGCATGGATGTCGCGCAGTCCCTCTTCGGACACGCGGGTGTCGCCCTGGTCGCGGCCGCCGGTGCCGCCATCGCCCAGGAAATGCTTCACCGAGGAAATGACATGGCCCTTGCCCATGAAGTCCCGGCCGATCCGCCCCTGGATGCCCTGCACCATGCGGCCGGCATAGGAGGCGACGATGGCCGGGTCCTCCGAATAGCTTTCATAGGTCCGGCCCCAGCGATCATCCTGCACCACCGCCACGGTCGGCGCGAAGCTCCAGTCGATGCCGGTCGCCGCCGTCTCCAGCGCGGTCGCGCGCCCGATCTTCTCGACCAGGTCGGGATCGCGCATCGCACCCAGGCCGATATTGTGCGGGAACAGCGTCGCGCCGACGATATTATTGTCGCCATGCACCGCGTCGGTGCCCCAGATCACCGGGATGGCGGGCCGGCCGTCCGTCCGCTTCATCGACGCGTCATAGAACTGGTCGAACAGGGCCAGCCACTTGGCGGCCGGCGCATATTCGTCGCCGCCCGGCGCGGAATTGCCGCCGTTCAGGACCGAGCCGAGCTTGTACGTCTCCAGGTCGGCGGGCGTGATGCTGGCGATATCGACCTGGAGGAGCTGGCCGACCTTGTCCTCGATCGACATGCGCTGGAGCAGGGCGTCGATCCGCGCCTCCAACTTGGGATCGCGCTGGCGCGGCCGGGCGAGCACTGGCCAGCTCGCCGGATGGGCAGTGCTGGCTGTGGAGGGCGCGGTCGCCTGTTGCGCCGAACCGGCTCCCGATACCGCTATCAGCGCCAGTATCGCCGTCGTCCCAAGCCCCATTGCACGCATCACGCTCTCCCGTCTCGGACCGTTCATCCCGGCCTTCGCCGCCTTCATAGGTGGCTGATCCGCAAATGCATATTCGGCTTTTGCCTTTTCCGGCGCGGACGGGCAGCGTAACGGCCATGCGCCCTGCCCCTTTGTCGATGATCGCCGCTACCATGATCGCCCAGCCCTTCGCTGCCTCCGCCCAGACGGATCAGGAGCGCGAACGGCGGCTGCACGAGGATTGGGCCTGGCTGGGCCGCTACCAGGCGGAGAACGCGGCCCTGCCCGCCGCCCGGGCCGACACGCCGCGCATCGTCTTCCTGGGCGATTCCATCACGCAAGGGTGGGTGGAGAAGGCGGGCGGTTTCTTCACCCCCGGCCGGATCGGGCGCGGGATCAGCGGGCAGACGACGCCGCAGATGCTGCTCCGCTTCCGCCAGGACGTGATCGACCTGCATCCCGCCGTCGTGCAGATCATGGGCGGCACCAACGACATCGCCGGCAATACCGGCCCGATGACGGCCGCGCAGAGCCAGGCGAATATCCGGTCGATGACCGAACTGGCCCAGGCGCATGGCATCCGCGTGATCCTGGCTTCGATCCCGCCGACCGATCGTTTCCCGTGGCGGCCCGGCATCGCGCCCGCGCCGCGGATCGCCGCGATGAACGCCTGGCTGCGCGACTATGCGCGCTCGGTCGGTGCGACCTATGCCGATTACTGGACGGCGCTGCATGATGGCCAGGCGATGCGCGCCGCCTTCACGATCGACGGCGTGCATCCCAATGCCGCCGGCTATGCGGCGATGGCCCCGGTGGCGGAGGCGGCGCTGGCGCAGGCGCTCGCCGCCCCCGCCCCCCGCGTCACCGCACGCTAGAGCGGCTTCCCACCAGGTTGAACCACCGTCATCGCCCTGTGGGCGACCGCTTCGCGGCGGGGCGCTTTCGATCCGGGGCGGCGTTGCTTGTCGGTCACGATGCTTCGGCATCGCTCCCTTCGCGCGCCTTGCCCCGAACCGAAATCACCGCCGTGCCGATGATCCAACCTGATCGGAAACCGCTCTAGCCGCCTCCTCGCGCGACCAGAGGCGCGCCGCGCCGCGCACGCCCGAGGAATCGCCCCAGCGCGCCGGCACGATCGTCGCCCGCCAGTCGCCGCCAAAGGCATAGGCGGCGACCACGCCCGGCAGGCGTTCGTAGAGTTCGTCGACATTGGACATGCCGCCGCCCAGCACGAATATGTCGGGGTCGATCATGTTGGCGACCATCGCCATGGCGCGGCCCAGCCGGTCGACATAGGCGTCGAGCGTCGCCACCGCCTGCGTCTCGCCGGCCCGGGCGGCGGCGACAATCGCCTCGCCATCCAGGCGCTCGCCGGTCCGCCGCTGATGGTCGCATCGCAGGCCGGTGCCGGACACCAGCATGTCGAGACAGCCGTTCCGCCCGCACCAGCAAAGCGGTCCCGGCGCTTCCGCCTTGGTCATCCAGGGCAAGGGCACATGGCCCCACTCGCCGCCCATGCCGTTCGCGCCCTCGACGATACGGCCATCCACCACCAGGCCGCCGCCGACGCCGGTGCCGACGATCACCGCGAAGGCGGAGGCCGCACCCGCCGCCGCGCCGTCGACGACCTCGGACAGCGCCAGGCAATTGGCATCGTTCGCCAGCCGCACCGGCCGGCCGAGTGCTTCCGTCATATCCTCGCGGAACCGGCGACCATTGAGCCAGACGGCATTGGCGTTGCGCATCAATCCGTCGCGCGGGCTGACCGATCCGGGCGCGCCGATGCCGATCGTGCCGCGCATTCCCAATTCCGCCTCGACCCGCCCGATCAGCGAGGCGATGGTGGCGATCGCATCCTCATAGCCGCCGGGATTGGGCGCGCGCATCCGGGCCAGGAACGCCCCGTCCGCGTCCAGCGCGGCTGCCTCGATCTTGGTGCCGCCGAAATCGATCCCGATCTGGATCACGCCCGCTCTCCCATCTCTGCCCGTATCGGAACGCGGTCCCTGCCCCGCCGTGCGACATTAAGTCAAATTGGATTAATTAAGGGAGAATGCTTGACCCAGATCGTGAAGCACGGGGATAGTCGGGCCGGATCGCCGCCCTTATCGAACGGTCGGCAACGCGGGAGAGCGTGGTGATGTTCGGCAAGCTGGGATCGCGCCGTCGCATCGGGGACAGCATCGCCCCGCATGAGACACGCTTGTCCCGCAGCCTGTCGGGCACCAACCTGGCGCGGGCCGGCGACTATAATCTGCGCACCGTCTTGCAGGCGATCCGCCTCAACCCCGGCACGACCCGCGTCGCGATCGCCGCGCAGACCGGCCTGACCGCCCCGACCATCGCCAATATCACCGGGCGACTGTCGGAGATGGATCTGGTCCACACCATCGGTCGCCGCCAGGGCGGTCGGGGCCAGCCCGCGCTGCAACTGGAGGTGAATGCCGACGGGGCCTTTGCGATCGGCCTCAATATCGATCGCGATCATCTGACCATGGTCACGCTGGACCTGGTCGGCACGGTGCGCAGCCGCGCCACGCGGGACATCGCCTTCGCCTCGCCGTCCGACGTCAGCGCCTTCGTAGCCGAGACGCTCGCCCCGTTGATCGCCGAGGGCGGAGTCGGCCGCGACCGGGTGCTGGGCGTCGGCATCGCCATGCCGGACGATCTGGGCAGCATCGCCCTGCCGCATCGCCCCGTCGACTATGATCGTTGGACAGGGCTGGACATCGCCGCGCACCTTGCCCCTTTGTTGCCCTGGCCGATCCATGTCGACAATGACGCCGCCGCCGCCGCGCTGGGAGAGGCGCAGCATGGCGGCGCGTTCGATGCGCCCAGCTTCTTCTACCTTCTGATCAGCGCCGGTCTGGGTGGCGGGCTGGTGATCGACCGCACCTATCATCGCGGGGCCCATGCGCGATCGGGCGAGATCGGCCTGATGCCTGACCTCTCCGCCGATCGGCGGGGCGCGGTGGTGCAGGACATCGTATCGCTGTCGGCGCTGTTCGCGCGGCTGGAGACCGCCGGACTGCCGGCGACATTGGCAGCGACCGAATTGGAGGACGCCGCAGACGTGATCGATCGATGGTTGGCGGATTCGGCGGAGGCATTGGTTCAACCGGTGATCGCGATCGCCTGTCTGTTCGATCCCGATGCCGTGCTGATCGGCGGACGCCTGCCGATGCCGTTGATCGGGCGGCTGGCGACGGGACTGACCGAACGGCTGGCCAGCGCGCGATTGCCCGTTCGTACCCCGGTGTTGCCCGCCGCCATGGCGCAGGACGCGCCCGCCATCGGCGCCGCGATCCTGCCCTTTCTGGCCCGGCTTCTGCCGTCGGACGCGATCCTGATCCAGGCCGGGCGATAGGGATCGCCCCGCCCTCCTCACGCGTGCGTCACGGTCTATGTTCGAATCATGGGTACCGACCGCATCCGGGCGGGCCGATACCGGCCCGCTCGCCTATACCTCAACGGCAGCGTACATTGTTGCGATCGATCGCGCGGCCCGCCAGCGCGCCGCCCGCCGCACCCAATACGGTGCCGAGCAGTTCCGATCCGCCCGGTGCGATGATGTTGCCGAGCACGCCGCCCGCCGCGCCGCCGACCAGCAAGCCCGTCGTGCCGTCATTGCGTCGACAATAATAATTGCCATTCTGGCCGCGATAGACCCGGTCACGTGCCGACAGTCGACGTTCGCGATAGCGCGGGTTGCCGACATAATAGCGGTCGGCATAATAGCCGCCATAGGACGGATCGGCACGATTATAGTCGTAATTGCCATAGGTGCGATAGCGCGGATCGCTGCCATATCCGCCATAGCTGGAACAACCGCTCAGCAAGGTGGCGGCGGCAGCGGCGGCGAGGATCATGCGCATCGACATCTCTCCTATGATGATGATGCGGCGTCAATGCGCGACGACCCTCGCCGGTTGCTTCACATCAAGGTCGCGTCCAGCGAAATTTCGGCGTTGAGCAGCTTGGAGATGGGGCAGTTCGCCTTGGCCTCCTGCGCGATCCGGTCGAATTCGGCCTGATCGATGCCGGGCACCGTGGCGCGCAGCGTCAGAGCGGACTTGGTCACCTTGAAGCCGTCGCCATCCTTTTCCAGCGTGACGGCGGCATCGGTGTCGAGCGTGCCGTCATTATGCCCGGCGCCCGCCAGGGCGAAGCTCAGGGCCATGGTGAAGCAGCTGGCATGGGCCGCTGCGATCAGCTCCTCCGGATTGGTGCCCGGTTCATTCTCGAACCGCGTGTTGAAGCCATAAGGCTGGTCGTTGAGCACGCCCGAGCCCAGGCTGACATGGCCCTTGCCCGACTTGCCTAGGCCTTCATATTTCGCGGACGCCTTGCGCACGGTCATGGATGTTTCCTTACTCTTGGAGGGAACGGAAAAGGGATCAGCCGATCGACGAACCGCGATCGGCCGCGAAACTCGGCGCGGGGCCGGTGGCCGGGCGCAGCGACTCGCGCTCCTCGGGGGTCGGGATGGCGGTCGGATCGGGGCGGAACGCCTCGGGTGCGCGGTTGGTGCCGGGCTCGGGCGCGTCGGGCGCCAGATCGGGCGCGGCATGTTCCGCCGGGTTGCGCTTGGGCCGGCGTGCGAGCAGCGTCGCCGCGACCAGCGATCCGACCGCCGCCACGCCCGCCGCCGCCAGCGCGATCACGCGGGTCCGGTCATGGTCGGGCTTGTGTGCCGCCTTGCCCTTGCCCTTGGGCGGATGCGGCTTGCCCGGCTTCGCATCGCCGTGCGGCCCGGCCTGGCCCTTCTTGGGCGGAGTCTTGGCTGCCATGGAACGAACCTCCTGATACTGCTGGGGCGGGATAACGGCTCGTTCGATGCCCCTGTTCCCAACCGCTCGTCAGGCGATGCCGAACGGCACCACATGGTTCGACTGGCTGTGCCCCACCTCCGCCCGGCCGAGATAGGGGATGCCGAGCGACGCGGCGGTACGTGCGATCATGATCTCCAGCGGCTCGGTCCAGGCGGGCTCGTTCGCCTGGATGTCGTTGACCACACCGAGCCGCAGCCCGGCCAGCCCGCGCAACTGGGTGGCATGGCCGACCGTCCACAGCATCCGGTCGATCCGGTACATCGGCTCCGACACCTCCTCGATCACCAGCACATGGTCGGTCAGGTCGGGCAACCAGGGCGTGCCGATCAGCGCGGTCAGGATCGACAGGTTGAACGCCGCCGCCGGACGGCCGTCCAGCCCCGGCTCCAGCCCCTGCCGGTCGCCGCGCACCAGCCAGCCGAGCGTGCGCGCCACCGTCTCGTCCCCCTTCACCCGGTTGATGTCGGTCGCCATCGGCGCATGGATCGGCCGACCGATCCGCCGGGCATAGAGTGCCGCCAGCACGAACCCCATGTCCGAATAGCCGGCATAGGCTTTGCGCGCGGCCGCCGCGTTCAACTGCGGCATCACCGCGTCCAGGATGCGGTTGGAGCCATAGCCGCCACGCGCGAACCAGATCGCGTCGAACGCCGGATCGTTCGCGATCCGGAGGAAGGCGGCGGCACGCACCGCGTCCGACCCGGCGAAATGCCCGTCCTTTTCGAAACATTGCGGGTGGAAGACCAGATCGACCTCCGGATAGGCGATGGCGGCAAAGGCCCCGGCGCGCGCGGCGACGACCGGATCGATCGGCCGGGCGGGAGCGACGACACCGATACGCATGGACCTGATCCCCCTGTTCGCCGCTGGCTCGCTTGCCCGGACGGGCAAAGGCCGATAGCGCGCGGGGATGGAGATCGGCAAACCCCTATTCTTCGTCGGCATCGGCGGGTCCGGCATGATGCCGCTGGCGATGATCGTGCAGGCGCGCGGCGGCATCGTCGCCGGATCGGATCGCGGGCTGGACCAGGGCCGCGCACCGGCCCGGTTCGATGCGCTGCGCCATCTCGGCATCGCGCTCCACCCGCAGGACGGCAGCGGCGTCGTCTCGTCCGACCAGCGCATCGTCGCCTCCGCCGCGATCGAGCCGAGCGTGCCCGACATCGTCGCCGCCGACCGGCTGGGCTGCGAGCGGTCGACCCGTGCCGAACTGCTCGCCCAATTGTTCAATGCCGCCGTCCTGCCGATCGGGGTCGCGGGAACCAGCGGCAAGTCGACCGTCACCGGCATGATCGGCTGGATCCTCCACGCCTGTGGTCATAGGCCCACGGTGATGAACGGCGCGGTGATGAAGAACTTCGCGACCGCCGATGCCCCCTTCGCCAGCGCGCTGGTCGGCGCGGGCGACGCCTTTGTCAGCGAGGTGGATGAAAGCGACGGTTCGATCGCGCTCTATCGCCCGCGCATCGCGGTGCTCAACAACGTCACGCTCGACCATAAGGGGCTGGACGAACTGCGCCGGCTGTTCGGCGACTTCGCCCGCTCCGCCGAGCATGTCATCGCCAATGCCGGCGATGCGGAGACGGCGGCGCTGATCGCCACCCTGCCCCAGGCGCGCACCTTCGCGATCGAGGCGCCGGCCGATTTCCGGGCGGAGGCGCTGGTCCCGGAAGCCTGGGCGATCGGTTTCGACCTGATCGCGCTGGGCGAGCGGCATCGCGTGCGATTGAACGTACCCGGACGCCACAATGTCTCCAACGCGCTCGCCGCGATCGGCGCGGCGGTGGCGGCGGGCGTGAAGCTGGCCGAGGCGGTGCGCGCGATCGCGGGCTTCACCGGCCTGCGCCGACGTTTCGACCGGGTGGGCGAGGCCGGCGGCGTCACCGTGATCGATGATTTCGGGCATAATCCCGACAAGATCGCCGCGACGCTCGACACGCTCCACGCCCATCCCGGCCGGGTGCTGCTGCTGTTCCAGCCGCATGGCTATGGCCCGTTGCGGATGATGGGGCGCGAGCTGGCGCAGGTGTTCGCCGAACGCTTGCGGCCGGACGATGTGCTGACCATTCCCGATCCCGTCTATCAGGGCGGCACGGTGGCCCGCGAGGTCGGCAGCGCCGATCTGGTCGGCTGGATCCTGCAGGCCGACGGACGGGCGCATCACGATGCCGACCGTGCGGCCGGCGTCCGGCGCCTGCTGTCCAGGGCGAGGCCGGGCGACCGCATCGTCGTGATGGGCGCGCGCGACGATACGCTCAGCCTGCTCGCCGCCGATATCCTCGCGCGACTGGAGGCGCGCCACCCATGACCGACCGACCCCGCCTCGCCTTCCACCATTCGCCCGGCCAGGGCCCGACCATCCTCTTCCTGCCCGGCTATGCCAGCGACATGCAGGGCAGCAAGGCGCTGGCGCTCGAAGCCTGGGCGCGGGCCCGGGGCCTCGCCTTCCTGCGCTTCGACTATGCCGGCTGCGGGCAAAGCGAGGGCGCGTTCGCGGACCAGACGCTGGCCGGTTGGCGCGACGACGTGCTGGCGATGATCGACCATGCGGTCGAAGGTCCGGTGGTGCTGGTCGGCTCGTCGATGGGCGGCTGGCTGATGCTGCTGGCGGCGCGCGCGCGGCCCGATCGGGTGGTCGGGATGCTGGGCATCGCCGCCGCGCCCGACTTCACCGACTGGGGCTTCACCACCGAGGAGAAGATGACGATCCTCCAGACCGGTCGGCTGGAGCGCGCCAACCCCTATGGCCCGCAGCCGACGCTCTATACCCGCGCCTTCTGGTCCTCGGGCGAGGCGAACCGGCTGATGTTCGGCCCCATCGCCTTTTCCGGCCCCGTGCGGCTGCTGCATGGCCAGGCCGATCCGGACGTGCCCTTCGTGCGATCGATCCGGCTGGCGGAGCTGATCGCCTCGCCCGACGTGCATCTGACGCTGGTCAAGGACGGCGACCATCGCCTGTCGCGCGACGGCGACATCGCGCTGCTGATCGGGACGCTGGCGCAGATGCTGGGCGCGATCGCCGATGCCGGGGAGCCTGTGGCCGCCTGACGGGTTGTCACGACCAGACCAAGGAGCTTCCATGCGTTACCTGCACACCATGATCCGCGTCACCGACCCCGATGCGACGATCGCCTTTTTCGAACTGCTCGGGCTGAAGGAGGTCCGCCGCATGGAGAATGAGGCCGGCCGCTTCACGCTGATCTTCCTCGCCACGCCCGAGGAGATGCGCGGCCCCGGCGAGCGCGCCCAGGCCGAGGTCGAGCTGACCCATAACTGGGACCCGGAAAGCTACTCCGGTGGCCGCAATTTCGGCCACCTCGCCTATGAGGTCGACGATATCTACGAGACGTGCCAGCGGCTGATGGACGGCGGCGTCACGATCAACCGCCCGCCGCGCGACGGCAACATGGCCTTCATCAAGACGCCGGACGATATCTCGATCGAGCTGCTCCAGCGCGGCGCCCGGCTGGCCCCGGCCGAGCCCTGGTCGTCGATGCCGAACACCGGAACCTGGTGATGGCCGCCCCCGCACTGGAAATCGTCCGCGTCCCGGTCCTGTCGGACAATTACGCCTGGCTGGTGTTCGACCCCC
Source organism: Sphingomonas sp. S-NIH.Pt15_0812 (assembly GCF_003951315.1). Classification (GTDB taxonomy): domain Bacteria; phylum Pseudomonadota; class Alphaproteobacteria; order Sphingomonadales; family Sphingomonadaceae; genus Sphingomonas. The sequence goes on from NZ_QLJH01000006.1 coordinate 78,305, forward strand.
TCACCCAGGAGGTGGCGGCGGTCGATCCCGGGGAGGCGGAGCCGGTGCTGGCGGCGGCCGCTGCGCGGGGCTGGCACGTCTCGCAGGTGTGGACGACGCACTGGCATCCGGATCACACCGGCGGCAATGCGGCGATGAAGGCGGCGGGCGCGACCATCACCGGGCCGCGGGCCGAGCGCGACCGCATCCCGACGCTCGACACGCTGGTGGCGGAGGGCGACGTGGTGCGGATCGGCAGCCATACCGGCCATGTCCTCGCGGTGCCCGGCCACACCGCCGGGCACCTCGCCTTCCACTTCGCCGAGGACAAGGCGCTGTTCACCGGCGACACCTTGTTCGCCATGGGATGCGGCCGCCTGTTCGAAGGGACGGCGGCAGAGATGTGGGCGAACATGGAACGCTATGCCGCGATGCCCGACGACACGCGCGTCTATTGCGGCCATGAATACACCGCCGGCAACGCCGCCTTCGCCGTGACCGCCGAACCGGACAATGACGTGATCGCCACGCGCCGTGCCGAGGTCGACCGGCTGCGCGCGGCCGGCGAGGCGACGGTGCCGACCAGCATCGGCCGGGAACGCGCCACCAACCCCTTCATGCGCGCCGGATCGGCCGAAGCGCTGGCCCGTCTGCGCGAGGCGAAGGATAATTTTCGCGGATAGGCCGTTGATACCGGTCCTTCCAGGAATAGGAGTGAAGCGATGCGTCGTTCGATCCCTCTGGCCCTGTTTCTCGGCATCGCCGGAGCGAGCGCCGCCGTGTTCGCGGCCGAGCAACCGGACGGCAACCAGCGATCCTACAACAGCAAGACGACGCTGAACCAGGCGCTGGCCGGACTGACCCCCGGCAAGCCGGTCGACTGCCTGCCCTTCACCCGCACGCCGTCGAGCGACAGCTTCGGCCAAACGGTGGTCTACCGCTACAGCAGCGACAAGAAATACGTCACCAATGTCGGACCGGGCTGCGAGGGTCTGGCGCGCGGCGACATCATGATCTCGCGCACCAGCTATGGCCGCTTCTGCCGGGGCGATATCATCCAGCTGGTCAACCCCGTCTCCCGCTTTCCGACCGGTAGTTGCGCCTATGGCGACTTCACGCCCTATACCCGGCAGGGCAAGGCGAAGTGAAAGCCCGCGCGTTGATCGCTGCCGTGCTGGCGCTGCCGCTGACCGCGGCGGCGGCCGACAAGAGCCCTCTCGCCGGCCGGGTTGCCGGGACGCCGCAGCGCTGCATCACGCTGCGCCAGACCGAGGGGCTGACCATCGCCGAGCGCGACCTGATCCTGTTCCGCGAGTCCGGCCGCCGCATCTACCGCGCCACGCCGATTGGCCGGTGCGGACAGTTGCAGCCCTTCAATGCGCTGATCCTCGATCTCTATTCGGGCAACACCGTCTGCGAGAACGACCGGTTCCGCGTGCTTACCTCCGGCACCAGCATCCCCGGGCCTTACTGCCGGTTCGGCAAGTTCGTGCCCTATGACCGTCCCGCGAAGCCGGGGTCGTAGACAGAGGTAGGACAAAGGCGTGGCGGTTAACCGTGCCCGGTCAGCGACGCGTGACCGCCGCCACGTCGGGCGGCGACCAGCCGCCGCCCATCGCCTGGTAGAGCGTGACATAGGCGTTGAGGCGATCGGCCCGCGCCTGGATCAGCGTGAGTTCGGCATTGAGCAGCCCGCGCTGCGAATCCAGCTGGTCGAGATAGCCTGAATAGCCCGCGCGGTAGCGGTTCGACGCATTGCGGAGCGCCGCCGCCAGGGCATCCCGCTGCGCCGCCAGGGCCTGCGCCTGCTCGCCCGAGCGGCGGACGCCGACCAGGCTGTCGTCCACCTCGCGGAACGCCACCAACGCCGCGCGGCGATAGGCATAGGCCGCCTGATCGCGCCGGGCGGTGGCGATGTCCGCCTGCGCACCCAAGCGCCCGCCATCGAAGATCGGCGACAGGATGCTCGCCCCGATCGAGAACACCCCGATCGGATTGGCCAATGCGGTCGACAGCGCCACGCCCGCCGATCCGGTCAGCGCCAGATTGGGCAGTATCGCCGCCCGCGCGCTGTCGAGCGTGCGGTCGGTGGCGACCAATGTCTGTTCGGCCTGGTACAGGTCCGGCCGGCGGCGGAGCAGGTCGGCGGGCAGGCCATCGGGAATGGTCGGCGCGCGCAACCGTTCCAGCGTCACGCCGCGCGGGATCGTGCCGGGGGATGTGCCGAGCAACAGGCTGAGCGCATTCTCCTGCCGCGCGACCGCCAGTTCGGCGGCGGGCACCAGTTGCTCGGTGGCGTGATATTCGCCCTCCGCCTGATGGAGTTCCAGGTTCGACGTATAGCCCGTCTCCGCCCGCCGCCGCGCGATGCGCAGCGCCTCTGCGCGCGACGCCAGGGTCTCGCGCGCCACCGCCAGCCGCCGGTCGAGCGCGCGGAGCGTGATATAGCCGGTGGCGACGCTGCTCGCGACCGACAGCCGCACCGCATCGCGCGCGCCGTCGCTGGCCAGCAGCTGCGCCTGCGCGGCGCGGCTCGCCTGGCGCAACCGGCCGAACAGGTCGAGATCATAGCTGATCTGCACCGCCGGCTGCGCGCCCAACGCATCGCTCGCGGTGCCGAACGGGCTGACGCTCTGCCCCGCCGTGCCGGGAGAGGCACCGCCGACCTGCGGCGTGCGCTGCGCCCGCGCCAGCCGGAACTGACCGCGCGCCTCCTCCACCCGCGCCACCGCGATGGCGAGGTCGACATTGTCGGCCAGCGCCCGCTCGACCAGTCCGGTCAGCACCGGGTCGCCGAAACCCTGCCACCAATCGGCCCGCACCGGCGCCCCCGGCCCCAGCGCGGTGCGCCAGCCGGGCGGCGGCGCGACCGTGGCGGCCGGTGGCGCCTCCGGGCGCGGCCCGATGCATCCCGCCAGCGATACGGTCGCGGCGACCCCGATGATCGTCCGCCGCATCACCGCAGGCGCGGTCCGGTGCTGGTGTCGACGCGCGCCTGCACCGACATGCCGGGCCGCAGCCGCTGCGCCAGCGCCTGGCCCGGATCGATCCGGATGCGCACCGCGATCCGCTGCGGCACCTTGGTGAAGTTGCCGGTGGCGTTGTCCGCCTTCAGCACCGCGAACTCGCTGCCCGCGGCCGGCGAGATGCGTTCGACCCGCCCGGTCAGCCGGGCATTGGCCAGCGCGTCAACGGTGAAGCTGGCCGGCTGGCCGACCAGCATCCGCGCGGTCTGCGCCTCCTTGAAATTGGCGATCACCCAGGTTTCGGGCGGCACCAGGAACATGAGCTGCGAGCCCGCCGTGACATATTGGCCGACCCGCACCCCGACCTCGGACAGCCGCCCCGCCTCCGGCGCACGGACCAATGTGTTGCTGAGGTCGATCTGCGCCAGCCGCCGTGCCGCCTCCGCGCCGGAGACGCCCGCCTGCTGGCCGCCGCGACCGACCTCGACCGTCCGCACGTCCTGCCGCGCGATCTCACGGGCGGCGCGCGCCTGCTTCACCCCGGCCTGGGCCTGGCGCAACGCCGCCAGCGTCTGGTCCTGTTCGCGCAACGACACCGAGCCGTCGCGGACCAGGTCGTCGACCCGGTTCATGTCCGCCTGCGCGCGCATCAGCTGCGCCTCGGCATTGGCGACGGCGGCATCCTGCGCGACCAGGCTGGCGGCGCGGCTGCGCTGTGCCTGGGCGCTGTTGGCGAGCGTCGCCGATTGCGCCGCGACCTGCGCATCGGCCTGCTCGACCCGCTGGCGATAGATGCGGTCATCGATCGTCACCAGCGGTTGCCCGGCGCGCACCGCCTCGAAATCGCGGACCAGCACCCGCGTGACATAGCCCGATACCTGCGGCGCGATCACAGTGGTCCGGCCGCGCACATAGGCATTGTCGGTCGATTCATAGGATGTGGCGAAGGGCGGCAGCCGCCACGCCGCCAGCACCGCCAGCACGCCCGCGATCGCCAGCAACAGCAGCACGATCGTCGCCGTGCCGCTGGGCCGCTGCGGTTTCCAGCCCGAACCGGCCGTGGGGGCGGCCGTCGGGGGTGCGGCCTCCGCCGCGCGTTCCTCGGTCACCGGCTCGGCGGCGACGGGGGTCCGAACATCCGTCATGCACCCTGCTCCATCGCCAGACGCGCCGCCTGCCTGGCCCGCCGCGTCCGGCGCAGCAGCAGGAACAGCAGGTACAGGAACGTCGCCGCCGCCATCACCGCGACGAGCCGGAACACATCGTCATAAGCGAGCACGTTCGCCTCGCGCGTCGCCGCCTGCGACAGCAGCGCGCCGCCCTCCGCACTGCGCAAACCGGGGTCGCCGACCACCTGGCCGACCGCCGCGCCGCCGGCCTGGAGGCGTTGCATCACCAGCGGGTTGGTCGGGTCGACCGCATCGACGATCGCGGCGCTGTTCGCCTTCTCCCGGACCACCTGATAGGTGCCGAGCAGGGCGTTGCCGGCCAGGCTGCCGACCGAGTTGATGATGCCGAACAAGGCGATGAAGCTGATGATGTGGCCGGCCCCTTCCTTCAATGCGCGCGTCATGCCGAACAACAACGCCGGCCCCAGGAAAAAGGTGGCGGAGAAGGCGATCAGCGCCTGTGTGACATAGAGTTCGGGCGCGCGCGTCAGGCTGGTCGACTGCGCGTCCATCCACGCCGCCACTGCGACGAGGCCCACCGCCAGCATGATCGGATGCGCCAGCCGCTCGACGTCGAGCGTCACCGCGCTCAGCACCACCCCGGCGACCGAGGCGAGGAAGATGATCGTGAAGAATGGCCCCAGCTGATCGTTGTTCTGTCCCAGGGTGGTCAACAATCCGACCGCCGCGAAGCTCTGCTCCGCCAGCACGATCCGCGCCATCAGCGTGACGATCGCGAAGCGGACGATGTCGGCGCTCGCCAGCCAGCGCGTGTTGAGCAGGGGATTGACCCGGTGATGCTCGATCCACAGCGCCGCCGCCAGCAGGGGGATCGCGCCGATCAGCGACCAGCCGATCCACGCAGCATTGGTCCACCAGACGATCCGGCCCAGCCCCAACACCGCCGAGAACAACGCCATCGCCCCCGCATAAAGGGTGAAGGTGACGAAATCGAGCGGCTCGAACGCACGTTGCCGCGTGGTCGGCGGCAGGCGCAGCGCGGCGACCGCCGCCAGCGACAGCAGCGCGAGGCCGAGCTCGAACAGGTACAGCGTCCGCCACTGCGACATGGCGAGCAGCTCGGGCGAAAAGAGCCGGGCGAGCGGCGTCGCGCATTGCGGCACGCCGATGCCGATCACCACCGCCTTCAACCGCCATTTCGCCGGCAGCGCCTGCATCATGTAATAGAGGCCCAGGCTCGACAGCGCCGCCGCCGCCATGCCGCTCGACGCCCGCACCACGATCGCCGACCAGAAGTCGTGGACGAACAGATGCGCCAGCGTCAGCGCGACATAGAGGCCGACGAACAGCAGCGCGAACGGCCGCAGCCCGAATTGCTGGCGGAACTTGATGAGCAGCAGGTTGATGCTGACATTGCTCATCACATAGACGGTCGGCAGCCAGGCGATCTCCGCCGGATCCAGCCCCAGCGCGCCCTGCAACGTATAGGTGTTGGCGGAGACCAGCGCATTGCCGAGCCCGGCGGTCAACCCGACCAGGATCGAGATCGCGCCATAGGCGATGCGCCGGCCGGTCGGATGGTCGGGCGAGCCGGGCGAACCGGGCATGGCCGGCCGCTCGTGCGGCGCGAAGGTCCAGTCCTCCTCGGTCAGGAAGCGGCGCGCACGCCCGAACAGGGCGGCGGCGGTCACAGCGCCACGCCCTCGCGCCCCGCCAGGTCGACGATATAGTGCCAGGCCACCCGGCCAGACCGGCTGCCGCGCTGCGTCGCCCAGCGAACCGCCAGGTCGGGGTCGTAAGACAGGCCATATGCCCCGGCATAGCCGGCGACGATCGCCAGATACTGGTCCTGGTCGATGGCATGGAAGCCCAGGCTGAGGCCGAACCGGTCGGCAAGCGCCAGATGATCGTCGATCGAGTCGCGCGGATTGATCGCGCTTTCCTGCTCGGCGATGTCGCGGGCGGCGATATGGCGGCGATTGGCGGTGACCAGCAGGCGGACATTCGCCGGCCGCGCCTCCGCCCCGCCCTCCAGCATCGAACGCAGCAGCCGCGCCTCGCCCGGATCGTCGACGCCGAGGTCATCGACGAACAACGCGAAGGCGCGCGGCACCGGGGCGAGCACCGCGAACAAGGCAGGCAGTTGATGGAGCGTCGCCACCTCGACCAGCGCCAGGTCGCCGCCCGCCGCCTGGACCGCGCCCACCGCGCTCTTCACCAGCGCCGACTTGCCGGTGCCGCGCGCGCCCCAGAGCAGCACGTCCTGCGCCGCGCGACCGCCGGCGAGCCGTTCCAGATTGTCGACCAGCGCCGCCTTCTGCCGCTCGATGCCGAGCAGGCGGTCGAGCGGCTGCGGCGCGAAGGCCCGGGTCGCCGCCAGCACGCCGTCCCGCCAGACATAGGCGGGATGCGCCCGCGCATCCGCCGCGGGCGGCGGCGGCGGCGACAGGCGTTCAAGGGCAGCGGCGATCCGTTCGAATGCATCCATCAGGATCGCCTAATGAAAAGATCGCGCGCTGACAGCCCCTGAATATGTCGCTGACCGAAAGCCTTACTTGGTCCAGCGATCCATCCAGCCCAATACCTCGCCATACCATTGGCGCGAGTTGCGCGGCTTCAAGACCCAGTGGTTCTCGTTGGGGAAGACGACCAGCCGCGACGGGATGTCGCGCCGCTGCAGCGCGGTGAACGCCGCCAGCCCTTGCGTATAGGGGATGCGGAAGTCCTTTTCGCCGGTGATGACCAGCATCGGCGTCTTCCAGTTCTGGACGAAGTTGACCGGGTTCCACTTCTCGAACGCGGCGGGGTCCTCATAATAGGTCTTGCCGCCATGTTCCCACTCGTCGAACCACAACTCCTCGGTCTCATAGGCCATGGCGCGGGCGTCGAACACGCCGTCATGCTGGACGATGCACTTGAACCGGTCGGGCCACTTCCCCTCGATCCAGTTCATCATATAGCCGCCATAGGAGGCGCCCAGCGCGCAGGCGCGGTTGCTGTCGAGCCAATCGAACTTGGCGGTCGCCGCCGCCAGTCCCTTTTGCAGGTCCTCCAGCGGCCAGCCGCCCCAATTGCTGCTGATCGAGTCGGTGAAGCGCTGGCCGTATCCGGTCGAGCCGTGGAAATCGACCGCCACCGTCGCATAGCCGCCGCCGGCGAACACCGCCGGGTTCCAGCGATAGGACCAGCTATTGTTGCTCGACCCCTGCGGCCCGCCATGCACCATGAAGGCGATCGGCGCGGGCGTCGTCATCCCGGCCGGCTTCACCGCATAGCCCCAGACCGTATCGCCGTTCGCGCCGGTGAAGTTGAAGCGTGACACGGTCGGCATGTCGATGCCGGCCAGCTTCTGCGCGTTGACGCTGGTCAAGCGCGTCGGCGTGCCGCCCCTGCCCGACACCATGAAGTAATCGTCGGGCGCGACCAGGCTGTTCATCGCCACGACCGCGCCCTTGGGCACCACCGCGACCGCCGAGACATGGCCCTGCCCGGTCAGGCGCGTCACCTTGCCGCTGGTCGCATCGACCCGGAACAGCGGCGTCTCCTGCGTGTCGTCGGCGGTGACGTAGAGCGACTTGCCGTCCGGCGCCCAGGCGATCGAACCGACCGAACGGTCCCAGTCCTGGGTCAGGGCACGGACCCGACCACTGGCCAGGTCGCGGACCATCAGCACCTGTCGATCGGCTTCGAAGCCGGGACGCGTCATCGCGAAATAGGCGAGCGTGCGGCCATCGGGGGAGACGGTCGGCAGATTGTCCGTCGCCTGATTGCCCCGGGTCAAGTCGACCGGCGCGGACGATCCGTCGGCCGGCGCGGCGAAGATGTCGAGATTGGTCGAGGTCGCCTCGATCCGTCCGGCCTCGCGCAACGCGAAATAGACGGTGCGGCTGTCGGGGCTCCATGCCACTTCCTCCCCGCCGCCGAACGGCTTGGACGGCGTATCGCCGACCAGCGTGCCGGTGATCGGAACGCCATCGCCGGTCGCGCCATCCGGGGTCAGCGGCAGGACGAAGAGCTGCGAGCGATTGCCATCCGCCCATGTGTCCCAGTGGCGCACGAAGAGCTGGTCATAGGTGCGGCCGGAGCCGGCATCCTCCGCCTTCTTCTCCATGGCAGGCGCCAGGCTCGGCGCACCGGGCTTGCGATCCGCCCAGACCAGCAGCTTGCTGGCATCCGGCGACACCTTGAAGCCGTTGAACCCGCCCGCGAACCGGGTCACTTGCCGGGCGGGGCCGCCGGTGATCGGCATCGCCCAGACCGCGCCGTCGCCGCCGCCCTTGTCGGAGGTGAAATAGACGGTGTCGCCGACGATCTGCGGGTCGTTCTCGTTGACGTTGGGCTCCGCCGCCAGCTTCTCCGGCTGCGCGCCGCGCTTGCTCAGGTCCAGCCGCCACAGATCGTAGCGGCCCTTGTCGGCCGCGACATCGGTCTCGCGCTGTGCCCAGACCAGCCAATGCCCGTCCTTCGACGCGGTCGGTGCGCCGACGCGGCTCAGCGTGGTCAGGTCCTGGATGGTGAACTGCCGGGCGGCGGCCGGCGCGGCGACGGATGCGAGCGCGACGCCCGCGAACAGGAAAGTCTTCATGCAGATCAGGGTAGAGCAGATGCGCGGCGGCGCTTCAACTGCCCGACTCACCGATGGTGCCGCGTATCGGAACCCGATGCTGGACGCTCGAATCGATGCGCCATCGCGAGCGCGGAGAACCATCCAGACTCCGGCGCGCCGGCTCTGGATGGTTCGCTACGCTCGCGGTGACGATGCCGGACCATGGGGACGCAATGCGGTCCCGTCACCGTCTATTGCCCGACCGACCATAAGGGCCGGTGTCCGGCCTTATCGCAGGCCGCCGGTGATCCGCTTGATCTCGCTCTGGACCATCGCCTCGACCATGCCCGGCAGGTTCGCATCCAGCCATTCGCGCAGGACCGGCCGTAGCATCTCGCGGACCAGCCCTTCGAGCGTGCCGTCGCTGCCGGGTTCCGGCTTCACCATCAGGCGGGCGAGCTGGTCGAGCGCGCCGCGGCTGGCGGCCACGGTCTGGCTGGACACGATCGCTTCGGGCACGGCGGCGGGGGCCGGCGGCGGCGTGACGGGCTGGCTCACCGGCTTCGACTCCGCACGGACCGGCTCGGGCGCGACGGCGACCGGCTCGGGGCGACGCTCCGGCTGGACGGCCGGCTGCGGCTCGGGCTGAGGCTCCAGCTGCGGCGCGACGGCCTCGACCGGTTCGGAGAGTTCGAGCACTTCATCCTCATCCTCTTCTTCCTCGACCGGCGCCTGGACGACGCGGCCCATGCGACGACCCCGCGTCGGGCCGCTTTCCTCTTCGGCGATGATCCGCTTGATCGAGGAGAGGATCTCTTCCATCGACGGCTCGGCGCTCATGTCCCCCATCACCGCAATTCCCTGTTCGGCCGCCGTCATTGGCGGCTCGGTGCCGACGCACCTGTGGTCAGAGCGGGGCTCCTGTCAACGCCAGACTCCAGCACCGGATCCAGCGGCCGCCGGACCGTGGCGTCCTGCGCCGGCGTCTGCGCGGTGCTGGTCGCCACCGGACCGGGCTCGCCATCGCCGCCGAAATCGTTGAAGCGATTGCGGACCCGCTTGAAGTTCAGCGTCGGATCGTAGAGCGATGCCCCCTCCAGATTAAGGTCGCGCGCCTCCGCATCGCCCATCGCCGCGAGCAGCGCGAACCCGGCGACATAGGCGTCGCGCCGCGCCGTCACCAGCGTCACCTGGCTGTTGAGCAGTTCCTGCTCGGCATTGAGGATATCGAGGATCGTGCGCGTGCCGACGCTATTCTCGGCGCGGACGCCCTCCAGGCTCAACTTGTTGGCGCTGACCGCCGTTTCGGCCGAGGCGATCACCTGTTGCGAGGAGCGATAGATGGCGAAGGCGGACCGGGTCTGCGCGATCACCTGCCGTTCGGCGGCGGTGACGTTCTCGATCGCCTGGCTGCGCAGCGCCTCGGCCTGGCGGACCTGCGCGGCGGGACGCCCGCCCTGGAACAGCGGCACGGTCAGCGCCAGACCGACATTGGCGGACTGGCCCGACTGGCCCGGCTTGATATTGGTGCCCGCGCCGAGCGCGCCCAGATAGTTGAAGTAGTTGCCGCCGACCACGACGTTCAGCCGCGGCAGCCGGCTGGCCCGGGCGACGTCGATGTCGAACCGCGTCGCGTCGCGCTGCTTGCCGGCGGCCAGCAAGGTCGGATTTTCCCGAAGCGCCTCGGCCACCGCATCGGCGGGCGATTTGGGAAGGTTCGGCAGCGGCGGCGGCGGCTGGAGGTCGGTCGGCGCGTCGCCCACGAAGCGGATATAATTCTCGCGGCTGGAGATGAGCTGCGCCTCCGCCGACTGGAGCTGCGCGCGCGCCTGCGCCAGCCGCGCCTCGGACTGCGCCACGTCGGTCCGGGTCAGGTCGCCGACCTGGAACCGGTCGCGGCTGGCGTTCAGATTGACCTCCAGCACGCGGACATTCTGGCCGTTCAGCCCGACGATCGCCTCGTCGCGGATCACGTCCATATAGGCGCCGACGACGCTGGTGAACAATTGCGCCTCGGTGCCGCGAAGCTGCGCCTGCCCCGCCTCGACCCGCGTCTCCGCCCCACGCACCGCGTTGCGCACCGCGCCGCCCTGGAAGATCGGCACGGAGAGCTGCGTCGTGCCCTGCGCCAGCCGCGCCGGATTGCTCAGAGTGTTGCTGCTCGATGCATTGGGGACCAGCACATTCTCGGTATAGCCGCCCGTCGCGGAGACGCTGGGCAGGCCGTTCGCGCGCGCCAGCGGCACATTCTCGTCCACCGCGCGCAGGTTGGCGCGCTGTCCCGTGATCGTCGGGTTGGTCTGATAGGCCTTGAGCAGCGCATCGCGCAGCGTTTCCGCCGACACGGGCGCAGCCAGGGCCAGGCCGGCGAACGCAGCGCCGGCGACGCGGGACGGGCGCATGGGATCAGAACCGGAAGGCGGTGGGCTTGGCGAAGCCGGGCAGCACCACGCATTCGGCATCGACGAACGGCATGACGCCCACGCCGCCCTCGGTCCGGCGACCGCTGGTCAGGCGGGTGACGTTCTTGTCGACGATGCCGGCGGCGATGCGGCCCTCGACCCGCAGCTGCGCGACGAGCGCGGCGGGCAGTTCCTCGACCGAACCGTCGACCAGCAGCACGTCATAGGGCGCACCGGCCGCATGACCCTCGGCCATCGGCCCTTCGATCCAGGTGATGCCGGCCGCGCCGGGCAAGGCGGCGCGCGCGGTGGCGAGCAGTTCCGCGTCGCTCTCGACCGCCGTCACCGTCGCGCCCAGTTCGACCAGCACCGCCGCCGTATAGCCGGTGGCCGCGCCGATCAGCAGCACGCGGTCCTGGGGCAGGATCGCCGCCTCGGTCAGCAGCCGGCCGGTCGCCATCGGATTGTTGAGATACCGCCCGCGCCCCAGCGGGATCGGCGTGTCGCGATAGGCGAGCGTGCGGGCCTCGGCCGGCACGAAGTCCTCGCGCGCCACGCTGGCCATCGCCGCCACCACCCGAATATCGTCCACGCCCGTCGTGCGGAGCTGGCTCGCCACCATCGCATGACGCATCGCCGCCGTATCGGTCATCCCCGTGCCCACCCCAATTTCGCTACCCATGATCATCCCTTCGCACAGGTGTCGTACCCATGCAATACACTTGTTGCGCTCGCTTTCTACCGCGCGCCGCTTTCGCCGCCAAGCGTTGAGAGGGGCGCGGCTTTTCAGGGGAACCCGGCCCGCTCGACGCGATCGACGCATGGAAAAATCGCGCATCGCCGGTTGACGCGGGCGAAAAACATGCCCATTGCCCCGCCTCCACCGCATCGAGGCGCGATGGCGGAGTGGTGACGCAGAGGACTGCAAATCCTTGCACCCGGGTTCGATTCCCGGTCGCGCCTCCAGATCATGCGAGAGCGGAACATGGCGTCGGGGACGCATGGTCCGCCGCATGGATCTCCTATCGCAATCGGGAACATCGCGGCATGGCAGCCCCATCCGTCCCGAACCGCCAGATCGTCGTCTGGCGATAGACCTGGCCCGGCCGCAGGATGGTGGTCGGAAAGCGCGGCTGGTTCGGCGAGTCGGAGACATGCTGCGACTCCAGCGCGATCCCGTCGCCCGGCTGATAGACATGGCCGCCCGGCCCGGCATCCTGCCCATCGATATAGCCGCCGGTATAGACCTGCATCGACGGTTCGGTCGTCTCGATCGTCAGCGTCCGCCCGGATACCGGATCGACCAGCCGTGCGACCTTCGCCAACCGCCCCGCCGGCTTGTCGAACAGCCATGCGTGGTTATAGCCGCGCGCCGTCACCGGCGGCCTGGGGTCGGCCAGCCCCTCACCGATCCGGCGCGGGCAGCGGAAGTCGAGCGCCGTCCCTGCCACCGGGGCCAGCGCACCGGTGGGGATGCCGCCCGGATCGGTGACGATGGCGCGCGCGGCGGCGAGTTGCAGCCACTGACCGTAGACGGAGCCGCTCGCCTCCCCCGCCATGTTGAAATAGCTGTGGTTGGTGAGGTTGATCGCGGTCGCCGCGGTGGTGCGCGCGCGATAGTCGATATGCAACGCATTGTCGGCCGCCAGCCGATAGGTGACCGAGACGGTCAGCCGGCCAGGGAAGTTCTGGAATCCATCGGGACTGACCAGGGTGAAGGTCGCGGCACGGCCGTCACTGGTTCGCGACACCCGCCAGTCGACCGTGTCGAAGCCTTCGCGGCCGCCGCCGTGCAGCGCGTTGCGGCCGTCATTCGCGACCAGTGCCACCGTCTTCCCATCGATGGCAAAGCGCGCGTTCGCGACTCGCCCGGCATAGCGCCCGATGGTCGCGCCGAACCCGTTCTTCTTCACCTTGGTGCGATAATCGGTGGCTTGGGGATAGCCGAGGACGACATTGGCCATCCGGCCCTGCCGGTCGGGTGCCTCGATCGCCATGACGATCGCCCCCTGCCGCACCAGTCGGACGGTCATGCCGTTCGCGTTGCGGAGCGTGATGACGCCATCGCCGGGTGGCGCCGCTTGCGCCGCGCCGGAAACGGCGGCGGCCAGGATCAGGAGGTTGTTCACCGCCCGATCCTAGCGCGGTTTGCCGAGGATCAGAAGTTGATCGTCGTGCCGATCGCGATGTTGCGACCCAGCGAGTCGTAGCGCTGGGGAATGGTGTTGCTGCGTGCCAGGCTGATATTGTACGAATCCGGCACGATCGGCGGGGTCTTGTCGAACAGGTTGTTCGCGATCAGGCGCAGCGAGAACTGCTTGGCGATGGCGAAGTTGAGCGCCAGGTCGAAATAGCTGGTCGGCGCGATGCGATAGAAGCTGGTCCGCACCCGATCCGGCGTGCCGCCGATCGCCGCGTCGCCCGAATTGTCGGCATTGGTCAGGGAGCCGATATAGCGCCAGTTGAACGACGCGCTGAACCCCTTGTCCGCGGTCGTGTAGGTCGTGCGCAGACCATGGCTCCACTTCGGGATCAACTGGCCGCAGCCATTGCCGTAATAGCCCGCGCAGTTGCGCTGCGGCTGCACCGGCGAGTCCTGGCCGCCGATGAAGTCGGTGATCGAGCCGTTGAAGCCCAGGTCGATACGGCCCGCCGCCGCCAGGTCGAGCGCATATTGCGCCTGGAAGTCCCAGCCGCGCGCGATCGAGGTGTAGTAGTTGGTCGTGCCCTGGCGGATGAAGCCGGTCGTCGGGTTGGCGCTCGCGTTGGAATAGAGCGTGCCCGTGCCCGGATTGCGGACCAGGCCCTGGCAGAAGAACTGGTCGCCGTTCGAACGGAGGCAGCCATCGGTATAATAGCTGAAGTCGTTATAGCCGAGCGAGTTGTCGATCTTGATCCGGTAGCGGTCGACCGAGAAGATCAGGCCGCGCACGAAGCGGGGCTTCACCACCAGGCCATAGGTCTGGGTATAGGCCGTCTCCGGATCGGCGACGAAGCCGCCCGACCGGACGGTGCAACCGGTCGCCCCGGTGGTGCCGTCGCCCGGACAGATCAGCGACGGGCTGCCATAGAGCGAGTCCGCCAGTCCCGTGGCGCGGCACACGTCACGCGACGCGATCGGCGTGCCATAGGTCACGCCGCCATTGGGGTTGGTGGTGACGGTGGGAGCGCAGAAATCGTTGAACGTGCCGCTGCCGCCGCGCGCGAATTCGATGTTGGTGGCCTGGCGGATCTCGATCACGGTCGGCGCGCGCTGCGCCTTGTTGAACGAGGCGCGGAAGGTCAGGTCGGGGATCGGCGCGTAGATGCCCTCCGCCTTCCAGGTGTTGAACGACTTCGGATTGCTGCTGTACTTCGACACGCGATAGCCGCCATTGGCCTGGAGCAGGTCGACGAACGGCTTGTGCTCGACCAGCGGCACCTGCACCTCGACGTTCGCTTCCCAGACATCCTGGCTCAGATCGATGTCGCTGCCGCCCAGCGCCGCGCGATACGCGCTGTCCGCGAAGGACTGGAGCGTGTCCTTGCGATATTCGGTGCCCAGCGCGATCGCCACGCCCTGCTCGGCGAACGGCGAGGTGATGCCGTACTTGCCCAAGTCGCCGCTGACGTTCGCCAGCACGTCATAGAGCGTGCCGCGCGTCGCCGAGGTGCCGGAGCCGAACAGATAGTTGATGAGCGCCGGGTCGGTGTTGCCGGCGCTGAACGCGTCGAAGGGGACGCAGGCCGGATCGCTCGTGGTCGCGCAGGTGGGCGCGGCGCGGGTGCCGCCGACATTGATCGCGTTCTGCAACCGGCCGGGGATGCCGAAGCTCGGCGTATAATCCTGGCGGTTGCGCGCATAGACACCGCCGACATCATAGGTCCAGGCGTCACCCACCTTGCCCCGCACGCCGCCGGTCAGGCGGACGCCGGTGTTGAGATAGCGATCCGGCCGGTCCGAATTCTCGCCCAGGCGATAGCGCAGGTCGATCGGCGCCAGCGCCGCCGTGCCCGCCGCCGCGCCGCAGATCGCGGTCGCCTGGCTCGCCGACAGGAAGGGGTTGTTGCAGTTGACCTGCACCGACCCGCCCGCGATCGTCGGATAATTGTTGTACGACTTGTCGCGGAACCAGATGCCCGAGCCATAGATCTCGGCTTCGGGCGCCAGCTTCAGCGTGACGAAGCCGCCGGCATTCACCCGCTCCGATGGCCGCTGATAGGCATAGCCGCTGAAATAGTTGGACGCATTGCCCGCCCCCGCGCCGAACGGCACGAAGTTGCGCGACCCGTCCGGGTTGTTGACATATTGCGCGCCCTGATTGGCCCCGCTCTGCGGCGTGATCAGGCCGCTGGTCGAGCTGCTCGGCGTCAGGCCGCAGGACAGCGGCCCGTTGCGCTGCAACTGGGTCAGGTAGCAGCCCGAATTGGAGCGGTCGGTCAGGCCGACTTCCTCGGTCTTGCGATAGTTGACGAAGCCGTTGACGCTGAGCGCGCCGTCGAACAGCTTCTTGCCGGCGGTCAGCGTGATGTCGGCGCGGCCACCGTCATTGGTCAGGCCGGTCTGGCTACCGAAGCCGGCGGCGCGCGCCAGCGGCGACACGATCGTGTCCTTGTTGTTGTGATTGTAGAAATTGTAATTGGCGTCGAGCTGAAGCCCTTCGAAATCCTTGCGGAGGACGAAGTTGACGACGCCCGCGATCGCGTCCGAGCCATACACGGACGATGCGCCGCCGGTCAGCACGTCGACCCGCTCTAGGAGCGAGGTCGGGATGATGCCCACGTCCTGGCCGTTCTGCGTGCCCAGCCGCTTGCCGTCGATCAGCACCAGCGTGCGCTCGAACCCCAGGCTGCGCAGCTTGATGCGCTGGCGACCGTCGGAGTCATTATAGGTCTGCTGGTTGTCAGGGGCGATCTGCGGCAGGCGGTTCAGCACGTCCTCGACATTGACCGCCGCCTGCGCCTGGATGTCCTGACGCGTCACCGAGGTGATCGGCGCGGCGGAAGTGACGTTGGGGCGGTTGATGCGCGTGCCCGTCACGACGATGTCGCCGCCGGGGCTGGCGGCCGGCTGGCCCGTGATCGCGGCGGACCGCTGCTCGGAGGCGACATCGGCCTGCGCGGCGGGATCGGCGGTGACGGACGGATCGGCCTGGACCGGTGCGGCAGCGGCGGAATCCTGCGTCGCGGGAACCTCCTGCGCGACGGCCGGAACGGCAAGGACGCCCAGCGCGCCGAGCAGTGCAATCCGCGATACCGAGTGAACGAGCATCATGTTCCCCTCTAGACCCGGCATGTCGATCCGCCGGTCAACCAATAGGACCAATATGTCCTAATAGCTGACCGGGTTAATACCTAAGCTTTAGCGGTGCAACGGTTTTTGTTTCAGGTCTATGAAATACCTCTTTCATACCAACTGGCATGAGGGGATGGTGCCCGACGGTCAGTTCGCTTGGGCGATCAGCCCCGGCGCGTCCGCGACGAAGCGGTCGAGCACCCCGTCGGCGATCTTGATCGGGCCGTCGAATCGAGTCGCACCGGGGATCGACTGGACGGCCGCCGCTTCCGCCGCCAGCCGCTTGGCCTCGGCGAAATAGCGGGGTGCGGCGTCCTGGCCCTGCTCGGCCGCGGACAGTCCGGCTGCACTCAGCCGCAACGCCCGGCCCCAGAGCCGCATCGCGTCAAGCCAAGGCGCGGATTGCGCCGCGAAGGCGGGATCGGCGACCCCGGACCGGATGATGTCGGGCGCGTCCGCGAGTTCGTCCGCCGTGGTCGTCAGGCTGGCGAGCGCGGCCCCGCGCTCCGCCGCATCGCCGCGGGCCAGGGCGTCGCGCACCGCATCCAGTTCCGCCTTCAGCCGGGGAGCCTGTGGCTGCCACGGCTGGGTGCCGAAGGTCGGGGCCATATGCTGCGTGTCGAAGAAGCGAAGCAGGGCCTGCGTGGCCCGGTCGTCGTCACCCGCCAGTGCGCGAGCGGCCGCCAGCCAGGTGCGATCCGGATCATAGCCGCGATCGTTCCAGGCAAAGGCGGCGACGCCCGTCACCGCGACCCGACTGGGGGCTTCCTGGTTCATCGGATTGGACAGGATGCCGCTCAACTCGCCCGACAGCCCCGCCTCGCGCCGGGCATAGGGAGCGAGCAGCAGCCGGCCGGTGGTCTGGGCATAGTCGTTGACGGGATAATTGTCCCACAACAGCGTCTTGCGTCCGAATGCCTTGGCCGCCGCCTTGGCATCGGGGATGGAGATGGCGGGCGGCACGACATCGGTGCCCGTCCATTGCACGACGATGCGCGGGTTGAGATCGGACCGCAACGCCGCCTTGTAGGGCGTTTCCTTGGCGTCGTAATATTCGGTCGGCACCATGATGAGCGGTCGTGCCGACGGATCGCGCGCCAGCAGGCTGGCCTGCACCGCATTGAGGAAGCGCGACTGCGCCACGCCCGCCGCCTGGGCGCCCGGGGGACCGAATGCCGCCTTGTCCGCATCGCAATTCCACTTGGTATATTCGATGTCGTCGAGCGCGACATAGAAGCTGTGGACGCCGATCCCGCGCAACGCGTCGAACTTGCGCTGCAACGCCTGCACATCGGCCGGGCTGGAGAAGCAGACGGTCGGTCCCGGCGAGATCGCATAGACGAAGTCGACATGGTCGCCCCGCGCACGCGCGGCCAGCGTGCCGAGCTCGGCTAGCGTGGCGGCGGGGTAAGGGTCCCGCCACCGCGCGCGTGCATAAGGATCGTCCTTCGGGCTGTAGACATAGGTGTTCGCCTTCATCGTGGCGAGGAAGTCGAGGTGCCTGATCCGGTCGTCATGCGTCCATGGCTTGCCATAGAAGCCCTCGATCGTCCCCCGGATCGGCATCGCCGGATGGTCGCGGATGGTCAGCGCCGGGATCGTGCCCGTCCGGGCCAGTTGGCGAAGGGTCTGGGCGGCATGGAACACCCCGTCCGCGTCATGCCCGGCCAGCGTGATCACCCCTGTCCCGCCGATCGCCTGGCTGGCGATCGCATAGCCCTCGGCATGACCGTCCGCCATGGCCTTGGCGCGGGCCAGCGCCTGGCGCACCACGGCACTGTTGTCGCGACCGAGCACGATCGTGGCGCGGTCGGGGATCGCAGGCAGGCGCTTCGTCTCGGCGATGGCGGTCACGCCCGACGCCGTCAGGATCTGGCGGACCAGCGCCACGGTGCCGGGCTCGGTGCCCGGCGCGACGATCAGGGTCACGGACCGCCCCAGTGCGACCGCGCCGTGCCCCAGGTCGAGCGCGGCGGGTTCCGGGAACAGCGTTGGTCGCGCGACCATGTCCGCACCGGCCGGGGCGGAGAGCGACACGACGCTCGCCATGGAAAGGCCCAAGGCCTTCAATCTGCCGCCCTGTCGCATCGCTCGACCTCCCCGGTCCTTAATTGGTCCTATCGCACGGGGCTAATTCATTGGCGGAGGTATGACAAGCTTGCTGCCAGACCAGTCGGGGCGTCGGGAAGCCGTCAAAGGTCCGGCAGACCCTGGTCGGCGATCCCCCAGCCCGCCAGCGCCGGGCTGCCGGCCCGCTCGGCCAGAAGGGAAGCATCTCCGATCCCGAACGGAGCGGCGGTGTCGATATCGCGCAGTTCCGACCAGGACAGCGGGGCCGCGATGGGTGCGCCGGACCGGGCTCGGGCGGAATAGGGCATCACCGCCGTGCTGCCCCGCTGGTTGCGCAACCAGTCGATGAAGATGCGGCCGCCGCGCCGCGCCTTACCCATGGTCGGGACGAACCGGTCGGGCTCCATCGTCGCCAGGGCGCGCGCGAACCGCTCGGCGAAATGCTTGACGGTCGCCCAGTCCGCCTGCGGTCGCAGCGGCACCACGACATGGATGCCCTTGCCGCCTGACAGGAGCGGGAAGCTGGTCAGTCCGATCTCCGCGAGCTGCTCCTTCAGATGCTCGGCCGCCTTGCAGGTGTCGCGAAAGGCCAGTGCTTCGTCCGGATCGAGATCGAAGACCATCCGGTCGGGCGTCTCGATCGCCGCGACCGACGATCCCCAGCCGTGAAACTCGATCGCCCCCATCTGCACGCAGGCGATCAGCCCATCCGCATCGTCGACATAGAGATAGTCGTCGCTCTGCCCCGCCGTGTCGCGGATGGCGATGCGGTGGACATGATCGCCGAAGCTGCCGGCATCATGTTTCTGGAAGAAGCAACGCCGCGCCCGCCCTTGCGGACAGCGAACCAGGCTCACCGGCCGGTTCGCCGCGAAGCGCAGCATCAGCGGGGCCACGGCCATATAATAATCGGCAAGGTCACCCTTGGTGCGGTCGCTGTCGGGAAAGATGACCCGGCTGCGGTGCGTCACGCTGACCGCGCTGACCGATGGCACGACGGGTTCCTGTTGCCGTTCGCCATCGACCAGACCCAGAAAGCTGGCGTGCCGCAACAGCCCGTCGGGCGTCGTTTCCGCATAGGCGACCTCCGCCGACAGGCTGGGCGTCACCCAATGCGCGTCACGCACCATGGCGCGCGGTGCCGCGACCGTCGGCGTCTTGCGCGCCAACCGCTCCAGCCT
The DNA here is from genome assembly GCF_003951315.1 of Sphingomonas sp. S-NIH.Pt15_0812. Classification (GTDB taxonomy): domain Bacteria; phylum Pseudomonadota; class Alphaproteobacteria; order Sphingomonadales; family Sphingomonadaceae; genus Sphingomonas. The sequence goes on from NZ_QLJH01000006.1 coordinate 97,854, forward strand.
GGTGCGCAGCCCCTCCATCATCGCCTGATCGAAGCCGGTGCCCACCTTACCGGCATAGACAAGGCCGTCCGCCCCCTCCTGCCCCAGCAGCAGCGAGCGAAAGCCGCGACGCTTGTCCGACGCCAGCCAGCCGACGATCCGGAACCGGCCGCGCCGGACGCACTTCACCTTGATCCAGGCGCGGGTACGCCCGGACCGGTACGGCGCGTCGGCCCGCTTGGAGACCACGCCCTCCAGCCCGTCGCGGCACATCTGTTCGAGGAGCGCCTCGCCCTGCCCGACGACATGCTCGGAGAAACGGATCGGCTCGGGCGCGTGCCGCAACAGGGCGCGCAGCCTTTTCTTGCGGTCGAGCGTCGAAAGGGCGGTCAGGTCTTCGCCGTCCTGCTCGATCAAGTCGAACGCCATCAGCGCCATGTCGCCACCCTGGGCGATCGCAGCCTTGAGCGTCGAGAAGTCGGGCCGGCCGTCACGAAACGCCACCACCTCGCCATCGATCAGGGCATAGCCGGGCAAGGCCGACGCCGCCTCGGCGATGATCGGGAAAGAATCCGTCCAATCGAGTCCGGTGCGCGTGAAAACCCTGGCCCTGCCGCCGCCGACGGCCACCAGTACGCGGTAGCCGTCGAACTTGATCTCATGCAGCCATGCGCCGCCGGTCGGCGCCACGTCCTGCAAGGTACATAGCTGCGGCGCCCGGAACGCCGGCACGGCCTCCACCCGAGACCGTCCGGTTCGTACCGGCTTGCGCCTCGCCGGTGCAGGGCGCGTCCGTGCGGGCTTGCCCTCGGCGATCTCGGCCATGGTCCGGCCGGTCGCGACGCTGGTCAACGCCCCCTCCGCCAGGGCGTCGGTCGCGCCGGCCTGATCGTCGCGCACCTTGCGCAGCAGCCAGTTCTCGCGCGTTTCCCGCCCGCGAGGCTTCAGCCGGATCAGCATCCACTCGCCCCGCATCCGCTCGCCATCGAGGCGAAAGTGGAGATGCCCCCGTTCGAGATCGGTGGCCGACTTGCCCGCGACCGGCGACCATGTGCCCCGGTCCCATAGCATCACCGTGCCGCCGCCATATTCGCCCTTGGGGATCACCCCCTCGAACGTCGCATAGGCAAGCGGATGGTCCTCGGTCCGAACCGCCAGCCGCTTCTCGTCCGGGTCCAGGCTGGGCCCGCGCGTCACCGCCCAGCTTTTCAGCACGCCGTCGACCTCCAGCCGGAAGTCCCAGTGGAGGCGCGTGGCGTCGTGCTTCTGGACCATGAAACGGGAAGTCTGGCCGGATACCCTCGATCCGGCCGGCTCGGGCGTGCGTGCGAAATCGCGCTTGGCATTGTAGGTGGCCAGCGGATCGCCGGCCTTGCTTCCGGGCCTGTCAGGCACGTTTCTTCGTCGCGGGCTTGCGGGCCGCAGGTGCCTTGATCGAGGCGGACTTGGCCCCGCGCTTGCCGCCCCCCTTGCCCTTCCCATCCATCGACTGCCGCAGGGCCGCCATCAGGTCGACCACGTTGGACGCAGCGGGCGCACCCGCCGCGTCATCCTGCGCGACCAGCGTCTTGCCGCGCGACTTGCGCTTGCGCTCGATCAGATCCTTCAAGGCATCGACATAGCGGTCGTGAAATTCCTGGGGATGGAAAGGCCCGCTTTTCCGATCAATCAGTGCCTCCGCCAGGTCGAGCAATTCCGCTTCGGGCTCCTCGTCCGGGATTTCCCGGAAATAGCCCTGCGCCTTCTCCATCTCGTCGGCATAGCGCAGCGTCTCCAGCACCATGCCCCGCCCGGACGGCTTGAGACTGACGATATATTCGCGGCCCCTGAGCGCCAATTGGCCCAGCCCGACCTTCTTGGTCCGCTTCAACGCCTCGCGCAGCACGATGAACGCCTCGTTCGCCAGATCGTCGGCGGGCACCACGAAATAGGGCTTTTCATAGTAGAGGACATCGATCGCATCGGCATCGACGAACTGGGTCAGCTCCAGCGTCTTCTTCGACTCCAGCTTGACCGCGTCGATCTCATCCTGTTCGAGCAGGACATATTCGCCCTTCTTGACCTCATAGCCCTTCATGATCTCGTCCTTGTCGACGGGACCGATGCCGGTGACGACCTTTTCGTAATGGATTGGCTGGCCGCTGGGCTCGTGGATCTGCTTGAACGCGACCGTCGCGCCGGATCGGGTGGCGGAATAGATCTCCACGGGGATGCTCACCAGAGCGAGCCTGATCTGTCCCTGCCAATAGGCGCGCGCGGCCATGTCACATTCTCCCTGCTGGATCAGCAACGTGCGAGCCCCTTGGCGGGTTCATGGCGGCGGGAGACGAGCATGGCGAAGCTGAAGGTGTTCACCACCCCGATCGGGTTTCACGACGTTTATGTCGCGGCGCCCAGCCGGGCGGCGGCCTTGCGGGCCTGGGGCAGTGATCGCGACCTGTTCGCCCGGGAAATGGCGCGCGAGGTGACCGATCCGGCGCTGACCCGCGCACCGCTGGCCGAACCGGGTACGGTGATCCGTCGGTCGCGCGGCACGGCGGCGGAACAGTTCGCGGCGCTCTCCGACGGGGAAACAGCCCCGGCGAACCGCAAACGGATCGCGCGCCAGCCGCCACCCGAGCCGCAGCCTCGCCCGTCGCCACACGCGCTGGACGAAGCCAAGGCTGCTCTGGACACCGCCATCAAGCGCCATCGCCACGACGATGCGGTGGCCAAGGCGCGCGTCGCCGAGGCGGAGCGTCGGCGGCGAGAATTGCAACGCGAACATGACCGGGAGGCCAAGAACCTTCAAGCCGCGCTGGACGTGGCGCAAGCCCGATATAACCGCGCCGTCGAGCGCTGGCGGCACGACACCGACGCGTGACTACCGCCCATGAAAAAGCCGCCGGCGAGACGCCGGCGGCCCATCATGACGAACCGTACCGCCCCCGCCCGCGAGCGCTTCTTGCGCCACGAGGACCAGGGCGGCGAGCGGTCGATTAGGCGTAGACGACCTTGGTCGAGCGACGACGGAAGCGCGCGGTCGCACCGACCATCGCGAAGCCGACCAGCATCAGCGCCCAGGTCGCCGGCTCCGGCACCGCCGACGGGATGAACGACGCCTGGCCGCCATAGGCGCCGTTGCCGCGCGACAGGCCGGTGACGGTGATGGTGTTCAGCTGACCGGCGATGATCGGAACCATGTTGGTGAAGGCGAACTCGAACGCGCCGTTACCGAGACGGGTGATCGAAGCGGCCGTGTCGTTGATCAGCACCGAGGTGAAATCCAGATCGTTCGGCGCGCCGACGAAATTGGTGCTGGTCGTCACCGTGCCGCTGCCCAGGCCATTGGCGGGAAGCGTGAAGGTGAAGACGTCCGTGAACGTGCCAGCGGCGATCCCGGTGTTGAAGAACGCACCGGAGAAGGTGCCGTTCGGACCGGGCGTGGCGGTGAAGTTCGAACCACCGACCGGGAAGGTCGCCGCCTGCGCGCTCGGCGCCGCAGCAATTGCCGCCATGGCCGTCACGGCCGAAAAGATAATACGCTTCATCATTGATTCCTCGTCATGGCCCCCGCCCTGAGGAAGTGCTCATAACCGCTTAAAACGAAACAAATAAGGCAATTTAACCATGTTTTCTGATCTGTCTCATTTCAGGACATAAAGCGTGATGCCGATCATGCAGCATGACAAAGGCGCCGCGCACGCAGCGCATAAGCGATTGATTTTGCCAGCAGGTCCGTGACGGGCGGGCAGACACATGGCCTTGCACCGGCACCGGTTCGCCGCGTTGCACCGTCCCAATTATGGACTCGCTGAGGAACAGCCTTCAAGAGCTTGATCAGGAAGCAGGAACCGCAAAAGCGGCCGGCAAAACAAAAGACGCGTCAGGGCGAGAAAGGGAATCCGACCTCGGCGGTCCGCCGAGGCACAAAGCTGGTCACGCTTTGTCAATTCAATGACTTAACCCGCTGATAAGGCGGACGGTGGCATAAACCCCCATCGCCCGGCAACCGGTGTCCCATGCATCGAATTCTGGACTAGACAGCTATGTATCAACCGCATCCGAATAGCTTTTTACCGGAATCCCACACGCATTACGATCCAGGGAGGGCAAGCCACTCCTTCTCATGCCGCACAAAGGGCGGCGACGGCTTTTGTTCCGGCGCTCCGGCCGGCGCCTCGATCCGGATCGCGGCGACCGACGACCAGCGCAAGGCCGCGACCGACCTCATCAACCGGATGTATGCCTGGCGCGGCTATGGCAGCGACCATGTCATTCCATCCTCACCCGACCATGTGACGTTCAACGCGCTGTTCTGCTGCCAGGCCGCCGGCACGATCACCCTGGCGGTCGACACTCATAATCGACTGGCGGCCGACACGCTGTTCCGCGACCAGCTCGACCATTATCGGTCCCGCACGAACGCCCGCATCTGCGAATTGACCAAGCTGGCCTTCGACGTACCGGACTCCTCCCAGGCACTGCTCGCCGCCCTGTTCCACAGCGTCTTCATCTACGGCTATCGACGCTATCGCTGCACGGACCTGTTCATCGAAGTGAATCCCAGACACCGGCGTTTCTACCAGGCGATGCTCGGCTTCGAAGCAGTCGGCGAGATCCGGCATCATGAAGGCGTCGATGCGCCGGCGCAGTTGATGCACCTGCCGATCAGCGCGATCCGGCGATCGATCGACGATCTGGCGCATGGTGGGTCGTCGCATTCGGTCCGATCGCTCTACCCCTTCTTCTTCCGTCCGCAGGAAGAGGACGACATCTATTCCCGGCTCGATCGCACCGAGCTGCGGCTTGGGAACGAGCGCTTCACGGTCGCGGATCATGTCCCCTCGCCGTCCCTCGGGCGTCGGGTTCCGTCGCGTCCGTCATCGCTGCGCAAGATCGGCGAGCGCCCTCTCAGCCAAGAAAATGCACTCCGGAAAAAAACTTGTTAACATAGGGTTAATCTCGTGGACCCGTTGGCCGGGCGTCGCGTTCCGCATTCACCATCATGGCGGCAACAACCGCCAACAGGGAGGTCTGTATGAAGAACGCTTTGTTCGCCGCTGGGGTCGCGGCCCTGGGTTTCGCTCTTGCACCGTCTGCCCAGGCGGCGACCTTCCCGGTCGGTAGCCCCAACTTCACCGCGTCGCCCGGCCCGAACGGCACCTTCGCCGGCGCCTTCTTCAACACCGGCATCGCGGCGGGTACGTTCACCGACACCTTCACCTTCACCCTGCCGACGGACGGTTTCGGCAGCGGCACGGTGACGACGAGCGCCAACTTCCTGGGCAGCGCCAACGATCTCGACTTCACCTCCGTTCTGATCAACGGCGTGGAAGCGGAACTGTTCACCGCCGGCGGCGGCGTGTTCGAGTCCGCCTATCAGAACCTGATCCCGATCACGGCCGGGCAGCTCAACACGATCACCGTCACCGGCTTCTCGCGTGGCAACGGTGCCTATGGCGGCCAGGCCAGCTTCGTGCCGACGATCCCGGAGCCCGCCACCTGGGCGATGATGATGGTCGGCTTCGTCATGGTCGGTGCGGCGGCACGCTATCGCAAGCGCTCGACCAACGTCCGCTACGCCTGAACGCGTTCGCTGGTCGAAGACAGGAGGCTGCCGGGAAACCGGCGGCCTTTTTTCGCAAGGGCTCGCCACAATCGGCAACGTTGAACTGATATAGTAAGCGACCGTTCGGCCCGAAGACGACTGACATTTGCCTTTAGGCGGTCGCTCCGGCGCTTCCCCTCATCAAGGATCACCCCATGGCCGAAATGGACCTGCCCGCATTGTCCAAGAAAATGGCCAAGCTGGATTTCGCCATGCTGGCGACCCAAGCCGCCGATGGCACGATGACGGCGCGCCCGATGAGCAACAATGGCGATGTCGAATATCATGGCGACAGCTATTTCTTCGCCTATCGGAACTCGCGCAAGGTGGACGACATCGCGGCGCGGCCCCAAGTCGTCCTGAGCTACACCGGTGCGGCGGGAATGCTGGGCGGTCCGCCGCTCTTCGTTTCGGTCGACGGGCGCGCAGTGCTGATCGACGACAAGGCGCAGTTCGAGGCCCATTGGACCAAGGATCTCGATCGCTACTTCCCCGAGGGGATCGACACGCCGGGCGTGGTGATGATCAAGGTCGAGGCAGAGCGAATCCGCTATTGGGACGGCGGCGACGAAGGCGAGATCCGCGCTTGATCGCATCGACAGGATCGGGCGACGGCCTTACCGGGATCGCGATCTGCGTTCCGGCCCGTGACGAGAGCGATCGGCTGCCAAGACTGTTCGATGCGATCGAGGGGCTTCTGCTTCCTCCTGGTACGGCATTGTCCTTGTGCCTGCTGCTCGATGGATGCACCGATGCAAGTGCGGCGGTCGCCGACGATTACGCCCGTCGCAGCCGGCATGACATCCATATCGCCATGGTCGAGCGATGCGACGCGAATGCGGGTATCGCCCGGCATCGCGCGATGCAGCTCGGCGCCACGGTGCTGGGCGATGGCGGTGGCGTATTGCTGACCACCGATGCCGATAGCTGGCCACAGAGCGACTGGCTGGGGGCGACGATGGCCGCGCTCCACCATGCCGACCTGATCGTCGGCGACGTGGTCCGTGGCGGCCACGCTATCGATAACGGGCAGGACCGGGTCGAGCTCTATTATGCGCGATTGTTCGCCTTCCGGCGGCGTTGCGATCCGGTGGCATGGGAAGCCGCGCACATGCATCATCACGCCAGCGGCGCGAACATGGCGATGCGGACCCAAGTCTATGCGGCGCTCGGCGGCTTTCCCCCCTTGGCCAGTGGCGAGGACGCGCGGCTGGTCGACGACGCCGCCCGAGCGGGTTTTCGCGTCCGCCACGATGCCGCGAGCGTGGTCCATACCTCGGCGCGGCGCCATGGGCGCGCGCAGGACGGCCTCGCCGCCAATCTGCGCCTGCGCGATCGCGACGGGCTCGACGGCATTCGCGTCGCGCACCCGGTCGACCAGGCCTGGCAATATCGGGCACATGCGCTTGCCCGCCTCGCCTTCGACACCGGGAGCATGATGGAAGTATCGAACGCGGTCGGACTGACGCCGGACCATCTGCTCGGCGTTGCGCGGGATTGTCCGAATGCCGAAGCCTTTGCCATGCGCGCCGTCCCTATACCGCCGGGCGGGATGCGACAGGTGCCCCTGGCCGTCGCGGAGACGGCGCTTGCCGCCTTGTGCGCGACCGCCCCGCCGGCGCGGGCGGCATGACCGAGATGCGCGCACGGATCGCGGCGCTGGCGCAGCAACGATCCGACCTCGCCGATCCACGCGATGCCGCGTCGCTGCTGGACCTGCTGCGCACGCTCTACCAGGTCGGGCGCGAGGATCTGCCGCTCGGCCGCTTGTTCGAGGGGCATGTCGATGCCGCCCAGATCGTCAGTCGCTATGGCACGGCGGCACAGCGGGCCTGGCTGGTCGACGCGGTCGCCCATGGCGCGGTGCTCGGCATGTGGAATGCCGACCTGCCGGGCGAGCCGATGCGGCTGGTGGATGGACGCCTGAACGGCGGCAAGAGCTTCGCCTCCGGTGCCGGGGTGATCAGCCACGTGCTTGTCACCATCGACCGGCCCGGAGGTCGACAGCTCCTGCTGCTCGATCTCGCCACCACGCCGCCGGTGATCGATCGCAGCATCTGGCGGGTCGTGGGCATGCAGCGATCCGAGACCCATCTGGTCCGCTGGAGCGACGTTCCGGTCGCAGACGACGCCCTGGTGGGCGCGCCCGGCGACTATGTGCGCGAGCCTTGGTTCAGCGGCGGCGCGCTGCGCTTCGCCAGCGTACAGGCGGGTGGCATCGCGCGGCTGGTCGACGGCACGCGGGATCATCTGGTCGCGATGGGACGGGCCGACGATCCACATCAGGCCGGACGCCTGGCCCGTCTCTACGCGCTGGCGGAGGCGGCGACGGCGGCGGTGCGGGCGGCGGCCGAAAACTGGTTCACCGACGCCGACGCCCGGTTGCCGCGCGTCGCCGCCGCGCGGGCCGCCGTCTATGCCGCCGGCGGCGAGGCGCTGATCCTGGTACAGGAGGCCATCGGGGTCCAGTCGCTGTTCCTCGACCACCCCCTCGCCGCGACCATCACCGATCTGTCGATGTACCTGCGGCAACCCGGACCCGATGCGCAGCGTATGCAGGTCGGCGCGGCGGTGGCGGCGGGGATCCTGCGGGTGGCGCTGTGATCCCGCGCGCACGGTCGCCGCGATCGCTGCTGGTTGTGGCGCCGCATGCCGATGACGAGACCATCGCGGCCTACACACTCCTGTCCAGGCTGCGCCGACGCGGCGTCCTGACACGGGTGATCGTGGTCAGCGACGGCGCTGCATCGCATCCCAGCAGCCCTATGTGGCCGCGCGATCGGCTCGTCCGGGAACGACGGCGCGAGACGCGTCGCGCGATGGGACGGATCGGCGTCCACGCGGCGGCGATCCGCTTTCTCGACCTGCCGGACAGCCGGTTGTTCGACCATGCGGACGCGGTCCGGCGTCACATCGGCCGAGCGGCGCGCGCCCTGCCCGCGCCGGTGCTGGCGCTCACCCCCTCCCCCAGCGACGCGCATCCCGACCATCGCGTCGTCGCGGCGGCGGCGCGGCGTCAGGCGGGCATCGCATGGTGGACCTATCCGGTCTGGCCGGCGGGCCAGCGCCTGCACGGCGCGCGGTCATTGCCGCTCTCCGCGCAGGAACGCCTCGCCAAACGTCAGGCGATCCGTAGCTATCGGACGCAATGCGGGCGGATCACCGACGATCCGAGCGGTTTCGCCATGTCCCCCCGGCAGATCGCCGCCTTCTCGCGTCCACAGGAAGTGTTCGCTCCCAGGGTCGGCCGATGAAGCCGATCGCCCTGGACGGTTTCGAGCGGGTGTTCGCGGCCGATCCCGATCCGTGGCGGACCTTCACGAGCGACGATGAAGCGCGCAAGCGGCGTGCCATCCGCCATGCGATCGGCCCCGCGCGGCACGGCCGCATGCTGGAAATCGCGGCGGGCAATGGCTCGAACAGCCGGATGCTCGCGACGCGATCCCTCCGCCTCGACGCGACCGAGGCCACCGCCGCCGGTATCCGGCTGGTGGAGGCGGCCCTGTCCCCCTCCCGTCGCGCGCATGCGATCCGGCTGACGGTGCCGGGCCGCTTCCCCCGATCCCGGTATGACGCGATCGTGATCGCGGAACTGCTCTATTATCTGTCGCCGGAAGCGATGCGCCGGACGGCGCGTGACACCGGCCGCGCGCTGCGATGCGGCGGCACGCTCGTGCTGGCGCATCATCGCGTCGATTTCCACGATTTCGTCCAACATGCCGCCGACTTGCACCGCATCTTCCTGGCGCAGACGGGCCGGCCGTGGCGGATCAGGATCGTCCGGCAGACGGGGCGATGGATCGTCCTCGCCTGCACGCGCCGTTGACGATCGCGTTCCGCAAGGCCCGATCAGAGGCCGGAACAGCAAGGTCATCGGTCGCCACGCCGGCTTTAATCGTCCCACCGTCCTCGCCGAGGATGATGATCCGGGATTGATTGGGCCCTGCGTCAGGTGGACGTAGCGCCACGCTATGATCTTGATGGCCCTGCGGCGGGGACAAGCACCAGAAGACATGGACGCAGCCGGACGATATGAGCGCGGCATGGCCCGTCTGCTACTGTTCAACAAACCCTTCGGGGTCTTGTCGCAATTCACGGATCGCGGATCGCCGACGGTTCGGTCGACCTTGTCCGACTTCATCGACGTGAAGGGCGTCTACCCGGCCGGAAGGCTCGATCGGGACAGCGAGGGCCTGTTGCTATTATGTGATGACGGGCGGTTGCAGGCGCGGATCGCGGATCCACGCTTCAAGATGCCCAAGACCTATCTCGTGCAGGTCGAAGGTGATCCACAGGAACCGGAACTGGAACGCTTGCGCCAGGGTGTCCGGCTCAAGGACGGCATGACCCTGCCGGCCGATGTCGCCCGTATCGACGCGCCGGACCTGTGGACGCGCGATCCGCCGATCCGCCAGCGCAAGCTCATCCCCGACTGCTGGCTGAAGATTACGATCCGCGAAGGCCGCAACCGGCAAGTGCGCCGCATGACGGCGGCGGTCGGCCTGCCCACGCTGAGGCTCGTCCGCTGGTCGATCGGCGACTGGTCCGTCGCCGGGATCGCGCCGGGCCGGTTCGAGACGCTGTCCGGCGGGTAGAGGGAAAAGGGCTGGCGGGCATGTAGATCCGAACCGTCCCCACCGCCGATTGCCGCCGACCGCGAAAGCTGGTTTGAGGCGTCGCTTCGGACGGGACGCTTGCAGCGTCTCGCAATCGGCTTTCCCGCCCCCTCGCGTGCACAAAGGCCATTAGGCAGGGTTTCGGATTTCCATGAACTATCGCCATTCCTTCCATGCCGGCAACAGCGCCGATGTCGTGAAGCACAGCCTGCTGATCGCCCTCGTCCGGGCCTTGCAGCAGAAACAGGGCGCTTTGACCCTGATCGACACCCATGCCGGTTGCGGGCTCTACGACCTGGGCGGCGAGCAGGCCCAACGCACCGGCGAAGCCGCACAGGGCGTGGTGCGCGCCTTTGCCGACCCGAACCCTTTGCTGGACGACTATCGTGCCGCGGTCCGGGCGGTGAATGTCGGGGCGGAGCCACGCCTCTATCCCGGCTCGCCGCGGTTCCTGGCACAGCTCCTGCGCACGCAGGACGTGCTGATCCTCAATGAGAAGCATCCCGAGGACGTGTACGCCCTGCGCGGCGCGATGCGCGGCACGCCGGCGGCCGTGCATGAGCGCGATGCCTATGAGCTTTGGCTGGCGATGCTGCCGACCCGCACCGGTCGCGGCGTGGTGGTGGTCGATCCGCCCTATGAGCAGACCGATGAACGCGACCGCATCACCGCCACCCTCGCGGCGGCGCACCGCAAATGGGCGCATGGCGTGACGGTCATTTGGTACCCGCTGAAAGACCGGGCGACGCATCGGCGGTGGAAGGACGATCTGCGACGGCTCGGCATTCCGAAATTCCTGTCGGTCGAGCACTGGCTCTATGATGCCGATCGGCCCGGCCTCTATAACGGTGCGGGGCTTTTCATCGTCAATCCGCCTTATGCCTTCACTCAAGAGCTGCCACCGCTACTGGACGCCCTCCGCGCCGCACTGGCGCCGGAGGGGCATAGGGGCGGGATCACGGCCGATTGGGTGAACGATTGAGAAGGAGCCCGGCCCCCTTCATCGCTGGCGTGCCGGTCGATGCCGGCGGCGATGAGGCCGACGTTTCGCCATGGCTGAAAGCCAGGAATTAATACGAGGGATCGACATGTTGCCCGGGCACCTGCCGATCGCCCGGAAAGACTGCGATGAGCGCCGAGATCAACGCGGCTTCACCGTAAGGCTTTTGGAGGACCGGGACATGGGCGTGCCGCTCGGGGAGGCGAAGCTGCTCGCCATAACTTGTCGCAAACATGAAGGGGATGCCGTTCCTCAGCAGATGATCGGCGATCGGAAGGCTGTCGGCCTCCCCGATAGCGACGTCCAGGATCGCCAAGGCGGGGGCGCAGGTTCGTATCCGTTCAAAGGCGTCCGCCACCGTCGCCGCGATCACGACATTCTCAACGCCGACCCTCGACAACAGGGCGACTCTATCCACTCACGCTTACCGGCGAATCGATTTCGCTCCCTCGCCGGAATGACTCGACGGAAATAATAGGTGCCGCCTTCGCGCCGATATAGGTGCGTGCCCATGCCTTCGTCCTTGCCACATTTGCAGCAGACAACCGCATCAGATGGCTGTTTTCTGTGCTTTCCGCAGCCGAAACAGCCACTTGCGAAGGGTGGTGCCCCACGGGGGACAAAACTTGGCACTTAGATCATTGGAAAAATTTCGATCAGTCGCCGGTAATAGAAATGAAGGAGGCCATGATCACGCTGTTTTACAACTCCAGCCGGCGCTCAGTCCCTCGCGTCGCGCAGCGCTTCCAACTCGGCCAGTTTGACGGGATCGTCAGCTGCCAGCGCCTCTTCAAGATACAAGCTATGGGCGATATTGCGCACCACCTCCTGCGCTTCGCCACTGTATCCCTCTGCTATAATCGGAAACGCATCCACCAGCTCGCGGAGAAATCCTTTGTCCATCTCTTCCAGATGGCCGGCGAGCGATTCGGTCATCTTCACGGCAGTGTCGAGATTGAGTTCCTCCTCACCAGTCAACGTCAAGAACACATAATGTTCTGCGATCAAACTCGCAACCTGCATAGCAATCACGGCTTGACTACCTTCACGTGAATATTGGCGACTTTCATCTTCTTGAACAACTTCAGTGCCTTGGCTTTCTGAACAGGAGTAGGAACCTCCCACGTACCTATCAGGCGATGTTCTGCCAGCACCTCCGATTGTCGCAAGAGCTGGGCTCGGGCGTGGGGAGCATCGACCACCTTCCATTTCCGGTCGATCACGTAATCGCCCTGAATGCCGTCGAACTTGACTGGCCGCTTCGAACCGTCCGCCATAGTTCGCATCAGCGTCGTCGCCCGACCGGGCTGGGCACCCGTCGCAGCGTCGTTGCAAGCCTTCCAGGGCTTTTGCGACTTGGTCGTCTCCGTTACCCAGCCGATCTGCGGCGGATCAAAGGTCGTGCGCGGCCTCGCCATGCGTAGTCGACGCAATACAGCCGCCTTCGAGAGCGCCGCCCCCGGCGCTGCCGCCAGCGCAACGTTCCCGGCAACTGTCCCCGTTACACGACCGATATCCCGCGCCGACGCATTGGCGACGGCGCTTGCCGCACGCGAAGCCTGGATACGGGCGGGCGTATCCTCGGCAGCGATCGCAGCATCAATCATACCCGCGATACCGCGACCGGCGTTGCGAACGGTGGCGACCGGATTCGTCGTCAGCGCAGCGCGGACTCCTGCCACCGTTTGCATCCCAACGTCGTAAAGTCCTTCGCCTACGCCACCGACGAATTCGGTGACAGGGTTCGGCTGGTTGCCGGGCCGCGATCCCTCAACGGGCTCGGGCTTTACTTTGGGCGACGCACGATTCACCGGCCGCTGGCCATCTTCCGCCGCCGTTTCGGCACGTGACGTTCCGGCCTTCGGCAATGCTGAATTCCTCGACTTGCTACGATCCCATAGAACAGGGGCGGGATTAGAACTGTTCAGAGCCCGGCGTTTCTCACTGCTAACCGCGTCGGTCCCGCTCGCACCATAATGGCGTCCCGCGCCAGCAAATGTGAACCGGCCGTCCTCCGGATCGTGCCACGGATTGAATTTGAGTTCGAGACCGTCAGGACTGAGCGCAGGCGGCAGCTTGCCGGTTCGCAGCCACCATGAAAAAGCGCTCGATTGCTTGCCGCCAGAGGTTTTGATCATGCTGCCCCGCCTTGACATTGCAAGGTAGAACATATGTAGAACACTCAACAGAAAGTCGAGCTGGCGATACGACAACCCCGCGCGCTGGTGCCGGCATTTGTCCTCTATGAGGTGCGATTTCATGAGAGTGGTGCCGGTTGCAGGACTCGAACCCGCGACCTCCGCTTTACAAAAGCATTGCTCTACCAACTGAGCTAAACCGGCCCTGGACGTCCGCTATCAAAGCAGCGGCCGGAAGCCAACACCTGCCTGCGCTTTTCAGGCGGAATCCAGCGGCCGCGTCGGGTCAGTCCGCAGCGTCGTCCTGTTCCGCAACCCACGGGGCGATCCGGAAACAGGGTGCGGGCAAGTGCATCTCGCACAATATGCCGCCTGGCCGGTAGGTGAAGGCAGTCGTCGCGCCGAGCTGATAGGCCAGGCCCTCCTCGACATAATGGCGACCGAAGCCGCGCACCTGTTGCGCGCCCGCGACCATCGACACGCCGCCCTCGCTCCAGGCGAAGTGGAGCGCGCCGTCCTTGCCCCGTGTCCACCCCACCTGGAGTATGCCGCGCGACTGGCTGAGCGCGCCATATTTGACCGCGTTGGTGGCAAGCTCGTGCACGGCCAGCGCCACCACCTCGATGCTGTCGTCGCATATGTAGCAGGGCGGCCCGGCGATCGCGCAGCGGCCGGTGTCGAGGCATTGGCTGGTCACCAGTTCGTCGCGGACGATCTCCTCCAGATCGACCGATCGCCCCCGGCCCTGCGACATCACCCCCTGATAGCGGGCGATCGCGGTGAAGCGCCCTTCGAAATGCGCGAGGAATTCATCAATCGAATGACCGTTGTCCTGCGTACGCCGCAGGATCGAACGCACGATCGCGATCAGATTCATCAGTCGATGACGGGTATAGACATCATCCCTCGATGTCGCTGCGCGGCCGGTTCGATCCGCACCGGCCTGATCCTTCGGCATCTGTTCCGGCGTCGATACCGACATCATCGTCACCACGCCTTTCATCCAAGCCGGTGACGCTTCTATATCGATCAAACTAAATAACTGTAAATGAATTGCGTTTTAATGCATCTTCATACCTTGAGACATCGCCGTTCGTCGGCGGCCGACAAGGCGATGGAATTGAGTGATGATTGATCCATCTTTATCGGGTCTGCACATCCTGGTGGTGGAGGACGAGTATCTGCTCGCCGACGATTTGCGCACCCAGCTGGGCCACGCCGGAGCCGAAGTCGCCGGGCCGTTCGCGACGGTCGCGCAAGCGGCGGCATGGCTGGCCCGGGGCGCTACGGTCGACTTCGCCCTGCTGGACATCAATCTGGGCGGAACCCTGATCTTCGATCTGGTCGATGCGTTGCGAGCCCGCGCGATACCGATCGCTTTCCTGACCGGCTACGGCGAGAGCGCCATTCCGGCGGCTTATGCCGGCATTCCGGTGCTCGACAAGGCGGTGATGTTCGGCATGTCGGACCGACTGATAGCGCGGATCGCCGGGGAGATCGGCAAGGTGCCGGCCTGACGCCACGCGCATAAGGCACAAATGATCCGACCGATCGCGCCGGCCGCCCGACCGATCAGCACCAGCGCCCATGTGCCGGTCGCCGCAAGGCGGACGGTCAGCCCGGACAATGTCCCTGCCCCGTGCTGGCCGAAACCGGGAAGGAGATCGTGCAGTGGACGCCGTCCGGCCCCAGGTTGAACGAAGTCCTGGCGTGGAGCTGGTAGGGCAAGGCTCGCTCGATCAACTCGCGCCCCTGCCCGGAACCCGCCGGCACCCGGACGCCGTCCGGTCCCATATCGGCCCCCGGCATCGTCACCGCCGATTCTCGCCAGTCGACATGCAACCAGGGCGCGCGATCACCCTCTGCCGGCTCGAACCGCCAACGGACCATCAGCCGGCCATCGGCTTGCGCCAGCGCGCCATGTTCGACCGCGTTGGTCGCCAGCTCGTGGATCGCCATGGCCAGGATCTGCACGGTCGAGGAACGGAGCCGGATGCCGCCCGGTCCGTCCAGCGTCACCTGCCCGGCCGCGCTGTTCGTCGCCGCCAGCTCCGTCGCGACCAGCGAGTCGAAGGTGACCCGGTCCTGCTCCTCCAGCCGTGACAGCAGCGACTGGATCCGCGCCAGCGCATCGAGCCGATCGCGATAGCGGAGGTGGAAGTCCGCCAGGTCGCGACTGGTGCGGGCGGTCTTGTCCGATATGGAGCGGACCACGCCGATCAAGTTGCGGGTGCGATGCTGCAACTCGTTGACCAGCGCCTTCTGCCGCTCCTCCCATTCGCGCCGCTCGGTGACGTCGACCAGGGCGCCGATCATCCGGATCGCCGCGCCATGATCGTCGTAGAAGAAACGGCCGCGGCCATGCAGCCAGTGGATGCTGCCGTCCGGATGCACGACGCGGTACTCCCGGACATAGTCGCGCGCCTCCGCCATGGCGGCACGCACTTCCGCCTCCGCGCCCGCACGTTCGTCGGGGTGCAGGCAATCCACCCAGGCCTGGTAGCTCGGCAGCACCTCGCCGACCCGATATCCCCCCTGCCGGAAACGTTCGTCCGACCAGCGCACCCGGTCGGTCCGGATATCCCAGTCCCACAATCCCAGCCGGCCCACCTCGACCGCGCTGGTCAGGAACGCCTCGTGCTTCTCCAGCGCCTCCTGCGCGGCCTTGGCGTCGGTGATGTCCTTGCCGATGCCCCCGATCATCGCGACACGATCCTCGCCGTCGCGGATCGGGAAGCCGGTGTCGCGCAGCCAGCGGATCGCGCCGTCGCTCGTTCGACATACGCGATAGTCGACAGTCACCGGCTCGCCGGCCCGGATGCGGCGGATCGCGGCGAGCACCGTGCGGCGGTCCTCCGGCACCACCAGCGCCAGCCAGGTGCGAAGCGGATGGCCCGCCATCGCCGCATCGCGCGACAGACCGTGGATCGCCTCGAACGCCGGCGTCAGATACCGCCATCGCAGCGAGGCCGCGTCGCGGATCGACAATAGGTCCTGCGAGGCGTCGCCGAACTGGCGCAGGCGTTCCTCGCTGGTCCGCAGCGCCTCCGCATTGCGCTTCAACGTGTCGATATCGGTGATGACGCTGGCATGGCCGATCACCGCGCCATCGCCGTCCCGGATCGGCATGGCGGACACGCGCGTCCAGATCTCGCGCCCGTCCTCGTCCGTGTAGAGCATCTCGATGCCCGGCATCACGCGTTCGCCGCGCAACGCCCGTACGCCCGGATAGTCGGTCACCGGCACTACCGCCCCATCCGCAGCCCAGGCCCGCCACCGCGGCGCGGCGCCATCGTCACGCGACGGCATCAGACCGTTCGGCAGGAAGCGGGCCATCTCTTCATTGGTCCGCACGGTCCGCCCCTCGGCATCGGTGACCAGGACACCGACCGGCAACGCCTCGAACACCGCCGCCAGCCGGGCATCGTTTTCGTCGATCCGCGCCTGCGCCATCGCGTCGCGCAGGCGCTGCACCTCGGCCTGCGACGCCTTCCAGGCGGAAATGTCCTTGGTGGTGGTGGCGACGCCGTCGCCCAACTTCACCACCGACTGGTAATACCAGCCGTCGAACTGCTCGCGATCATAAGAACGTTCGGTCTGCTCGGGCACGCCCGTCTCGGTGACGCGACGGAAGGCGTCGAAAATGCCGATCTCCACCACGCCGGGCCTGCGCTCAAGCAGGCTCTCGCCCCGCACCTCGCCATAATGATGTTCGGACGTGTGGTTGTTGAGTAGCCAGCGGAAGTCCACGATCGCGCCCCGGTCGTCGCGGATCGCGGCGAAGACCTGGATCATGTCCTGCGAACTGTCCATTGTCGCCTGGAGCAGGTCGCGGCTCTGTTGCAATTCCGCGGCGCCCTCGCGGACCTGCTGCTCCAGATGCAGCCGGTCGCTGCCCTGGCTCGCCCCGCCGCCATCCTCCCCCGTGTCGGCCATCGCTATCGCCGTCGCCAACACCGCCTCGACCCGCCCATGCAGGTCCCGGATCGGCGTACCGCTCCACACCGTCCCGTCCGCGACGATCCGGACCGGCTCCCCCGCCCAGGCGTCGGACAGGCGCGCGTCCAATCCGGCCGGCGGACGCGCATTCCACCGCCCCGCCGCACCCACGCGCCGGTCATGCCACGCATCGTTGCACAAGGTCGTCCGGTCCGCGCCCACCAGCAGCAAGGCGGGGCGCAAATGGTCGAGCAGCATCGCCACCGCCCCCCGCATGGTCGACGACCAGCGATCCGGCGACCCCAGCGCCGTATCCGACCAGTCCCGCGCCGCGATGCGCTGCGCCATGGCACTGTCCTGCGGCAGCCAGGTGGGTATGGCGGCGGGCTCAGGCACGGCCGCATATTCGCTGATGGAGGATGCGGGCCAAGCCACCGACCGAGGTCGCGTCGCTATGGCCGCCGGTCGGTTCGCCGAGCGCCGGATGGTCCTCGACGGCCGGCACGTAGAGATCGTCGCCGGACGGCGCGGACCCGGTCGCGCCGAGCAGATCCTGGTCCACCACCGTCATCGTTGCACTGCTTCCTCCATCGGGGGACGATCAGCTAAAGCACTATCATCGCTCACCTTTCCAGAAGGTCACTCGCAAAGCGACCAAACGAATGAAACTTTTGTTCGGTTGATGTGGAGAACGCAGATCAGGCGATATGCGTGCGAGCGAAGATCCGCTCCCGCAAGTTCGCGTTGCGCTGGCGCACCGCCTCGATCTCCTCGCTTTCGGTACGGGCGAGCAGGTGCTCCAGCACCGCGTCCAGATGTTGGCGCATCGCCAGCCGCGCCGCCTCCGCATCCCGCGCCCTGAGCGCCGCGACGATCGCGCGATGTTCGGCGACGCGCAGCATCTCGCCGCCGCCGCGCGCACGCTGGTGGATCGTCCGCGCCAGGTCGCACCGGTCGCGCATCGCCCACAAATCGGTCACCACCGCCAGGAAGGCGCCGTTGCCGGTTGCACCGGCGATGGCGAGGTGGAAGTCGCGGTCGGCCCTCTCGCTCGCGGCGATATCGGCATCCGCATCCGCCATGATGGCGACCAGTGCGTCGAGTTCGTCCAGCCGCTCGTCATCGATGCGCAGCGCCGCCAGCGCGGCGACCTCCGCCTCGATGCTGCGCCGCGCCTCCAGCAGTTCGAACGCGCCGACGTCCAGCGTCTCCGCCCCCTCGCCCGGCATCCGCAGCGAGGCGACATAGATGCCGGAGCCTTTGCGCATCTCGACGACGCCCATCATCTCCAGCGCGACCATCGCCTCGCGCACCGTGGTGCGGCTGATCGTATAGGTTTCCGCCAGCTCGCGTTCGGTCGGCAGGCGGCTGCCGACCGGCAACTCGCCCTGGGCCAGCCGCTGGAGGATGCCGTCGGTCACACGTCGATAGAGCTTGTCGGACTTTTCCATGATCGATCTGTATCCCAGGCGCGGGCCCGCGCAATGCTCCAGCATCGCGAACGGTGCGAAATCTGTCGAGTCCATGTTGACAGGCCAATATGCTTGGCGCTGTATGACAGCATTCGAGGGAGAGGATGCGGTCGCCATGCCGGCGGCCGACGCATGGTCGTGACCTGTTTCCCCGGACGCTATTTTCCTGCGCCGTCCGTTCGTGGCGACGCACCGTCTTCCCTGTCGTCAGGACCCACGCTCCATGCCGAAGATCGTCGATGCCCGTGTCATCATCACCTGTCCGGGGCGAAATTTCGTCACGCTCAAGATCATCTGCGACGACGGCACCACCGGGGTCGGCGATGCGACGCTGAACGGTCGCGAGCTGAGCGTCGCCAGCTATCTGTCCGACCATGTCGTCCCCTGCCTGATCGGCCGCGACGCGCACCGGATCGAGGATATCTGGCAGTATCTTTACAAGGGAGCCTATTGGCGGCGCGGCCCGGTGACGATGACCGCGATCGCGGCGGTCGACATGGCGCTGTGGGACATCAAGGGCAAGATCGCCGGGCTGCCCGTCTACCAGTTGCTGGGCGGCGCGGCGCGCGACAGCGTGATGGTCTATGGCCATGCCAATGGCGTGTCGATCGAGGACACGATCGCCGCCGCGATCCGCTATCGCGACGAAGGCTATCAGGCGATCCGCCTGCAATGCGGCGTGCCCGGCATGGCCGCCACCTATGGCGTCAGCAAGGACCCGGAATTCTACGAGCCGGCCGACTCCGATCTGCCGACCGAGGCGGTCTGGTCGACCAGCAAATATCTCCGCATCGTGCCAGAGCTGTTCGCTGCGGCGCGCGAGGCGCTGGGCTGGGACGTGCATCTGCTCCACGACATCCACCATCGCCTGACCCCGATCGAGGCGGGGCGGCTGGGTCGCGACCTGGAGCCCTATCGCCCCTTCTGGCTGGAGGATGCGACCCCGGCCGAGAACCAGGACGCGTTCCGCCTGATCCGCCAGCACACCACCGCGCCGCTGGCGGTGGGCGAGATCTTCAATTCGATCTGGGACGCCAAGGGGCTGATCGAGAACCAGCTGATCGACTATGTCCGCGCCACCGTGACCCATGCCGGCGGCCTCACGCACCTGCGCCGGATCGCCGCGCTGGCCGATCTCTACCAGGTCCGCACCGGCTGCCACGGCGCGACCGACCTGTCGCCGGTGGCGATGGCGGCGGCGCTGCATTTCGACCTGTCGGTGCCCAATTTCGGCATCCAGGAATATATGCGCCACACCGCCGAGACGGACGCCGTATTCCCCCACGCCTATTCCTTCACGCAGGGCACGATGCATCCCGGCGAGGCGCCCGGCCTGGGCGTCGACATCGACGAGGCGCTGGCGGCCGGCCATGACTATCGGCGCGCCTATCTGCCGGTGAACCGCCTGGAAGACGGCACGCTGTGGAGCTGGTGAGAGGATGACCGAGGCCCTGGCCCCCACCCCCGCTCCGCCGGAGAAACCGCGTGGCCGGGTGCGCTGGATCGTCTGCGCCCTGCTGTTCGCGGCGGTGGCGCTCAGCTATATCGACCGGCTGGTGCTGCCGACGCTCAAGCCCGAGCTCCAGGCGCGCTACGACTGGAGCGAGCAGGGCTATGCCGATCTCGCCATCGCCTTCCAGGCCGCCTACGGCATCGCCTATGTGCTGTTCGGGCGGTTCGTCGACCGGGTCGGCGCGCGGATCGGCTATGCGGTGGCGGTCACTTTGTGGACGATCGGCCATGTCGCCCATGCGCTGTTCACCAGCGCCGGCGGGATGATCTGGGCGCGGCTGCCGCTGGCCGCCGGGGAAGCGGGCGCGTTTCCCGCCGCGCTCGCCGCGACCTCCGAATGGTTTCCGCAGCGCGAGCGCGCGCTGGCGATCGGCATCTTCAACGCCGGCTCCAATGTCGGCGCGATCCTGACGCCCCTGGTGGTGCCGGCGATCGCGGTCGCGTTCGGCTGGCGGATGGCGTTCCTGGCGACCGGCGCGCTGACCCTGGTGTGGCTGATCGCCTGGCTCGGCTTCTATCGCAGCCCGCGCCAGCATCCCCGCGTCACGGCGGCGGAACTCGCCTGGATCGAGGCGGACCCGACGCCCCCCGCCCGGCCGATCCGCTGGCGCACGCTGCTCCGCCTGCGCCAGACCTGGGCCTACATGGCCGGCCGCTTCCTGATCGACCCGATCTGGTGGACCTTCCTGTTCTGGCTGCCCGACTTCTTCAACCGTCAATATGGCGTGAAGATGCTCGACTTCGGCCCGCCCTTGGTCGCGGTCTATGTGCTGGCGGACGTGGGATCGATCGCGGGCGGCTGGTACTCGTCGCGCCTGCTGGGGCGCGGGTGGAGCGCCAACCGCGCGCGCAAGACCGCGATGGCGACCTGCGCGCTGTTCGCGCTGCCGATCATCGTCGCGGCGCAGGCCCCGGGCATGTGGTGGGCGGTGCTAGCGATCGGGCTGGCCTGCGCCTGCCACCAGGGCTTCTCCGCCAATGTCTTCGCCATCCCCGGCGACCTGTTCCCGCGCGGCATGGGCGGATCGGTGATCGGCCTCGGCGGACTAGCCGGCGCGGTTGGCGGCATGATGATGGCGAAGTTCGCCGGCACGATCCTGGCCGGCGTCGGCGGCTATGGGCCGATCTTCGCGGTCGCCGGCTGCGCCTATTTCGTCGCGCTGCTCGTCATCCACCTGCTGGTGCCGACCTATGCGCCGGTCGACCCGGCGCGCCTGGCGGCGGATCGGTCGTAGCGATAGGGCTTCACGCGCCGGATCTGCCATTCGCCGGGGGCCAGGCGGACGTGGCGGTCCTGACGGGTCTCCTGTCGGTCCAACGCCCTCGTCATCAACGGCCGCAGCCATCCTGCCCGCACCATATCGCATATTGGCCGGGCAACAACGATTAACCTGTCAGGCCAGTTATCGGTAACATGCACAGCATCGAAAAATGGCAGACCGGATGAAACGGCCGCCTTCAGGAGGGGAATGACATGAAGCTCGCGTCACCAATGCGTCGCCTGAACACGCCGCTGGCCCTGTTGCTGTGCACATCGGCCTGGCCGGCCCTGGCGCAGGTCGCGCCGACGCCGGGCGCCCCGACCGCCTCCTCGGACAGCAGCGCGACCACCCTGCCCGACGCGAACACGCAGGATGGCGCGGGCAATACCCAGCCGACCCAGATCGACTCGAGCGACCAGGCCCCCGCCGATCCGTCCGCGACCGGCAACCAGGATATCATCGTCACCGGATATCGCGCGTCGCTGCAAAGCCAGACCAACGCGAAGAAGAATTCGATCGGCTTCACCGACACGATCTTCGCCGAGGATATCGGCAAGTTCCCCGACACCAACATCGCCGAATCGGTCAACCGCATCCCCGGCGTGACGATCAGCCGCGAGGTCACGGGCGAAGGCGCGAACGTCGCGATCCGCGGTCTCGGCACCAACTTCACCCGCGTGCTGCTGAACGGCGCGCCGGTCGCGATCGCCTCGGTCCGCTTCGACGCGCAGAGCACCAATCGCGAGGTCGATCTCGACCTGATCCCGACCGAATTGTTCACCCAGCTGACCGTCAGCAAGTCGCCCACCGCCAGCCAGATCGAGGGCGGCGCGGCCGGCACGGTCAACCTGCGCTCGGCACGTCCGTTCGACAATCCCAAGCCCTATATCAGCTACGGCCTTCAGGGGTCGAAGGTCAGCAGCGCCGACAAATGGGGCTATCGCGGCTATGCGCTGGCCAGCATGACCTCGGGCAATTTCGGCCTGCTGGTCGGCGGCGCGGCGGTGAAGAACCGCTTCCGCGTCGACGGGTTCGAGACGATCGGCTGGACCAATCCGAACCTCACCGCGTCGCAGAACACCGGCTCGACGCGCAATGCGACCGGCGGCGGCAACTTCACCATCCCCGGCACCGTGCCCGCCAATGCCGGCAACGGCCTGACGCCCGGCACGGTCATCGACCAGGCGTTCCTGCTGCGCAACAATCCGGGTGCGACGATCGAGCAGATCGACAACGGCCTGCTGCCCCGCCTGGGCCGTCCGCGCACCGAGATCGGCGAGCGCACCCGCTATAACGGCCTCGTCTCGGCCGAGTGGCGGCCGAGCGACGCCTTCCACTTCTATGTCGACGGCATGTATGCCAAGCGCGACACCGAATTCTCGCGCAACGCGATGAACTGGGCGGTGCGCAACGGCGCGGCGATCCCGCTCAACACCACCTATGACAAGACGGATTGCGCGTCGGGCTGCACCGTCACCGGCGGCACCTATGCCAATTCGCAGTTCTTCCTCGAATATCGGCCGTACAAGGACAAGCAGGACTATTGGGGCGTCAATCCCGGTGCCGAGTTCATCATCAACGACCATATCAAGGGCGATCTGCAGGCCAATTACACGCGCAGCAAGTTCCGCCGCGAAAGCCCGACCTTCCTGGTCATCACCCCGACCAGCAGCGGCACCACCGTCACCTATCAGAACACCGGCGGCATCCCGACGATAACCAGCAATGTCGACCTGAACAACCCGGCCAATTTCGGTTGGGCCGGCGGCGGTCGCGTCCAGCTCTCCGGCGAGGAACGCCGGACCGAGACCAAGGGCGTGCGCGGCAGCCTGTTGTTCGGCGACGAGAAGAGGTTCAGCGTCCGCGTCGGCGCGGCCTATGACGACACCTCGCGGCGGATCAGCCCGTTCGACAACAGCAATGCCTGGTCGGCGGCGATCTGCGGCAACAACCCCAACGTGCTGCTGCCCGGCCCGAACCGCCAGCCGCTGTGCGATGGCGCGAACCAGCCCGGCACGGTGCCGCCCGCCGGCTATCCGACCTATCCCGCCTATGGCACCGGCTTCACGGTCGGCGGCCAGCCGATCGTCTATGGCGGCTCGATCATCCCGACCGCGCTCGTCCCCTCCTTCCTCCTGCCCGGCGACAACGGCTTCATCACCGTCGACTGGAACAAGGTGAAGGCCGCGACCGGCTATGACAGGCTGCTCGCCGGCGCGACGGAGACGGGTTCGGGCACCAGCGGCGCGAATGGCGGCCTGATCCGCGAGAAGGTGACCGGCACCTTCATCGAGGGCAACGGCATCATCGACGTCAACGATACCGACACGCTGCGCGTCAATGCCGGCGTCCGCTATGTCCGCACGCAGCAGATCGTCGGCGGCCGCACCAGCATCCCCGATCCGCGCAATACGCGGGGCGGCGTGACCTGTCCCGGCTCCACCGCCAACAACTTCGCGCTGGACGGTTCCTGCTATCCGGTCACGGTCGCCTTTGCCGAGACGAACCGCCTCTATTCCAACTTCCTGCCCTCGGCGAGCGTCGCCTACAGCTTCGGCAACAAGGCGGTGGCGCGTGGTTCGATCTCGCGCACGATGACCCGGCCGGACCCGAACCAGCTGCTGCCGGGCGCGTCCTTCACCTCGCCCTCGGCGGATGTCGGCAATCTCGGCAACAACGCGCTCAATCCGTACATCTCGAACAATATCGACCTGGGCTTCGAATATTATACCGGCGGCGAGGGCGTGATCGCGTTCGCGGCGTTCCGCAAGTCGATCACCGGCTTCACCGTCAACGGTCTGACCACCGTGCCCTTCTCGACCCTGGAGCAATATGGCATCACCTTCGCCACGCTGACCCAGGCGCAGCAGCTTGCCCTCGCCTCGCGCGCACCGGCCGGCACCCCGCCCGAACAGGTGCTGGTCCAGGTCCAGCAGCAGGTGAACGCCGATGGCAAGCTCAAGGTCAACGGCCTGGAGTTCCAGATCACCCAGCCGCTCGACTTCCTGACCCAATATATCGGCGTCACCGGCTTCGGCGTGCAGGGCAACCTGACGCTGATCGACCAGAAGGGCGAAGGCACCGGTGCGCCGGCCATCGCGCTCGGCGTCGCGCCGACCACCTACACGGCGACCGGCTATTATGAAGGCCACGGCCTGTCGGCGCGCCTGACCTATACGTTCAACGAGGGGTCGCAGGCGTCGGGCCTCAACCAGAACGGCCTGCCCAATGCGGCGATCTTCGGCCGCGATTACGGCCAGCTTGACTTCTCGGGCAATCTCGACCTCGGCAAGGTGTTCGGCAACAGCTACATGCCAACCCTGGTCGTCAACGTGATCAACATCACCAAGGAAGCCCAGTCGAGCTACTTCCAGTTCCCGAATGCCACCTTCAACCAGTATCAGCCGGGCCGCACCCTGCTGGTCGGCATCCGCGGTCGCTTCTGATCCGCGACCGCCGCTTTCGGGAATGATGGACAGGGTCGGCCACGAGGCCGGCCCTGTCTGCTTTCGGTCATGGATCGTTCAGCCGCGCCGGCCTAGTCGCCCGACCCCATCGTCAGCGGACCGACGTTCATGCATTGGATCATGGATCGCGACCAGCGCGTCGACCATTGCCTCTCCGCCCTGCTCGTCCTGCAATGCCTCACCCTGTTCGTCATGATCCCGCTGGCGCAGCGGGGCGCGCTGGGGCGGACCCTGCTCGACATCTGCCACCTGGCCTTCGCCATATTGTGCGTGACGGTGCTGACCCGGCACCGGCTGTTGCAGTTGGTGACGCTCGGCTGCCTGGCGCT
This sequence comes from Sphingomonas sp. S-NIH.Pt15_0812, assembly GCF_003951315.1. Lineage (GTDB taxonomy): Bacteria > Pseudomonadota > Alphaproteobacteria > Sphingomonadales > Sphingomonadaceae > Sphingomonas. The sequence goes on from NZ_QLJH01000006.1 coordinate 123,158, forward strand.
GCTCACCGCCTGGCCGCTGTTCGGGCATCTGGTCTCCGCGTCGCTGCAGCTCGACTCGGTCCAGCAGCATGAGGCGATCGCGCTGGTCTCCTTCGTGTTCAACGGCGCGGTGACGGGCGTGGTGGCGCATCACGTCTTCGCCGCCGGACGGCGCGTCACCATGCACCGCATCCGGGGGGCGGTGCTGCTCTATCTCAACATCGCGGCGCTGTTCGCCATCGCCTATGGCGCGATCGCCATGTATGCGCCGGGGGCCTTCACCGGCACCAACCTGCACGGCCATGGCCGCGACGGCCTGTCCGCCGTCTTCACCTATTTCAGCCTGACGACGCTGACCACGACCGGCTTCGGCGATATCGTGCCGACCGAGCCGCTGACCCGCAGCCTCGCCAATCTGGAGGCGGTGATCGGCCAGCTCTTCCCGGCGACGTTGCTCGCCCGGCTGGTTGCGCTCCACATGGTGCATGAGGAGCGGTAGGCAGGTCCGTCAAAAGCCTTTCAGCAGCGGCAATATGGTCGAATAATCGTCGGTCCAGGCCGACAGGCCCGGCCGGCGGCGCATCGGCCGCCACTCGGAATGGCGCGCCCGCAACGCCGCCAGCGTCCCCGGGTCGCGGGACAGCGCGACCCAGAGCGAGGTGGTGGCATCGGGATCGAGCGGCGACGGGTGGTAGTTCATCACCGCACCCTGCCAGCCACCGGCATCCGCTACCGCCGCGACCACCGGTTCCAGGTCGAGATAGCGGTTGGAAATGTGGACCATCAGCAGGCCGCGCGGGGCCAGCACGCGCGCATAGCTCGCAAAGGCCTCGCGCGTCATCAGATGCGCCGGCACCGAGTCCGAGGAGAAGGCATCGAGCGCCAGCAGGTCGAGTGAGCCCGTCCCCTCCCGCGCGATGTTGATCCGGGCATCGCCTAGCCGGATCGTCGGATCGGGCAGGCAGCGGCTCAGATAAGTGAACTGCCCGGTATCGCGCGCGATCCGGACCACCGCCGGATCGATTTCGTAGAAGCGCCAGTCCTGTCCCCTTTGTGCATAGCAGGCGAGTGTACCGGTGCCGAGCCCCACCACCCCGACCCGCGCCTGCGGGCCGTAGAGGTCCGGCAGCGCGGTCATCGCCAGTCCCACGCCCGAGCCGGGGGCGTAGTAGGTGGTCGGCGTCCGCTCGCGGGTCGGGCTGCCGATCAGCTGGATGCCATGGACGGTGGTGCCATGGTCCAGCTCGCGGATGCGCGACGTACCGCGCACGGTATAGACGCCGAAATAGCTGCGCGTCCGTGCCCCCGGCTGCGCCGAGAGTTCGAGCGAGCGGAAGCCGCCGAACAGCATCAGCGCGGTCGCCAGCACCAGGCCATATGCCAGCCGCCGGCCCATCGCCATCAGCCCGACCGCGGCGATGACGACGAAGATCGGCCCGCGATAGGCCTCGCCGGCCAGACCGTCCGGGCCATAGGCCTGGAGCAGGACCAGCAGCAGCATCGCCGCGATCACGGTGGCATGGGCAGCGAGACGCGCCGACCCGGTCCAGATCGCGCGCAGCGAGCCGGTCAGGTACAGCGACGGGGCCAGCGCCCCCGCCGCCAGGATCAGCAGCGGATATTCATAGGTCCAGTCGAACAGCACCGACGCGATCAGCCCGGCGAACACCCCGCCCAGGGCGCCGCCGAACGCCATCGCCAGATAGAAGCCGGTCAGCCGGTCGGGCGCGGGTCGCACGCGGTAGAGCGCGGTGTGCAGCGCCACCGACGCCATGAAGAGCAGCGTGAGGGCAACCAGCAGGTTGATGCCGGCGCGCGCCTGATAGCCGCCCATCATCACGCCGCCGAACAGCAGGATCGTCATCGGGGCAATGCGCGTCAGCAGGTCCGCGACCGAGCGATCGGTGGCGAAGGCGACGCTGAAGCTGAGCAGATAGAGGCCGAGCGGCAGCACCCAGAGCAGCGGCATCGCGACGATGTCGGTGGTGATATAGGTGGAGGTCGCCAGCATCAGCCCCGAGGGCACGAGGCTGAGCGCGATCCAATAGACGATCCTGCCGGCCCCGGCCGGGCGGCTGACCGGCCCCGCCGCCGCCACGTCCACCGCCACCGCCCTGCGCGGCAGCAGCGTCGCACAGGCGGCGACCAGCAGGATCAGCAACGCATAGCCGCCGCTCCACAACAGGCTCTGCCGATGCACCGCCATCAGCGGCTCGACCAGCAGCGGATAGGCGATCAGCCCGGCGAAGCTGCCGAGATTGGAGGCGGCGTAGAGCGCATAGGGATCGCGGCCGCCGCTCGCCAGGCTGAACCAGCGTTGCACCAGCGGGGCCTGCGCCGCGACCGCGAAGAAGAGCGGCCCGATCGAGGCCAGCAGCAGCCACGGCGCCCAGAGTGCCGGCTGGCCCGCCGCCGGGATCTGGATCGCGGCCAGGCCGATCGGCAGCCACAAGGCCGCCAGCAGCAACAGGCCGAGATGGATCGCCGCCTGCACGCGCGGGCGCGCCCGGGCCAGCGCATGGGCATAGGCATAGCCGCCGAGCAGCAGCGCCTGATAGACCAGCATCGCCGAGTTCCACACCGCCGGCGCGCCGCCCAGCCGGGGCAAGGCCATGCGCGCCACCATCGGCTGGACCAGGAACAGCAGGAAGGAGCCAGTCAGGATCGTCAGGACGAACAGCCATCCGCCGAACCGCCCCCGGTCCGCCCCGCCCCCCTCCGTCGTCATGCGGCGCGTCGCCACAGGCCGGGCCGCGCGATGCGATAGAGGATGTGGGCGCGCGGCGGCTCGCCGGGGGTCAGGTCGGGATAGCGGAAATCCTCCTCGGGAAAGCGCACCATGCCCAGCCGCTCCATCAGTCCCCAGCTGCGCCGGTTGGCAGGCACGGTGACGGCGGCGATGCTCGGCACCGCCAGATTGCGCCAGCCCCAGGCGATGCTGGCCGCCGCCGCCTCGCGCGCATAGCCGCGCCCCCAGACGCGCCGGTCGATCTGCCAGCCGATCTCGATCTCGCCGCGCATCGGCGCGTCGCCGGGCTTCAATCCGCAATAGCCCAGGAACGCGCCATCGGACTTGCGCTCGATCGCCCATTGGCAATGGCCATGTTCGGCCTGGCAGGCCTGGGCGCGGTTGAGCGTCCAGCGCGTCTCGTCGCGGCTGGTCGGCGGACCCAGATAGCGCATCGCCTCCGCATCCTGGCCCATGGCGTGGAAGGGGGCGAGATCCGCCTCGCGCCAGCCGCGCAGCAGCAGCCGTTCGGTCTCGATCACGCGCCCATCAGCCGCGCGGCCTGGGCGGCGTGATAGGTCAGCACGCCCGAACAGCCGGCGCGCTTGAACGCCATCAGCGACTCCATCACCAGCGCGTCGCGCTCCCCCGCCCCGGCCGCGACCGCCGCCTCGATCATCGCATATTCGCCCGACACCTGATAGGCGAACACCGGCACCTCGAACCGCGTCTTCACCCGCTGGATGATGTCCAGATAGGGCAGGCCCGGCTTCACCATCACCGTGTCCGCCCCCTCCGCCAGATCGAGCGCGACCTCGCGCAGCGCCTCCTCGGCATTGGCGCTGTCCATCTGGTAGCTCTTCTTGTCGCCCTTCAGCAGGCCCCGGCTGCCGACCGCATCGCGGAACGGGCCGTAGAAAGCGGAGGCATATTTGGCGGCATAGCTCATGATCTGGACGTTGACATGCCCCTCGCCCTCCAGCGCACTCCGGATCAGGCCGATGCGACCGTCCATCATGTCGGAGGGGGCGACGATGTCCGACCCGGCGCGCGCCTGGTTCAGCGCCTGTTGCACCAGCGCGTCGGCGGTGCGGTCGTTGACGACATAGCCGGCCGCATCGACCAGCCCGTCATGACCATGGGTGGTATAGGGGTCGAGCGCGACGTCGGTCAGCACGCCGATCTCGGGCACCGCGTCCTTCAACGCCCGGATCGCCCGGCACATGAGGTTGTCCGGGTTGAGCGCCTCCGAGCCGTCATCGCTGCGCAGATGGTGCGGCGTATTGGGGAACAGCGCGACGCAGGGAATGCCCAGGTCGCGCGCCTCGCGCCCGCGCGCGACGATGCCGTCGACCGACCAGCGCGAGACGCCGGGCAGCGCCGCGATCGGCTCCTCCACCCCGTCCCCTTCCGCGATGAACAGCGGCCAGATCAGGTCGGCGGGAGTCAGCACCGTCTCGGCATGGAGCCGGCGGCTCCAGGCGGAGGCACGGGTGCGGCGAAGACGAAGGGCGGGATAAGCGGACATGTTTTCGCTTTGCGGGATCGCGGCGGCCCCGGCAAGCGTTAGGCACGTTCATTGCGAGGGTGTATCGATATGCGGGACATCCGCTCGGCGGCCATGGTCGTGAATGCCAAGTCCCGGAAAGGGCAGAAACTTTTCAAGCGGGCATGCAAAGCCATGTCCGGCCTGCCCTATCCCGTCGACGCACGCGCGGTCGAGGACCCCGATCAATTGGAAGCGGTCGTGCGCGACGTGCTGCGCGCCGGTCCCGACCTGGTCATCCTGGGCGGCGGCGACGGTACGATCAGCGGGCTGGTCGACCTGCTGGTCGGGCGCGACGTGGTGCTGGGGGTGCTGCCGCTCGGCACCGCCAACAGCTTCGCGCGTACGCTGGGCATCCCGCTGACGGTCGAGGGCGCGGTGGAGGTGATCCGGACGGGGCATCGCCGCCGCATCGACCTCGGCATGATCGACGGCGATTATTTCGCCAATTGCGCGGCGATGGGGATCAGCCCGCAGATCGCGGAAACGGTGCCGCATGGCCTGAAGAAGCTGTTGGGGCGGATCGGCTATCTCGGCTGGGCGAGCTATCAGTTCACCCGGTTCAAGCCCTTCACCCTTCACATCGATGACGGCGAGACCAAGCGCAAGATGCGGGTGGTGGAGGTACGCATCTCCAACGGCCCCTATCATGGCGGCACCTGGCTGGTGGACGAGGCATCGGTCAATTCGGGTGAAATCGTCGTCCAGGCGGTACGCGGCCATTACAAGCGCACCCTGGTGCGCAACTGGGCGACCAGCTTCCTGGGCATGAAGGAGCGGCATCACGACACGATCAGCTTCTCCGGCAAGGCGATCCGCATCGACACCGAGCCCCGGCTGCCGATCTCGATCGACGGCGAGCTGCTGGCGGAAACGCCGGTGACCGCGAAGATCGCGGCGGGCGTGATCGAGGTGATGGCGCCGCCGGCACCGCTGCCGCCTGGGTCGTGAAGACTATCGGTCCAGGCTGAGACCCGCACCTCACCCCACCGGCATCGCCTTGCCCGTCGGCTGTCCCTCCGCCAGCGCCGACTCCTCGCATTCGTGCGGCACGGCCGGCATTCGGGTGCGGCGCCAGCCGCCATGGAGATAGAAGCCGATCATCATCAGCATCGACCCGACCGACCCCGCCGGGAAGCTCCACCAGATCGCGTCCGAGCCGAGCCGCCCCTCCAGCCCCGTCGCCAGGCCCAAGCGAAGCGGGAACATCGCCACCGCCAGAATCACCAGCGGGCCGATCACCGACCCGTTCGCCCGGACGATCGCCGACAGCACCATCGACACGCCGAACAGCACGAAGCTCCACCCGGCGATCCAATTGATCCGGACCGCGATGTCGATCGCGCCCGGATCGCGGCCCAGGAACAGCCATAGCACATGCCGGTCGAGCAGGGTCAGCAGCACGACCAGCCCGCCGGTCAGCGCCAGGTTGGTGAGGATGCCGACGCGGGTGATCCGCCCCACCCGGTCCCAGGCGCCGGCCCCGATATTCTGTGCGGCCATCGCGCTCACCGCCGCGCCGACCGCCATCGCCGGCATCTGGACATAGGTCCAGAGCTGGTTCGCCGCGCCATAGGCCGCCGTGGTCGAGGTGCCGTAGCGATTGACCAGCCCGATCATCGCCAGTGCCGAGGTGGAGACGACCAGCATCTGCAGTCCCATCGGCACGCCCTTGACCAGGATCGTGCGCAGCAATGCCGAATTCGGCCGGATATAGCCCAGCTCCGCACCCCGCAGCCGGATCGGCAGGTCGCGACCGTAGATATAGAGGAGCAGCGCGACCAGCGAGACGCCATTGGCGATCAGCGTCGCGGTCGCCGATCCGCCGATGCCCATGGCGGGGATCGGTCCCACGCCCCGGATCAGCAGCGGGTTGAGCCCGACATCGACCACCGATCCCAGCGCCATGAACTTGAGCGGCGTGATCGAGTCGCCGGTGCCGCGCAACGCCATGGTCAGCAGCACCGTCAGGAAGCCCGGCACCATCGCGATGAAGATGATCCGCAGGTAATCGAGCGCCAGCGGATAGACCTCCGCCGGGGTCGCCAGCAGCCGCAGGATGGCGGGCGCGGCGAGCAGGCCGATGATGACCGTGACGATCGACAGGCCGCCGAACAGGCCGAGCGCCGTGCCCAAGGTCCGCCGCACCGTCTCCACGTCGCGCCGGCCCATCGCCTGCCCGATCAGGATCGTCGCCGCCATGCCGAAGCCGAACACGGCGGCGATCAGCAGGAACATGATGATGTTGGCGTTCGTCGTCGCCGCCAATGCCCGCTCGCCCAGAAACTGGCCGATCCAGATCGCGTTGATCGATCCGTTCAGCGACTGGAGGATGCTGGAGCCCAGGGTGGGCAGCGCGAACAGCAGCAACGTCCGCCCGATCGGCCCGGTGGTGAGATCCCGTTGCGGCGGTCGCGCCATCGTTCCTGTTCCCCCTCGGTCGGGCGTTGCGTCGACGCACAACCCGCCGACGCCCTACCGCGATCCCTCGGGCTGCGACAATCCTCGCCCATCACGGGTGGGATCTTGGGGAACCTGTTCGGCCGACTCCGTCCGCGCCTCCAGCGCGTGCAGCGCCCGGCGCATCCGCCGCCACATCACCACGTTCAGCCAGATCACGCCGGCGAAGACGATGGCGATGATCAGCATCGCCTTGGTCAGGCCGGTCATGCCCGAGCTTCGGCGATCCCCGTGCTGTTGTGGCGCAGCGCGGTCAGCACGGTGGTGACGATCCCCTCCGCATCCAGCCCGGCGGCGGCATATTGCACCTCGGGCTTGTCCTGGTCCTGGAAGGTGTCGGGCAGGCGCATCGTGCGCAGCTTCAGGCCATGGTCGATCAGGCCGGCATCCGAGGCCAGCGTCAGCACATGCGCGCCGAAGCCGCCGACCGCGCCCTCCTCGATCGTCACCGCCACCTCGTGGGTCGAAAGCAGGCGGCGGATCAACGCCTCGTCCAGCGGCTTGGCGAAGCGGAGATCGGCGACCGTGGTCGACAGTCCCTTGGCCTCCAGCACCTCGGCGGCCTTCAGCGCCTCGGTCAGGCGGGTGCCGAGCGACAGGATCGCGACGGTCTTGCCCTCGCGCACCACCCGGCCCTTGCCGATCTCCAACCGCTGCGCCACCTCGGGCAGCGGCACGCCGGTGCCGTTGCCGCGCGGATAGCGGACCGCGATCGGGCTGCTGTCGTGCATCGCGCAGGTGTGCGTCATATGGACCAGCTCCGCCTCGTCGGCGGCGGCCATCACCACCATATTGGGCAGCGTGGCCAGATAGGCGACGTCGAACGACCCGGCATGGGTCGCGCCGTCCGCGCCGACCAGCCCGGCGCGGTCGATCGCGAAGCGGACCGGCAGGTTCTGGATCGCCACGTCATGCACCACCTGGTCATAGGCGCGCTGGAGGAAGGTGGAATAGATCGCACAGAACGGCCGCATCCCCTGCGCCGCCAGACCGGCCGCGAAGGTGACGGCATGCTGCTCGGCGATGCCGACGTCGAAGCTGCGGTCGGGAAACGCCTTGGCGAAACGGTCGACCCCGGTGCCCGACGGCATGGCGGCGGTGATCGCGACGATGGTCGGGTCGCGCTCGCCCTCCTTGACCAGCTGGTCGCCGAACACATTCTGATATTGCGGCGGTCCGGGCGGGGCCTTGGCCTGCGCGCCGGTGATCACGTCGAACTTCTGGACGCCGTGATATTTGTCCGCCGCCGCCTCGGCCGGGGCATAGCCCTTGCCCTTCTTGGTGACGACATGGACCAGGATCGGCCCTTCCTCGGCGTCGCGGACATTCTCCAGCACCGGGATCAGATGGTCGAGATTATGGCCGTCGATCGGACCGACATAGTAGAAGCCGAGTTCCTCGAACAACGTGCCGCCCATCGTCATGCCGCGGGCGAACTCGTCGGTCTTGCGCGCCGCGGCGTGGATCGGGCGCGGCAGGCGGCGCGCGACTCGCTTCAATATGTCGCGGGCGCCCAGGAACTTCTGGCTCGACACCATGCGCGACAGATAGGCCGACAACCCACCGACCGGCGGCGCGATCGACATGTCGTTGTCGTTCAGGATCACGACCAGCCGATTGCCCGCCTGTTCCGCGTTGTTCATCGCCTCATAGGCCATGCCCGCCGACATCGAGCCGTCGCCGATCACCGCGATGCCGCGCCCGGGCGTCCCCGCCAGCTTGTTGGCGATCGCGAAGCCCAGGGCCGCCGAGATGGAGGTGGAGGAATGCGCCGCGCCGAACGGGTCGTATTCGCTCTCCGACCGCTTGGTGAAGCCGCTGAGGCCGCCGCCCTGGCGCAAGGTCCGGATTCGGTCGCGCCGCCCGGTCAGGATCTTGTGCGGATAGCATTGGTGGCCGACGTCCCAGACCAGCCGGTCGCGCGGCGTGTCGAAGACATAGTGCAAGGCGGTGGTCAGCTCGACCACGCCCAGGCCGGAGCCGAGATGGCCGCCGGTGGTTCCGACCGCCGAGATCGTCTCGGCGCGCAGTTCCTCGGCAAGCTGGCGAAGCTGCTCGGGCTTGAGCCGGCGCAGCTCCTCTGGCGTGCGGACGGTGTCGAGCAAGGGGGTGGCGGGAAGATCAACCATGTCCGGGGCTTACCCTGTCGGACCGGTGGTGTCGATTGCTACGGCGCGATGACGATCAGGCCGCCGCCTCGCAGGCCGAACACCGGCCACGCAGCTCGATCACCGATCTTTCCGGCTTGAAACCAGAGACTTGCGCCGCATCCCGCAGGCCGCGCGTGATCCGGTCGTCATCCAGGTGCGTCGTTTGCCCACAGGAATCGCACACCATGAAGATGCAATCATGAAGGCAGCCAGGATGCGTATTGGCGACATAGGCGTTCGCGCTCTCGACCCGGCGGGCCAGATTGGCGCCGACGAACAGGTCGAGGATGCGATAGACGCTGTTGGCGGCCACCCGCCGCCCCTCGCGCTGCGACACCGCGTCGGCGATGTCATAGGCGGAGGCGGGCTTGTCGAAGCCGGCCAGCACGTCGAACACGATCGCGCGCATCACCGTCCATTGCTCGCCCGCGTCTTCCAGCGCCGTGCGCGCCGCATCGTTCAGGGCGTCGCCCTCTGGTTCGTGGTGGTGATGCCCGTGCGCCATGGCCGCGAGATAGGGAATGCGGGCCGTTCCAGCAAGCTAGCGCGCGCCGGCCTCCGTCTATCGATGCCGTTCCGGCGTCCCGCAATGCGCGCGCCGGTTGAACTCATGCCCGAGGGCGAGCAACGACACGCCGACGATCGTCCAAAGCGCCTCGTGGCTGCCGCTGTCGTGCGGCAGCGTCATCGCACCGGCCATCACGCCCAACCCGAACGCACCGACCGCCGCGGGCATGGCCTGGCCGTGGTGCAGGACGCCCTTGCCCAGCGCCACCACGCCGAGCAGGATCGCCATCGTCAACCCGACTTCATGGATCCATGGATCGAGCAGCATCCCGCCCGCCGTCGAGGCCAGAGCCAGCAGCGCGGTGGTGGCGACGCAATGCACGGCGCACAGCCCCGACAGCCCGATCGCGAACCGATCCAGCTTGGGCCACCAGGATGTTTGGGTCGCAGCCGTCATGGTCACCGCCATATAGCGGTATCCATGGCAGGTTACAACGTCACATGATAAGCTTAACCATCAATTCGGCGGTTCTGCCGCGCCACGATCGCGGCCCTGCTTGCCCGACTCGGCCCCGGGCGCTAACCGCCGCAACCGATGTCACGCTCGAACCACCGCCCATCCGCCATGATCGCCGGGGGGGCCGTGTTCCCCCATCGCCACCTGACCGGCATCGAGGGACTGGAGCCGCACGAGATCAGCTTCCTGCTCGACGAGGCCGAACAATGGGTGGAGGCGACCCGTGGGCACGAACGCGGCGCTGATCGCGGATGGGCGCGGCTCGCCGGCCTCACCCAGATCAACGCCTTTTTCGAGAACAGCACGCGCACGCTGCTGAGCTTCGAGATCGCGGGCAAGCGACTGGGCGCGGACGTGGTCAACATGCATGCCGCACAGAGTTCGGTGAAGAAGGGCGAGACGCTGATCGACACCGCGCAGACGCTGAACGCGATGCGCGCCGACGTGCTGGTGATCCGCCATATGAGCTCGGGCGCGGTCAAGCTGATCGCCGACAAGGTCGATTGCGCGGTGCTCAACGCTGGTGACGGCCGGCACGAGCATCCGACCCAGGCGCTGCTCGACGCGCTGACCATCCGCCGCCGGCGCGGCCGGATCGAGGGGCAGCGGGTGGTGATCTGCGGCGACCTGCTGCACAGCCGGGTCGCGCGGTCCAACATCCTGGCGCTGACCGCCCTGGCGGCGGAGGTGCGGGTCTGCGCGCCCTCCACGCTGATGCCCCCGGCGGTCGAGCGGATGGGCGTGACCCGCTTCACCGATTTCGACGCGGCGCTGGACGAGGCGGACGTGGTCATGATGCTGCGCTTGCAGAATGAGCGGATGGACGGGGGCTATGTCCCCTCCCCGCGCGAATTCCGATTGCGCTACGGCCTGACGCCCGAACGGCTGAATCGGGCCAAGCCGGACGCGCTGGTCATGCATCCCGGCCCGATGAACCGGGGGATCGAGATCGACTCGGTGGTGGCGGACGGTCCGCAATCGGCGATCACGGAGCAGGTGGCGATGGGCGTGGCGGTGCGGATGGCGTGTCTGGATGTCCTCACGCGACGGGCGCGCGGCGTGGAGGGCTGGGCATGAGCCAGGCACAGGCGATCGCCTTGACCAATGCCCGGCTGGTGCTGGCCGACCGGGTCGAGCCCGGCGCGTTGCTGGTCCGGGACGGCGTCATCGCCGGCATCGGCACGATCGACCTTCCGGCGGGTGTCGAGACGGTCGATTGCGGCGGCAGGCTGCTGGCTCCCGGCATCGTCGATTTCGGCGTCTTCGCGGTCGATCGCGAGGCGTGCCGACGCGGCGGCATCGTCCGCGTCGCGCTGATGCCCGACCAACGCCCGGTGCTGGACGATCCCGGCGTGGTGCAGCGGGCGGCGCTGGTCGGCCGGCCCGATCTGTGGATCCACCCCATCGCCGCCGCGACGCGCGGCCTGATGGGCCAGGACCTCGCCGAAATGGCCTTCTGCATCGAGGCCGGCGCGCGCGCGGTCGGCACCGGCCGCCGCTGGATTGCCGATTCAGGCGTGATGGCCAAGCTGTTCGCCTATGCCAGCGACCTGGGGTTGACCGTCGTCACCCATGCCGAGGATGGCGGGCTGACGCACGGCGCGGTCGCGACCCATGGCGAGACGGCGACGCGGCTCGGCCTGCCCTCCGCCCCCGCCATGGCCGAGGCGCTGGCGGTGGCGCGCGACCTGCTGCTGGCGGAGGAGAGCGGCGCGCGGCTCCACCTGCGCCAGGTCACCACCGCCGCCGCGCTCGACCTGGTGCGCGCGGCGAAGCGCCGCGGCGTTGCCGTCACCTGCGGGATCACGCCGGCGCATCTCCACCTGTCGGATATCGCGGTCAGCGATTTCCGCACCTTCGCGCATCTCTCGCCACCCTTGCGCGACGAGGCCGACCGCCGCGCCTGCCTAGCCGCCATCGCGGATGGCACGATCGACATCCTGTCGTCCGGCCATGATCCGCACGGGCCGGAGGAGAAGCGCCTGCCCTTCGCCGATTCTTCCGCCGGCATGGCCGGGGCGGAGACGCTGCTGCCCTTGGCGCTGATGCTGGTGCGTGACGGCCTATGCACGCTCGACCGGCTGTTCCAGCTGCTCGCGACCAATCCGGCCAAGGCGCTGGGGCTGGACACCGGGCGACTGGCGGTCGGCCTGCCTGCCGACCTGCTGCTGTTCGACGACCGTGCGCCGGTGCGGATCACCGGTGATGCCTTCGCCTCGGCCGGCAACACGCCGTTCGACGGCCTGCCGGTCGAGGGCAAGGCGCTACGCCTGTGGAAGGGCGGCCGGGCGCTGTCGTAGAGCCCGGTCTTTAGTCAATCCCGGCGCGGCGAGGCTAGAGGGGTTTCCCACTGGGTTGGATCATCGGCACGGCGGTGATTTAGGTTCGGGGCAAGGCGCGCGGAGGGAGCGATGCCAAAGCATCGTGACCGACAAGCAACGCCGCCCCGGATCGAAAGCGCCCCGCCCCGAAGCGGTCGCCCGCAGGGCGATGACGGTGGTTCAACCTGGCAGAAAACCGCTCTACCGCCGCGTCCGGACCGGCGCATGGAAGTCGGCCGGCTTGTCGGCGATCCAGCGCAGGAAGCGCGCGATCGCCGGCTGCGCGCGGAGCACCTCCGGATCGGCATAGAGCCGAGCCAAGTCGGTGTTGCCGAAGCTGGCATGGATGGTCCGGTGACAGATCGGGTGGATCGGCGCGGTGACCCGGCCGCCCTCGCTCTTCGGCACAAGATGATGCCATTCGACGCGGTGGCCCAGCGGCCGGCCGCACAGCACGCAATCCGGCGGCGCCGCGTCCCGCCGCTCGGCCAGCGCCGCCGCCTCCGCCAAGCCCGTCCGTCGTTTCACCCGGCCCGTCATCGACCGGATATGGGCCTGGCATCGGGCACAAAAAAGAAGGGCGGAGGCGACCCATGTCGCCCCCGCCCCGCTTCTCCAACCGGTCGGACCGATCAGAAGTGCGCGATCACACCCGCCATCGGACGGAAGCTCTTGGCGCTGCCGAAGGTCGAGGCCTCGACGCGGAAACGGATGCCGGCATTGCCGGTGATGCCCGACAGGCCAATGTCCTTGGGGCCGACCTCGGCGCCGACGCCGTAGCTGACGGCGTGGAAGTCCGGGCTGTTGTCGCCGAACTTGTCGAAGTTCACCCACTGGTAGCCGACCTTGCCGTAGAACAGGCCGCTGTCACCCGCGCGGAAGCCGAAGCGGCCGGCGACGCCATATTCCCAGTCGATATCGCCCTTGAAGCCCTTGGTCGCATTGCCCTCGGCGCCGACGAAGACCGGGCCCAGCGGCACGTTCACGCCGACCACGCCCTGCACTAGACCGCCGTTCAACTTGCCGGTGCCGATCGGCGTGTTGGGGATGCCGTGGCCGGCCTGACGGTCGAATTCTTCCCAGCCGCCCATGATGCCGACATAGGGCTCGATGCCGAACGCCTTGGTGCCGTCGGGCGCACGCGGACCTTCGTTCGCGGTGGTGTCGACCGTGTCCTGCGTGACCGTGTCCTGCGCGAAGGCCGGAGCGGCGGCGGTGACGGCCGCAGCGGCGGCGACGGTGGCGAGGAGAAGCTTACGCATGGCATTGTACCTTGATGTTGAACCTTCGGTGTCGGGCAAACCCGATCCAGGTCCAGCAGAAGCGACGAACGCCGGCTTTGTTGCAGCGCGTCGTTCCCTTTACCGTCGGAAATATCAGCCTGTGACCGATTTGCCACGGTTCCTGTCATCCGGATGAACCAACTGCGGCGACACTGGGGCAAGCCGCCGATCCGGCCATAAACCGGCCGTATCCCGACGCATTTCGGCCATTTTAGCCATGATCGCGGATCGCAGCGATCAGATCGGTCTTGTTCATGCGCGATCGACCGGCGACGCCGATCCGCCGGGCCTGCTCCATCAAGGCATCCTTCGTACGATCTTCCAGAGGGACGCTATTGTGCGACAGCGAACCGTTCGCCTTCGCATTGGCGATCCGTGCCGCCTTCCCCGTGGAATTACCTTGCGCGAGCAGCGCTTCGAACAGGGCATCGTCCTTGATCTGCGGACCGTGATCCTTCGCCATGACCGTCCTCCATATCCGGCGGCCACAACAACCGTTTCGAACTTATGCTCCGCCCCGCATGACAAACAGGCGACAAAGCGTTCCGCCCCCCCTATATGCGCAACCGCACGACATGAGCGGGCCGATGCTGACCACCAATCCATTTGACGATGACAAGCTGCGCGAAGAGTGCGGCATCTTTGGCGTTTCGGGCAGCGACAGCGCTGCCGCTCTCACGGCGCTAGGGCTTCACGCCCTCCAGCATCGCGGGCAGGAAGCGGCGGGGATCACCTCCTTCGACGGACTTCACTTCCACACCCATCGCGCGATGGGTCATGTCGCCGGCAATTTCGACCGGGACGATGTGATCCGCGCGCTGCCCGGCGGCACGGCGGCGGGCCATGTCCGCTACTCGACGACCGGCGAGACGGCGCTGCGCAACGTGCAGCCCCTCTATGCCGAGCTCCAGTCGGGTGGCTTCGCCATCGCGCATAACGGCAACATCTCCAATGCGATGAAGCTGCGGCGTGAACTCGTGCGGCGCGGATCGATCTTCCAGTCGACGTCCGACACGGAGACGATCATCCACCTGGTCGCGACCTCCAACTATCGCACTTTGCTCGACCGCTTCATCGACGCGCTGAAGCAGATCGAGGGGGCCTATTCGCTGGTGGTGATGACGCCGGAGGGCATGATCGCCTGCCGCGATCCGCTCGGCATCCGGCCGCTGGTCATGGGTCGCCTGGACGAGGCGGTGATCTTCGCCTCGGAAACCGTGGCGCTCGACGTCTGCGGCGCGACCTTCGAACGCTCGTTGGAGCCGGGCGAGCTGGTGATCGTCCAGAATGGCGAGATTCGCTCGATCCGCCCGTTCGAGCCGGTGGCGGCCCGCCCCTGCATCTTCGAATGGGTGTATTTCTCGCGACCCGACTCGATCGCGGGCGACCACAGCATCTATTCGGTGCGCAAGGAGATCGGCGCGCAGCTCGCCGCCGAATCGCCGGTCGATGCGGACCTGATCATCCCCGTCCCCGATTCGGGCGTGCCGGCAGCGATCGGCTATGCGCAGGCCTCGGGCATCCCGTTCGAGCTGGGCATCATCCGCTCGCACTATGTCGGCCGCACCTTCATCCAGCCGGGCGACAAGGTCCGCCACCTCGGCGTCAAGCTGAAGCACAATGCCAATCGCGCGCTGATCGCAGGCAAGCGCGTGGTGCTGGTCGACGACTCGATCGTCCGGGGCACCACCTCGCTCAAGATCGTGCAGATGATGCGCGATGCCGGCGCGGCGGAGGTGCATATGCGCATCGCCAGCCCGCCGACGCGGCATAGCTGCTTCTACGGCGTCGACACGCCGGAGCGCGCCAAGCTGCTGGCGGCGAAGCTCGACCTGGGCGGCATGACCGACTTCATCCATGCCGACAGCCTGGCCTTCGTATCGATCGACGGCCTGTACAAGGCGTTGGGCGAGGCGAAGCGCGACTCGAAGCCGCGCTACTGCGACGCCTGCTTCACCGGCGATTATCCGACGACGCTGACCGATCAGGACGACACCGCCGATGTCGACCAGTTCGCCATGCTCGCCGAGCGGCTGAATTGAGCGAGAGCGTATCGGCCGACCGTCCGCTGGACGGGCAGCTGGCGCTGGTCACCGGCGCCAGTCGCGGCATCGGCGCGGCGACCGCGCACGAGCTGGCGCGGCTGGGGGCGCATGTCGTCCTCACCGCGCGCTCGGCGGGACCGCTGGAGCAGGTGGAACAGGCGATCTTCGACGCCGGCGGCTCGGCGACGATCGCGCCGCTCGACCTGACGCAAACCGACGCGATCGCGCGGCTGGCGACGGCGATCGGCGAGCGCTGGACCTCGCTCGACCTAATGGTGCTGAATGCGGCGACGCTCGGCAGCCTGGCGGCGGTGCCGGCGATCGACCCCAAGGAGCTGGCGGCGGTTCTGACCCTGAACGTCAGCGCGCAGGCCGCCCTCCTCACCGCCTTCGATCCGCTGCTGCGTCGTGCCGGGGCGGGCAAGGTGATCGGCCTGACTTCCAGCGTCGGCCGCGCCCCCCGCGCCTATTGGGGTGCCTATGGCGCGTCCAAGGCGGCGTTCGAGACGCTGCTCGGCGCCTATGGCGACGAACTGGCGGAGATCAGCCGGGTCCGCGTCGCCATCGTCGACCCCGGGGCGACCCGCACCAAGATGCGCGAGCGCGCCTATCCGGGCGAGGACCCCGCCTCGGTCAAGCCGCCCGAGACGGTGGCGACGCGGATCGCGGCGCTGGCGGTCGGAGGCTTCGCGGCGGGGCATTTCGAGCGGATTGGCTGACGCGACTCGGTTGGGAAGGGGGATCGCCCCCTCTTATCGCAAGCTAGCAGATGCTGCGAGGGCCCGTTCCCGAGCCTCGCGATGGCCGATGATCTTGGGCGGATAGGCCTTCGGGCGGCACCCGGCCGCTTCGGGATCGTGGATTGCGGGATCCGGCACGTCGGCTAGTTCCGGCACCCAGCGGCGAATATACTCGCCCGCGTCGAACTTCTCCGACTGAGTCAGCGGGGCCATGATCCTCCCGAACATATTGGCGTCAACCCCGGTGCCCGCCACCCATTGCCAGTTGACGGCATTGTTGCCGTAATCGGCATCGATCAGACAGTCCCAGAACCAGCGCTCGCCCTCGCGCCAGTCGATCAGCAGGTGCTTCACCAGGAAGCTGGCGGTGATCATCCGTACGCGATTGTGCATCCAGCCGCTGTGCCAAAGCTGGCGCATCCCGGCATCGACGATCGGATAACCGGTACGGCCACGCTGCCAGGCGCGCAGGTCGGACGTCGCCGCCGACCCCGTCCGCCATGGCAGCGCGTCATATCTCGAGCGGCCGTTCTCGGTCGCATAATCGGGCAGCGCCATCACCACGCCGTCGGTGAAGTCCCGCCAGGCCAGTTCCTTGCGGAAGCCGGTGACGTCCCCGTCCCGATCTGTAGCGTGCCAAACGGTCCGCGCCGACACCTCGCCGAAATGCAGATGCGGCGACAGGCGCGTCGTCCCCTCCTCGGCCGGCAGGTTGCGCTGCACGTCGTAGCCGCGCAGCAGATCGGCCAGCTCCCCGACCTTGCGCAGCGCCTCCGCCTCGCCGGGCGTCCAGTCCGCATCGAACTCGGTCGACCAGTCGGGCGCGGTCGGCCGTAGCGCCCATTGCTGCAATGAATCGCCCTTCGGCCACCGGGCGGGTGCAGGGATCGCGTCCGGTGCGGGTCGCGGCTTGGGCGGTGGCAGATGCGCCTGCAACGCCTTCCAGAAGGAGGAATAGATTCGGAACGGCGCGCCGCTGCCGGTGCGGACCTCCTCCACCCGGGCGAGGTGATTGCCGTCGTGCAGGCACAACGCATCGCCCAACTCGGCATCGATCCGCCGCCACCAGGGTTCGTACTGGATGGTGGCATGGATGGTCGTCGCGCCGGTCTCCTTCATCAGCGTCTGCAATTCGGACAGCGCATCGCCCCGGCGCAGCACCAGCCGGCTGCCCTTCTCCGCCAAGGATTCGCCCAGCCGCTCCAGGCTGTGGTGCAGCCACCAGCGCTGCGCGCCGCCGATCCGCCATTCGCCCGGCGCATCGTCGTCCAGGATATAAATCGGGACGACCGCCCCCTCGTCCATCGCCGCCAGCAACGCCGCATGATCGTGCAGCCGCAAATCCTGTCGGAACCACAGCAGGATAGGCTTGGATGAATCGGTGTCGCTCATCGCCGGACTACGCGCCTGGCCCGTTGCCGTTCCGCGACCGGCAGGACCATCGCGCCCGGAATGTCCCGACAAGGCTGACAAGCGCGATCGGATCGGGCAGGTAACGATCATGGCGATCGCAATCGACAATGCCGCGTTCAGCGATGCGCTGGTCATCCTGGGTGCGGCCGGACTGGTCATCCCGGCGTTCGCGCGCTTCCGGGTCAGCCCGGTCATCGGTTTCATCCTGGTCGGGATGCTGGTCGGGCCGGCGGGCCTGGGGTCGCTGGTGCCGCAGCTCCCCTGGCTCTATTACGTCACCATATCCGACCCGGAGTCGATCGCGCCCTTCGCCGAATTCGGCATCGTGCTGCTGCTCTTCTCGATCGGCCTGGAACTGTCGTTCCGGCGATTATGGGCGCTCAGGCGTCAGGTGTTCGTGATCGGCGCGGCCGAGCTGCTCGGATCGGCGGCGCTGATCGGCATCGCCCTCCACGCCATCGGCCAGCCCTGGGCCGGCGCGATCGGCCTCGGGCTGGCGGTGGCGCTGTCCTCGACCGCACTCGTCCTGCCGCTGGTTGGCACCACCAGCCCGGTCGGGCGCGGCGCCTTCGCGATGCTGTTGTTCGAGGATCTGGCGCTGGTGCCGATCATCTTCGCGTTGGGCGCCATGGCCCCGACCGCGTCGGACGAGGGCTGGGTCGGCATCGCCGGCGTGGCGCTGCGTGGCGGCATCACCGTCGCGGTCATGTATGGGGGCGGCCGTTTCGTCCTGCCCCGCCTCTTCGCGCAGGCCGCGCGCACCAAGAGCCCGGAGCTGTTCCTGGCCGCCTCGCTGCTGGTCGTCATCGTCGCCAGCGTCGCGACCACCGCCGCCGGCCTGTCGCCGATCGTCGGCGCCCTGCTCGCCGGGCTGCTGATCGCCGAGACTGAATATCATAGCGAGGTCGAGGTGATCACCGCCCCCTTCAAGGGGCTGGCGCTCGGCGTGTTCCTGATCACCGTCGGCATGAGCCTGGACCTGCGGCTGATCGCCGCCAACTGGCCGTCGCTACTCGCGGCGGTGGTGGGCGTGGTCGCGGTCAAGACGATCGTCACCTATCTCCTGCTCCGCGTGTCGCAGGCACGGCGCGGGGTCGCGGCGGAGACCGGCCTGCTGATGGGCAGCCCGAGCGAGACGACGCTGATCGTGCTCGCCACCGCCGCGCAGGCGCAGATCATCCAGCCCTCAACCGCCGCCTTCTGGCAGACGGTGACCGCGATCGGCCTGACGCTGACACCGCTGCTCGCCATGGCCGGCCGCACCATCTCGCGCCGGATCGAGACGCGCGACCTGCCCGGCGATCTGCCGACGGAGGAGGATGGCCCGCGCACCGTCATCATCGGCTTCGGCCGGGTCGGGCAGATGGTCGCCGACCTGCTTACCGTGCATGGCCATCCCTATATCGCGGTCGAAGCCGATATCGACGCGGTGACCGAGGGGCGGCGGAATGGCTATGCCGTGCTGTTCGGCGACGTGGCGCGCGCCGAACTGGTCGATCGGCTGGCGCTACCCCAGGCGCGCGCGCTGGTGCTGACGATGGACGATCCGGTGCTGACCGTACGCCTGACCCGTCGCATCCGCGCGACGGCGCCCGACCTGCCGATCGTCGCACGTGCCCGCGACGCCGCCCATGCCGCCGAACTCTATCGCGCCGGGGTGACCGACGCGGTGCCCGAAGCGCTGGAAAGCTCGCTGCAATTGTCGGAGGCGGTGCTGGTCGACCTGGGCGTGGCGATGGGGCCGGTCATCGCCTCGATCCACGAGAAGCGCGACGAGATGCGCCAGACGATCCGGCGCGAAGCATCGCTGGAACGGGACCCGCGTATCCGGCGGGTGCGACGGAAGAGTGAGGTGGCCTGAAGCAGCGGTCGCGCGCCCCACCGAGCGAGCGCACGACCGTCAGCCCTTGAACCACCCGAAGGGCAACTGCCGGTCCGCCAGCACCTGCGCCGTCTTGCGATCCCCGCGCCGCAGCGCCACCAGCACCTGTTGCACCGCGCGTTGCGCGATCCGGTCGAGCGGCGCGGGCGCGCCCGCCTTCACCGCCGCTTCCAGCCAGCTTCGCCCCGTAGCATCCGCCGGATCGATCTCGATCCGCAGCATCGCCGCAAGCCCCACGATGCTCGCGCGGCTGCCGCCCAACGCGACCGCCCGGTCCAGCGCCGCCAGTCCGACATCCTGCCGCGCGCCCGCCCCCGCGCGCGCCATGATCTTGCCGACCCGGTTGATGATGCCGAGATGCCACGCGCCGAGCGCCAGCTGCGCCTCGGCATTGCGGGGATAGCGGGCGACCAGCGCCTCGATCTCGCGCCGGGCGGCCAGCGCCTCGCCCCGCGTGCCGGACAGCTTGGCACGATAGGCCATGGCGATGGCGGCGATGATCGCCGCCTCCTGGTCATTCCCGTCGGTCTTCAGTTCGGCGAGCGCGACGCTGCGCGCCCGGTCGATCTTGCCCAGTGCCGCCGCCTTGTCGCTATCCTGATAGGCGGCGGCGGTGAGCAGGTCGCGCGGCGTCTGCGCCAGGACCGGCATCGCCGCCATCATCGCCACGGGCAGCGCCCAGGCCGCTCTCACCAGGCCGTCCGAAGCGCGGCCATCGCCATCCTGCCAATATCCGTCACGCCCTGCCCTCTCCTGTTTCGCACCAGCCTATCGACAACGCGCGAGGGCGGAAAGAGGCCCGTTTCGAGACAGATGGCGGGATCAGGCCGCCACCGTCTCGCCGGCCAGCACCGCACGGATCGCCGCCAGCGCCTCCTCGCCCTTGCTGCCGTCGGGCCCGCCGCCCTGCGCCATGTCGGGTCGGCCGCCGCCGCCCTGCCCGCCCAACGCGGCGACGCCCCGCCGCAGCAGGTCGACCGCGCTGAACGTGCCGACCAGATCGGCGGTCACGCCCACCGCGATCGAGGCGCGACCGTCATTGACCGCGACGATCGCCGCGATGCCCGAACCCATCCGCTGCTTGGCCTCGTCCACCGCGCCGCGCAGCCCCTTGGCATCGAAGCCGTCGAGCACCTGACCGATAAAGGCGGTGGCGCCGACCTGTTCCGGTCCCACCGGGCCGCCCTGCCCGCCGCCCAGCGCCAGCGCCTTCTTCGCGTCGGCCAGTTCGCGCTCCAGCCGGCGGCGATCCTCGATCAGCGCGGCGACGCGGGCGGGCACCTCGTCCGGCGTCGCCTTCAGCGCGGCGGCGGTGGCGCGCAGCGTTTCGTCGCGGCCGACCAGATATTGGCGTGCCGCCTCGCCGGTCAAAGCCTCGACGCGGCGGACGCCGGACGACACAGCGCCCTCGCCCACCACCTTGAACAGGCCGATATCGCCGAGCGCGGTGACATGGGTGCCGCCGCACAGCTCGATCGAATAGGTCCTGCCGTCATCCTCGCTGCCCATCGCCACGACGCGGACCTCGTCGCCATATTTCTCGCCGAACAGCGCCATCGCGCCCTCGGCGATCGCCTCGTCGGGAGTCATCAGGCGCGTGGTGACGCTGCCATTGCCGCGGATCTGCGCGTTCACCGCCGCTTCCGCATCGGCCAGCTCCTCGGCCGTCATCGCCACCGGATGCGACACGTCGAAGCGCAGCCGCTCCGGCGCGACCAGCGACCCCTTCTGCGCGACATGGGAGCCCAGCCGCTGGCGCAGCGCCTCGTGCAGCAGATGCGTGGCGGAATGGTTGGCGCGGATCTGTGCGCGACGCGCGACGTCGATCGCCATCCTGACCGGATCGCCGACCTTGATGCCCCCCGCCTCGACGATCGCGTGATGGACGAAGATGCGGCCGAGCTGCTTCGACGTCTCGGTGACGTTGGCGCGCAGGCCGGCATCGTTGGAGATGGTGCCGGCATCACCGACCTGTCCGCCGCTCTCGCCATAGAAGGGCGTCTGGTTGACGACGATCGCCACCGTATCGCCCGCCATGGCATGGTCGACGCGCGCACCGTCCTTGACCAGGGCGACCACCTCGGCCTCGCCGATGTCGGTCGAATAACCGGTGAACTCGGTCGAGCCGCTTTCCTCCGCGATGTCGAACCACAGCTCGTCCGAGGCCTTCGCGCCCGACCCCTTCCAGGCGGCGCGGGCCGCGCGCTTCTGCTCGGCCATCGCCGCGTCGAAGCCGGCACGGTCGACGTTCAGGCCCTGGGTGCGCAGCGCATCCTCGGTCAGGTCGAACGGGAAGCCATAGGTGTCGTAGAGCTTGAATGCGGTCTCGCCGGCCAGCGTGCCGCCCTCGGCCAGGTCCGTCGTCGCCTCGTCGAGCAGTTTCAGCCCGCGATCCAGCGTCTTGCGGAACTGCGTCTCCTCCTGGCGCAGGGTCGCCTCGATCAGCGGCTGCGCGCGGACCAGCTCGGGATAGGCCGCGCCCATCTCGGCGACCAGCGCCGGGACCAGCCGGTGCATCAGCGGGTCCTTCGCGCCGAGCAGATGGGCGTGGCGCATGGCGCGGCGCATGATCCGGCGCAGCACATAGCCGCGCCCTTCATTGGCCGGCAGCACGCCGTCCGCGACCAGGAAGCCGGCCGAGCGCAGATGATCGGCGATCACCCGGTGCGACGCCTTGCGATCGCCCTCCGCATCGGTGTGGGTCAGCGCGGTGGAGGCGGCGATCAGCGCCTTGAACGTGTCGGTGTCGTAATTGTCGTGGACGCCCTGCATCACCGCCGCGACGCGTTCCAGCCCCATGCCGGTGTCGATCGACTTCTTGGGCAGTTCGCCGACGATCTCGTTGGCATCCTGCTCATATTGCATGAACACCAGGTTCCAGATCTCGACGAATCGGTCGCCATCCTCGTCCGGGCTGCCCGGCGGGCCGCCGAAGATATGGTCGCCATGGTCGTAGAATATCTCGGAACAGGGGCCGCACGGACCGCTGTCGCCCATCGCCCAGAAATTATCCTTGGTCGGGATGCGGATGATCCGCTCCTCCGGCAGGCCGGCAATCTTGCGCCACAGGTCGAACGCCTCGTCGTCGGTATGATAGACGGTGGCGGTCAGCCGGTCGGCGGGCAGGCCCCATTCGCGCGTCAGCAGCGTCCAGGCGTTGAGGATCGCCTGTTCCTTGAAATAGTCGCCGAACGAGAAATTCCCGAGCATTTCGAAGAAGGTATGGTGGCGCGCCGTATAGCCGACATTGTCCAGGTCGTTATGCTTGCCGCCGGCGCGGACGCATTTCTGGCTGGACGTGGCGGTCGAATAGGGGCGGCTCTCCAGCCCGGTGAAGACGTTCTTGAACGGCACCATGCCCGCATTCACGAACATCAGCGTCGGGTCGTTCTGCGGCACCAGCGGCGCGGAGGGCACGATCTGGTGCCCCTGGCTGCCGAAATAGTCGAGAAAGCCGCGGCGGATGTCGTTGGTCGAGGTCATGCACGTCGACTTAGGCGAGTGTCGTTCCACCCTCAAGCGTCATGCGCAGCCGGCCGTCCCACGCTTGCGCCATGGCGTTCACGATGCCATGAGCGCTTCATCATCCGCCGGGCGCACCCCGCCTGGGCACGATGCCATAGATCAAGCGACACCATTAGGGCGAGGATTGCAGCCACGATCATGGTCGTCCGCGCCGCCGAGTCCGCGCGCGGCGACGTCCATGATCGGAACGATCACTTGGCGGCGTCGCTCGTCCCGGTCCTCACCATGGGCGATTCGGGATCGGCGACGCGGCCGTCCAGGAGTTGCCCGATGTCCGAATCCACCCCCCCGCTTGCTCCCCGGGCCGTCTCGAGCCCCGGCGAGGGCGTGACCCGACGCGGCCTGCTCGGCTCCGCGCTGGCGGTCGGCGCGGCCGCGCCGCTGGCCGGTTGCTCGGGCGGGCGCATTGTCGCCGAGCGCAAGGTCGACGTGCTGCTGATCGGCGGCGGCATCATGAGCGCGACGCTGGGCGTGCTGTTGCGCGAGCTGGAGCCGAACTGGACGCAGGAAATGGTCGAGCGGCTGGACCAGGTCGCCGAAGAGAGCTCCAACGGCTGGAACAATGCCGGCACCGGCCATTCGGCGTTGTGCGAGCTCAACTACACGCCGGTCAATGCCAAGGACGGCAAGGTCGAGA
Source organism: Sphingomonas sp. S-NIH.Pt15_0812 (assembly GCF_003951315.1). Classification (GTDB taxonomy): domain Bacteria; phylum Pseudomonadota; class Alphaproteobacteria; order Sphingomonadales; family Sphingomonadaceae; genus Sphingomonas. Next base: position 146,891 of record NZ_QLJH01000006.1, read on the forward strand.
TCCAGAAGGCGATCGACATCAACGAGCAGTTCCAGACGACGCGCCAGTTCCTCAGCCACCAGGTGCGCACCGGGACCCTGGCGCGGCCGCGCTCCTTCATCAACTCGACCCCGCACATGAACCTGGTCTGGGGCCAGGAGAATGTCGAATTCCTGCGCAAGCGCCATGCCGCGCTGGGGGCCAGCCCGCTCTTCTCCGGCATGGAATTCACCACCGATCCCAAGCAGATCGCCAATTGGGTCCCGGTGATGATGGAGGGTCGCGACCCGGCGCAGCCGCTTGCCGCCACACGCTCCCCGCTCGGCACCGATTGCGACTGGGGCGAGGTCACCCGGCAATATATCGCATCGCTGCGCCGGAGCGACCGCTTCCGCCTGACCACCGGCCATGAGGTGCGGTCGCTGGAGCAGAATGGCGACGGCACCTGGCGGGTCACCGCGCATGATCGCAAGACCGGCGAGCGACAGGTCATCACCGCCCGCTTCGTCTTCGCGGGCGCGGGCGGCGGCGCGTTGCCGATCCTGCAGAAGTCCGGCATCCCGGAGGGCGACGTCTATGCCGGCTTCCCGGTCGGCGGCTCGTTCCTGGTCACCGAGAATCCGGCGATCGCCCGCCGCCACCTCGCCAAGGTCTATGGCAAGGCGGCGGTCGGCTCGCCGCCCATGTCGGTGCCGCATCTCGACACGCGCTACTTCGGCGGCAAGCAGACGCTGCTGTTCGGCCCCTTCGCCACCTTCTCCACCAAGTTCCTGAAGGAAGGGTCGTATTTCGACCTGCCGAAATCGGTCACGCTGGACAATTTCCGCCCGATGCTGGCGGTCGGCTGGGACGATTTCGCGCTGGTCGAATATCTCGCCGGTCAGCTCATGCTGTCGGACAAGGACCGGATGGACGCGCTGCGCGAATATCTGCCCAAGGCGCAGGACGGTGACTGGCGGCTGTGGCAGGCGGGGCAGCGCGTGCAGATCATCAAGCGCGATCCCGAAAAGGGCGGCGTGCTGAAGCTGGGCACCGAGATCGTCGCCGCGAAGGACGGGTCGATCGCCGCGCTGCTCGGCGCGTCGCCGGGGGCGTCCACTGCGCCGTCGATCATGCTCAACCTGATCAAGCAGGTCTTCGCCGACCGGCTGGCCAGCCCGGCCTGGCAGGCCAAGCTGCGCGAGATCGTGCCCAGCTATGGCGTGAAGCTGAACGACGATCCGCAATTGCTGGCGCATGAGTGGAACGCGACGGCGGAGACGCTGCAACTCGCCATTCCATCGCCCGCCGTGCATGTCACCACGACGCCCCGCCCGGCGGCGACGCGCGTCAAGGTCGATCGCCACCCCGATCTGGCGCTCTGACCGCCTAGTCCGTCAGGCGCGCGCCGCTCAGCCGAGCGGCGCGTCGATCGAGCTCGGCGGCGTCGAGAACCAGCGCGGGCCGGCATCGGTCATGTGGAAGCAATCCTCCAGCCGCACGCCGAACTTGCCCGGCAGGTACAGGCCCGGCTCGTCGGAGAAGCACATGCCGGTCGCCAGCCTGGTCGTCTCGCCATGGACCAGATTGACCGGCTCGTGTCCGTCCAGTCCGATCCCATGGCCGGTCCGGTGCGTCAGGCCCGGCAGGCGATAGCCGGGGCCATAGCCCTGCGACTCGTAATAGCGCCTTACCGCATCGTCGACCGAACCCGCCGCCGCGCCGATCCGCGCCGCCGCGAAGGCGACCTGCTGCCCGCGCGCCACCTGGTCCCAGACGGTGCGCTGCGCCTTGCTGGCGGTGCCATGGACCCAGGTGCGCGACACGTCGGACTGATAGCCCTGCACCGCGCAGCCGCAGTCCATCAGCACCACCTGCCCGTCGGCGACCCGCACCACCTCCCGGCTGCCATGCGGCAGCGCGGCGGCGGGGCCGATCAGCGCCAGCGCGAATTCCGGCGCACCGCCCAGTTTCCGCGTGGCGGCATTCATCAGCCCGCCGATCTCCGCGCCGGTCATGCCGCGCTCGACCCGGTCATAGGTCCAGCGATAGGCGGCGAGCGTCACTTGGGTCGCGAGCTGCATCAGTGCGATCTCGGCCGCCGACTTGCGCATCCGGCAGCCGCGCACCACCGGGTTGGCGGACACCAGCTTTGCCCCAGGCAGCACATGCGCCAGCCCGTCAAAGGCGAAGAATCGCACCGTCTCCTCGATCCCGACCGGTCGCCCGGCCAGTTTCCGGTCGCGCAGGAAGCCGGCGACGATGCCGAGCGGGTTCTGGTCCTCCTGCCACACCCGCACCTCAGCCGGCACCGCCAGCGTCTGACGGACCGAGGGTTCCTCGAAAAACGGCGTGACGATGCACGGCTCGCCCTCGACCGGCAGGATCGCGGCGGTCAGCCGCTCGCTGCGCCACCATTCGACGCCGGTGAAATAGACCATCGACGATCCCGGCTCGATCAGCACCGCGCCGATCCCGTTCGCCTTCATCAGGCCCTGCGCCCGGGCGAGCCGCGCGGCGCGTTCGGCCGGCTGGATCGGCACCGCGCCCCCGGTCAGGTCGGACAGGCCCGACAGGTCCGGCTCGGCGGCGCGCAGCAGGCCGGCGGTGGACAACAGGGGCGCGGCAGCGGCGGCGGCGATCAATGCGCGGCGGGAGAACATCGTCATGACCGGCAGGATGGCCGCGCGGAGCCGCGAACGCCAGCCCCTCCTGACCCGCGCCCTCTTGACCCGGAGCGCGCAATCCCCTTCCTGTCCGGCACAATCGGGAGTGTTGGATGGCCAAGCGCCTTACGTACTGGATCATGGCGGCGCTGGTCGCGGGGCTCGTGCTCGGCTGGGGGTTGCATGTCGCGATCGACGACGGCAGCCCGGCCTCGGCCGCACGGCTGACCGAGATCGCCGGCTATTTCTCGATCCTCACCACCTTGTTCCTGCGCCTCATCAAGATGATCATCGCGCCGCTCGTCTTCGCGACGCTGGTCGTCGGCATCGCGCATATGGGCGATACCTCGGCGCTGGGTCGGGTCGGGGCGAAGAGCCTGGGTTGGTTCGTCACCGCCAGCCTGTTGTCGCTGACGCTGGGCCTGATCCTGGTCAACGTGCTGCAACCCGGTGTCGGCCTCGCCCTGCCGCTGCCGCCCGCGACGGAGGCGAGCGGGGTCGCGCGCACCGCCTTCGACGCGACGAAGTTCGTCAGCCATATCGTGCCGCAGTCGATGGTCGAGGCGATGGCGACCAACGAGATCCTCCAGATCGTCGTCTTCTCGATCTTCGTCGGCGTCGCGATCACGGCGGTGGGCGAGAAGGCCGCGCCGTTGACCCGCGCGGTCGAGGCGCTGGTCGCGGTGATGCTCCAGATCACCAACTACGTCATGCGCTTCGCCCCCATCGCGGTGTTCGCGGCGGTGACCTCGACGCTGGCGGAACGGGGTCCGGGCGTGTTGCGCGACCTGGGCTATTTCATGGGCAGCTTCTATCTGGGGCTGGCGCTGCTCTGGCTGCTGCTGATCGGCATCGCCTTCGTACTGGTCGGCCCGCGCACGCGCCTGCTGATCCGCTATATCCGCGATCCGCTGATCCTCGCCTTCTCCACCGCCTCGTCGGAGGCCGCCTATCCGCGCACGCTGGAGGCGCTGGACAAGTTCGGCGTGCCGCCGCGCATCGCCAGCTTCGTGCTGCCGCTCGGCTATTCGTTCAACCTCGACGGCTCGATGATGTACATGACCTTCGCGTCGATGTTCATCGCGCAGGCCTATGGCATCCCGCTGTCGCTGGGCGAGCAGATCACGATGCTGCTGGTGCTGATGGTCACGTCCAAGGGGATCGCCGGCGTGCCGCGCGCCTCTCTGGTGGTGATCGCCGGCACCTTGTCGATGTTCAAGATCCCGGAGGCGGGCCTGCTGCTGATCCTGGCGGTCGACCATTTCCTCGACATGGGCCGGTCGGCGACCAACGTGATCGGCAACGCCATCGCCGCCTCGCTGGTCGCGAAGTGGGAGGGCGGGCTCGACCCACGCGAAGACCCCGACATCGCCGTCCCCGCCGCGCCGAGCGGCACCGGCCCCGCCGTGGCGGTGGAGCGGTTCGACGATATCCGGCCGGGCCAGTCCTGACCGGTGATGGCACGGGCAGCCGGCGACCCCGCCTGGCGTGAAACGCTCGACCGGGACGGCGCGGTATGCTGTCCCGCCGCAGCGGACGAAGCGACGTGCGGGCAGATCGAAGCGGCGCTCGCCCACCTGCCGGAGGATCGCGCAGGGGTGCGGCTGCGTGACATGGTCGGTTTAACGCCATTGATCACGGTCGGCAGCCGCATCGGTGGCCTGGCCTCGGCGGCGCTCGGCGCGGCCGCCCGCCCGGTACGCGCGCTGCTGTTCGACAAGTCGCCCGCCGCGAACTGGGCGCTGGGTTGGCATCAGGACCGCACCATCGTGGTGGAACGCCGGGCGGACGCGCCCGGCTTCGGCCCCTGGACGGTCAAGGCGGGACTGATCCAGGTCGAACCGCCCTTCGCGATCATCGAAGCGATGCTTACGATTCGCGTGCACCTGGACCCGGTCGACGCGACCAATGCGCCGCTCGCCGTCATTCCGGGCTCGCACCGACTGGGGCGGCTTGCCAGCGACGGATTGGATCGACTGGCCGAGACGGACGGCCAGCAGCTCTGCCTGGCGGAGCGCGGCGATGTCTGGGTCTATCGCACCGCCATCGTCCATGGCTCCGCCGCCGCCGATCCGCCGCGTCGTCGCCGGGTGTTGCAGATCGACTATGCCGTAGCAGACTTGCCACCGCCGCTGTGTTGGCGTGGCGTATAGCGACGGGTTGACCCGCCCGCCGCGACTGCGCAGACGATGGGAATGACCGCGTTCCTCCTACGGCTGTCCGCCAGCCTCCTGCTCCTGTTCGCACCCGGTCTCGCTGTTGCCGCGCCGACCTGTTCGCCAGCGACGCTCGACCGGATCGCGCCGGGGGCGGTGCGGGCGCCGGCGGGCTGGGCGGGGGAGCGTCCCCTGCCGCTCCTTTTGCTGCTCCATGGCAGCACCGCGACCGGGGCGGCGATGCTCCGGGATTCGGGCTTGGGCGCGACCGCCGACCGGCATGGTTTCCTGCTCGCCTATCCCGATGGCGGCATCCCGGCCAAGAGCGGCTTCGTCTGGAACATCCCCGGCGTGCCGACCGTGGAAGGGGCAATTCCCGGTCCCGAGGCGCGCGACGATGTCGCGTTCCTGACCGGCCTCGCCGGGCGGCTGGTCGCGACCGGCTGCGTCGATCCGGCGCGTGTCTATGTGACGGGCCTGTCGGGCGGCGGGCGGATGGCGTCGTGGCTGGGCTGCGTCGCCGCCAACCGGTTCGCCGCCATCGCACCCGTGGTAGGCCTGCGCGCCGGCCAGCCGCTGGCGAGCGATCCGGATCGGCCCGATCCCGCGAGCTGCACGCCATCGCGGCCGATCTCGGTCATCGCCTTTGCCGGCGACCGTGATCCCGTCAACCCGATCGCGGGCGGCGGCGCCAGCTATTGGCGCTATTCGATGCACGCCGCCGAGCAGCGCTGGGCCGCGATCAACGGCTGCACCGCCGCGCCGACCGTGCGCTGGGTCGCGTCCGGCGTCTATGAGGAAGGCTATGCCGCCTGCCGCGACGGGACGGAGGTGACCGCACGTATTTCGGTCGGCGCGGATCATCGCTGGGTCGCCGATAACGACGCGCTGTGGCAGGCGCTGTCCCGGCATCGGCACTGACCGGCCATGGCAGAGCTGATCGCCATCGACGATCCGGCCGATCCCCGGATCGCCGCCTATCGCGACATACGCGAGCGCGATCTGGTCGGCCGGGACGGCCTGTTCGTCGCCGAGGGCAAGGTGGTGCTGGAGAAGCTGATCGACAGCCGCCAGGCCGGACCGCAGTCGCTGCTGATCGCCGACAAGCGGGTGGCGGCATTGACGCCCCTGCTCGACCGATTGCCGGACGATCTGCCCGTCTATACCGCCGGGCAAGCCGTATTGGATGCGGTGGCGGGCTTTCCGCTCCATCGCGGCATCCTGGCGATCGGCCGGCGGATCGATCCGCCTTCCCCCAACCGGGCGCTGGCCGCCGCCGCCGCCGGGGGGCGCGACGTGCTGCTGCTCTCCGCCATCGCCAACCACGACAATATGGGCGGCATCTTCCGCAATGCCGCCGGCTTCGGCATCGGTGCGGTGCTGCTCGACCGGGATTGCTGCGATCCGCTCTATCGCAAGGCGATCCGGGTGTCGGTCGGCGCGACGCTGCTGGTGCCGTTCGCCAGGCTGGCGGCCGGGGACGATCCGCTGGCGCTGCTCGACGCCCATGGCTTTTCGCCGCTCGCGCTCAGTCCGCAAGGGGCGGAGCGGCTGGCCGATCTCCGCCCCGAAGGGCGGCAGGCGGTGCTGTTCGGCGCGGAGGGGCCTGGTCTGTCCCCCGCCCTGCTGGCGCGCACCCGCAGCGTACGGATCGACATGGCCGACGGCTTCGACTCGCTCAACGTCGCGACCACCAGCGGGATCGTCCTCCACCATCTGGCGACGCGATTCGCGTCGGTTGCGACGGGGAACCGGGCTCGGTAGCGCGTCTTGTTCGTTGGCATGGATCATCGGCAACAGGACAGGACAGGCACATGACGGACAGCTCACCCCCCGGCCGCGATTTCGACGTGCTGATCGTGGGGGCCGGCCTGTCGGGGATCGACGCGGCCTATCGCCTCCAGACCGATTGCCCGGGCAAGAGCTACGCGATCCTGGAGGCGCGCGACGCGATCGGCGGCACCTGGGACCTGTTCCGCTATCCCGGCATCCGTTCGGACAGCGACATGTACACGCTCGGCTTCCCCTTCCGCCCGTGGCGGGGCGACCGGTCGATCGCGGACGGCGCGGCGATCCGCGACTATATCGCCGACACCGCGCGCGACTATGGCATCGACCGGCATATCCGCTTCGGCCGGCGGGTGGAGCGCGCCGGCTGGTCGTCGACGCAGGGGCGCTGGACGGTCGAGGTGGCGGGCGATGCGGGTCCCGAGACGCTGACCTGCCGCTTCCTCTATATGGGCAGCGGCTATTACGACTATGACCAGGGCCATCGTCCCGACTGGCCCGGCCTTTCCGATTTCGCCGGCACGCTCGTCCATCCGCAGCATTGGCCCGAGGGGCTGGACCATGCGGACAAGCGCATCGTCGTGATCGGCAGCGGCGCGACCGCCGTGACGCTCGTCCCCACGCTGGCGCGGACGGCGGCACAGGTGACGATGCTGCAACGCTCGCCCAGCTACATCGTCTCGCGTCCGTCGCGCGATGGCTTCGCGCGGGTGGCCGCTACGTTCCTGCCGGACGGTGCGGCGGGCGCGGCGGCGCGGTGGAAGAACATCCTGCTCGGCATCGGCACCTTCGCCTTGGCGCGCCGCCAGCCCGACCGGGTCAAGTCGCTGATCCTGAAGAACGCCCGCGCGCGGCTGCCCGAGGGTTACGAGGTGACGCGCGACTTCTCGCCCGACTATGCGCCCTGGGACCAGCGGGTCTGCCTGGTGCCCGATGCCGACCTGTTTACCGCGATCCGCGCGGGCAAGGCGGCGATCGTCACCGACCGGATCGACCGGTTCGTGGCCGGGGGCGTGCGGCTGGAGTCGGGCGCGCTGCTGCCGGCGGACATCGTCGTCACCGCCACCGGCCTGACGCTCAAGCTGTTCGGCGGCGTCGCGCTGACCGTCGACGGGCTGTCGGTCCGGCCGCAGGACCGGATGGTCTATAAGGGCATGATGCTGGAGGACGTGCCGAACTTCGCGCTCGCCTTTGGCTATACCAACGCCTCCTGGACGCTGAAATGCGACCTGACCGCGCGCTATGCCTGCCGGCTGATCCGGCACATGGACGAACAGGGCCATGGCTGGTGCGTGCCGCGCCAGCTCGACCCGGACATCACCCCCGAGCCGCTGCTCCACTTCACCTCCGGCTATGTCCAGCGCGCCGCCGCGACGCTGCCGCATCAGGGGTCGAAGGCGCCGTGGCGCGTCCATCAGAACTACCTGCTCGACCTGGCGGCGCTGCGGCTGGGGTCGGTGGAGGATGGCGTGATGCAATTCGGCGGGACGCCGACCGGCGCGCCGCCCGCCCCCGCGCCGAGCCGCAGCCTGCCCCGCCCGGTCGTCGCGGCCGGGGTCGGCGTCGCGGCGGTCGGCGCGCTGGCGCTGTTCGCGGCGTGGAACCGGCGGCGGGTCGAGCGGCTGGTGCCGGCGGACGGCGGCTTCGTCGAGGTGGACGGCGTGCGGCTGCATTGCCTGGACCGGGGCAGCGGCCCGGCGATCGTGATGATCCATGGGTTGGGCGGCCAGATGCGCAATTTCAGCCATGGCCTGCTCGACCAGCTCGCCACCGATCACCGCGTCATCCTGATCGATCGGCCCGGCTCCGGCTATTCGCAGGCGATCGGCGCGAACAATGTCCGGGCGCAGGCGGCGGTGATTGCGAAGCTGCTGGAACGGCTGGATGTCGAGCGGCCGTTGGTCGTCGGCCATTCGCTGGGCGGCGCGGTCGCATTGGCCCTGGCGCTCGACCATCCCGCTCTGGTCGGCGGCCTGGCGCTGATCGCGCCGCTGACCCAGATGATCGAGGAGGTGCCGCCCGCCTTTCGCGGCCTCGCGATCCGCTCCGCCGCGTTGCGCCGGGCGGCGGCCTGGACGATCGCGACGCCCGCCACCCTGCTGGCGGCGGCGAAGGGCCGCGATCTGGTCTTCGCGCCCGATCCGGTGCCGACGGATTTCGACACCCGCGGCGGCGGTGCGCTGGTGACGCGGCCGGGAACGTTCGAGTCGGCCTCGGCCGACATGGTGGCCGCGAATGTCGACCTGCCGGAGATGATGCAGCGCTACCCGACGCTCACGATGCCGCTCGGCATCCTCTACGGCCGGGGCGACCAGATCCTCAACCCGGCGCTGCATGGCGAGCGGCTGGCCGCCGCCGTGCCGGGCACGGACCTGACGCTGATGGAGGGGGGGCATATGATCCCGGTCACCAAGCCGGATGAGGTCGCGGCGTGGATCAGGGAGCGATCGCGCCGCGCTCCGGCGTAGACAGGAGTCTGGAGAGGGTCGCTTAGGCCTTTGGCTCCTGCATCCGCAGGAATACGGCTTCGACCGGAAACCCGGTCCCGCGCCACCGTCGGCGCGGGACCGGTACGCTCAGATCAGCGGGTCAGCTTCTTATAGGCCAGACGCGTCGGGCGATCGGCGGCGTCGCCCATGCGGCGGCGCTTGTCCTCTTCGTACGACTCGTAATTGCCCTCGAACCATTCGACATGGCTGTCGCCCTCGAACGCCAGGATGTGCGTGCAGAGCCGGTCGAGGAAGAAGCGATCGTGGCTGATGACCACGGCGCAGCCCGCGAACGTCTCCAGCGCCTCTTCCAGCGCGCGCAGCGTCTCGACGTCCAGGTCGTTGGTCGGCTCGTCGAGCAGCAGGACGTTGCCGCCCTCCTTCAGCATCTTGGCCATGTGGACGCGATTGCGCTCACCGCCCGACAGCTGGCCGACCTTCTTCTGCTGGTCGGGACCGCGGAAGTTGAACGCGCCGACATAGGCGCGCGTGCCCAGCTCCTGCTTGCCGAAGCGGAAGACCTCCAGCTCGTCGGAGATTTCCTGCCAGACATTCTTGTTGGGATCGAGATGATCGCGGCTCTGGTCGACATAGCCGAGCTTGACGGTCGAGCCGATATCGATCGTGCCCTCGTCCGGCTGTTCCTGCCCGGTGATCAGCTTGAACAGCGTCGACTTGCCCGCGCCGTTCGGCCCGATCACGCCGACGATGCCGCCCGGCGGCAGCATGAAGTCCAGGCCTTCGAACAGCAGCTTGTCGCCATAGGACTTGGTCAGCCCCTTGGCCTCGATCACCTTGCCGCCCAGCCGCTCGGGGATCTGGATCAGGATCTGCGCCTTGCCGGCGACGCGGCTCTCCTGCTTCTCCATCAGCTCCTCGAAGGCGCGGATACGCGCCTTCGACTTGGTCTGGCGGGCCTTGGGGGTCTGGCGCATCCAGGCGAGCTCGTCGGCGATCGCCTTCTGCTTGCCGGCCTCGTCGCGCTCCTCCTGCTCCAGCCGCTTGGCCTTCTTTTCCAGATAGCCGGAATAGTTGGATTCATAGGTGTAGTAGCGGCCGCGATCGAGCTCGAGCACCCAGTTCACGACATTGTCGAGGAAGTAGCGATCGTGGGTGACGAGGATGACGTTACCCGCATATTCCTTCAGGTAATTTTCCAGCCACGACACGCTTTCGGCGTCGAGATGGTTGGTCGGCTCGTCGAGCAGCAGGATGTCCGGCTTCTCCAGCAGCAGCTTGCAGAGCGCGACGCGGCGCTTCTCGCCGCCCGACAGGCGGGTGACGTCGGCATCGCCGGGGGGGCAGCGCAGCGCCTCCATCGCCTGTTCGAGCTGGCTGTCGAGCGACCAGCCGTCGACCGCGTCGATCTTGGCCTGGAGATCGCCCATCTCCTCCATCAGCGCGTCGAAATCGGTGTCGTCCTGCGGATCGCCCATCTCGGCGGAGATGGCGTTGAATCGGTCGACCAGGTCCGCGACCGGACGCACGCCGTCCTTGACGTTGCCCATCACGTCCTTGGTCGGATCGAGCTGCGGCTCCTGCGCCAGATAGCCGACCCGAATCCCCTCGGCGGGCCAGGCCTCGCCGACGAAGTCGGTGTCCATGCCGGCCATGACCTTCATCAGGGTCGACTTGCCCGCGCCGTTCGGGCCGATGATCGCGATCTTCGCGCCAGGAATGAACTGGAGGTGGATGTTATTGAGAACGGGCTTGTTGGCGCCGGGAAAGGTCTTGGTCAGACCCTTCATGACGTAGGTATACTGAACGGCCATGATGGGCGCGCGGCTCCGTGTTGGATTGTGCGGAATGTGACGCCAGAGATAGCGACCCGCCCGCCCCTTGGCAACGCGGGGGCTTGTCGGACCGGGCGCGGGGGCCTTACGCCCTGCACCGGAACACGAAAAGGGAATGCCATGAAAACCGCCGCCCTGGTCCTGCTGCTCGCATCAAGCCCGCTCGCCGCGCAACGGCCCGCCGCGCCCGGTCCGACAAGCCCCCGCGTTGCCAAGGGGCGGACTCTTATACCAATATGACGAGTCCGCATGACAACGA